>CAJYIX010000032.1 GCA_913775315.1 uncultured Sphingomonas sp. | reverse complement strand
CAGCGCGCCGATCGCCATCATGTCGTTGCCGGCAAAGATCGCGTCGCACCGATCGCCCTGCCTTAGAAGCGCCTGTACCGCGGCGGTGCCCGAAGGCTGCTCGAACGTCCCCTCGACCACGCGCGGTTCGAGCCCGACGCGCGCCATCGCCTCGACATAGCCGCGGCGGCGCCCCTCGGCGTCGATGTTGCCGCCGGGGCCGGCGATATGGACGATCGCCCGGCGACCGCCCGCCACCAGATGCTCGACCATCGCCGCCGCGCCTGCGGCATTGTCGACGCGCAGTTCGGCGCGCTGCTGCTGATTGGGCGCGCAGTTGACGAGGATCGCGGGCACGCTGGCGGGCAGGTGGCTGCCCAGCGCATCGGCATCGACCTGCGGCGCCATGACGACGAGGCCGTCGACACGGCCGCGCATCGCGCGCAGTGCCTCGATCCCCTGCTGCGGATCCGCATGCATGTTGGAGAGCAGCAGGTGCAGCCCGCGCGACGACACCTCGCGGTCCATGCCGCGCACGAATTCGGAAAAGAACTCGCCGTGCAGGTCGGGCAGGACGACGCCGATCGTGCCGGTCCTCGACAGGCTGAGGCTGCGCGCGCCGGCATGGGGGACGTAGCCGAGCTGCGCGGCAGCGGCCTCGACACGGGCACGCAATTCGGGGCGGACATTGTCGCGGCCGTTCAACGCACGCGACGCCGAGGCCACCGACACATCGGCGACCCGCGCGACATCGCGGATGGTGGCGTTGGCCATTGTGGCGGCGATCCTCTTCCCGAACCCTTGATTGGCATTTGGACGCGGACCCGTTCGTCCGCCCCTCTTGCTGAAACCGGTTACAAGACTCTAAGAGCCGGTGCAAGATTGATTCAGCGGGTGCGCTATCCTGTGTTAGCGGCAACCCGAAACGAGAGGAGATGCGCCTTGCGCCAAACACTTACCCTGTCCCGCCGCACCCTGATGATCGGTGCGGGCGCGGCGGCGGCATGGGCGGCCTCGCCCGCGCGCGCGCTGATGCTGCAGGCGACCGAGGGCGGCATTTCCGCGCACGTCCGTAACCTTGTCGCGAAGATGACGGTCGAGGAAAAGGCGGGCCAGGTGACGCTGATGGCCGCCGCCTGGGCCGGGGGTGCGGCGACGACTCTCAACCCGGCGGGTGCCAGCAGTAATTTCGAGGCCCAGCTCGACGAGACGCGCAAGGGCCGGCTGGGCGGCGTGTTCAACGGCAACGGCGCCGCCATGGCGGAGCGGATGCAGACCGCGGCGGTGCGCGAATCGCGCCTTAAGGTGCCGCTGATCTTCGCCGCCGACGTGATCCACGGCTTTCGCACCGTCTTCCCCATGCCGCTGGCCGAAGCGGGCAGCTTCGACCCCGAGCTTGCCCACCGCACCGCGCGCGCGGCGGCGATCGAGGCGTCGGCGGCGGGCATCGACTGGAACTTCGCTCCGATGGTCGACATCGCCCGCGACCAACGCTGGGGGCGGGGTATCGAGGGCGCGGGCGAGGACGTTCTGCTGGGCCGGCTGATGGCCGCCGCGCGCGTGCGCGGTTTCCAGGGGGACAGGGGCCTCGCCGCCGACGACGCGATGGCCGCCTGTGCCAAGCATTTCGCGGCGTACGGCGCGGCGGAAGCGGGGCTCGACTATAACAGCGTCGACGTGTCCGAGCGGACACTGCGCGACATCTACTTCCCGCCGTTCGAGGCGGCGTTCGCGGCGGGCGCTGCGACAACGATGGCGAGCTTCAACGAACTGTCCGGCATACCCGCGACCGCCAACAAGTGGCTGCTGACCGACCTGCTCCGCCGCGAATGGAACTGGGGCGGTCTCGTCGTCTCCGACTATACCGGCGACTATGAACTGATCGACCACGGCTATGCCGCCGACGAGCGGGAGGCGGCGAAGCTCGCCTTCCTTGCCGGGGTCGACATGTCGATGCAGTCGGGCTTCTACATCCGCCACCTGCCCGACCTGATCGCCAAGGGCGATGTGCCGATGGCGCGGCTGGACGAGGCGGTCGGCCGGGTGCTGACACTCAAGGAAAAGCTCGGCCTGTTCGACGATCCCTTCCGCCGCATCGACCCGCGGCGCGAGAAGACGCGCATCCGCACGAAGGCGCATCTGGCGCTGGCGCGCGAGGCGGCGGCGAAGTCGATCGTCCTTCTGAAGAACGACGGCGACCTCCTTCCTCTGCCCCGCAGCGGCAAGCGGATCGCGCTGATCGGCCCGTTCGTGCAGGGCCAGCGCGAGCTGATCGGCCCGTGGAACGTCTATGGCACCGATGCGGAGGCGACCGACCTGCTCACCGGCGTGCGCGCGGCGGTCGCGGACGCCAGCCTCGTCACCGCGGTCGACGGCTCGGGCATCACGGAGCCGCTGCCCGGCGGCATCGACGCGGCGGTCGCGGCGGCCAATGCGGCCGATATCGTCGTGCTCGCGGTGGGTGAGGCGCAGAACATGTCGGGCGAGGCGCAATCGCGCACCGATATCGTCGTGCCGCCCGCGCAGATGGCCCTTGCCGAAGCCGTCGCGAAGACCGGCAAGCCGATCGTCGTCGTCCTGCGCCACGGCCGCGGCCTTGCGCTTCACGGCGCGGTGCTCGACGCGCCCGCGATCCTGGCGGCGTGGTTCCTGGGGTCCGAAAGCGGCCCGGCCACCGCCGACATCCTGTTCGGCGTGCAGAGCCCGTCCGCCCGCCTGCCCGTCAGCTTTCCGGTCGAGAGCGGCCAGTCGCCCTATTACTATGCGCACAAGTCGACCGGCCGCCCCAATCCCGGCGAAAAGCCCGAGCCGTACAAGGCACATTTCCGCGAGACGCTCAATCGCGCCCGCTTCCCGTTCGGGCACGGGCTCACCTACGGCAAGATCGCCTATTCGGGCCTCGAGGGCGCCGGCGCGACCTTGAGCGCGGGCGGCCAGATCGAGGTCGCCGCGACGATCACCAATTCGGGCATGCGCGAGGCCGAGGAAGTCGTTCAGCTCTATATCCGAGACGTAACCGCCAGCATCACGCGGCCGGTTCGACAGCTAAAGGCGTTCCGAAAGGTCCGCCTCGCCCCCGGCGCCTCACAGCGCGTGGCGTTCACGTTGAAGCGCGACGACCTGACCTTCATTGGCACCGACCTGAAGCCCACGGTCGAGCCGGGCAAATTCCGCGTCTGGATCGCCCCCTCGGCCGAGGCGGAGGGCGTGTCGGGCGAGTTCACCCTCGCCTGAACCCGTTCAGGGCTCGCGCGTCAGCATTCCACGACGTTGGCCGCGAGCCCGCCCTGCGCGGTCTCCTTGTACTTCTCGCCCATGTCGAGGCCGGTCTTGCGCATGGTCTCGATCACCTCGTCCAGGCTGACGCGGTGGGTGCCGTCGCCGAGCAGCGCGAGCCGCGCCGCCTCGATTGCCTTGATCGCGCCCACCGCATTGCGCTCGATGCACGGCACCTGCACCAGCCCGCCGACGGGATCGCAGGTGAGGCCGAGATTGTGCTCCATGCCGATCTCGGCCGCATTCTCGACCTGCTCAGGCGTGCCGCCGAGCACCGCGCACAGCCCTGCCGCGGCCATCGAACAGGCGACGCCGACCTCGCCCTGGCACCCGACCTCCGCGCCCGAGATCGAGGCATTCTCCTTGAACAGGCTGCCGATCGCGGAGGCGGTGAGGAGAAAATCCTCCGTCCCGCGCGGGGAAGCACCCGGCACCATCCGCTCATAGTAACGCAGCACCGCGGGGACGATCCCCGCCGCGCCGTTGGTGGGCGCGGTGACGACGCGGCCGCCCGCGGCATTCTCCTCGTTCACCGCCAGCGCCCAGAGGTTGACCCAGTCGATGACCGAGAGCGGGTCGGCGAGCATCATCTCGCGCCGCGCCATCAGCCGCTCGAACCCCGCCGCCGCGCGGCGTTTCACCTTCAGCCCGCCGGGCAAGATGCCGGGCGTGCGCATGCCCCGGTCGATGCAGTCGCGCATCGCCTGCGCGATCC
This sequence comes from uncultured Sphingomonas sp., assembly GCA_913775315.1. Lineage (GTDB taxonomy): Bacteria > Pseudomonadota > Alphaproteobacteria > Sphingomonadales > Sphingomonadaceae > Sphingomonas. Next base: position 10,571 of record CAJYIX010000032.1, on the reverse strand, counting down.
GGTCCAGTCGCTCGGACAGTTCGGCCTCGCCGATCGCCGCGAGTTCGTTGGCGCGCTGCACCTCGGCGATCGAACCCAGTGCCTTTGCGCGCACGAGCAGTTCGACGCCCGAGCAATAGGGATGCGGCGGATCCTCCATCATCGCCGGCGCCGCGTTGCCGCGCACCGCATCCGCCTCGATCACCGCGCCGCCGCCGATCGAATAGACGGTGCGTTCGGACAGCACCTCGCCCGCCTCGTCATAGGCGGCGAGCCGCATCGCGTTGGAATGGAAGTCGAGCCGCTCGAACATCCGCCAGCCTAGGTCGCTCGAGGGATCGAAGGCGGCCACGCGGCCATCGGGCAGTATGATCGTCCGATCGACCTCGACCTTTGCCACGATGCCGTCGATCGCATCGGGATCGACCGTGGCGGGGCGACAGCCCGACAACCCCAGCATCACCGCGCGGTCGGTGGCGTGGCCCCGCCCCGTCAGCGCGAGCGAGCCGTAGAGATCGACCGCCAGCCGCGCGACCGGCGCATCACCCAGCGCCTCGACGAAATCGCACGCCGCGGTCATCGGCCCCATGGTGTGCGAGGATGACGGCCCGACGCCGATCTTGAACAGGTCGAATACGCTCGCGACCAACGCCGCCTCCCTCTCCCGCGCCGCCTGGCCAGCGACCGGGAGAGAGTAACGGTTTCAACTGTTACTGTCGATCAGGCGAGCGATACCGCACGCTTCTCGCGCATCGAGCGATAGATCGCCTCGATGATCCGGATATCGCGCAGCCCCTCCTCACCCGGCACGATCGGCGTGCGGTTGTCGCGTATGCATTGCGCGAAATGGTCGAGCTGCCCGGCGAACTGGTCGGGGCCGCTAATGTCGATATCGGGCGTGCTCGTCTCGCCGCCCTTTCGCACGCGCATCGCCTGTCCGCGATAGGCGGTGGCGGGTTCGAGCTCGACCCAACCCTCGCTGCCCACCGCGCGATATTCGTTGTGGCTGGAATTATAGCTGGAGATGCAGCTCGCCAGCAGGCCCGAGGGGAAGCGGAGCGTGAAGTCGACGCGATCCTCGACACTGGCAAAGCGGGGATCGCGACGATCGGTGCTTTCCACCGCCGTCACCTCGACGGGCTCGGCACCCGCAAGATAGCGCGCGGCTTGAAGGCTGTAGATGCCGATATCCATCATCGACCCGCCACCCGACATCTTGCGGTCGAGCCGCCAGACGCCCGGCTGAATCGGAAAGCCGTGCGCGGTGCGGATCATTTTCAGGTCGCCGATCGCGCCCGACCGGCACAGCCCGATCGCGGCGACGTTGTGCGGCTGGAACCGGCTGCGATAGCCGATCATCAGCTTCCTGCCCGCCCTGGCCGCGGCGGCGATCATCGCCTGGCATTCGCGCGACGTGGGCGCCATCGGCTTCTCGCACATGACGTGTTTGCCCGCCCGGCTGGCGCGGATCGAATACTCGGGGTGCATCGCGACCGGCAGGATGACGTACACTACGTCGACTTCGGGATTTTCGGCGATGCGGTCGAAGGTGGCGTAGCTGTAGCGGTTCTTCTCCGGCACGCCGTATTGCGCGCCGTACTTCGCTAGCTTCTCGGGCGTGCCGCTGACCAGTGCGGCGATGCTCGCATCCTTGCAGTTGGCGAAGGCGGGCATGATCTGGTTGGTCGCGTAATTGCCGAGGCCGACGATCGCATAGCCGATCTTGCGCGCCGGCTGCGCGCACGCCGCCTGTGGCAGCAGCGCGAGGCCGGCGGCGGCGCCAATGCCCATCAGCGCCTCGCGCCGGGTGGTGTCGTTCGTCATGGCGTCGCTCCCAGATCGATCTCGAATGGCACGATCGGCAAGGGCGCCTCGTCGAAGGTGTTGACGACAGGCGCGTCGGCAAAGGCGTAGCGGACTTTGGTAACGGGCTTGCCGTCGCCGCGCAGGATCACACGGTCGCCCTCCACACGCCCCTCGGCAAAGCGACAGGTGCCGCCGCCGCACAACTCGAACCCGATCGGCCCCGCCGCGCTCCAAGCATGAAGCGCGCCGCTGACGCCGGTGAACCGCACGACCACATCGCCCCCCTGCATCGCCGCACTCGCGACCAGCGGCCCTGACGCCGCACCCTTGTCGCCATACGCTACCACGTTGGCGGCGCGGACGAGCCGCTCGGCCAGCGTGTTCTTGTTCGCCGGGTGGATGTCGGTCCGCTCACCGATATCGATCGCGGTGACGATCGCGGCATGCGCATCGTTCTTCGCGGCCAGCCGCTGCTCGTTGCGGATGACGCCCCAGCCGCTGTCGGTGGGGGCGAGCGGCGGCGAACCGTAATCGGCAAGGCCCACGATCAGGAACGGCAGGTCGGGCGACTGGAACTGACGCCGCCACCCGGCCATCAGCGCGGCCATGCGCTTGTCGTAGCCGGGTTTGCCCACGTCGCTCTCGCCCTGGTACCAGGCGACGCCCTTCAATGCGATCGGGCCGAGCGGCGCGATCATGCCGTTGTAGAGTGTGGCGAGGCCAGCATGGCTTTCCCAAGGGGTGCGCGGCGGGCTGCCCGCGCCGGGCTCGGTCGCGATGCTGTAGCGCCAGCCGCCGCCGATCGGGATCGCCGCGCCGCTCGCGGGGGTCAGCGTCATCGCCGCGGCCGGGCCGTTCATGCCGCCGGGGCCATAGGTGTCGGTGACCGCGACGACGATCTCGTTCCGCCCCGCCTTCAGCGCCCGCGCCGGAACCGGATAGCGTCGCGGGCTGCCCCAGCCGAAGCTCGATCCCACCGCCACACCGTTGACCCAGACGGTATCGAGCTCGTCGATCCCGCCCAGGTCGAGCACCGCGCCGCCGCCCACCGCGGGCAGGTCGACGGTCTTGCGGAACCAGACGGTGCCGTTGAAGCTTGCGAGGTCGGGCACGCCCCACTCCTCCCAGAAGCTTGCCTTTGGCACCGGCTTCCACTGGCGGCGGTCGGGGGCGTTCCACGGCTCCTGCCCCGCCGCGTCGCCAGAGAGGCCGCGCCACCAGCTGCCCCACCCATCGGCGAAACGCACCGCCCCCACCGCCGGATCGCGCTGATAGAGCGAGAGGAGCGCCGCATCCTCGGCATTGCCGGGTAGCGGCGCGGCATCGGCGCTGGCGATCCAGGGGCGGATCTGCGTCCCGCCCCAGCTCGAATCGATCGCGCCCATCGGCACCTTGCGGTCGGCCGCGAGTTGCTTGACCATCAGGTAGCAGGCGGCGGAGAAATCCCTGACGCTGTCGGGCGCCGCCGCAACCCAGGCGGGGCGCGGGGTCAGCGGCGTGTCGGGCGAGAACGCGACCTTGTGCTCCATCGACAACAGCCGGATGCGGTCGTCGGCCGAGCCGCCGATGATGCCGTCGCCGTTCAGCGTCTTGTGCGTCTCGAACTCCATGTTCGACTGGCCCGAGCAGAGCCAGACGTCGCCGATCAGCAGGTCGGCCATGGTGGCGGTAGTCACCTTGCCCGTCGCGGTCAGCGTGTAGGGCCCGCCCGCCTTCATCGCCGGCAGCACCGCGCGCCACTGCCCGTCGCGGCCCGCCTTCGCGGACACGCGGGTATCGCCCAACCGCACGGTGACCGCCTCGCCCGGGTCGGCGCGGCCGATGACGGTGATCGGCGCCCCGCGCTGGAGGACGGCGTGATCGCTCATCGGCGTGAGGATGACGGGATCGGCCCACGCCGTCGCCGCACTCGCCAGCAGCACCGCCGCAACGCCCGCCCGCGCCAGGAACGTCTTCATCCTGCACCCTCTCTTCTTTTTGGTTCTGATATCGCTATCATGCCCCCGGGGCGCCAACAAGCGCCGGGGAGAGGACGAGAATGGCGAAGGACGCTCAAGGCTTTACCCGGCGCGGCGCGCTCGGGCTGACCGCGACCGCCACGACCGCGCTCGCGCTGCCGGCGGCGGCGCAGCGGCCGGCGAAACCGAACCCCCGCGAGCTCTGGTACACCGCCCCGGCGACGAAATGGACCGAGGCGCTGCCCGTGGGCAACGGCCGGCTGGGCGCGATGGTGTTCGGCGGGACGGCGAGCGAGCGGCTGCAGCTCAACGAGGACACGATCTGGGCAGGAACCGCGCAGGACCCGGTCAATCCGCGCGCGAAAGCCGCGCTGCCAAAGGTCCGCGAGCTTATTTTCGCGGGGAAGTATGCGGAGGCCGAAAAGCTCGCCTCCGCCGACGTGATGGCGATCCCGCTCAAGCAGCCGCCCTATCAGACCGCGGGCAGCCTGATGATCGACATGGCCGGCGCCGACACGCAGGTCACCGGCTATCGCCGCAGCCTCGACCTCGGCACCGCGGTGGCGGAGACGCGCTGGACTGCGGGCGGGGTCGCCTATCGCCGCCGCGCGATCGCCTCGCCCGTCGATCAGGTGATCGCGGTGCGGATCGAGGCCGACCGCCCCGGCGCGATCGCCGCGCGGCTCGGCTTCACCTGCCCGCTCAAGACATGGCGTGTCGCCGCCGAGGGCGCCGACACGCTCGTCCTGTCGGGCACCGGCGACCCGCATGACGGCAGGCCCGGCGCCATCCGGTTCGAGGCGCGGCTGCACATGCTGAACGAAGGCGGCCGGGTCGAGGCGGCGGGCGACGCGCTGATGCTGTCGGGCGCGAATGCGGTGACGCTGCTGATTGCGATCGCCACCAATTTCCGCCGCTTCGACGACCTCATGGCCGATCCCACCGCGCTCACCAAGGCCCGGATTGCGAGCGCCGCCGCCAAGCCCTTCGCCGCGATCGAGCGCGCCTCGATCACCGAGCATCGCCGGCTGTTCGACCGCGTTCGCCTCGACCTCGGCGATGCCCCCGACCTGCCCACCGACAAGCGGATCGAGGCGATGCGGACCGGCGACGACCCGGCGCTCGCCGCGCTCTACTTCGACTATGCCCGCTATCTGCTGATCGGCTCCTCGCGGCCGGGGACGCAGCCCGCCAACCTTCAGGGCATCTGGAACGACCTTCCGACCCCGCCATGGGAGAGCAAATACACCGTCAACATCAATACCGAGATGAATTACTGGCCCGCCGAGCCCGCGGGCCTGCCCGAGCTGACCGAACCGCTCATCCGCATGGTCGAGGAGCTGTCGGTGACGGGCGCGCGGACGGCGCGCGAGATGTACGGCGCGCGCGGCTGGGTCTGTCACCACAATACCGATATCTGGCGCGCCTCGGCGCCGATCGACGGGCCGCAATGGGGGCTGTGGCCGACCGGCGGCGCGTGGCTGTCGATGCACCTCTGGTATCGGTGGGAATATGGGCAGGACCGCGCCTATCTGGCGCGCGTCTATCCCGTCATGCACGGCGCGGCGCTGTTCTTCCTCGACACGCTCCAGCGCGATCCGAAATCGGGCCACCTCGTCACCAACCCGTCGATGAGCCCGGAGAACCAGCACCCGTTCGGCGGCACGGTCTGTGCCGGGCCGGCGATGGACAATCAGCTCCTGCGCGACCTGTTCGATCATGTGGGCGAGGCGGCGCGGCTCCTCGGCCGCGAGGACGAGAGCACGGTTGCGATGGCGGCGGCACGTGCGCGGCTATTGCCCGACAAGGTGGGCAAGGCGGGGCAGTTGCAGGAATGGGCCGAGGATTGGGACATGGAGGTGCCCGAGCCCAAGCACCGCCACCACTCGCACCTCTACGCGCTCTATCCCAGCCACCAGATCGCGCCCGACACCACGCCCGCGCTGGCGGCAGCGGCCAAGCGGACGCTGGAACTGCGCGGGGACGAGGCGACGGGCTGGGCGACGGCGTGGCGCATCAACCTGTGGGCGCGGCTGCGCGACGGGGACCATGCACACCGCATCCTGCGCTTCCTGCTCGGGCCGGAGCGGACCTACCCCAACTTGTTCGACGCGCACCCGCCGTTCCAGATCGACGGCAATTTCGGCGGCGCGTCGGGGATGCTCGAGATGCTGGTGCAGGACCGCGGTGACACGCTGTTCCTGCTCCCCGCGCTGCCGAGTGCATGGCCTCAAGGGTCGGTGGCGGGCGTCCGGCTGAAGGGGCGCGGAATGCTCGACCTCACCTGGCGCGGCGGCCGGCTGGCGAGCGCTTTGCTGCGCAGCGAAGTCGCGGGCGAGCGGCGGGTGATGCTGGACGACAAGGCGAAGACGGTGCGCCTGACGCCGGGGCGTGCGGTGCGGCTGACGGCGCGGGATTTCGCTTAAGCCCGCCGCGCCGCACCCCGGCGCCGGCCGGGATACGGCGCTATTGGATCAGATCGCGCTCAGCCCCTGCGCCTTGATCCGGTCGATCAGGTCGCGATGCCGCGGCAGGCCGGCGCGCAGCTTTTCGGTCTGCACCCGGTTCTCGCGCCGTGCGCGTTCGGCCAGCCGCGCGTCGGCGCCCAGCGTCACCGGCTCGACCTCGGTCCGGAAACCCATACCGTAGAGGACATACTGATAGCTCGCCGCGGGGAACACCTCGTCCACCCGGTCGAACTCGTCGTTGAACCAGGGCGACTGCCAGCGCCAAAGCTCGAGCAGATGCGCCAGCCGGTCGGGAATGCTCTCGGCGCGCACGTTGTCGCGCCAGAAGTCGGTGTCGGTCCGCTTGGTCAGCACATAATGCAGCTTCAGGAAATCGACGATCCGGCCCCAGCGATAGGCGGTCGTCTCGTTGAAGCGGCGGGCGATCGTGTCCATCACCTCGCGCCGCGCGGGCATCTGCTCCGCGATCAGCTTGGCCGACAACTCGATCAGCACGATGGCGGACGCCTCGAGCGGCTCGAGGAACCCCGCCGCCAGCCCGACCGCGACGACGTTGCGCTTCCAGAACACCTCCCGGTGGCCCGCGCGGATGGGGATCTTGCGGACCGACAGGCCATGGGCGGCGGGCCCGAGATAGGCGCGAAGCTCGCGCTCCGCGGTCTCGTCATCGACATGCGCGCTCGAATAGACATGGCCGGTGCCGCGCCGCGTCGGCAGGCCGATATCCCAGATCCAGCCCGCGGACTGCGCGGTCGAGACTGTGTGCGAAGCGATTGGCGCATCGGGCGTCTCGTGCGGCACCTGCACCGCCATCGCGGTGTCGCAGAACAGCACGTCCTTCAGTGGCCGGAACGGCACGCCCATCGCCTCGCCGATCAACAGCGCCTTGAAGCCGGTGCAATCGACGAACAGATCGCCGGCGATATCGCCCGCCTGTTCGGTGACGAGGTGGGTCACGTCGCCGTCCTCGGCCTGAACCACCTGCTGCACGTCGGCGAGCACGTGTCGCACGCCCAGCTTGCCCGTGCAGTGCCGCGTCAGGAAATCGGCAAACTTACCCGCGTCGAGGTGATAGGCATAGTTCGCGACCGCGTCCCATTCGCGCGTCGCAATCGTCTTGGGCGCGAGGCCGTCGTCGCAGATGCGCCCCTGCGGACAGACCGCATTGCAGAAGCTCTCGTCACCCTCGCCCGCCAGCCAGTGCGGCACGAGATTGAGATGCTGGAAATTGGTTGGCAGCATCAGCGGGTGGTAATAGGCGTCGTCCGCCGCGCCGGTCGTCCACCGCTGGAACTTCGCCCCTTGCTTGAAGGCGGCGTCGCATTCGCGGAAGAAATCGGTCTCGCTCACGCCCATCCTGGCGAGCGTCGAGCGCAGCGTCGGCCACGTCCCCTCGCCCACGCCGATAATCGGCACGTTGGGCGATTCCACTAGCGTAACGATGAAGCTGCCCGCCTCGATGCGGGCCTTGTGCCGCGCGGCGATGACGCCCGCGGTCAGCCATCCGGCGGTGCCGCCGCCGACGATGACAATGTTTCGGATCGGTCCGGCCATGACCCATTCTCTGGAAAAAGATGGGGCCGGGCAAGCCGTGATGCCCGGCCCCAGTAGGGGATCAGAAGCGGAAGCGGACACCCCCGGTGAAGCGGCGACCATAGGCGAACACATCGAGCAGCTGGTTCGAGAAGCGGCCATGCGTGCTCTGCACCTCGTCGAACACGTTCAGCGCCTCGACGAACACGCTGTAGTTCTTCGTGATGTCCCAGCTCGACGACAGGTCGACCTGGATCGCCTCGTTGACGAAGGTGGGCTCCGCACCGAAGGCCGAGTTGTTCTGCGCCTGGCCGAACTGCGACAGATACTTGTCGCGCCAGTTGACCGCGGCGCGGATCTGGAACCCGTTCTTGTCGTAGAAGCCGACGAAGTTCGCCGAATTGGCAAGGCCCGTCACGGCAAAGCCCGTGGTCGACAGGTCGGTCTCGTCATACGGCTTGTTGGTGTCGACGAAGGTCGCGTTGGCGTTGAAGCCGAAGCCCGAATCGCCGAACACCTGCTGCCACGCGATTTCCACGCCGCGCACCGTCGCGCTCGGCCCGTTGACGCGCTGCGACACGACGAACACCGCCGGGTTGCCCGTCGTCGGGTCGATCACGCCGTTGATCGTCTGCTGCTGCGCGCCGGCGACGTTGAAGTTCGACACGTCCTTGATGAAGCCGTTGACCGCGAAGTACGAGTTGCGAGCGTAATACCACTCGACCGCGGCGTCGTAGTTCCACGACAGGAACGGCTGGAGCGCCGGGTTGCCGCCCGTCGCGGTCAGCGCGCCGCGGCGCTGGCCCACGCCGATGTTCAGCACCGGAGTCAGCACGTTGAGCGACGGCCGCGTCAGCGTCCGCGACACGTCGCCGCGGATATGCAGCGTGTCGGTCAGTTCGAGCTTGGCATCGAGGCTGGGCAGGAAATAATCGTAGCTACTGTTTGTCGTCACCGACTGTTCGGGGGTGAAAATCACGGTCAGGAGCGTCGGATCGGTCGTGCTGGTGACGATCGAGGTCGGCAGGCGACCGAAGCCCGACGAGGCAATGTCGGTCTTTTCATAGCGCAGGCCCGCATTCAGGCGGAACGCCATCCCACCCAGATCACCCTTCAGATCACCGCGGATATAGGCAGCGTAGGTCTTTTCCTGGATGTTCTGCCGGCCCGGATCGAGCGCGAGGTCGAACGTCCCCGTGAACGGCGGCGTGCAGCAGCCGTTGTTGAAGCCCGGAATATTCTGCGTCTGCGGATTGCCCAGCCCTTCCAGATACTTCTGGTAGAGGAACGGGTTGATCGCGATCAGCTCCGGCGGCAACGAGCCTTCGAAACCGGGGATCCAGTTGCCCGTAGGGATGCGGTTCGCGAGCAGATTGGCCGGGATCAGCACACCGCCGCCCTGACCCGAAGGCGTGCCGTAGCCGGCATAAGCCTGCCAATAGTTGTTCACGAACGTGTTGCGACCGGCGAGGCTGTACTGATCTTCGAGGTACATGCCGCCCGCCTTCAGGCTGAACTGGTCACGCTCCCAGACGACATTGGCGCGGAACTGCACCACCTCGTCGCGGTTCTGCTGCGCGGTGCGGACGGTCACGTGGCTGCCGATGACCGACGTGTCGGTCCAGCGCGCGGTGTTGCCGCTGGGCCCGAAGGTGTTGAGCACCGGGAAGCTGTTCTTGCTGTCGCCCGTCACCGCGACGCCCAGCGTGGTGCCGAGCAGGCCGCCATAGCCCACATCGGCATTGTCGCTGCTGATCCGGCCGTCGGGGTTGAGCTTCGACAGCGAGTAGCTGGCATCGAACTCGAAGCGCAGGCTGGGCGTCGCCTGAAGCTTGAGGTTGGCGCCGACCTGATTGGTTTCGAGCAGCGAGCTGTCGATCGCGCCGGTGAAGTCGGTCGGCGTGCCCGCCTGACGGAAGTCGACCGTCGTGCCGTTCTCGTCGAGCGTGACGTTGCGCAGCTGGTCCTGGTTGAACCACATGCCGAACCCGGCGATGTTGGTGTTGACCGTCTGGCGCGAGTAGTTGTCGTCGATCGTCAGCAGCACCGCGTCGGACGGCTGCCACTGGAGAGCTAGGCGCCCGTCGAGCCGCTCGTCCTTCGTATAGCGTTGGTCGGCGCCATATTGCTGCTGATACCAGCCGGTGATGTTGCGCCGGTTGGTCGGCGTCGCCCATGCGGCCGAATTCTGGTCGGCGGTCGGCTGACACACCGCGGCGGTCGAACCGGCCAACTGGCACGGTGCGTAGAAGCCGCCCTGCCAGCCCGACACGAACACGCGGTTCGTCTCGGTGTCGCGGCGGGTGTAGATCGCGCTGCCGAGGATGCCGATCGTGTCGTTGGCGAACGTTTTGCTGAACAGCGCGCCGACGGTGGGCACGAAGGTCCCCGCCTTGTCCTGAAGCGAGCCGCCCGCGGTGATCGCGATCCGCTCGCCCATCTTGTCGAACGGCTTGGGGTAACTGATGTTGACCGTGGCACCGATCGAGCTCGACGACACGGTGACGTCGGGCGTCTTGTAGACCGCGAGCTGGCCGACGAAGTCCGCGCCGACCGTCGTGAAGTCGACCGAGCGGCCGCCCGATGCGGTCGACAGACGGCGGCCGTCGATCAGCGTTTCGTTGAAATCGCCGCCGAAGCCGCGAACGGTGATGCCCTGCGGCTCGCCGCGGTTGCCCGAACGGTTGATCGACACGCCCGGCAGGCGCTGGAGCGAGGCGGCGACGTTCGAATCCGGGAACTTGCCGATATCCTCGGCCGAGATGACGTCGACGACGCCCGGCGAGGTCCGCTTGATGTCGAGGTTACGCTGAAGCGAACCGCGGAT
>CAJYIX010000031.1 GCA_913775315.1 uncultured Sphingomonas sp. | reverse complement strand
TTTGCAAAGCGGCTCGACCCAAAGACATTACGTCTTCGTAGACGCGCGGCTGCGTGCAGACGATCTCAATTGCCTTGGACAGCAACGAACCGATCGATGTCCGAAGCTTGTTTCCAAGAATGATGCTCTCGGCCGCGATCGTCGCGCGGCGAAGAGCAAACGGATCTTTTGATCCGGTCGGCTTCTCATCAATCGCAAAGAACGCCGCAATCGTATCCAGCTTGTCCGCTAGCGACACCGCCACCGTCACCGGCGCGGTGGGCACCTCGTCGCCCTGCCCGACCGGCTTGTAGTGATCGCGCACCGCTTCCCACACTTCGCGGGGTGCGCCCTGCGCCTTGGCGTAATAACCGCCCATCAGGCCCTGCAGTTCGGGGAACTCGCCGACCATCCCGGTGACGAGATCGGCCTTGGCCAGCCGCGCGGCGCGTTCGGCGTGGACGGGGTCGGCGCCCTTGACGATCCCCTCCTCGACCAGCCAGCGGGCGAGTTTCGCCACGCGCTCGACCTTGTCGGCGACGGTGCCGAGCTTTTCGTGGAAGACGATCTTCTCGAGTTTCTTCGCTTGTTCCTCGAGCGGCACCTTGAGGTCCGTCTCGTAGAAAAAGCGCGCATCGCTCAAGCGCGCCGCGAGCACCTTCTGGTTGCCCGCCACGATCTTCGCGCCGCCGTCCTTCGCCTCGATGTTCGCGACGCAGACGAAGGCGTTGGCGAGTTCACCGCCCGCCTGCTCGCACACGAAATACTTCTGGTTCACCCGCGCGGTGAGCTGGATGACCTCCGCCGGAACGTCGAGGAAGCCGGCATCGAAGCGGCCGAGCAGCGGCACCGGCCATTCGGTCAGCCCCGCATTCTCCGCGACCAGGCCCTCGTCCTCGATCAGCGTGAGGCCCGCTTCCGCCGCCAGCGCGCCCGCGCGGTCGCGGATGATCGTGCGCCGCTCGTCCTGATCGACGATGACGTGTGCCATCCGCAGCTTCTCGGCATAGTCATGCGCGCCGCCGATCGTGATCGCGCCGGGCGCGTGAAAGCGGTGGCCGACAGTCGCGAACCCGCTCTCGATCCCCGCGACCGCGCACGGCACGAGGTCCTGCCCGAAGATCGCGACGATCCCCTGCAGCGGCCGCACCCAGCGCAGGCTCTCGCTCGACAGCGACGCATCGCCCCAGCGCATCGACTTGGGCCAGGGGAAGGCGCGCACGATTGCCGGGATCGCCGCGGTCAGCACCTCCGCGGTCGCGCGGCCGGGCTTTTCGGTGACCGCAAACCAGACGCCGTTCTGGTCGGTGAGCTGGTCCCTGGTCAGCCCCGTCTTGCGCAGGAACCCTTCAAGCGCCTGTTCGGGCGCCGACGTGCGCGGCCCCTTCACTTCCTCGCGCACCGCCTCGGTCGCTTCCGGCAACCCGCGCGCGATCAGCGCCAGGCGGCGGGGCGTCGCATAGGTCACGATTTCGTCCGCCGCGATGCCGGCCTTGGCGAGTTCGGCCACGAACAGCTTGTCGAGGTCGGCGCGCGCGCGATCCTGCATCCGCGCGGGGATTTCCTCCGACCGGAGTTCGAGCAGGAAGTCGGTCACAGGCTCCACTCCGGGAAGTTCGCGCGCCATTTGGGCGACATCTTGTCGATCTGCGCCTTGCACGCGCCCTTCGCCAGGTCGCGGACGCGGCCGATATAGGCCTGCCGCTCCGCGACGGAGATGACGCCGCGCGCCTGCAGCAGGTTGAAGACGTGGCTCGCCTTGATCGCCTGTTCGTATGCGGCAATCGGCAGGGCGGCGTTCAGCGAATTCTCGCACTCGGCCACATGCTTCCTGAACGCGTCGAACAGGCTGTCGGTGTTCGCGACCTCGAAGTTCCAGGTCGACATCTGGACCTCGTTCTCGTGGTACACGTCGCCGTACGTGACGCCCGCGTCGTTGAAGGCGAGGTCGTAAACGCTGTCGACGTTCTGGATGTACATCGCCAGCCGCTCGAGCCCGTAGGTGAGCTCGCCCGCGACCGGCTTGCAGTCGAAGCCGCCCATCTGCTGGAAATAGGTGAACTGCGTCACCTCCATCCCGTCGCACCACACTTCCCAGCCGAGGCCCCAGGCGCCGAGCGTCGGGCTTTCCCAATCGTCCTCGACGAAGCGGATGTCGTGGGTGGCCATGTCGACGCCGATCGCTGCCAGCGAGCCCAGATACAGCTCCTGCAAGTCGGGTGGGCTCGGCTTCAGGATCACCTGATACTGGTAATAATGCTGGAGCCGGTTGGGGTTCTCGCCATAGCGGCCGTCGGTGGGCCGACGGCACGGCTGGACGAAGGCGGCGTTCCACGGCTCCGGCCCCAGCGCGCGCAGCGTCGTCGCGGGGTGAAAGGTGCCCGCCCCCATTTCCATGTCATAGGGTTGCAGGATGACGCAGCCGCGCTCGCTCCAGTAATTGTGGAGCGTCAGGATCATGCGCTGGAAGCTCATCGGCGCATCGGGTCGGGACAAGGCGCACCTTCGTGTAACGGCGGGAAATGCCGATCCCTTGGCGAACCCCCGCCGCCCGGTCAACAAGCCAGCCGCGACAAGGCCGCGGCGATGCGTTAGCCAGCCTCTCGATGGGGAGCGATCGGGCGATTCGGGCGGGCATTGCGCTGGCGCTGGCGGTGGCGAGCGGTGCGGCGGCGCTGCTGATTGGCGGCGACGTGTCGGCGACCCTCGTCGCGATCGTCGGTGCGATCGCCGCGGTGCTGGTCGCGCTCGGTACCGAAAGCGACGAGCGGCCGGTTGCCGCGCCCACCCCCGCCCCCGCCCCCGACGCGCTGGTCAGCGACGTGATCGAGGCGGTGGTCGAGCCCGTCCTCGTCGTCGCCGACCGCCGCGTCGTTCGCGCCAACGCCGCCGCCCGCGCGCTCCTCGGCCAGCACATCCTCGGCGAGGATGTGCGCCTCGCCATTCGCCACCCCGCCGCCGCCGAGCGCCTGATCGCGCCGTTGCCCGAGGACGACGCGCCGATCGACCTCGTCGGCGTCGGCACGCGCGAGCAGCGCTGGGAAATGCACGTCCGCGCCGCCGGCCCTTCCCTGCGCGTCGTCCACCTGATCGACCGCACCGGCAGCTATGCCGCCGACAAGATCCGCATCGATTTCGTCGCCAATGCCAGCCACGAACTGCGAACGCCGCTCGCCTCGATCCTCGGCTTCATTGAGACGCTGCGCGAGGGTGCCGGCGACGATCCAGACACGCGCGACCGCTTCCTGAAGATCATGTTCGGCGAGGCGACGCGGATGCGCCGGCTGGTCGACGACCTGATGAGCCTGTCGCGGATCGAGGCCGAGAAATATCGCGAACCCGACCAGATCGTGCGGCTGGGCGAGCTGGTCGAGGAAGTGCGCGCCGAGGTCACGAGCATTGCCGATGCGCGCGGGGCCGACCTCGTCACCGCGGTCCATGATGCGCCGCCGGTCAAGGGCGACCGCGCGCAGCTGAGCCAGGTGCTCCACAACCTGGTCGGCAATGCGATGAAGTATGGCCGCCCCGGCACGCCGGTAACGGTTGAGCTGCGCCACGATGGCGGCGCTATGCTGCAGCTCGCGGTGCGCGACGAGGGCGACGGCATCGCCGCCGAGCACCTGCCGCGCCTGACCGAGCGTTTCTACCGCGTCGATTCGGGCCGCAGCCGCCAGGCGGGCGGCACCGGGCTCGGCCTCTCGATCGTCAAGCATATCGTCGAGCGCCATCGCGGCCGGCTCGACATCGCCAGCGTCCCCGGCACGGGCACGACCGTCACGATCCTGCTGCCGGTGGTGGCGGGATAAGCATCCGAAAAGGAACAGCCGATGCGTAATGTATTGACCGCCGCCGCCATCATTGCCGCCACCGGTGCCCCCGCACTGGCGCAGGAAAAGCCGCTTCGCGATCTTGCCGAGCGGTTCGCCGCGGCGCGCTCGGGCTACGACGCCGAAGCTCTCGATGCGACGCTCGCGCCGGATTACGAGGAAATCTCGCCCGTCGGCACCGTCGACAAGCGCACCGACGTGATCGGCTTCTACACGCCCGACAAGAAGGCGCCCGTGCCGCCGATGACCGCCGACGAATGGGCGGTGGCCGCCAAGGGCAACTTCGCGATCGTCACGCTGCGCCAGTCGCTGACGCTGCCAAACGGCATGACCCGCTCGCTTCGCGTCCGCCACGTCGCCCGGCAGGATGCGGGCAAGTGGAGGCTCGTCTCGACCCAATACACGCCGATCCCGCCCGCCCGGCCCTGACCCCCGCGCGGGAAGGGACGATCCGGGACCACCCGCCCACCCTGTCATCAAACCGCAACGTCGGTGTCACAAAGGGGCGTCGATCGGGTGCTAGCGGCCTTTACGGAACCGCCTGTCCAGGCGTCCGGGGGACCGTTTCGATGTTTCGATCTCTTGCCCTTGGCGGCTTTGCCGCCCTTGCACTCGCCGCGTGCGACGAGGGCGGGGTCGCGCGCGACGAGATCCGGATCGTCGGTTCCTCCACCGTATACCCCTTCACGACCGCCGTGGCCGAAGCCTTCCGCAACCAGCACCCGGATCGCAAGGCCCCGGTGATCGAGGCGACGGGGACCGGCGCGGGGGTGAAACAGTTCTGCGCCGGGATCGGCCCGCTGCATCCCGACATCCTCAACGCCTCGCGCCGGCTGCGCCGTTCCGAATATGATGCCTGCGCGGCCAACGGTGTCGACGAGATCATCGAGGTGCAGGTGGGGCTCGACGGCGTCGCCTTTGCCGAATCGAACCGCGGCCCGCGGCTGAAGCTTGGCCGGACCGACCTCTATCGCGCGCTCGCCGCGTTTCCCGGCGGCAAGGCGAACACCGCGCGCCTCTGGTCCGACGTCAATCCCGGCCTGCCCGCGATCCCGATCCAGGTGCTCGGCCCGCCCGCGACCAGCGGCACGCGAGACGCGCTCGCCGAACTGATCCTCGCCCCCGCGTGCGAGGCGATGGTCCCCGGCGCGGCGATCATGAAGGAGCGCGACCATGACGGCTTCGCCCGCCTGTGCACCCGGGTCCGCGACGATGCGGCCTATGTCGATTCGGGCGAGAACGACAATCTGATCGTCCAGAAGCTCGACGCCAATCCGAACGCGATCGGCATCTTCGGCTTCAGCTACCTCGAGGAGAATGCCGACCGGCTGCATGGCGTCCCCGTCGACGGGGTGGAGCCGACCTACGAGACGATCTCGACCGGCCGCTATCCCGGCGCCCGCCCGCTCTACATCTACGTCAAGAAGCGGCATCTGAAGCCCGTTCCCGGCCTCACCGATTTCCTCGCCGACTATGCCGCGTCGTGGGGGCCGAACGGGCCGCTGGTGCGCAAGGGCATGATCGCCGCGCCCAGCGCGGTGCGCGCCGCCTCCGCCGCAATTGTCGCCCGGGGCCAAACGCTCGACCCGGCGGAGCTGCAATAGCCGCGATGTCGGGATCGGCCCTCTTTTTCCTCGTCCTCGGTCTTGCCCTGATCGGCTGGCTGACCGCCCGCGCGCGCGCCGTGCGACTGGGCGGCGCCACGCGGCTGCACTCGCTGCCCGGCCAGCATGGCTGGTATGTCGCGATGTGGGTGGCGATCCCGGCGTTCGTGTTCCTCGCCGCCTGGGGCTGGATCAGCCCGCAACTGGCGCGAGAAGGCGTGCTGGCGAGCCCGCAGGCGGCGTCCCTTCCCGCTTTCGCGTTCGAGCGCTCGGCGATCCTTGCCGAGGCGCGGGCGATCGCGCGCAATCCCGACCTCGGCGCGTTCAACCCACAGGCGGAAACGCTCGCGCCGATCTATCGCACCTACCTTACCCGCTATGCCTGGATCGGCACCGGGATCGCGCTGCTGCTTGCACTTGCCGGCGGGCTCTATGCGTTCAGCCGGGTCGCCGCGCCGTTCCGCGCTCGCGGGCATGTCGAGCGCGGGGTGATGCTGATCCTGCTCGTCGCCAGCCTGATCGCGATCCTGACGACGCTCGGCATCTTCGGCTCGCTGCTCGTTGAAAGTGCGCGCTTCTTCTCGATCGTGCCCGTCGCCGACTTCCTCCTCGGCACACACTGGAGCCCGCAGGGCGTAAGCCTCGCCGATCCCGGCCGCGATTTGGGCGCCGTGCCGCTTTTCTGGGGCACCTTCTTCATCGGCGCGGTGATCGCGATGGCGGTGGCGATCCCGTTCGGCCTGATGAGCGCGGTCTACCTCACCCAATACGCCGCCCCCGCCGTCCGCCGCTGGGTCAAGCCGATGCTGGAGATTCTCGCGGGCGTCCCCACCGTCGTCTACGGCTATTTCGCCGCGCTGACCGTCGGCCCGGCGATCCGTCAGGCCGCCGTCGCGCTGGGGATGCCCTATGCCAGTTCGGAAAGCGCGCTGGCGGCGGGGCTCGTCATGGGGGTGATGATCATTCCATTCGTCAGCTCGATGGCCGACGACGCACTCGCCGCCGTTCCCTCCGCCATGCGCGACGGCAGCCTGGCGATGGGTGCAACCAAATCCGAAACGATCGCCCGCGTGCTGATGCCCGCCGCGCTGCCGGGCGTCGTCGCGGGCATCCTACTCGCCGTCAGCCGCGCGATCGGTGAGACGATGATCGTCGTCATGGCCGCCAGCGGCGCGGCGACGATCAGCCTCAATCCCTTCGACAGCGCGACCACCGTCACCAAGCAGATCGTCGATCTCTTGACCGGCGAGGCGGCGTTCGACAGCCCCAAGACGCTGGCGGCCTTCGCGCTCGGCCTGACGCTCTTCGTCATCACCTTCCTCCTCAACATCGTCGCGCTGCGCGTCGTGAAAAAGTATCGCGAAGCCTATGAATAAGCGCGCTTCCCTCGATCGCGCGCCCACCGACTGGCGCTCGCCCGCGATGCAGCGGCGCATCCGCCGCCGCTATGCCGGCGAGCGGCGCTTCCGCTGGCTGGGGCTGGCCGCGGTGTCGCTGTCTGGCGCGTTCCTCGCGTTCCTGCTGGTGACGATGCTGTCGAGCGGGCTCGGCGGCTTTTCGCGTACCGAGGTCCGGCTGCCGCTGGACTTCCCGGCGATGGCACTCGAGATAAAGCCCGAGCAGCTTTCGCGCGCCGGCGCCGACCTCGCGCTGGCGGGCGCTGGCCTTCAGAACGCAGTTGGCGTCGCCGCCGTTCAGGCGTTCGGACTCGATGGCGAGCGCGTCATCTCCGACAGCGCCTGGGTCACGGTGCGCGAGGCGATCAAGGCCGACCCCACGCTGCTCTCGCGCCGCGCCGTCATCGCCGTTCCCGCCGCCCCCGGCATTCACGAGGCCGCGACCGGCACCGCCAAGCCCGAGGACGAAGCCGCCGCGGCGCGCCTGAAGGCGGCGAACGCGCTGACCAGCGGCTTCAACTGGACCTTCCTGACCGGCGCGGATTCGACCGATCCGACCGCGGCGGGCATCTGGGGGGCGCTCAAGGGCTCGCTGCTGACGATGCTCGTCACGCTCGGCCTCGCCTTCCCGGTGGGTGTGCTCTCGGCCATCTATCTGGAGGAATATGCCCCCCGGAACCGCTGGACCGACCTGATCGAGGTATCGATCAACAACCTGGCGGCCGTACCCTCGATCATCTTCGGCCTGCTGGGCCTCGCGGTGTTCCTCGGCACGTTCAACATGCCGCGGTCGGCGCCGATCGTCGGCGGGCTGACGCTGGCGCTGATGATCATGCCCGTCATCGTCATCGCCGGGCGCAACGCGATCAAGGCGGTGCCCCCCTCGATCCGTGACGCCGCGCTCGCGGTCGGGGCCAGCCGCGTGCAGGTCGTGTTCCACCACGTCCTCCCGCTGGCGCTCCCCGGCATCCTGACCGGCACGATCATCGGCATGGCGCGCGCGCTGGGCGAGACCGCGCCGCTGCTCATGATCGGGATGCGCGCCTTCATCGCGACACCGCCGGACAAGCTGACCGACGCCGCCACCGTGCTGCCCGTCCAGATTTTCCTCTGGTCCGATCAGGTCAGCCGCGGCTTCATCGAAAAGACGTCGGCGGCGATCATCGTCCTCCTCGTCTTCCTCCTCGCGATGAACGCACTCGCCATCTATCTTCGCAACCGTTTCGAGACCCGCTGGTGATGCACGCCCCCGTCCCTACCGCTGCGCCGAAGATCTCGGCCCGCCATGTCAGCGTCCATTACGGGCGCAAGCAGGCGATCGACGACGTGTCGATCGACGTGGACATGGAGAACGTCACCGCGTTCATCGGCCCCTCGGGCTGCGGCAAGTCGACGTTCCTGCGCACACTCAACCGCATGAACGACACCATCCCGACCGCGCGCGTGGCGGGCGACATTCGCCTCGACGGCGAGGACATCTACGCCGCCGACATGGACGTGGTGCAGCTTCGCGCGCGCGTCGGCATGGTGTTCCAGAAGCCCAATCCATTTCCCAAATCGATCTACGAGAATGTCGCCTATGGTCCGAAGATACACGGGCTGGCGCAGTCGAAGAGCGAACTCGACCTCATCGTCGAACGCTCGCTCAGCCGAGCGGGATTATGGAACGAGGTGAAGGACCGGCTGTCCGACTCGGGCACCGCGCTGTCGGGCGGGCAGCAGCAGCGCTTGTGCATCGCGCGCGCGATCGCGGTCGATCCCGAGGTCATCCTGATGGACGAACCCTGCTCCGCGCT
>CAJYIX010000030.1 GCA_913775315.1 uncultured Sphingomonas sp. | reverse complement strand
TGTAGAGCGTCTTGTGCGGACCGTAGGCGCTGGGCGCGTCGCGCCAGCGCAGCCCGTTGCGGTTGACGAAGACGATGCCGCTCAGCACCCGTCGATCATCGACGCGCGGCTTGCCGTGGCTCTTCGGGAAAAACGGTCGCAGTCGCTCCATCTGCTCGTCGGTCAGCCAAAACAGGTTGCTCATCCTAGTCTCCTCGCGGAGCCTGAATCAGATCGAGACGCTCACATCAATGGGTCCTGACCCTAGCGGCTGACGCCGGAGAGCCTCGCAACGGGGTCAGAAGCCCGATCCCACTTCAAGGCTAGCCCAATCCCAATCCCAAGCTGGGCCAGCGTCAAGGAGGGAGAAATGGTGGACGCACTAGGGCTCGAACCTAGGACCCGCTGATTAAGAGTCAGCTGCTCTACCAACTGAGCTATGCGTCCATTCCGGGAGAAGAAACCGGCCGGCTGCGGCCCGTTCCCCGTCGGGAAGCGCGCCACTAACAGCGGTCCTCCGGGCCGGCAACCCCTTTTTTTTGCTTTTTTCAGATCAGGCGGCGGAAACCGGGTTTCGGGCGGGACGCGCGGTCGATCGACATCAGCACGCCGACGCAGATCAGCACCGTCATCTGCGCCGAACCGCCGAAGCTGACCAGCGGAAGCGGGATGCCGACCACGGGCGCGAACCCCATGACCATCAGGAGGTTGATCGCCACATAGAAGAAGATCGTCGTCGCCAGCCCCGCCGCCGCCAGCCGTCCGAAGCGCGAGGGCGACCGCGCCGCCACGTTCATCCCCCAGCGGATCAGAAGCATGAAGGCAAGGATCAACAGCACCCCGCCCGCCAAGCCCCATTCCTCCGCCATCGTGGCGAACACGAAGTCGGTATGCCCCTCCGGCAGATAGTCGAGATGGCTTTGCGTACCCTGGAGGAAGCCCTTGCCGAACAGCCCGCCTGATCCGATGGCGATCTTGGATTGGCTGATGTGATAGCCGGTGCCGAGCGGATCGGCCTCCGGGTTCATGAAGATCAGCACCCGATTGCGCTGATAATCGTGGAGGATGTAGTTGACCGCGATCGGCACGAACAGCGCCAGCCCCAGCGCGCCGCCGATGAACAGGCGCAGCGGCACGCCCGCCAGGAACATGATGACGATCCCGCCGCCGGTAATCATCAGCGCGGTGCCGAGATCGGGCTGCAGCATCACCAGCGCCGCGGGCATCGCGATCAGGCCGACCGCCGGCCAGATGCCCCCGAACCGACGCACCTCCGCCCCCGGCAGCATCGCATAGAAGCGCGCGGCGGCAAGCACCATGAACAGCTTCATGAATTCCGACGGCTGCAACCGGATGAAGCCGAGGTCGAGCCAGCGCTGGCTGCCCCCCTTCACGGCACCCAGGAGTTCGACCGCGACCAGCGCTGCCAGCGTGATCCCGTAGCCGGGCAGGGCGATCTTCTCCCAGAACCGCATCGGCACCCAGGAGAGGACGACGGCGAGCCCGAGAAAGACGAGCAGCCTGATCCCCTGCGACCACGCCCAGGGCGTGAAACTGCCCCCCGCGGCCGAGAAGAGGACGACCGTGCCGAACCCGCCGATCGCCAGGATCAGGAACAGGATGTGCCAAGGCAGCTGCGCGATCGGCGCCGGGATCAGTTCGGCGAGCCTCACTCGCGTTCCCCCGCGGCTGGCGGTGTCGCTTCCGGATGGGGGGAGGGGGTGGCGATCGGGATCGGCGCCTGCTTGACGAGGCGATAGGCCTCCGCCTTCGCCGCCATCCGCGCATTGAGGTCGCCGCCCCACTGCTTCTCGAACGCCTCAAGCGTTGCCATCGCCTTGGGCCGGTCGAACAGATAGGTAAGGAGGTCGCGCGCCACGGGCGCAGCGGCACCGGAGCCCGACATGCCGTGCTCGATCACGACCGCGACGGCGTAGAGCGGATTCTCGACCGGCGCGAAGCCGATGAATAGGCCGTGGTCGCGATATTTCCACGGTACGTTGAGCCCGCCGCGCGCGCCGCCGGCGATGCGCCGCACCTGGGCGGTGCCAGTCTTGCCGCCCATGCGGATGCCGTCAAGCTGAAGCCGGCTGCGCACCGCGGTGCCCGCGCCGTTCACCACCTCGTCCATGCCGGAGCGGATCATCGCCATCCGCTCTTGCGGCACGTCGAGCATCGGCCCGACGATCGGCGCGTCGGCGAGGATGCGCGGCATCAGTTCGCGGCCGGAGGCGATGCGCGACGCCTGCACCGCGAGCTGGAGCGGACTGGCGAGGATATAGCCCTGACCGATCGAGGCGTTGAGCGTATCGGCGGGCCGCCAGCTTTCCTTGTACTTGCGCAGCTTCCACGCCGGATCGGGGATCGTCCCGTAACGCTGCGAGGGAAAGGGCAGCGGATATTCGGCGCCGAGGCCGAGCTGCCGCGCCGCCGCCGCCACGCCGTCCATCCCGACGTCGCGGCCCATGGTGTAAAAATAGGTGTTGCAGCTCTTGGCGATCGCGCGGTGCAGGTTGACCGACCCGTGCCGCCCGAGACAGCGGAAGAAGCGATTGCCGAGCTGATAGCCGCCATTGCAAAAGACCGTCCGCTCCGGGTCGATTCCCGCGCGCAGCGCCGCGATCGCGGTCGCCGGCTTGAAGGTCGAACCCGGTGGATAGAGGCCCTGAAGCACCTTGTTGGTCAGCGGCAGGTGGTCGTCCTCGCTCAGCATCCCCCATTCGAGGCGGCTGATGCCATCGGAAAAGCTGTTGGGATCGTAGGCGGGCATCGACGCCATCGCGAGGATGCCGCCCGTGCGCGCGTCGATGACAACCGCGCTGCCGCTCTCGTTGCCCAGGCGCCGGGCGGCATATTCCTGAAGCCCGGCATCGATCGTCAGCTTGACCGTCTGCCCCGGCACGTCGCGGCGGGTGTCGAGATCACGGACCGGCCGCCCGCGCGCCGTCACCTCGACCCGGCGCGCGCCGGGCGTGCCACGCAGCTTCGGTTCCAGCGCCTTTTCAAGCCCGTCCTTGCCAAGCTTGAAACCGGGTGCGAGGTAAAGCGGGTCCTTGCTGTCCTTGTACTGCTCGGCCGAGGGCGTGCCGACATAGCCGACGAGATGCGCGACCGCGGCCCCCGCCGGATAATTGCGCGCATAGCCCTGTGTCGGCGCGACGCCGGGCAATTCGGGCTGACGCACGACGACCGCGGCATAGCGGTCCCAGTCGAGATTCTCGGCCACGGGCACCGGCTGAAGCCCGCGCGCCTTTTCGAGCTCCTTGGTGATCCGCTCGACTTCGGCAGGGTCGAGTTTCAGCAGGCGGGCGAGATCGGCGAGCACCCGCGCGGCATCCTCGATCCGTTCGGGAATCAGGTCGATGCGAAAGTCGGTGCGGTTGTTGGCGATCGCGTGGCCGGCGCGATCGACGATCCACCCGCGCCGCGGCGGGATCAGCGTCAGATTGACGCGATTGCTCTCGGACAGGAGCTTGTACCGCTCGTTCTCGGCGACCGACAGCCATGCCATGCGGCCGGCGAGCAGCGCACCGACGCCAATCTGGCCCGCGCTGAGCGCAAAGGCCCGGCGCGAAAAGGTGAAGGCCTGCGCCGCCTCGGTCACCTGGCGGATCGGGCCGCTCACGGCCGGCCCTTGCTGTCGAGCGCGAAGCAGAGCCGGGAAATCAGCGGATAGAGCGCCGAGGCAAGCAGGATCTGGAGCGCAAGCGCGGTGTCGACATGCGCCCCCAATGGCGAGGCGATGAGCCGGCCGCCGATCAGGCAGAATGCGATCGTCCCGCTCGCCAACAGCCAGTCCTGCCAGAAATCACGCCACACGAGGCGCATCTCTAACATATCCAGCACGATCAGCGACACCCCCCAAAGGAGCATCGCGCTACCCAGAGGCTGACCGCTGACCAGATCGTCGAACAGGCCGAGCGGCGCGCCCGCCCAGACGCGCAGCACGTCGGGCCGCACCAGCCGCCAACCGACCAGCAGCATCAGCCCCAGCGGCGGCAGCCACGGGACCGTAGAGACGACCGGCAACAGCGTCACCAGCGAGCCGAGCATGATCGTCATCGGCGCGATCCGCCGCGACCGGCGCGGCGGCTCGGGCTCAGCAAAGGCGGAGCGGAGCGGTTCGTTCACTTCTTGGCCGCGCTTTCGGGCGGGGCGGGGCGGGCGGGGGGGAGGAGATAGGGGCGCTGGATATGGGCGAAGTCGAGCGCGTCGGGATTGGCGAGCGGCCGCGCCTCTGCGGTATCGCGGGCGTTGCGCATCACGCGGGCGACGGGGATACCCGGCGGATAGAGTCCGCCCGCGCCGGAGGTGACGAAAACATCGCCCGCGCGGTAGGGCATGTTGGCGATGCCCGCCACACGGACCTCGATCAGCCCGTCGCCGCGGCCCGTCGCGATCGCCGGCATCCCGTCGCGCACGCGGCGCACCGGAATGATGCTCTCGGGATCGACCGCGAGCAGGACGCGAGCGGTATTGGGGCTGACCTCGAGCACGCGGCCGATCAGCCCCTCCGGCCCGCGTACCGGATAGCCGGCGCGCACGCCCTGCCACAGCCCGGCATTCAGCGTCGCGAAGCGCCGCGTGCTGGCCGAGGTCGCGTTGACGAGGCGCGCGGTCGCCACCGTCTCGCCCTCGCGATCGCGCAGCTGGAGCAGGCGGCGCAGGCGGATATTCTCGATCACCAGCTGACGCGCGCGCGCGACCAGCTTCTTCTCGGCCTCGCGCTCGGCCTTCAGCCGGCGGTTCTCGCCCATCACTCCGAAATACCCGCCGACGCCGGGCGGAATATCGGCAACCTGTCGGCGGACCCAATGAAGCCCCGACGACACCGGCGTCGTCGCCTCACGCAGGATGCCCCGCGCCGCGAGATAGGCGGGCGGGTGCAGGAACGACAACACGAGCAGGATCGCGCCGATCAGCGCGCCCGTCGCCGCGGCGACGTAGCCGAGGAACAGCCCGAACTGGGCACGCCTCGAAAAGCCGGGGCGCGGTTTACGCGGCGGCGCCATCGGCGCGCCCTCCTTCCCTCAGCTCAGACCGCGAGCAGGACACCGCGATAGATCGGGTCCTCGAGCGCGCGGCCGGTGCCGATCGCGACGCAGGTCAGCGGATCCTCGGCGATCGTGACGGGCAGGCCCGTCTCGTCGCGCAGAACCTCGTCGATGCCCTGAAGCAGCGCGCCGCCGCCGGTCAGGACGATACCCTGGTCGACGATGTCGGCCGCCAGCTCGGGCGCGGTGTTCTCGAGCGCGATGCGGACGCCCTCGATGATCGTGCCGACGGGCTCCGACAGCGCCTCGGCGATCTGGCCCTGGTTGATCTGGATTTCCTTGGGCACGCCGTTGACGAGGTCGCGACCCTTGATGTGGATCGTCGCGCCGATACCATCGACAGGCGGCTTGGCACAGCCGACTTCCTGCTTGATCCGCTCGGCCGTTGCCTCGCCGATCAGCAGGTTGTGGTTGCGGCGGACGTAGCTGACGATTGCCTCGTCCATCTTGTCACCGCCGACGCGGACGCTGGTGGAATAGGCAAGCCCGCGCAGCGACAGCACCGCAACCTCGGTCGTGCCGCCGCCGATGTCGACGACCATGGAACCGATCGGCTCGGTCACGGGCATGTCGGCACCGATCGCGGCGGCCATCGGCTCCTCGATCAGGAAGACCTGGCTCGCGCCCGCATTCGAGGCGGCGTCACGGATCGCGCGGCGCTCGACGCTGGTCGAGCCCGAGGGCACGCAGATCACGATCTGCGGGAAGCTGAACGGCCCGCGACGGCGGCCGTGCACCTTCTCGATGAAGTGCTTGATCATCTGCTCGGCCACGTCGATGTCGGCGATCACGCCGTCGCGCAGCGGCCGGATCGCCTCGATCGAGCCGGGGGTCTTGCCCATCATCAGCTTGGCGTCGTCGCCGACCGCCTTGACCTTCTTGACGCCGTTCAGGGTCTCGACCGCGACCACCGAAGGCTCGTTGAGCACCACGCCGCGCCCGCGCAGATAGACGACGGTGTTCGCCGTCCCGAGGTCGATCGCCATATCGTGCGACATGAACTTGAACAATCGCGAGAAAATCATCGACCAACCCGTTTTTGCCGCACGCCGATGGGCGCGCAGTCGTGATGCAGCGTCTAGCCGGACCCACCGCCTGCCGGTAATCCGGCGCCGGTAAAGGATTGGCGGTTGCGGGTCGCGGGATGCCGCCGCTTGGGCTACAGGCTCCCCCATGTCAATACGCCGCCTGCCCCCGAACCTCATCAACCGGATCGCTGCGGGCGAGGTGGTCGAGCGGCCCGCATCCGCATTGAAGGAACTGGTCGAAAATGCCGTCGATGCAGGGGCTTGCCGTATTTCGGTGCGGCTGTCGGCGGGGGGCATCGACGGGATCGAGGTGGTCGACGACGGATGCGGCATGGACGCCGACAGCATGGCCCTGGCGCTCGAACGCCACGCCACGTCGAAATTGCCCGAATCGCTGTGGGAAGCGGGCGCGATCGAAGGCGTCGCAACGCTCGGTTTTCGCGGCGAAGCGTTGCCCTCAATCGCCAGCGTCGCGCGCCTCACCCTCGAAAGCCGGGTGCGCGGCGGCGAGGGCTGGCGCAGAATCGTCGACAATGGCGAACTGGTCGAGGAAGGCCCCGCCGCGCTGCCCCCCGGCACGCGCGTCCGCGTCGAGGGATTGTTCGAGCGCATCCCCGCGCGGCGCAAGTTCCTGCGCAGCCCGCGCTCCGAATATGCCGCTTGCCTCGACGTGGTCCGGCGCCTCGCCATGGCGCGGCCCGAGATCGGCTTCGCGGTCGAGCATGACGGCCGCCGCGTGCTGTCGGTACCGCCGGGCGAGACGCGGCCGGAGCGGGTGGCGGCGCTGACCGACCGGGCGCTTGCCGACAATTCGGTCGCGATCGACCTTGAACGCGCGGGGCATGTCCTGGGCGGCGTCGCCGGGCTGCCGACGTTCAATCGCGGGATCGCCGACCACCAGTATCTGTTCGTCAACGGGCGGCCTGTGCGCGACAAGCTTCTCGTCGGCGCGGTGCGCGGTGCCTATGCGGAGATGCTGGCGCGCGACCGCCATGCCGTCGTCGCACTGTTCCTCGACGTGCCCGCCGACAGCGTCGACGTGAACGTCCACCCGGCGAAGACGGAGGTCCGCTTCCGCGACCCGGCGCTCGTCCGCGGGCTGATCGTGAGCGGCCTGCGCCGCGCGCTGGACGAAGCGGGGCACCGCGTCGTGCAGGCGGCGGACGCGGGGGCGATGGCGAACTGGCAGGCGGAGCCGATGACGGCGCCGGCGCCCGAGGC
Source organism: uncultured Sphingomonas sp. (assembly GCA_913775315.1). GTDB lineage: Bacteria > Pseudomonadota > Alphaproteobacteria > Sphingomonadales > Sphingomonadaceae > Sphingomonas. Next base: position 17,683 of record CAJYIX010000030.1, on the reverse strand, counting down.
ATTCGCGTGGGGGCCGACGACCGGCGGCGACCTGCTGCTGCGCGAGGCGCGCCCGACCTTCCTGTCGCCGCCGCCCGTCGCCCGCGCCGAGCCCGCATCGGAGCCTGTGCCCTCGACCACCGCCCACCCGCTGGGCGTCGCGCGCGGCCAGGTGGCGCGCACCTATATCGTCGCGGAGGCGGAGGACGGGCTCGTCATCGTCGATCAGCACGCCGCGCACGAGCGCCTCGTCCTCGAACGCCTGCGCCGGGCGCTGGCGGCGGGCGGCGCACCGCGACAGGCGCTGCTGCTGCCCGAGGTAATCGAGCTCGACGAACCCGCGTGCGACCGGCTCGAGGATCGGGCGGGCGAACTGGCCGAAATGGGGCTGGAGATCGAACGCTTCGGCGTGACCGCCGTCCTCGTTCGCGCCGTTCCCGCACTGCTCGGCCAGAGCGACGTGGCGGGCCTGATCCGCGACCTCGCCGACGAGATCGCCGCGCACGATCAGGCGCTCTCGCTTCGTGAGCGGCTCGACCATGTCGCCGCCACCATGGCCTGCCATGGCTCGGTCCGCGCGGGACGCGTGCTGTCGGTTCCCGAAATGAATGCGCTGCTTCGCGAGATGGAAGTCACGCCCCATTCGGGCCAGTGCAACCACGGCCGCCCGACCTGGGTGAAGCTGGCACACGGTGATATCGAGAAGTTGTTCGGGCGGCGGTAAAGGGGGGAGGCCATGCAGGATATGCAGTCGCAACGGGTCGATCGACTGACAATGATCGGGGCCGGATTGCTGCTGATGCCGTTGACGACGATGTAGCACGAAATCGGCGGGCACGCCGCAGCCTGTGCAGCGCAAGGCGGGCATGTCGCGACGCTCGGTGCCTTTTATGTCGACTGCGATGGTCTGGTCGGGGCCCCGCGCCGCGTCGTCGCGCTGGCCGGGGTGGGCGTGGACGGCGCATTGGCGAGCGTCGCCTATCTCCTCTGGCGGCGCGCGACCGGGGACACCGCGCGACTGATGCTGTGGTTGCTGTGGGTGACAAAGGCATTCGTGGCCGCAGGCTATCTGTGCTTCTCGGGCGTGACCGGCGTCGGCGATCTTGGCCCCGGCGCGGATGGCGGGATCGGACCGCTGGCCGACCACTGGCTATGGCGGATCGGCGAGGCGAGCGTGGGTATTGCGCTCTACACGTGGCTGGTGCGCCGCGCGATCTCCACCTTGTCGACGATGGTCGGCGATTCACCCGCGACGCGCTCCGTACGCCGCGAGATCGGCTATCCCTATTATCTGACGCTCGGGATCGCGGCGGTCATCGTCGACCTTTTCAATCCGGTCGGCCTCTTCATTACGATCATGCCGTCGGCCGCATCGTCGTTTGGCGGGAACGCCGGCTTTCTGGCGGTTGCGCCGAACGTGCCCAATGGGCGGAGACAGCTTCGGTTCGTGGTCCCGCGCAACCTGCCGATGCTGGTGCTGGGCATTGCCGCGACCCTCGTGTTCGCCATTGTGCTGGGGCCGTCGATCCGCCGATAGATCGGGCTTGCCTTTACGGCTTTCCGGCATAGCGTAGGGCCATGGCTCGCATCGCGACTTATGCCGAGTTCTGGCCCTTCTATCTCCGCGAACATGGCCGCGCGAAGACGCGGGCGCTGCACTATGCGGGGACCGCGCTGACCTTCGCGTTCGCCGCGATCGCGATCCTGAACGGCGGGTGGTGGTGGCTCGCCGTCCCGCTCGCGGGCTACGGCTTCGCCTGGGTCGCGCATTTCCGGGTGGAGCGGAACCGGCCGGCGACGTTCACGCACCCACTCTGGTCGCTGGTCAGCGACTATCGCATGTTCTTCCTGTGGCTGGGCGGCCGGCTCGACCGGCACCTGCGCGCCGCCGGGGTAGAACCGTATCGAGCCTGAGCGGGCCGTTCACCGCCCGGAAACCTTTTGGTGCAGTCGCGCATTGATGACGCACGAGGCATTTGAAAAGGCGTCCAGATGAGCAAGGTTGTCCCAGTCGTTCTGTCGCTGATCCCGCTCGCCGCGGTCATCAGCGCCTGCGTCGCGGTGCCCTGACAGCATTTCGCGGATGCGCATGAAAAAGGGGCTGCCCGATCGCTCGGACAGCCCCTTTTTCTTGGCCGCGGGAAAAGGATCAGGCTTCTTCTTCGGTCTCGTTCGGCTCGCGTGCGATCTCGCCGGCCTCGAGGTTCGGATCGCGGTCTTCGGTGAAGCCGCTCTCTTCCTTCTCGAACATCGCCGACATGACATCGACGCCCTGCGACTGCATGTCCGCCTCTTCGGGCGAACGCGCGACGTTGACCTTGACCGTCACCGACACCTCGGGGTGCAGCGCGACGCGCACCTCGTGGAGGCCGATCGACTTGATCGGCTTGTCGAGCACGACCTGGCTCTTGTTGACCTTGTGGCCGTCGGCGACGAGCGCATCGACCAGATCGCGAACCGCGACCGAGCCGTAGAGCTGGCCGACGTTCGAGGCCTGACGGATCAGCGTGACCGACACGCCCTCGAGCGTCTTGGCCTCGCCCTCCGCGTCGGTGCGGCGCGTGGCGTTTTCGGCCTCGATGCGCTCGCGATTCGCCTCGAACACGCGGCGGTTGGCGTCGTTGGCGCGCAGCGCCTTCTTGTTGGGCAGCAGGAAGTTGCGGGCGAACCCGTCCTTCACCGTGACCACGTCGCCGATGCGGCCGAGCTTCTCGACACGCTCAAGCAGGATGACTTGCATGGGATCCGCTCCTTACTTCACGACGTAGGGCAGCAGGCCCAGGTGACGCGCACGCTTGATGGCCTGGGCCAGCTCGCGCTGCTTCTTGGCCGACACGCTGGTAATGCGCGAGGGCACGATCTTGCCACGCTCCGACACGAAACCCTGGAGCAGGCGCACATCCTTGTAATCGATGCGCGGCGCGTCCTTGGCCGAGAAGGGGCAGCTCTTGCGGCGGCGGAAAAACGGGCGGGCCATCAGTTGTTCTCCCCTTCCTCACGCTCGCGGCGGGGGCCACGATCACCACCACGGTCGCCGCGGTCGTCACGGTCGCGGCGACGCTCGCGGTCGCCCTTGCGCATCATGACGGTCGGGCCGGCCTCATGGCCGTCGACGCGGACGGTCATGTAGCGGATCACGTCCTCGTTGATCTGGGTCTGGCGCTCCAGCTCGGCGACGACCTCACCGGGTGCGTCGATCTCGAGCATCACATAATGCGCCTTGCGGTTCTTCGCGATGCGATAGGCGAGGCTGCGAAGCCCCCAGGTCTCGGTCTTGACGACCTTGCCTTCCATCGATTCGACGATCTTGGTGGCGTTTTCCGCCAACGCGTCAACCTGCGCCTGCGCCAGATCCTGGCGGGCGAGGAAGACGTGCTCGTAAAGAGCCATGTCTTCGTTCCTGTCTTGGCCGATCGCTGACCATGCGCCCATCGCATGGCCCCTCCGGCTGTCGTCCGAATGCAGACCGGGGCGGAAAGGAGAGCCCTTCCACCCCGGTTGCCGGGCCTACATCACATGCGGCCCAGAAAAGCAAGCGTTACCGGATCGCGCCGCCGATCACCGCACCGATCACGCCGCTGGCAAGCGCGATCAGGACCGCATCGTTGCCCGACTGCACCCACTGATAGCCGCGGGGCGGCGCATAGACACCGCGATTGCGATAGGCGCGGTAGTCGATCTGGCGATAGTTGGTCGCATAGCGGCGGTCGAACCGCTGCCCGCGCTGCCAGTGCCGGGCGTTGAAGCGCCGGTTATCGTTGTGACGGATCACCGTCTTCTCCCGATAGCCGGGGCCGCGCTGGACCACGACGGTGCGGTTCGGTCCCTGACGGACGATCTCGCGATACTGCTGCGGCGCGGCGCTGGCCATGGTGGGGGCCGCGACCATCGAGGCGGCGACGCCGGCGAGCATGAGCTTCTTGAACATCTTCATCTCCTCTTTCGAACTTGGACGCCGGTGCGATCCGGCGATGAAGACAATCTGGTGGCCGGGTGTCGCAGACCTATCGCGGCGGGAGAACGAAAGGGTCACAGATTGTCGCAGGTGCGCCGGGACTTGAAAGCTTTCGGCGTTCGGGCGTAGGCGCGGGCGCTTCCAATCCAAGCGGGAGCCAGTGATGCGCGCGTTCATCTTTCCGGGGCAGGGCAGCCAGTCGGTCGGCATGGGCCGCGCACTGGCCGAGGCAAGCCCGCACGCCCGCGAAGTCTTCGGCGAAGTCGACGAGGCGCTGGGCCAACATCTCTATCGCCTGATGACCGAGGGGCCGGAAAGCGACCTCACCCTCACCGAAAACGCCCAGCCGGCGATCATGGCGAACGCGATCGCGGTCCTGCGCGTGATCGAGCGGGAGGGGGGCGTTCGCTTGGCCGACAAGGCCGATTTCGTCGCGGGCCATTCGCTCGGCGAATATACGGCGCTCTGCGCGGCGGGCGCGTTCGACCTGTCGACCACCGCGCGGCTGCTGAAACTGCGTGGGCAGGCGATGCAGGCGGCGGTGCCGGTGGGCGAGGGGGCGATGGCCGCCCTGCTCGGTGCCGACCGCGACAAGGCACAGGCGATCGCCGATGCCGCGGCCGAGGGCGAGATCTGCACCGTCGCCAACGACAACGACCCCGGCCAGGTCGTCATTTCGGGCGCGCGCACCGCGATCGAGCGGGCCGTCGGCATTGCCAAGGATCACGGCGCCAAGCGCGCGGTCCTGCTGCCCGTCTCCGCTCCCTTCCACTGCCCGCTGATGCAGCCTGCCGCCGACGCGATGGAAGCGGCGCTGGCCGACGTCGCGATGCAGGCGCCGCTCGTCCCCGTCTTCGCCAACGTCACCGCTGCTCCCGCCGCCGACCCCGCGATCATCCGCGCACTCCTGGTTGAGCAGGTGACGGGCATGGTCCGCTGGCGCGAAAGCGTTGCAGCGATGTGGGACGCGGGCGTCACCGATTACGTCGAGGTCGGCGGCAAGGTGCTCGGCCCGATGGTCAAGCGCACCGCCCCCGATGCGACGACCACCAGCGTCATCACGATGGACGATATCGAAGCGCTGCTGAAAGCGCTCTGAGGAGATTTGAACCCATGTTCAACCTTACTGGCATGACCGCGCTCGTCACCGGCGCATCGGGCGGCATCGGCTCGGCGATCGCCAAGGCGCTGGCGGGGCAGGGGGCGCGGCTGGCCGTGTCCGGCTCGAATGCCGACAAGCTCGAGGCGTTTCGCGCCGGCCTCGGCGGCGATCATGTGGCGGTGCCATGCAACCTGTCCGACGGCGCCGCCGTCGACGCGCTGGTGCCGCAGGCGGTCGAGGCGCTGGGCGGGCGGCTCGACATTCTCGTCAACAATGCCGGCGTCACCCGCGACAACCTCGCCATGCGGATGAAGGACGAGGAGTGGAGTGACGTGATCCGCGTCAACCTCGAGGCCGCGTTCCGCCTGGCCCGTGCCGCCGCGCGGCCGATGATGAAGGCGCGCTTCGGCCGGATCGTCTCCATCACCTCGGTAGTCGGCGCGACGGGCAATCCGGGCCAGGCCAATTATGCCGCGTCGAAGGCGGGGCTGGTCGGCATGTCGAAGGCGCTGGCGCAGGAATTGGCCAGCCGCAACATCACCGTAAACTGCGTCGCGCCGGGCTTCATCCGGTCGGCGATGACCGATGTGCTGCCGGAGGTGCAGAAGGCGGCGCTGCTTGGCCGCATCCCGGCGGGCGACCTTGGCACCGGCGAGGATATCGGCGCCGCGGTCGTCTATCTCGCCAGCCGAGAGGCGGGGTACGTCACCGGCCAGACGATCCACGTCAACGGCGGCATGGCGATGCTCTGACGCATGTGGCCGCGCTCGGGCTTGCCAGCGCGGATTTGGCCCGATAGGGCGTTCAGGTAATCGAAAGAACCCCACAAGAGGATTTGGGAATGAGCGACACCGCCGATCGCGTGAAGAAGATCGTCGTCGAAAATCTGGGCGTCGAGGCCGAGAAGGTGACCGAGGACGCCAGCTTCATTGACGATCTGGGCGCCGACAGCCTCGACATCGTCGAGCTGGTCATGGCGTTTGAGGAAGAGTTCGGCGTCGAGATCCCCGACGATGCCGCCGAGAAGATCACGACCGTCAGGGACGCGATCACCTATATCGACGAGCACAAGGGCTGATTTGAGCCCGTCTCGTTAGAAGACGTTCGCGGCTCTCCGCCCGCGCCCCATGGGCCGGGCGGGGAGCCGTTTGTTTATGTGCGACGCTTGACAGCGCGTTGGTCAAGCCCTTGATCGCTTCGTGCGGCCGGGCTTTCCGTGGCGTCATCAAGCGCCCGCACGATCGAAAAGGATGGCCCCCGCGCGGGGCCGATGGACGGAGAGTTTCACATGCGCCGCGTCGTCGTCACAGGCCTGGGTCTCGTCACGCCGCTGGGCGCCGAGGTCGAAACCGCGTGGAAAAACCTGATCGCGGGCAAGTCGGGCGCCGGCCCGATCACCCGCTTCGACGCGACCGACTACAAGTGCCGCATCGCGTGCGAGGTAAAGCCCGCCGACCATGAATATGGCTTCGACCCGTACAAGCGCGTCGATCACAAGATTCAGCGCCAGGTCGACCCGTTCATCATCTTCGGCATCGACGCCGCCGGACAGGCGCTCGAGGATGCCGGCCTCACCGACATGAGCGAGGAGGAGCGCTATCGCGCCGGCTGCTCGATCGGTGCCGGCATCGGCGGCCTGCCGGGGATCGAGAGCGAATCGCTCGTCCTCGACCGCAAGGGGCCGAGCCGCGTCAGCCCGCACTTCGTCCATGGCCGCCTCATCAACCTGATCTCGGGCCAGGTGTCGATCAAGTACGGGCTGATGGGGCCGAATCATGCGGTCGTCACTGCCTGCTCGACCGGTGCGCACTCGATCGGCGACGCCGCGCGGATGATTGCGATGGACGATGCCGACGTGATGCTCGCGGGCGGCGCGGAGGGGGCGATCTGTCCGATCGGCATCGCGGGCTTCGCACAGGCGCGCGCGCTGTCGACCAATTTCAACGACACGCCCGAAAAGGGCAGCCGCCCCTATGACCGCGACCGCGACGGCTTCGTCATGGGCGAGGGCGCGGGCGTCGTCTGCCTTGAAGAGTACGAGCACGCCAAGGCGCGCGGCGCGAAGATCTATGCCGAGGTGATCGGCTATGGCCTGTCGGGCGACGCTTATCACGTGACCGCCCCGCATCCCGAGGGGTCGGGCGCCTATCGCAGCATGGAAATGGCGATGCGCAAGTCGGGCCTCAGCCTGTCCGACATCGACTATGTCAATGCGCACGGCACCTCGACCCCGCTCGGCGACGAGCTGGAGCTGGGTGCGGTCCGCCGCCTGTTCGGCCCTGCGCTGGAGGGCATGTCGATGAGCTCGACCAAGTCGGCGATCGGTCACCTGTTGGGCGGCGCGGGCGCGGTCGAATCGATCTTCTGCATCCTCGCCATGCGCGATTCGATCGTACCGCCGACCCTCAACCTCGACAATCCGAGCGAGAATTGCGCGGGCGTCGATCTGGTCCCTCACGTCGCCAAGGAGCGGAAGGTGCGCGCGATCCTCAACAACTCGTTCGGGTTCGGCGGCACCAACGCCTCGCTCGTCATGAAGGCGATCGATTGAGCCCTTCGCAATGAAGCGTCTCGGCTGCCTCGGCCTGATTCTCGGCCTCGCGATGATCGCGGTGCTGTTCGGGGTGATGCAGAGCTGGGGTGGCAAGGGGCCGCTGCCGGCCAACAAGAGCGTCGTCGTGCCCGCGGGTGCCAGCCTGACCCGCGCGGCGGACGAGCTGGAGAAGGCGGGCGCGATCAACTCGGCGAGCCGGTTCGTCCTGTTAGCCAAGCTTATCGGCTCCTCCGACCCGATCCGTGCGGGCGAATATCCGCTGCCCGCCGGAATCAGTCAGGCGGACCTCCTGAAGCTGATGCAGGGCGGCAAGACGCTCCAGCGGTTCGTGCCAGTGCCCGAGGGGCTTCCCTCGGTGCTGGTGCAGGAGGCACTGATGCGCGCTCCCGAACTGACCGGCAAGGTCGGCGTGCCCGCCGAAGGTTCGGTGCTGCCCGACAGCTACAGCTACCAGCGCGGTGAGACCCGCGCGGCGGTGCTCGGCCGGATGCAGCGCGCGATGGACCGCTACCTTGCCGAGGCATGGAAGCGCCGCAAGCCGGGCATCGCGGTAGCGACGCCCCGGGAGGCGCTGATCCTCGCCTCGATCGTCGAGAAGGAAACCGCGGTGGAAGCCGAACGGCGGACGGTCGCAGCGGTTTATTCCAACCGCCTGCGCCAGGGCATGCGACTACAGGCGGACCCGACGATCATCTATCCGCTGACCAAGGGCCGCCCCCTCGGCCGCCGCATCCTCCGGTCGGAGGTGAATGCGGTCAACGGCTACAACACCTATGCGATGACCGGCCTGCCCGAGGGGCCGATCGCAAATCCCGGCCGGAAGAGCATCGACGCGGTGCTCGATCCTGCGGGCTCACCGGCGCTGTACTTCGTCGCCGACGGGCAGGGTGGGCATGTGTTCGCAAACACGCTGGGCGAGCACAATGCCAACGTGGCGAAATGGTACGCGATCCGTAAGGCGCGGGGGGAGATGTAGCTGGCACTACCAGCGGCAGCGTGCCGCTGGGGCCGGTAGGTAGTTCAAATGCGAGCGCTCGCCGAGGATCTGGAACGGCATCTGTCCGTTGAGTTCGAATACGCCGTAACTGCGTTGACCGTCAAATCGATAAAACCGCAGATAGACGCCGCCAATTTCGTTCTCCACAATCAATCGCGGGACATCCCCGCTGTCGTCGAGCGCGAGCGGCCGAGCCGTTTCAATCGAATAGCCCAGCTTCGACCGTTCGATTCGAAACGGTATGCTGGGGAAGTTTGCATTCTCGACAGCAAGGCCACCTGCATCGAGGCGTATCGCAGGCGCATTCTTTGCGGACTAACAACCAAAAACGACGTTGTTCTCCGGAAGGCGCTTTGAAGTCCCGCCGGAAAACGCGGCAACCGCAAAAACGCTGAGCATCGCTGCGGGTATCCCGAAGCGGATGAAACGACCAATCGTATCGTCATCTGGTTCACCCACACCCGAACGTTATTCAATGCGGGCGTGCTCGCCAATGAAAAAGGCGCCCCGGTCCCCCGGAGCGCCTCTTTCAAACGATCGGCGACGGAAGTTTTACTTCCACTCGCCCATCGCGGTTTCGAGGTTCACGCGGATCGCCTCGAAGAACTGCTCGGTCGTCATCCAGGGCTGGTCCGGGCCGATCAGGATCGCGAGGTCCTTGGTCATCGCGCCGCCCTCGACCGTCTCGACGCAGACGCGCTCCAGCGTCTCGGCGAAGCGGGTCACGTCGGGGGTGCCGTCGAACTTGCCGCGATACTTGAGGCCGCCGGTCCAGGCGAAGATCGACGCGATCGGGTTGGTCGAGGTCGCCTTGCCCTGCTGGTGCTGGCGATAGTGGCGGGTGACGGTGCCGTGCGCGGCCTCCGCCTCGATCGTCTTGCCGTCCGGCGTCATCAGGACCGAGGTCATCAGGCCGAGCGAGCCGAAGCCCTGCGCGACCGTGTCCGACTGCACGTCGCCGTCATAGTTCTTGCACGCCCACACGAACTCGCCGTGCCACTTGAGCGCGCTCGCCACCATGTCGTCGATCAGGCGGTGCTGATACTCGATCCCCGCTTCCTTGAACCGGGGCGCGAACTCGGTCTCGAACACTTCCTGGAAGATGTCCTTGAAGCGCCCGTCATAGGCCTTCATGATCGTGTTCTTGGTCGACAGATACACCGGCCAGCCGCGGCCGAGGCCGTAGTTCAGGCTGGCGCGCGCGAAGTCGCGGATCGAGTCGTCGAGATTGTACATCGCCATCGCGACGCCGGCCGACGGGAACTTGAACACCTCCTCGTCGATCACGGTGCCGTCGTCGCCCTCGAAGACGAGGCGCAGCTTGCCCGGACCCGGCACGCGATAGTCGGTCGCGCGATACTGGTCGCCGAACGCGTGGCGGCCGACGACGATCGGGTGTGTCCAGCCGGGGACCAGGCGGGGGACGTTCTTGATGACGATCGGCTCGCGGAAGACGACGCCGCCCAGGATGTTGCGGATCGTGCCGTTCGGCGACTTCCACATCTTCTTCAGGCCGAACTCCTCAACGCGCTGCTCGTCGGGGGTGATCGTCGCGCACTTCACGCCGACGCCGTATTTCTGGATCGCCTTGGCCGAATCGACGGTGATCTTGTCGTCGGTCTCGTCACGCTTCTCGACGGCGAGGTCGTAATATTCGAGGTCGATGTCGAGATAGGGGAGGATCAGGCGCTCGCGGATCCACGCCCAGATGATCCGGGTCATTTCATCGCCGTCGATCTCCACGACGGGCGTCTTCACCTTGATCTTCGCCATCAACGTCTCGCTGTATCCATGAGGGAGGTTTGCGCGCTCCCTAAGCCGCGCGCGCGCCGGGATCAACCGCGGGGGCGATCGGCTTTGGGCCTGCGCTATTGCCACAACTGATTGTATCGCGGGACGGGCACGGTTAGACCCGCGCGATGCCATCACTCGAAAAGCCGCCCATCGCCACTTCGACCGTCAAGTGGCGCTTCCCCGCCGTCCATCCCGAAGGGCGCAAATACGTCCTGATCGCGCTGGCGATCTCGGCACTGGTCTATTTCATCAGCGGGGGCTGGTTCTGGACCTGGCCGTTCCTGGGCGTGACGCTCTGGGTCGCCGCCTTCTTCCGCGATCCCGTTCGCGTGACGCCGCAGGGGCCGGGGCTGATCGTCGCGCCTGCCGATGGCCTGGTGACGATGATCCAGCAGGTCGCGTTGCCGCCAGAGCTTGCCGGTCCGCAGGGGCTGGGCGAGGGGCCGCTGACGCGCGTGTCGATCTTCATGAGCGTGTTCGACGTCCACATCAATCGCACCCCGATCACCGGCACGATCCGACAGGTCGTCTATATCTCGGGCAAGTTCGTTAACGCCGACCTCGACAAGGCGTCGGACGAGAATGAGCGCCAGCACATCGTCGTCGAGGCTCCCGACGGCACCCGCTTCGGTTTTACCCAGATCGCGGGCCTCGTCGCGCGCCGGATCCTTGCTTTCGTCAAGCCCGGCGACATGGTCGTCGCGGGCCAGCGCATCGGCCTCATCCGCTTCGGCAGCCGCGTCGACGTGTTCCTGCCGGCGGGTTATCAGCCGCAGGTCATTCTCGGCCAACGCAGCGTCGCGGGCGAGACGATCATCGGCCGCATCGGGGTCGAGGCGCCGACGGGCGTCGCCCAGTAATGGCGCTTCGCCCCCGCCGTCCGGGTCGCGGCCTGCCGCTGCGCGCGATCGCGCCCAATGCCGTGACCGCCATGGCGCTGTGCTCGGGCCTGACGGGTATCCGCTTCGCCATCGCCGGCGACTGGGAGCGGGCGGTTCTGATGGTACTGCTGGCCGGCGTGCTCGACGGGATCGACGGCCGCATCGCCCGGCTCGTGCGCGGCGAGAGCCGGTTCGGCGCCGAGCTCGACAGCCTGTCCGACGCGATCAGCTTCGGCGTGTCGCCCGCGCTCATCGTCTACCTTTGGTCGCTGATGGGCATTCCGCGGATCGGGTGGCTGGCGGCGCTGATCTATGCGGTTTTCTGCGCGCTGCGGCTTGCCCGGTTCAACGCGAACATCGACGTGTCGGAACAGCCGCACAAGTCGGCGGGCTTCCTGACCGGCGTGCCGGCACCGGCGGGGGCCGGTCTGGCAATGCTGCCGATGTATCTTTGGTTCTGGACCGAGGAAACGGTATTCCGTTCGCCGTGGCTCGTCGCACCATGGGTCGCGTTCACCGCGTTCCTGATGGTGTCCAGCCTTGCGACCTTCTCATGGTCATCGCTGCGTCTGCGTCGCCGGGTACGGTTCGAGGCGCTGGCGGTCGTGGTGATCTTTGCTGCGGCGATCGTATCCGCGCCGTGGCAAACGCTCAGCGTCATCTGTCTCGGATATCTGGCGACGATTCCCTTCAGCATCGCTGCCTACGCTCGCGTCAAGCGACAGCGCGCAGGTGCGCCGGCGAGGCCGTCAGGCGAGGCGTAGCCCGCGTATCGCCCCGCGAGGGAAGCGGCGGCAGCGCGGCAAGGCGCGTCTGCGTGCCATGCTCCAGCAGGCATGCGATCCGGGCTCGATAGGGTGCGACCGTCGCGGCGATCACGCCCAATGCGACGAAACCGGCAAAAGCGAACAGTGCAAAAGTGAGAATAGCGACCACCTGACCCACTCCTCGAACCGCGGAACACGGTTAACGAAACGTTACTTATGAACAGCTTTGCGACGAGCCGGTTCCATGATCCCGTTGCAAGCCCGTTATGTTCCTTTTCCGTTCCGCATGTCAAGCGTTGATCTCTGAGTCACGGTCGTCTAAGAGCGCGCGCTCAACCCGCATGGGAAGCCCATAACCCGGTGCTCGACGCCGCCTTTAAGGCGTGCCGAAGGTCGCTTGCTTCCCAGAGGACTAACCGGAAGGAGATATCCCTATGGCGGCACCTGTCGTCACCATGCACCAGCTGATCGAATCGGGCGCGCACTTCGGCCACCAGACGCATCGCTGGAACCCCAAGATGAAGCCGTACATCTTCGGCGATCGCAACGGCGTCCACATCCTCGACCTGTCGCAGACCGTGCCGCTGTTCGCGCGCGCGCTCGACTTCGTGTCGTCGACCGTCGCCGGCGGCGGCAAGGTCCTGTTCGTCGGCACCAAGCGCCAGGCGCAGGAGCCGATCGCCGAGGCCGCCCGCAAGTCGGGCCAGCACTTCGTCAACCACCGCTGGCTGGGCGGCATGCTCACCAACTGGAAGACGATCTCGGGCTCGATCAAGCGCCTCAAGACTCTCGAGGAGCAGCTGTCGGGCGACACGCACGGCCTGACCAAGAAGGAAGTGCTCAACCTGACCCGCGAGAAGGACAAGCTCGAGCTGTCGCTCGGCGGCATCCGTGATCTCGGCGGCATTCCCGACATCATGTTCGTGATCGACGCGAACAAGGAAGAGCTGGCGATCAAGGAAGCCAACACGCTGGGCATCCCGGTCGTCGCGATCCTCGATTCGAACGTCTCGCCCGACGGCATCGCCTTCCCGGTGCCGGCGAACGACGACGCGAGCCGTGCGATCCGCCTCTATTGCGAGGCGATGGCGATCGCCGCCACGCGCGGCAACAATCAGGCCGCGATGCAGAGCCAGGACTTCGGCGCGATGGCCGAGCCGCCGGCTGAGCCCGCGCTGACTGAGACGGCTTCGGCCGAGGAAGCGCCTGCGCAGGCCTGATCGCCTGACAAGACGTGCGGCGGACCACCGCCCGCGTCACCGATCTGTCATTCGGGCGGGGCAGGGCAATTCGCACTGACCCCGCCCGCATTTTAAGAAGGAAATCGACATGGCCGAGATCACGGCAGCCGCCGTCAAGGAACTGCGCGAGCGTTCGGGCGCCGGCATGATGGATTGCAAGAAGGCGCTGGCCGAGAATGGCGGCGACATGGAAGCCGCCGTCGACTGGCTTCGCACCAAGGGCCTCGCCGCCGCCGCCAAGAAGTCGAGCCGTACCGCGGCCGAGGGTTTGGTCGGCGTCGCCGTCGCCGGCACCAAGGGCGTGGCGGTCGAGGTGAACTCGCAGACCGACTTCGTCGCCAAGAACGAGATCTTCCAGGACTTCGTCCGCAACGTCACGACGATCGCGCTCGAGCAGGGCGACAATGTCGAGGCGCTCAAGGGCGCGGCGATGCCCGCCGGCGGCACGGTCGAGGAAGTGCTGACCAACAACATCTCGACCATCGGCGAGAACCAGGTGCTCCGCCGCGCGAAGGCCGTGTCGGTCACGCAGGGCGCGGTGATCCCGTACGTCCACAACGCCGCCGCCCCCGGCCTCGGCAAGATCGGCGTGCTCGTTGCGCTCGAATCGGACGCCGGCGTCGACGTGCTCGAGCCGCTGGGCAAGCAGATCGCGATGCACGTCGCCGCTGCCTTCCCGCTGGCGCTGACCGCCGAGGACCTCGATCCCGAGGTCGTCGAGCGTGAGGCCGCGATCCTGCGCGAGAAAAACGCCGAGAAGATCGTCGGCAAGTCGGACGAGGTCGCGCAGAAGATCCTCAACGGCCCGATCGAGAAGTTCAAGAAGGAGAACGCCCTTCTGACGCAGGCGTTCGTCATGGACGGCAAGACCCCCGTCGGCGACGTGATCGCCAAGGCGGCCAAGGACGCCGGCGCGTCCATCAAGCTGGTCGACTATGTCCGCTTCCAGCTCGGCGAAGGCATCGAGAAGGAAGAGAGCGACTTCGCCGCCGAAGTCGCCGCGACCGCGGGCCTCTCGAAGAACTAAGCCGTTCCGCCCTTGCCCCTAGCGGGGAAGGGCGTAATAGGTTGGCATCACGGCGCGGGGCTCCTAAGGTCCGCGCCGTTTTGCTGCCCCCTTCATTCAACCAAGCGGGACCCATGAGCCGCCCCACTTTCAAGCGTATCCTTCTGAAGCTGTCGGGCGAGGTCCTGATGGGCCAGGGCCAGTACGGCATCGATCCCGAAACCTGCGCGCGCGTCGCCGAAGAGGTGAAGGCGATCGCCGATAGTGGCGTCGAGCTGTGCATGGTCGTCGGCGGCGGCAACATCTTTCGCGGGCTGGCGGGCGCGGCCCAGGGCTTCGACCGTGCCTCTGCCGATTACATGGGCATGCTGGCGACCGTGATGAACGCGCTCGCGATGCAGAACGCACTGGAGAAGGCGGGCGTCGACACCCGCGTTCAGTCGGCGATCCCGATGGCGAGCGTGTGCGAGCCCTATGTCCGCCGCCGCGCGCAGCGTCACATGGAAAAAGGCCGCGTCGTCCTGTTCGCCGCGGGCACGGGCCTGCCTTTCTTCACGACCGACACGACGGCGGCGCTCCGCGCGGCCGAAATGGGCTGTGACGCGCTCTTCAAGGGCACCAGCGTCGACGGCGTGTACGACGCCGACCCGAAGAAGGTGCCGACCGCGACCCGTTACGACGAGCTGAGCTACGACCGGGTGCTCGCCGACAATCTCAAGGTGATGGACGCCAGCGCCGTCGCGCTCTGCCGCGACAGCGACATTCCGATCGTCGTCTTCTCAATCCGCGACGAGGGCAATCTTGCCGCCGTCATCGGCGGGCAGGGCACCGCGACCATCGTCCGCAAGCCACAAGCATAAGGAGAGCCGATCATGGCCGCATACGACAAGGCTGATCTCGAGCGCCGCATGGCAGGTGCCGTCGAATCGCTGAAGGGCGACCTCGCCGGACTTCGCACTGGCCGCGCCTCGACCTCGCTGCTCGATCCCGTCACCGTCGAGGTGTACGGCGCGCACATGCCGCTGGTGCAGGTCGCGACCGTGTCGGTGCCCGAGCCGCGGATGTTGTCGGTACAGGTGTGGGACAAGTCGAACGTCGGCCCGGTCGAAAAGGCGATCCGCTCGGCGGGCCTCGGCCTCAACCCTATCAACGACGGCAACACGCTGCGTCTGCCGATCCCCGACCTGACCGAGGAGCGCCGCAAGGAACTCGCCAAGCTGGCCGGTCAGTACGCCGAGAAGGCGCGGATCGCGGTCCGCAACGTCCGCCGCGACGGCATGGACGCGCTAAAGACCGACGAGAAGAAGGGTGTCTATTCGGAGGATGAGCGCAAGAAGCTCGAGACCGAGGTCCAGAAGCTGACCGACGCGACGATCGCCGACCTCGACGCGGCGGCGGCGGCGAAGGAAAAGGAAATCCTCGGCAAGTGACGCCGGCGGTTCGGCTCCTCGACAAACGGACGCGCTGATGGCGACGCAGCTCCATGCCTCGGCGCTGGCGGGTGATCGGCCACGCCACGTCGCGATCATCATGGACGGCAACGGCCGCTGGGCAAAGGCCCGGCGCCTGCCCCGCGCCGCCGGGCACAAGGCGGGTGTGGAGGCGGTGCGCCGCGTCACCCGCGCCGCCCGCGACCTGAATATCGAGGTGCTGACGCTCTACGCCTTCTCGTCCGAGAACTGGCGCCGCCCCGCCGAGGAGGTGCAGGACCTGATGGGCCTGCTGCGCCATTTCCTGCGCGCGGAGATTGCGACGCTGGTCGCCGACAATGTGCGGCTGCGGGTGATCGGCGACTATCATGCCCTGTCCCGCGATCTGGTCGCGATGATCGACGATGCGATCGCGCGGACCGCGGTCAATACCGGCCCGACGCTCGTCATCGCGCTCAATTACGGCGCGCAGGCGGAGATCGCCGCCGCCGCCCGCCGCCTCGCCGCCGCCGCGCGGGACGGGTCGATCGACCCCGCGGATATCGACGAAGCGCGGATCGAGGGCGAACTGACCACGCGCGAGCTGCCGCCGCTCGACCTCCTCATCCGCACCTCGGGCGAGCAGCGGCTGTCGAACTTCCTGTTGTGGCAGGCGGCCTATGCCGAACTCCTGTTCGTCGACACGCTCTGGCCCGACTTCAATGCCGATACGCTGGCCGAGGCGGTCGAGTGTTTCATGCGTCGCCAACGCCGGTTCGGTGGCCTGTGACGCCGATCGATCCGGTCGTCCTCGATGAAAAGGCCCGGCGCAAGGCGAACCTGAAGCAGCGCCTGACCGTCGGTTTCAGCCTCCTCGCGCTCGCTTTCTGTGCGCTCTGGTGGGGCGGGCTCGCCTTCTGGCTGGTCGTCGTCATCGGCGCGCTCATCATGATGAGCGAATGGTCGGCGATGTTTGGCGCATCGCATCGCGACAAGCAGATCGGCCAGTTCGCGATCTCGATCCCGCTCGCGATCATGGCGCCGATCGCCAGCGGCCCGTCCTTCTTTTCGCTCGGCCTCGTCGTCGGCGCGGCGTTCTTCGTGGGCGCGGTGACGCAGAAGCGGGCGCTGGCGGGCGGCATCCTCTATGTCGGGTTGCCGGCGCTATCGCTTCTGCTCTTGCGGTCGATGCCCGACGGGCTGTTCCTGTCGCTCTGGGCGATGGGCCTCGTCTGGGCGTGCGATACCGCGGCGTTTTTCGTCGGCCGTTCGGTCGGCGGCCCGCGCTTCGCCCCGGCGATCAGTCCGAACAAGACGTGGTCGGGATTCCTCGGCGGCCTCGTCGCCGCAGCGGTGCTCGGCGGGATCATGGCACAGTACGGGTTATCCCCCTGGCTGGCGGTGATGACGCCGGTGCTCGCGGTCGTCTCGGCGCTCGGCGACCTCTACGAAAGCTGGCTCAAGCGGCGGGCGGGGATCAAGGATTCGGGCACGCTGCTGCCCGGCCATGGCGGGATGCTCGACCGGCTCGACGGGATCGTGCCGGTCGCGCCGCTGGCGGCATTGTTGGTGATCGTGTTGGGAGCTTCGGCGGCATGAGGACCGTGACCATCCTCGGCGCGACCGGCTCGATCGGCACCTCGACGCTCGACCTGATCGAGCGCGAGCCCGGCCGCTTCCGCGTCGTCGCGCTGACCGCCAATTGCGATGTCGTGCGCCTGGCCGAAGCCGCGCGGCGGACGAACGCCGAACTCGCAGTCGTCGCCGACGAAAGTTGCCTGCCCGCGCTGGCCGAAGCGCTGGCCGGGACCGCGACGCGCGCCGCCGGCGGCATGGCCGCGGTCTGCGATGCCGCGCGATCGGGCGCCGAGTGGACGATGAGCGCGATCGTGGGCTGTGCGGGCCTCGGCCCCACGCTTGCCGCGATCGAGGGCGGCGGAACCGTCGTCATCGCCAACAAGGAGCCGCTGGTGTCGGCCGGGGAGATCATCCTGGCCG
>CAJYIX010000029.1 GCA_913775315.1 uncultured Sphingomonas sp. | reverse complement strand
CGCGAACGCGCGATCGGCGGGGTCGCGGATTTCCGAAAGGCGGCGGAACAGCGGCAAATAGGCAGTCGAGAAGCCCGGCATCATCGTTGCCGTGACGCGCTCCGCCCCGCCCGTGTTGCCGCCCAGCGCCATCACCAGCGCCTTCGTCCGCCAAGAGGCACGGTCCTGCTGGCGCAGCAGCGGGTCGAGCGTCTTCTCGGCCCCCGGCTGATCACCCGAGATCGCCTGAGAAATCGCGAGTCGGCGGCGGACCTCGGCATCCTCGCGAGCCGCCAGTGCCCGGTTATATTCGAGCTGCGCATGCGCCTGATCGCCGACCAGGTCATAGGCGAGACCGCGATCGTCGGCATAGGTCGCGGGCGCCAGGCCGCCCCGCTCGGCATCGGCGAAGCGGCGCAGCGCCTCGCCCGGCCGGCCCATCCGCACGAACGCGCGGCCGCGCGCCGCCGGGATGCGCGGGTCGGCGGGGCGCAGCTTTTCCGCGCGGGCCAGGAATTGCAGCGCTGCGGGGGTGTCGTCGAGCGCGGCGCTCGCCTCACCCGCAGCGATCAGCGCCTCGACATCCTGCGGCGAGCGGCCGAGCGTGCTCATCGCGGCGGCGAGCTTGTCGGCGGTGGGCGTGGGTTGCGGCACAAAACCGGGCGCCGTGGGCGCGCTCTGCTGCGCAAGCGCAGGAGCGGCGACAAGCGTCAGCAACGCGGCGCCGCCGAACCACAGGGCGGAATGACGAGTCATGCTTGGAAATGCCGTTACCACGCCCGCGCTGAACCGCGACTGTCGAATTGACGCGCGGGCGGCGGGGCGACGCCGCCCGGCGACGAACCGGGCGGCGTGCGTCTGCTTACTGGTTGTTCTGGCGGTGGAGGAAGCGCGGGATGTCCAGCGGATCCTTGTCGTCGCTGCCACGGCCGAGACCGCGGCCGGCGGCCGACATCCGCTCGAACAGCGTGCCACCCGGGCGCGCGGCGGGTGCAGCCTCGGCCTCGGGCGCTTCCTCGGCGCCGGTCAGCCAGCGGCGACGGGGCGCCTCGGCATCGGCCGGCGGGGCAGCGGGGGCCGCTTCGGGCTCGCCGCCGGGCAGCGTCGATTCGGCGCCGAGAACGAGCTCGTCGCTTTCCTCGGCCACCGGCTGCGGCGCGGGCGCGGCAGGCTCGGCGACGGGCGCCGGCTCTTCGCTATAGGTAGGCTGCGGCGCGGGCGCGGCGGGCTTCTTCGGGGCCGAGAAGCTGAAGCTGCGCGTCGTCTCGGCATTGGCGGTCGCGACGGGCGCGGGGATCGCGTTGCCGTCGGCCTCGATGCCGGTCGCGACGACCGACACGCGGATGCGGCCCTCGAGCTCGGGGTTGAAGGCCGAGCCCCAGATGATGTTCGCGTCGGGATCGACCAGCTCGCGAATATGGTTCGCGGCCTCGTCCACTTCGAGCAGGCGCATGTCGTCGCCGCCGGTGATCGACACGATGACGCCCTTGGCACCCTTCATGCTGACGCCGTCGAGCAGCGGGTTGGCGATCGCCTTCTGCGCGGCCTCGATCGCGCGGCTGTCGCCCTCGGCCTCGCCGGTGCCCATCATCGCCTTGCCCATCTCCTGCATCACCGACCGGACGTCGGCGAAGTCGAGGTTGATGAGGCCCGGCATGACCATGAGGTCGGTGATCCCGCGCACGCCCTGCTGCAGCACCTCGTCGGCCATTTCGAACGCCTGCTTGAACGTGGTGTTCGCGTTGGCGATCAGGAACAGGTTCTGGTTCGGGATGACGATCAGCGTGTCGACATACTTCTGAAGCTCGTCGATGCCCGCCTCGGCGCTGGCCGAGCGGCGCTTGCCCTCGAACGCGAAAGGCTTGGTGACGACGCCGACGGTCAGGATGCCCATGTCGCGCGCGGCCTTGGCGATGACGGGCGCGGCGCCCGTGCCGGTGCCGCCGCCCATGCCGGCCGCGAGGAAGCACATATGGCTGCCCTCGAGCGACTTCTGGACCTGCTCGATCGTCTCTTCGGCCGCGGCGCGGCCGATCTCGGGCCGGCTGCCGGCGCCCAGGCCCTGCGTGATCTTGGCACCCAGCTGGATGCGCTGCGGCGCTACCGACTGCTTCAGCGCCTGTGCGTCGGTGTTGGCGACGACGAACTCGACCCCCTGCACCTCGGCGCGGATCATGTTCGCGATCGCGTTGCCGCCAGCGCCGCCGACGCCGATGACGGTGATGCGCGGCGTCAACTCGTCGACGTCAGGCGGCAGAAAATCGATACCCATGTTCTTCTCCCCAGTGCCCCCAGATTACACGCGGGCGCCTGATACTCGGCGTCCGTTCTGCACCATCGTTTCGCGCGAGCCTAGCGGCAAAAAGGGGTGCAAGTCGCATATTCTTAATAATTCGACCGAAACGCGGCCAGCAGGCGCTTGACCATCGTCCCCATCGTCGGCCTGACGACCAGTTGATGCTGCGGCTCCATGCCGCGCAGGTCGACCGGATCGGCCGCCGCGAACATCGCAAGGCCCGCCAGCGTCGAGAAGGCGGGCCCCGAATGCGCCTCGGGCAGCGCGGTCAGCCCGCGCGGGCGACCGACGCGGACGGTGCGGCCCAACGCCTGCTGCGCATAGTCGGCAATACCCTTCAGCTCCGCGCCGCCGCCGGTCAGCACGATCTGGCGTCCGACCGGATCGTCGAAGTTGAGCTTCTTGAGCTCGCGCTGCACCTCCTGCATCAGCCGGTCGAGGCGCAGGCGGATCGTGGCGATGAGCTGCGCCTTGGTGATGCGGCTGCCCTCCTCGCCCTGTTCGGCGCTGATGGGCGCGATGTCGATCATCTCGTGATTGTCGCGCGGGCTCATGTTCGCCGAGCCGTGGAAGCACTTGATCCGCTCGGCCTGCGCACGCCGCGTACCGAAGGCGCTGGCGATATCGTCGGTCACGTCGGCGGCGCCCATCCCGATCGAGGCGAGGCCCGTCAGCACGCCATGCTGGAAAACCGACACGTTAGTGACGCCCGCGCCGATCTCGACCAGCGCGACGCCAAGGTCCCGCTCCTCCTCGCTCAGCACCGCAAGGCCCGTGGCGACGGGGGCGGCGACGATCGACTTCACGTCGAGATGCGCCGAGCGAACGCACAGGTCGAGGTTGCGCACCGGCGAGCCGTCGGTGGCGACGACGTGGATCTCGACGCCCAGGCGATCGGCATGCATCCCGATCGGCCGCGCCGTGCCTGTCAGGCCGTCGAGCGTGTAGCGCGTCGGCTGCGCGTGCAGGACCATCCGCCCCTGCGGATCGAGCGCCTCGCCCGCGGCCTTGAGCAGCGCGTCGATATCCGCCTGTTCGACGCGGTGGCCGCCGAGGTCGACCTCCAGCTTGACGATATCGCTGACCAGGCCGCCGGCGGAGAAGGCGACCCACACGTCCTCGATCGACACCCCGGCGATCCGTTCGGCCTGTTCCACCGCTTCGCGCACCGCGACTTCGGTAGCGGCCATGTCGGCGATATAGCCGCGGCGCACGCCCCGGCTTTCGCGCTGGCCGGTGCCGAGCACGGTCAGCTCGCCGCCGTCGCCCTTCTGCGCGATCAGTGCCGAAACCTTCGACGATCCGATGTCGAGTACGGTGAGAAGTCCTTCCGCTACCTGCTTCGCCATGTTGCCCTAACCCCCATTCACCCGCCCCTATTCCGCGTCGCGGGGCAGCGACTTGTCCGCTTCCTGTTGCACCTTGGCATTGGGATCGATCGATGTCGTCCGCTCCAGCCCACTGGCCTTTCGCATCACCAGGTTCTTGGGGATGCGAAGGTCGAAGCGGACATAGGGGCCGCCGAGCAGCCGGTCGCGCCCGTCGAGCTCGGCGAACTTGACCAGCGCCGCCTGCCCCTCCGCCTCGCCCGCGGGCAGCATCAGCGTTTCGCCCGACACGAATTGCAGGTCCCAGCGCCGGTCGCCGACCCAGGTCGCGGCGCGCACCATGGGTTTAAGCGCCGGGGCGGCATCGATCAGCCGCTCATAAGCGGGCGCCTGCGCATTCGCGCCCTCGCCCACCAGCAGCGGCAGGTTGGGGACGGCATCGGCGCGCACGGGTTCGAGCAGCGTGCCGCCCTCGTCGATCAGCATCAATTGGCCGTTATTCTGCCAGACGGCGGCCGGCACCCGCTCGACCACGTCGATGACGATCGTGTCGGGCAGGCGGCGCGACACGCGCGCATCGGCGATCCAGCCATAGCGCATCAACCGCTCGCGCACCTCGTCGAGGTCCACCAGCGCCATCGCCCGCGATTGCTGGTCGAGCGCGACCGAATAGACCGCCATCCGGTCCATGCGCTTGAGGCCCGTCACCTCGACCTGCTCGACGCGAAGACCCGCGCGGCCCATCCCCTCGGCGATCGCGGTGCCGATCATGCCGGGCACCCCGAAGAAAGTGGCGACGCCGATCGCAGTCCCGCCGATCGCAATGGTGAAGCCCCAGCCGAACACGCGGCGCAACGTCGCTTCGGACACCGGCACCGAAGCGATCATCCGGTCGAGCAGCCCTGCGCGCGGCTTCCGGCCGCCGGGCTTGCGCGTCGTGCCCTTCCCCTTGGGCGCGGGGCGGCGCTGGGCGGTGCGGCGCTGTTCCATCCGGCTCATCCCTGCGCTTCCTGCATCGCTTCGTCCACAATGGCTTGCACCAGTTGCGGGTAGCTCATGCCCCGGTGCCGCGCCTGTTCGGGAACGAGGCTGAGCGGGGTCATGCCGGGCTGCGTGTTCACCTCGAGCAGGAACAGCCCCGCAACGCCCTGGCTATCGTCCCAACGGAAATCGGAGCGCGAGGCACCCTTGCAGCCGAGCAGGCGATGCGCCTCGACCGCAATCGCCTCGCACGCCTGCGCCACGTCGTCGGGGATGTCGGCGGGATAGACATGTTCGGTCAGGCCGTCGGTATATTTGGATTCGTAATCGTAGAAGCCGGTCTTGGGCTTGAGTTCGGTCACGCCCATCGCCCGGTCGCCCAGCACCGCGGTCGTCAGCTCGCGCCCGCGGATGAAGGGTTCGGCAAGGAGCTCGTCGAACTCGCCCCACGGCCCCTTCGCATCGCGGGCGATCGGGTTGCCATAGTTGCTCTCGTCGGTGACGATCGCGACGCCAACCGAAGAGCCCTCGTTGACGGGCTTCAGCACATAGGGGCGCGGCAGCGGGTCGCGATCGTACAGCTCCTCGCTCTTCACGATCCGGCCGCCGGGCATGGGGATGCCGTGCGGCACGAGCGCCTGCTTGGTCAGTTGCTTGTCGATCGCAATGACCGAGGTCGCGAGGCCCGAATGCGTGTAGCGCAACCCCATCAGGTCGAGCATCCCCTGCACGCTGCCGTCCTCGCCGGGGGTGCCGTGCAGCGCGTTGAAGACGAGGTCTGGCTTGGCCTCCGCCAGCCGGAGCGCCACGTCGCGGCCCATGTCGATCCGCGTGACGCGGTGGCCCAGGCTTTCGAGCGCGTCGGCGACCCCCGCCCCGCTCATCAGCGACACCTCCCGCTCGGCCGACCAGCCGCCCATCAGGACCGCGATGTGGAGGGGCGATACGCTCACGACGATACTCCTACCCGCTGGATTTCCCATTCCAGCTCGATGCCCGACTGCGCTTTGACGCGGGCGCGCACGTCCTCGCCCAGCGCCTCAATCTCCGCGCTGGTCGCGGTGCCGGTGTTGATGAGGAAGTTGGTGTGCTTCTCGCTCACCTGCGCGCCGCCGAGGGTCAGACCGCGACAGCCCGCGGCGTCGACCAGCGCCCACGCTTTTTCGCCCGGCGGGTTCTTGAAGGTCGAGCCGCCGGTCTTGGTGCGCAGCGGCTGCGAGGCTTCGCGCGCGGCGGCGATGCGGTCCATCTCCGCCTGGATCGCTTGCGGCTCGGCGGGCTCGCCCCGGAACGTCGCCGAGACGACCACCGCGCCATCGGGCAGGTTGCTGTGACGATAGGTGTAGCCGAGATCGACGTTCGAGAGCGTCACCCGTTCGCCCGACCGGAGCACCACCTCCGCATCGACCAGCACGTCCTTCACTTCGCGGCCATAGGCGCCGCCGTTCATGCGCACGAAGCCGCCGACGGTGCCGGGGATCGAGCGCAGGAACTCGACCCCGCCGATGCCTGCGTCGCGCGCGGTCGAGGATACGAGGATCCCGCTCGCCCCGCCGCCGCATCTGAGAGTCGTTTCGTCCAGCCGCTCGACGCCAGCGAACGGCTTGCCCAGCCGCACGACGACGCCGGGCACGCCGCCGTCGCGAACGATCAGGTTTGAGCCGAGGCCGAGTGCCATCACCGGCACCGCAGGGTCGAGCGCAGCGAGAAAGGCGGACAGGTCGTCTGCGTCCGCCGGCTCGAACAGCCACTCCGCCGCGCCGCCCGCCTTGAACCAGACGAGCGGGGCGAGCGGTGCGTGCGGCTTCAGCCGGCCACGCACGGCGGGCAGATCGATGGCGAGCGACGCGCTCACCGCTTCCCGCTCCAGAATTGCATCCACGCCTGCCACGCAGCGAGGTTCGCCTCGGCCGCCCTGGCCGTGGCTTCCTGCGCGGCGATCAGCGGCTCGGCGCTATTCAGCGCCTGACGCCCTGCCTCGACCTGCGCCCGCTGGGCGCGGAGGATCTCGCGCTGCATCTCGATCGCGGTGGAGAACCAGTCGCTCATGCCGGCACCGCCCGGATCGCGTCGGCAAGGCCCGCGGCCCACTTCGTAATGTCGCCCGCGCCGAGGCAGATGACCTGATCGCCCGCGCGAAGGTCCCCCGCCAGCGCCGCGGCCAGTGCATCCGCGCCGCCGATCGCCTGAGCCGAGCGATGCCCGCGCTGGCGGATGCGTTCGGCCAGCGCCTCTGCATCGACGCCCTCGACCGCTGCCTCGCCGGCGGCATAGACGGGCGCGACATAGACCATGTCGGCGTCGTTGAAGGCTTGCGCGAACTCGTCCATTAGATTGCCCAGCCGGCTGTAGCGATGCGGCTGGACGACGGCGATGACGCGGCCCACCCCGCTTTCCCGCGCGCCGGCGAGCACCGCGCGGATCTCGACCGGGTGATGCCCGTAATCGTCGATGATCGTGGCCCCTGCCACCTCGCCGACGCGGGTGAAGCGCCGCTTGACCCCGGTGAACGCGCCGAAGCCCTTTTCGATCGTCCGGTCGTCGATACCGAGTTCGAGCGCGACGGCGATCGCCGCCAGTGCGTTCTGGACATTGTGGCGGCCGGGCATCGGCAGCTCGATATTCTCGATCGAGCGTTGGGCACCGTCGCGCCCGCGCACGATCGCCTCGAACCGATTGCCGCCTGCGTGGGGCGTCACGTTGACGCCGCGCACGTCCGACTGCGCGGAGAAGCCATAGGTGACGATCCGCCGATCGCGCACGCGCGGAATGATCGCCTGCACCTCCGGATGGTCGAGACAGAGCACCGCCGCGCCGTAGAAGGGCACGTTCTCGACGAACTCGACGAACGCGTCCTTCACCCGCTCGAAGCTGCCGTAATGATCCAGATGCTCGGGATCGATGTTGGTGACGATGGCAAAGGTGCCGTCGAGACGCAAGAAGCTGCCGTCGCTCTCGTCCGCCTCGACCACCATCCAGTCGCTTTCGCCGAGGCGGGCGTTGGAGCCGTAGCTGTTGATGATGCCGCCGTTGATGACGGTCGGATCGACGCCGCCGGCATCGAGCAACGCGGCGACCATGCTGGTCGTCGTCGTCTTCCCGTGCGTCCCCGCGACCGCGATCGTCGATTTGAGGCGCATCAGCTCGGCCAGCATCTCCGCGCGACGGACGACGGGGATGCGCTCGTTGAGTGCCGCCTCCACCTCCGGATTGCCGCGCTGGATCGCGGTCGAGGTGACGACGACCGCCACCCCCTCGACGTTCGCCGCCGCATGGCCGATCGTGACGGGAATCCCGCGCGAGCGCAGTCCCTCAACCACGTAACCCTCGGCCACGTCGCTGCCCTGCACACGGTAGCCGAGATTGTGCATCACCTCTGCAATGCCCGACATGCCGATGCCGCCGATGCCGACGAAATGGATCGTGCCGATGTCGGTCGCGACCCCCCTCATGCCGGCACCGCCGACGGGCGCGGCGCACCGAGCAGCGAGGGCGCGTCGATATGCTCAACGAGGTCGGCGAGCGCGGCGGCGGCGCGGGGGCGCCCGCACGCCTTTGCGCGCGCGGCGGCGTTGGCGAGGGACTGGGGCTCGAGCCCGAGCTTCTGCATCTGCTTGGCGAGTTCCTGTGCGGTAAAGGCGCCTTGCGCGATCGTGCGGGCGCCGCCCGCCAACGTCATCTCGCGCGCATTGGCGGTCTGGTGGTCGTCGGTGGCGCTCGGCAGCGGCACCAGGATGGCGGGGCGGCCCGCCGCGGTCAGCTCGGCGATGGTCGAGGCGCCCGCGCGGGCGATCACGACATGCGCCCAGGCCAGCCGCTCGGGCAGGTCGGGCAGATAGGTGGCGATCTCCGCCGGGATGCCGTGCTCGGCATAGCGTTGGCGCACGCCGTCGATATCCTCGGGCCGCGCCTGATGCGTGACCTGTAGCCGGGCGCGGAAATGCGGGGGCAGGAGCGCGAGGCCGTCGGGCACCACGTCGCTGAGGATGCTCGCCCCCTGGCTGCCGCCCGTCACGAGCACGCGGAAGATGCCCTCCTCGTCGAGCTCGGGATAGGGAAGGTCGCGCAAGTCGAGCACGGAATCGCGCACCGGATTGCCGATCAGGTGGACCTTGCGATCGTGCGACGGCTTCAACCGTTCGACATCGGCATAGCTGGTCGCGATCGCATCGACCTTGCCCGCGACCAGCCGGTTGACGCGGCCGAGCACGGCATTCTGTTCGTGGACGATCGTCGGGATCTTGAGCTTGAACGCCGCCGCGAGCGCCGGGAACGCCGGATAGCCGCCGAAGCCGATCACCGCGGCGGGCTTGAAGCTGCGATAGAGTTCGACCGCCATCGACCGGCCGGCGAACATCTTGCGCCCCGCCTTCATCCAGCCGAGCGGCCCGCCCGACAGGCGCCCGGCCGGCAGCACGTGCGTCTGCACCCCGTCGAACAGGCCGGGGAAGCGCACGCCGCGCTCGTCGCTGACCAGCGCGACGTGATGGCCGCGGCGCATCAGTTCGGCCGCCAGCGCGGCGGCGGGGACCATGTGGCCGCCGGTACCCCCGGCGGCGAGGACGTAATGACGCGGGATGCTCACGGACGATTCAACCTGACGCTATAGGGCGATCGCTTCAGATACGGGTTCCGGCGCGTGAAGGCGAGCAGCAGTCCGAAGCCGATCGACAACGCGATCATCGACGACCCGCCATAGCTGATGAAGGGCAGCGTCATCCCCTTGGACGGGGCGATGCCGGTGTTGACCGCCATGTTGATGAGCGCCTGAAGCCCGAACTGAACCGCGAGGCCCGAGGCAGCGAAGAGGCGGAACGCGTCCTCCTCGTCCAGCAGCTTCACGAACACGCGGACGACGAGCGCGAGGAACAGCGCGGCGATAATCATGCATGCGATCAGGCCGAACTCCTCGCCGATCACCGAATAGATATAGTCGGTGTGCGCCTCTGGCAGCTTGAACTTGACGATGCCGCCGCCCGGCCCCGTGCCGGTGAACCCGCCGCCGGTGATGACCGCATGGGCCATGTCGGTCTGATAGTGATCCGACATCGCCTTGTCGGGATCGGGGAACAGGAACGCATCGATGCGCACGCGCGCGGTGTTGTAGAGGAAGTAGGCCGCAACGATGCCGCCAAGGCCGACGCCGCCCAGCGCGCCGATCACCTTGGGGCTGGTGCCCGCGATCAGCAGCATCGTCACCCACACGGTCACGAACACCACCGTCTGCCCGAAATCGGGCTGGAGCATCAGCAGCCCGCCGATGAGGCCCGTGAGCGCCATCGTGATCGGGAACAGCGGCAGGTCGGGATCGCGCGCGCGAAGCGAGAGCAGCCACGCGATCGCGACGACGAAGAAGGGCTTCAAAAACTCCGACGGCTGGAACTGCGTGAAGCCGAGGCCGATCCAGCGGCGCGCGCCGTTCTTCTCGTCACCGATAAACGGCACGATGGCCAGCAGCGCCAGCATGATCCCCGCGCCGGTGAGCGCGAAGCGGCGCGCGACCAGTGTCGGCATCATGGACACGACCAGCATCACCGGGATCGACAGGAACACCCAGATCGCCTGACGATAGAAATAATACATCGGCGGGAAGGACTTGGCGGTGTCGGAATAGCGGACCGCCGAGGCCGGGCTGGCCGCCGCGACGGCGACGAGGCCGATGCCGATCAGGAGCAGCGCGAGGAGGAGGAGAACGCGGTCGATCTCCCAGAACCACAGGCCGAGCGGCGAGCGGTTGCCGCGGCCGAGGCGCTCCTCGACCTTGCCGCGCAGGCCCCTGCCCCCCGCTTCGCTGCGCATGACGTCGGTCATCAGAGCTTCTCCACAAGGCCTGCGAACGCGTTTCCGCGCGCGGCATAGTCGGCGAACTGGTCGAACGAGGCGCAGGCGGGCGACAGCAGCACCGTCTCGCCGGGCTTTGCCGCCTGCGCGGCTTTGGCGACGGCGGTGTCCAGCGTGCCGCAGGGCGTCACCGGGAAAGCCTCACCGGCCAGCAGCCGGTCGAACAGCGGCCCCGCCTCGCCGATCGTATAGGCGGCGGCGACATGGGCGAAGCCGGGGCGGCATGCCTCGAGGCTGTCGGACTTGGCGACGCCGCCGAGGATCCAGTGCACGCGATCGAAGGCACGCAGGGCGGGGGCGACCGATTCAGGATTGGTCGCCTTCGAATCGTCGACGAAGCGGACGCCGCCATTGACCGCGACGGTGCGGGTGCGGTGGGGCAGCCCCTCGAAGCTGGCGAGCCCCGCGTCGATCGCGGCGTTGTCGACGCCCAGCGCCTCGCAGGCGGCGATGGCGGCGAGCGCGTTCTGCGCGTTGTGCGGCCCTTGGAGGGCGGGCCAGCGCGACTGGTTCATGCAGACGCCCGGCGCGATCTTCGTCAGGTCCTCCGCGCGGCCCGAACGGGCGACCTGCCTTGCGATGCTGGCCGATGCTTCTTCGCCGATGCCGACGATCGCCGCTTGCCCGGCCGACTGCATTGCGAACAGCCGCGCCTTGCTGGCGGCATAGGCGCCGAACCCGTCATAGCGGTCGAGATGGTCCGGCGTGACGTTGAGCAGCACCGCGACGTCGCAGTCGAGGCTCTGCGTCAAATCGATCTGGTAGCTCGACAGTTCGAGGACATAGACCCCGCCATCGGGCAGCGGTGCCTGACCGAGGATCGGCAGGCCGATGTTGCCGCCCATCAGCGTGGGCACGTTCGCGGTCTCAAGGATGTGGTGGATCAGCGCGGTCGTCGTCGACTTGCCGTTGGTGCCGGTGATGCCGACGACCTTGTGCAGGGGCAGCTCGGCGCGGGCCTGCGCGAAGAGTTCGACGTCGCCGATGACGGGCACGCCGGCCGCCTTCGCCTGCGCGGCGATGGGGTGGGTGTTGAGCGGCACGCCGGGCGACACGACGACGCCTGCGAAGCCGGTCAGGTCGGTGTCCTCGATCGGCTGGATCGTCGCACCCTCGACCGTTTCACGCTTCGCCGCGTCGCTGTCCCAAGCCGTCACCTCGGCGCCGCTCGCGACCAGTGCGGCCACCGTCGCCGCTCCCGACCGCGCAAGGCCGAGAACCGCGAAGCGCTTGCCGGCCCAGGCGGTCGAGCGGATCACCGCAGCTTCAACGTCGACAAGCCGGCGAGCGCCAGCACGAGGCTGATGATCCAGAAGCGGATGACGACCGTGGGCTCCGACCAGCCCAATTGCTCGAAATGGTGGTGAATCGGGGCCATGCGGAACACGCGCTTGCCGGTGCGCTTATAGAAGAACACCTGGATGATGACGCTCATCGCCTCCATCACGAACAGGCCGCCGATGATGCCGAGCACGATCTCGTGATGCGCGGTGACGGCAATGGCACCCAGCGCGCCGCCGAGCGCGAGGCTGCCGGTATCGCCCATGAAGACGGCGGCCGGCGGCGCGTTGAACCACAGGAACGCCAGCCCCGCTCCCGCGATGGCGCCGCAGAACAGCGCCAGATCGCCCGCGCGCGGGACATGCGGGATGCCGAGATAGTTGGAATAGATCGCGTTGCCCGCGAGATAGACGATGACCATGAACGCGACGCTGGCGATGATGACCGGCATCGTCGCAAGGCCATCGAGCCCGTCTGTCAGGTTCACCGCATTGCCGAACGCGACGATCGTGAACGCGGCAAACACGATGTAGAAATAGCCGAGATCGACCGAGAAGCTGGAGAAGAACGGGACATACAGCATCGTCCCGTTCTGTTGCGTGATGATCCAGCCGGCGATGCCCGCGATCGCGAACTCCGCGAGAAGCCGCGTCCGCCCCGACACGCCCGCGGTCGAGGCCTTTCGCACCTTGTCATAGTCGTCGAGGAACCCGATCAGCCCGAACCCCAATGTCACGAACAGACACGCCCAGACGAACGGGTTGGTCAGGTCCATCCAGATCAGGATCGACAGCGTCATCGCCGTCAGGATCATCAGGCCGCCCATCGTCGGCGTGCCGCGCTTGGCAAGGTGGCTCTGCGGGCCGTCGGCGCGGATCGGCTGACCCTTGCCCTGACGGATGCGCAACCAGCCGATGAACTTCGGCCCGATGATGAGGCCGATGACCAAAGCCGTCGCCACCGCCCCGCCGGTGCGGAACGACAGATAGCGGACGACGTTCAGCGCGCCGGGAAACCCGAGATATTCGGCGATCAGATAGAGCATGGTTGCCTGGCCCGGATGAGCCCTGCGACCACCGCCGACAGCCCCACCCCGTTCGATCCTTTGACGAGTACCGCGTCCCCAGCGGCCAGCACCGCAGTGAGCGCCTCGCCCGCATCGGCGGCGCGCGGCACATGCACGAAGTCGATCCGCCCCTCAAGCGCCTTGGCGAGCGGGGCCATCCCCTCGCCCACCAGCACGGCGTAATCCACGCCCGCTTCGGCGAGCGGATCGGCAAGGCCGGCATGGTATGCGGCGCTGTCCTCGCCGAGCTCGCGCATTTCGCCCAGCACCGCGAGGCGGCGGGCGGCAGGGGTGTCGGCCAGCACCTTCAGCGTCGCGCGCATCGAGGCTGGGTTGGCATTGTAGCTCTCGTCGATCAGCCGCGCGGTCCCCTCGCCAACGGCCACGTCGGTCTGCGCGCCGCGCCCGGCGAGCCCGCCGAGTTCGGCGAGTGCCAGCCCCGCCTGCGCCAGGTCGCCGCCGGCCGCATCGACCGCCGCCAGCACCGCCATCGCATTGGCGACCCAGTGCGCGCCCGGCTGGCTGAGCGTAAAGCTCAATTCGCGCGCGCCCACCTTGGCGACGACGAAGCTGCCGCCAGCCGCCGGCATCACCTCGATCGCGCACACGTCGGCACCGTCGCTCAGGCCAAAGGTGACGATCCGCCCGGCATAAGGCCGTGCCGCTTCCATCAGCCGGTCGCGATAGGGGCTGTCGAACGGCACGATCGCGGTGCCGCCGGGCTCAAGCCCCTGAAAGATCTCGCCCTTGGCATCGGCGATCGCCTCGACCGAGGGGAAGAATTGGGTGTGCGCGGGCGCGATCGTCGTGACGATGGCGATGTGCGGGCGCACGATCCGGGTCAGCGCGGCGAGCTCGCCCGCGTGGTTCATGCCCATCTCGAACACACCGAAGCGGGTCGCGCGCGGCATCCGCGACAGGCTGAGCGGCACGCCCGTATGGTTGTTGTAGCTCTTGACCGACTTGTGCGCCTCGCCCGGCTCGATCCGGTCGAGGGCTGCGTGCAGCGCTTCCTTGGTCCCGGTCTTCCCCGCCGATCCGGTGACGCCGATGATCGTCGCGGCGGTGCGCGCTCGGCTGGCGCGGGCGAGCGCCTCAAGCGCGGCTGTCGTATCGGCGACGCGGACATGCGGGTGGTCGACGGGCTGCGACGCGATCGCGCCCGCTGCCCCCTGCGCAAACGCCTGCGCCACGAAGCGATGGCCGTCGGTGCTTTCCCCGGTCAGCGCGACGAACAGGTCGCCGGGGCCGACCTCGCGCGAATCGAAGGCGACGCCGGTCACCGCGAAGTCGCCGTGAACTTCGCCGTTCGTCGCCGCTGCGATTTCCGCCGCGGTCCAGAGCGTCACGCCGCGCACTCCCGCGCGACGGTCACATCGTCGAAGGGGAGGACGAGGTCGCCGACGATCTGGCCCTGCTCGTGCCCCTTGCCGGCGATCAGCACGATGTCGGTCGGTCCCGCCTGTTCGATCGCGGCGCGGATCGCGGCGCGGCGGTCGCCGATCTCGGTCGCGTTCGGCGCGCCCTTCAGCACCTCGCGGCGGATCGCGGCGGCATCCTCGGTTCGCGGATTGTCGTCGGTGACGATCACCACGTCCGCCCCGCGCGCGGCGGCCTCGCCCATCGGCTCGCGCTTGCCGGTGTCGCGGTCGCCGCCCGCGCCGAACACGACGATCAGCCGCCCTTCGGCATGCGGCTTCAACGCCGCAATCGCCGCCTCCAGCGCGTCGGGGGTGTGCGCATAGTCGACATAGACGGGCGCGCCCGAGGTCGCGATCGCCGCGCGCTCCAGCCGCCCGCGCACGGGTTGCAGGCGCGCCAGCCCCGCTAGCGTCGCCGCCACCTCGCCCCCGGTCGCGATGACGAGGCCGGCGGCAGTCAGCGCGTTCGCCGCCTGGTACGCGCCGATCAGCGGCAGCTTGACGACATGGGCCTTGCCCTCCGCCTCGATCGTCAGCGTCTGGCCGAGCAGGCTCGGCTCGCGCTTCGTCAGGCGCAGCGTGTCGCCATGCTCGCCCACGGTGATAAGGCGGTTGCCGCGCGTGCGGGCGAGGTCGATCACCCGCTCCGAATGCGGATCGTCGATCCAGACGACCGCGGTGCCGGCATCGTCGAGCACCTCGGCGAACAGGCGCAGCTTGGCGGTGAAATATTCCGCCATGTCCTTGTGATAGTCGAGGTGATCGCGGCTCAAGTTCGTGAACGCCGCGGCGGTGACCGGCAGCCCCTGCGTCCGGTATTGCGACAGGCCGTGACTCGACGCCTCGAACGCCAGATGCGTCACGCCCTCGCGCGCCAGCCCTGCGACGTTGGACAGGAACGTCACGACATCGGGCGTCGTCAGCCCGGTCGAGACGCGGTCGTCGGCGGTGGTGACGCCCAGCGTGCCGATCGAGGCGGCGTGATGCCCCGCCATCCGCCAGAGCTGGCGCGTCATCTCGACGGTCGAGGTCTTGCCGTTGGTGCCCGTCACCGCCGCGGTGACGGCCGGGAACGGCGCGAAGAAGCGGGCGGCAAGGTCGGCGAAGCACGCGCGCGGATTGTCGGCGGCGATGTGCACCGCCCCCTCCACCCGCACCTGCGGCCGCGCGACCACGGCGATCGCCCCGGCGGCGACGGCGGCCTCGACATAATCCTCACCGTTGACGCGCATCCCCTCGAACGCGCCGAAGATCGTACCCGGCGCGACCTTTCGGTGGTCGATCGCGAAGCCCGTGACGACGCCCTCGTTGGCGGTGTCGATCAGATTGCCCAGCCGCATCAGTGCGCCTTCTCGCCCGCGCCGCGCCAGATGAGCGGCATCAGCCCGCTCACATCGACGTCGCGATCCATTTCGGGGACGACGCCCAGGATCGGGCCAGTGCGCGAAATGACGCGGCTGACCACCGGGGCGGCAGTCCAGGCGGCGGTGGTGAGGCCGAAGCTTTCGGCGTTCCCCTTGGGCGAGTCGAGCATGACGATCACCACATAGCGCGGTGCGTCCATCGGGAAAGCCGCCGCGAAGGTCGAGACGTTGATCTTCTTGCTGTATCCGCCCGCGCCCGGCTTCTCGCCGGTGCCGGTCTTGCCGCCGACCCGGTAGCCCGGTGCCTCGCCCTTGCGGCCCGTCCCTTCGAGCACGATGAGGCGCATCATCGCGCGCATCTTGGCACTCGTCGCCTCGCTGAACACGCGCCGGCCCTTGGGTGCATGGCCGGGCTCGACCTTGCGCAGCGTCGCCGGGCGCCAGGTGCCGCCGTTGACCAGCGCGGCATAGGCGCTGGCGAGGTGAAGCGGCGTCACCGCGATGCCGTGGCCATACGCCGTGGTCAGCGTCGTCGCGCGACCCCAGCTGCGCGGCCAGAGCGGGCGCGCCTTCTCGATCTCGATATCGGGCGCGGTGTCGAAGCCGACCTTCTTGAACAGATGCTCGAGCCGCGCCTGACCCATCTCGTCGGCGATGCGCGCGGTGGCGATGTTCGACGAATAGATCAGCAGCTCGGGCATGTTGAGCCAGCGGCGCTGCGCGTGGTCGTCGCGGATATGGAAACGGCCGATCGGGATCGGCGCTGTCGCATCGACACGGCGCGAGATGTCGGTGACGACGCCGCTGTCGATCGCCTCTGCCACGGTCAGCGGCTTGAACACCGAGCCGAGCTCATAGACCGATTGCGTCACGTTGTTCATGAGGCCGGCGCCGCCGCGCGTCAGCTTGTTGGGATTGAAGCTGGGCAGCGAGGCCATCGCGCGAACCTCGCCCGTCGCCACGTCGAGGATCACGCCCGCCGCGCCCGCTGCCTGGAACGCTGCCATTGATCGGCCAAGCTCGCTTTCAAGCGCGCCCTGCACGCGCAGGTCGATCGACAGCGGCACCGGCCGGCCGCGCATCGCCGGGTTGGTGAGTTCGGCATCGAGCACCTTTTCCATGCCCGAAATGCCATGCCCGTCGAAATCGAGGCTGCCGAGCGTGTGCGCGGCCAGCGTCGTCTGCGGATAGAGCCGCTCGGGCTCCCGCGCGAAGGCGATGCCGGGTTCGCCGAGCGCGTTCACCGCATTGACGAGTTCAGGCAGCGCGCGGCGGCGCAGATAGGTGAAGGACGAGCCGGCGTTCAGCGCCTTGTAGTAATAGCCCGCGTCGTGCTCGGGCATCAGCACCGCGAGCTGGTCGGCGAGCTGGAGCTTGTCGCCGATCACCTTGTCGGGATGAACGCCGATCGACCAGGCATCGATCGTGCGCGCCATCGCGGTGCCGTTGCGGTCGACGATGTCGCCGCGGATCGGCACGAGGGCGGCGGCGGCATCGCGGCTCGACGCCGGCTCCGCCAGTACGCCGAGCATCGCCAACCGGCCGAGCACGAGCGTGATCCCGGCGGCGAAGATCAGCATCAGCACCATCAGCCGCGCATGCGCGGTCTGGACGAGGGCCTGCTGCCCGCCCGCCTTGCGACGATCGGGGGTTCCGGGGGCGACGAGGACGATCAACGTTTGACCGTGCGTTCGGCGCGCGCGCCGCGGGCGAGGTCGCCAAGCGTCGTGTCGCTGAGCAGCGCATTGTCGAGCATCGCCACCGCCTGCGCCTTGCGGACGGGCTTGGCGGGCTTTGCCGTGACCATCGCGCGGGCGGGCGTCGCGGGCGCGGCGGCAGCAAGCGCGACGGGGGCCGGCGCGCGGCGTGCGGGGTCGGCCGGCGCGGCGGCCGGCTTGGGCTGCTGAACCGTGGCGGACGCGGCGGCACCGGCGACCGCGGCGGCGGGCACGACCGGCGGGATCGTGTTCTGCGCATAGCCGGCGGGGACGATATAGCTGGCCGGACGGACCGCGCCCTCACCCGCGGGGGCGAAGTGGAGCTGGGCCAGCGCCTCCTCGCTCGCGACATACTGGTCAGGGCGCGGCGCGGCGAGCGCGAGGACGTCGCCGTTCCACCGCTCGAGCTGCGCCAGGTTGGCGCGCGTCTGGAACTCGGTCTCCAGGTCGCGGATGTCGCGGCGCGCAGTCAGGATCGAGCGCTCGAGCGTTTCCACCCGCGCCCGCTCGGCCGCCACCCAGCTCGAGACGAGATAACAGGGCGGCGCCACCAGCACGCCGCAGACGAACCAGCCGAACCCCTTCAATCGCTTGGTCGCCATCATTGCCCTCCATTTGCGGACCAGGCCGCCGCCGTCGTCCGCCGTGCCACGCGCAGGGTCGCCGAGCGGGCGCGCGGGTTGCGCGCCAGTTCGGCCTCGCCCGGGCGCACGGCGCGCGCGGGCGGTTCGAAACTGGGTGCCCGCGGCGCGGTGGCCGCCGGGCGATGGCGCGAACCGGCCGGCTCGCCGCCCGACCGTTCGCGCAGGAAGCGCTTGACCATCCGGTCCTCGAGGCTGTGGAACGTCACCACTGCCAGCCGCCCGCCGGGCTTCAGCGCCCGCTCCGCCGCGGCCAGCCCCTCTGCCAGTTCGTCGAGCTCTGCATTGAGGTGAATCCGGATCGCCTGGAACGTGCGCGTCGCCGGATCCTTCTTGTCGTGCGGCCGATAGCCGAGCGCGCGGCGCACCACCGCAGCGAGTTCGCCCGTCCGCGCGATCGGCCGCGCGGCGACGATCGCGCTGGCGACCCGGCGCGAGCGCGGCTCCTCGCCATAGCGGAACAGGACGTCGGCGATCGCGCCCTCGTCCGCCTCGTTCACGAAGTCGGCGGCACTCATGCCGGCCTGGCTCATCCGCATGTCGAGCGGGCCGTCGGCTTGGAACGAGAAGCCGCGCTCCGCCCGATCGAGCTGCATCGAGGAGACGCCGATATCCATGACCACGCCGTCGGCCGGCCCGGCGATGTCGAGTGCGGAAAAGGGCGATTCGATCAGGCGCAGCCGGCCGTCGCTGGCGCCCACCAGCCCCTGCCCCTCGCGGATCGCATCGGGGTCGCGGTCGAAGGCGATGACGCTCGCCCCCGCCGCCAGCATCGCACGGGTGTAGCCGCCCGCGCCGAAGGTGGCGTCGATGTGCGTCTCGCCGGGCACGATGGCGAGACCGTCGATCACTTCATCGAGCAGCACGGGGATATGCGGCGCGGCGGTCACAGCGCCACCTTCTTCGCCGCGGCGTAATAGCGGCAGCGTTCCTTCAGATCCTCGTCGTCATGGTCGCTGGCGACGAGGATGTCGGGCGCCCAGATCTGAAAGGTATCGCCGTCGCCGACGAAGAACGCCCAGCGCTTGATCGACGCGCGGTCCTTTTCGAAGCCGGGAATGACGAAGCGGCCATTGGCGTCGTAGGTCGCCTTTTCGGCGCGCATCGCGCGGCGCTCGGCCGATTCGTCAAAGGCTTGACCGGCCATCTTGGCATTGCGCGCGAGGATGTTCAGCCGCTCATTGAGCTCCTGCGCCCAGCCCGCGTCATAACAGACGAGGCACGGCAGCGTTGGGTGTCGGGCGATCAGCACCTGCTTTGCCGGCGAATTGCCGTCCAGCGTTTCGCGCAGGTCCGCAGGGATCGCGACGCGACCCTTGTCGTCGACCGACTGCAGCGAAAAGCCGTGAAAGAGGTCCCTGTTCGACACGCACATCCCTTTGGAAGGCGCACGACCCCAGTCGTTCCGAAAACCAACCCAATGGCCCCGGTCGTATCCGAACGACAAAAAGGAGTGTGCCCCCTGCGATGTTGGTAACAGAGCGGCCGTTCGCGTTCAATCCACTTACCCCCACTTGACCCCAATTTTCCCCACCAGATTACATGTTTGTGGTTTGTTCTGCCTAAAGCCAGCCAAAGCCGCCACTGATCGACATTGCTGATCGAGATTTGGGGCGCGCGAAGAAGCGGGATCCCCAGCTCAGGGCCGGGATGACGCGTAAGGCCTGGCCCGGCAGGACGCGTCACCCCGGACTTGGAGCCCGGGCCCACTTCTTCTTCTAAGGTTTCGCGTTAGGGCTTCGGCGCGCCGGGATTCGGCGGCTGCTCGACGACGGTCACGTTGACCGGCTCGGCCGCCGACTTGCTCGGTGCGACGCCCAGCTCGGCGAGCGGTTCGTCGACGACGGCGGCCTCGGCGGCAGGGCTCGGCGGCGCGCCGGTCAAGTTGGCGACGACTTCGGGCCGGGCGGCGCCCGCCGCCTCAACCGGGGCGTCGCGATCCACGGCGCTGAAGATCGCGCCGGCGATGCCGATCAGCAGCACCACTGCCGCCAGCCCGGTCAGGGCGACGCGAAGCCGCTGCATCGTCTGCTGGGGATCTGGGAGTTGCGACCGCATCTTTCTGCGCAAGCTAGCGCTTGTTCAGCGGCTTGTCGACAGGTCGCCCCGGCCCGCCGCGCATTGCATCGCCGGCCGTCCGCGCCCAAGACGCGCGCGATGGATCGCCCCGCCCCCGCCTCCTCACCGATCCGCGCCTACGCGATGCTGGGGCTCGTCATGCTGCTGTGGGCCGGCAACTCGATCGTCGGGCGCGCGATTCGTGAGGATGTCGCGCCGCTCACGCTCGCGCTGCTGCGTTGGAGCGGCGCGCTGGCGATCGTGCTGCCCTTCGCGTGGCGGTCGCTGGCGCGCGACCGGGCAGTCATCGCCGCGCACTGGCGTATCCTGCTGCTGCTCGGCCTGCTCGGAATCGCGGCGTTCAACGCGCTCCTCTATTCGGGGCTAGCCGCGACCACCGCCAGCAATGCTCTGTTGCTACAGGCCGCGATACCCGCCGCGGTGCTGGTCTTCGACCGGCTGGGGTTCGGCATCCGCGCGCGCGGGATCGAGGTGGCCGCGGTGCTGGTCGGCAGCCTGGGTGTCGCGCTGATCGTCTTTCGCGCCGATTGGGCGACGCTCGCTGCCTTCCGGCTCAATCCGGGCGATGCGCTGATCCTGGCGAGCGTCGTCATGTGGGCGCTCTACACCTCGCTGCTGCGCAAACGCCCGGCGATCGCGCCGGCCAGTTTCCTTGCCGTCACCTTTGCGATCGGCGTGGCGGCGATGCTGCCCGCCGCCGCGACCGAATGGGCGGCAGGCCACGGGCTCCGCCCCGGCCCGCGGGCATTTGCCGGCGTCGCCTATGTGGCGATCTTTCCCTCGACGATCGCCTACGCGCTCTACAACCGGGCGGTCACGGCAATCGGCCCGGCCAGCGCCGGGCGGACGATCGCGCTGTTGCCGCTGTTCGGGGCACTGCTTGCCGCGCTGCTGCTGGGCGAGCCGCTCTACGCCTATCACGCGGTGGGGATGGCGATGATCCTGACCGGCATCCTACTGCCGCTCGCGCGCCGGACGTGACGAACCATCGCCGCGGCGCGGCGAAACGCGGCGCGCTAGGTTGAAGCGTTAACCATTTGCGAATATCGACAAGGCGAAACCACGCGGGGGCGGGGCCAGATCGATGATGCTTGAGATTGCCGTTTTCCTATACGGGCTGTGCGCTGGCCTGGTGCTGATGATCGCGAGCCGGAACCAGCGGGAGGCGCGACCCAATCCGGCGGTCGTTACGGCCATGGGCTGGGGCCTGTTGTCGATGTCGTCGGTTCTGGCGCTGCTGCTCGCCACGGTCGCGATGGCGATGGCGCTGGGCGCGCACGGGCCGATGCTGGAAATGCTCGCCGCGCGTTGATCGCGCCGACCGGCCCCGCGCGGCTGGACACGGGTTTCGGTTGCGCTATGAAACGGGTCATGGCGCTTCCCCCTCTCTTCGACCGTCTGCGGCTGCCGATCGTGGCGAGCCCCATGTTCATCGTCTCCGGCCCCGAACTGGTCATCGCCCAATGCAAGGCCGGCATCGTCGGCTCGTTCCCGGCACTCAACGCGCGGCCGCAGAGCCTGCTGGACGAATGGCTGCACCGGATCACCGAGGAGCTTGCCGCCTGGGACCGCGAGAACCCCGACCGCCCCTCTGCGCCCTTCGCCGTCAACCAGATCGTCCACAAGTCGAACGACCGGCTGGAGGCGGACCTCGAAACCTGTGCGAAGTGGCGGGTGCCGATCGTCATCACCTCATTGGGCGCGCGTGAGGAACTCAATACCGCGGTCCACGCCTGGGGCGGTATCACGCTGCACGACGTGATCGACGACCGTTTTGCGCACAAGGCGGTGGAAAAGGGCGCGGACGGCCTGATCCTCGTGACGACCGGCGCGGGCGGCCATGCCGGTCGCCTCAATCCCTTCGCCTTCGTCCAGGAAGTCCGCGACTGGTTCGACGGTCCGGTCCTGCTGTCGGGTGCGATCGCCAATGGCGGCGCGGTGCTGGGCGCGCAGGCGGCGGGCGCGGACCTCGCCTATATCGGCTCCCCCTTCATCGCGACGGTCGAGGCGAATGCCGACCCCGCGTACAAGCAGGGGATCGTCGAGGGCCGCGCCGACGACATCGTCTACACGAACCTCTTCACCGGGGTGCACGGCAACTACCTGAAGCAGTCGATCGTCGCCGCCGGGCTCGATCCAGACAACCTGCCCGAGAGCGATCCGAGCAAGATGAATTTTGGATCGGGCGGCGGCGCCAAGGCGTGGCGCGATATCTGGGGCTCGGGCCAGGGGATCGGCGCCGTTCGCGCGGTCGAGACCGTCGCGGATCGGGTCGACCGCCTCGCCGCCGAATATGCCGCGGCAAGGGCGCGCCTGCTCGGCTGAGTAATAAAGTTACGTTTACGTCACGTTTATCACCCAGTGCCATGGTGCCGGCATGGGGTGCGGGAGAATCTGGCTAGCGGCGCTGCTTTGCGCGCTGGCGGCATGGTGGCCGGCTGCGGCCACGGCGCAGGTCGGGCTGAGCGGCCCGGCGCTGCGCATCTGTCTTGCCCCCGTCCGGCCGGGCGAAACGCTGCGCGACCTGCTCGCCGGTCGGATCCCGCTCGATTGCCAGGGGCGGCAGACGCGCTACGGCGCGGGCGATTTCTGGGCGGCGACAGGGCCGCTCGACATTCCGGTCGTTGACGGGCGCATGCGGCTTCGCAACGCGAGCATGTGGCAGACGCGGCAGACGATCGGTATCGTCCATGCCAGCGGGCGGATCGACTGGATCGTCGCCGACACCCGCGACCTGACCCGCCATGTCCAGCTCGGCGCGATCATCGAGTTCGCGATCCCCGCCGATCCTTCACCGGTGGTCCGCATCGTCTGGCGGATCGAGGGCGCGGGCAATCGCCGCGGGGTCATCAACGGCGTGCAGATCGTCAGCGAGCGCGAGAGCGATCGTTCGAACCTCTATATGGGCACGCTCTATGCCGCCTTTGCCGGGCTGGCGATCGCGCTGCTCATCTTCAATTTCGCGCTGTGGCGGGCGCTGAAGCATTCGTTCCAGCTCGCCTATTGCCTGATGCTGGCGCTGCTGCTCTCCTACGCGCTGTCCAGTTCGGGGCTGCTGGCATGGCTGGCGCCGGGGATCGACAACAACAACCGGCTGCGCATTAACTACATGATGCTGTCGGCCTCCGCCGGCGCCGCGCTCTTGTTCGCGCGCACCTATTTCGAGGCGCGGGTGTTCGAGGGCGGGCTGGGGCGCGTCGTCGATGCGGTCGTCGTCGCGATGTTCGCAGTCGGCATCGGCGTGGCGCTGTTCGCCCATCGCTGGATGGTGGAGCTCGACCTCGCCTTCTCGATCACCTGCGGTTCGCTGATCGCGGTCATCCCCGCGATCGTGTGGCAGGCATTCGCGAAGAAGAGCCAGTTCATCTGGATGTTCTCGCTCGCCTGGGCGACGCCGATCGCGATGGCTGCGATGCGGATCGGACAGGCGATGAACCTCGTCGCCTGGAACTTCTGGCTCGACAACTCGACGCTGATCGCGATGGCGGTGGAAGCGCTGCTGTCGAGCCTTGCCATCGCCTATCGCATCCGCCTGTTGTCGGCGGAGCGCGACCGCGCTGTCGAACAGGCGGCGGTCGACCGGCTGCTGGCGGCGACCGATCCACTCACCTCGCTCCTCAACCGCCGCGCGTTCCTGAACCACGCGATCGGGCGCGAGGGACGCCAGCAATTGCTCCTCCTCGACATCGACCATTTCAAGCAGGTCAACGAAACCCTCGGCCATGACGGCGGCGACGAGGTGCTGCGCGTCGTCGCGCGCGTGCTGCGCACCGGGGTGCCGGAGGGCACGCTGGTGGCGCGGCTGGGCGGCGAGGAGTTCGCGCTGGTTGCCGACGCGGCCACGCCGATCGATCCACGCGCCCTGCTCGCGCGGCTGCGCGCGACGCGGATGCCGTTCGACTATGCCGTCACCGCCAGCATCGGCGCTTGCATGGGGCCGCTCGCCACCGATATCGACTGGAAGCGGTTGTACCAGAGTGCCGACCGCGCGCTGTTCGAAGCGAAGGCCGGCGGCCGCGATCGCGCACGGATCGTCGAAGGGCTCGCCGCCGTCGCCTGAACGCGCTATACCAGCGGCGAAACGATCCGACGGAGCCGACCCTTCTTATGCAGCGCCGCCGCCTTGCCCTCGGTCTCTCCGTCCTTGCCTTTGCGATCCTGATCGCGGTGAAGCCGCCGATCGGCCAGCTCCGCCTGTCGCTCGACACCGATCCCGAAACCGGCCCCGCCCGCGCGGAGGCGGCGATCGAGATCGGCACGATCGCCGTCAGCATCCTGTTTCGACAGGCCGAGCGCCGGGTGCGCTGAAACAAATTGTTTCCGGCCGGGGCGCGCGGTTGACGGACACGTCAACCTGCTTACACTCGTGTAAATGACAGAAACTGGAGAGGTCTGGCGGCGGCATTACCGCCATCCAGGCGAATGGGACCGCCCCTTCCCGCCCGAGACGATGATCGCGCTGTTCGAGGCGTCGGCCGCGGCGAATGGCCCGCGCCCGCTGATCGATTTCCTGGGCCGCAAGTTCAGCTATGCCGAGACGCTGGACGGCGCCAATCGGGTCGCCTGCGGCCTTGCCGAGCTCGGCTATGGTCCCGGCGACCGGATCGGGCTGTTCCTGCCCAACGTGCCGCATTACCTCGCCGCCTATTACGGCATCCTCAAGCTGGGCGCGACGGCGGTCAATTTCTCGCCGCTCTACACCGTCGACGAGCTGGCGCATCAGGTCGCCGATTCGGGCACGCGGCTGCTGTTTACCCTCTCCGCCACGGCATTGCTGCCGACCGCGCTCAAGGTGCTGGAGAAGTCGGCGCTCGAGCGGCTGGTCGTAGGGTCGGTCGCGGGCGCGCTGCCCGCCACCAAGTCGGTCTTCTACCGCTGGTTCAAGGCCAAGGAGATCGCCGAGAAGCCCGCCGACCCGCGGATCATCGCCTTCTCGAAGCTGATCGCCAACAAGGGCGCGTGTGCAACCCCGCCGCTCGATCCCGAACGCGACCTCGCGCTCATCCAATATACCGGCGGCACGACCGGCGTGCCCAAGGGCGCGATGCTGAGCCACCAGAACCTGTCGGCGAATGCGCGGCAGGTCGCGCTGCTCGATCCGCAGATGGGCAAGACGACCGACCGCATCCTCGGCGCGCTGCCGATGTTCCACGTCTTTGCCAATACCTGCGTCCTCAACCGCACGGTGATGACGGGGGGCGAGATCGTGCTGCTCCCGCGCTTCGATGCGGGACAGGTGCTGGCCGCGATCCAGCGGACGAAGGCGACCGCGCTGCCCGGCGTGCCGACGATGTACCGCGCCCTCCTCGACCATCCGAAGCTCGCGCAGACCGACCTCTCCTCGTTGCGCATCTGCATCTCGGGCGGTGCGCCGCTACCGGCGGAATTGAAGGAGAAGTTCGAGGCGGCGACCGGCGCGACGCTGATCGAGGGCTACGGCCTGTCCGAAAGCTCGGGCGTCGTCTCCGCCAACCCCTACGAAGCGGAGGGTAAGGCGGGCACGATCGGCCAGCCGCTGGCGGCCACGCGCGTCTCGCTGGTCGACAAGGAGGACCCGTCCCGCCCCGCCCCTGATGGCGAGCCGGGCGAGATCGTCATCGCCGGGCCGCAGATCATGTGCGGCTACTGGCAACGGCCCGACGCCGACGCGGAAGTGTTCGTGACCGACGCCGCGGGCACCCGCTGGCTGCGCACCGGCGACGTCGGCACGATCGACGAGGACGGCTTCATCCGCATCGTCGATCGCCTCAAGGACATGATCGCGGTCGGCGGCTTCAAGGTCTTCCCAAGCCAGATCGAGGCGATCCTCTATCACCACCCCGCGGTGCGAGAGGCGCTGGTGATTGGCATGCCCGACGCCTATCGCGGCGAAGTGCCGCGGGCGTACGTGACGCTGGAGGCGGAGAACGACGCGACCGGCGAGGCGATCCGCGACTGGCTCAACCCTCAGCTCGGCAAGCATGAGCGGGTGGACGAGGTGGTCGTGCGGCTGGCGCTCCCGAAGACGATGATCGGCAAGCTCAGCCGCAAGGATCTGGTCAAGGAAGTGATGGCGGAGGCCTGACACGATCCGCACGCCAAACGACGATTGCCTGTATCGGACCGAAAGCGATGTGATACCCTGATAGTCATGCTCAACGAAGATCAGGACCGCTTCCATCGGGTGGTCGGCTGGATCGCCGGGATCGGCGGCTTCGTGCTGATCGGGCTTCCGGTCTTGGCAGTCGTCGTGATCGGCGACTGTTTCGCGCGGGACACTGGCGAGATCGATGCGTGCCGCGATAAGCAGCGGGCGCTATTTCTGTTTCTGCTGGTCGCCATTCCGCTCGCCTCGGCTGCGCTCGGCTGGTCGATGTGCCGGCTCAGCAGGTTTTTCGACGCGACCGGTTCCCGCTAATCCCCTTGCGGCTGGGGGAGCAGCAGCGCGAGGAGGATCATCCGGCACTCCGCATCCATCTCGCCGT
Organism: uncultured Sphingomonas sp.; assembly: GCA_913775315.1. Lineage (GTDB taxonomy): Bacteria > Pseudomonadota > Alphaproteobacteria > Sphingomonadales > Sphingomonadaceae > Sphingomonas. The sequence goes on along the minus strand of CAJYIX010000029.1, from coordinate 29,026 downwards.
CGATCATTTCGGGGCGGAAGCGGCGCTGGAAGGCGCGGATCGCGGCGCGCGGCTTGCTCACGTCATAGCCGAAGCGTTCGAGCGCGAGGAGGAAGCTCGCCTCGTTCCAGTGCGGGTCCATGAGGCCGCGGGTCGGGCGTGGGAGCGCGAGGCGCAGCCGCGAAAGGCTCCACCACGGGAACAGCTCGCCGGGATCCTTCTTGCGGGTGGGGGCGATGTCCGAATGGCCGACGACGTTGCCGCGGGTGATCGAATAGCGGTCCTTGATCGCGGCGACCAGTCGGATGACCGCGTGGACCTGAGCCTCGGGAAAGTCGCGGTACCCGAACTCGTGGCCGGGATTGACGATCTCGATCCCGATCGAGGCGGAGTTGACGTCCTTGACGCCCCGCCAGTGCGAGCGACCGGCGTGCCAGGCGCGCTTGTCCTCGTCGATCAGCGCGAAGACGGTGCCGTCCTCCTCGACCAGATAATGCGCCGATACCTTGGCCTCCGGATCGCGCAGGCGGGCAAGCGCGGCCTCGCCACTTTCCATGCCGGTATAATGGAGCACGATCATGCTGACCGGAGCCAAGCGCTCGTCGAAATTGGGCGATGGGGCCTGCACCGGCTGCATGACGCCTGATTGCGGCGCGCGCGCCGGCAACGCAAGGGGCGTCAGGCGGTGCGGCGTGCCGGTTCGGCGATGGCGTAGAAACCTCGCCAGTCGCGGCTGGGCTCCAGCCGGTCGGTCTGGCCGATCACTGTCTCCCCCGCGCCCAGCACCAAGAGGCCGCCGGGCCGCAGCGCACAGGAAAGGGCATCGAGCACCTTCGCGCGCATTCCCGCGTTGAAGTAAAGAAGGACGTTACGGCAGAGGATGACATCGAACTTCCCCGGCAAAACGGGATCGCTGGCGAGGTTGAGGCGGCGATAGCGAATGCGGTCGACGAGGTCGCTCTTCGCCACCCAATCCTCGCCCACCGGATCGAACCATTGCATCAGCCGCCGGATCGGAAGGCCGCGCTGCACCTCGAACTGCGAATAGCGACCGGCGCGGGCGCGGACCAGCGCGCCGTTCGACACGTCCGTCGCCTGGATGTCGGGCATCTCGCCGCCGCGTTCGGCGAACAGCATGGCAAGGGTCAGCGGCTCCTGCCCCGTCGAACAGCCCGCCGACCAGATGCGAAGGCGCCCGCCCTCGTTCGGCATCGCCGCCGCCGCCTCGACCACCTGTTCGAGGACGCCGGCGTCGCGGAAGAAGCTCGTCTCCTGATTGAGCAGCGCCTCGACCACCGCATCGGCGAGGCTGGGGTCGCGCGCGCCGAGCAGCGCGCCGACCAACTCGTCGAAATCGGCCAGCCCCCGCTCGCGCAGCAGCGGCTTCAGCGTCGCATCGAGCCGCCACGAGCGGTTGGCCGCAAGCTGCTGCCCCGTGCGCTGTTCGAGCAGCGCGGCGATGATTCCCGTCGCGCCCACGCGCGGCGCGGCGGCGGGCATCGGCCTCAGCGTCATCGGCGACCTCCGAAGCGTTGGTTGAGCGTGCGTCCGATCGCCTCGGGCGGCAGCGCGGCGCGGGCAAGGCCGGCGGCGACGACCGCGCCGGGCATTCCCCAGACGACCGAACTTTCCTGATCCTGCGCGATCAGCGCGCCGCCGGCCGCGACGATTCGCTCGGCCCCGATCGCGCCGTCGCGGCCCATGCCGCTCAGCACCACGGCAAAGGCATCGGCGCCGAACACGCGCGCCACGCTGTCGAACATCGGATCGACCGACGGCATGCAGCCGCTGGCGGACTTGGCGTGGTCGAGGCGAAGGACATGGCCGTCAGTCATCGGCGCGCAGACGAGATGCGCGTCGCCGGGCGCAACGTAGACATGGCCGCGTTTCACCCGCATCCGATCCTCCGCGACGAAACAGGGGCGACCCGCCATCGCGCTCACCTGCGCGGCGAAATAGGGCATGAAGGATGCCGGCAGATGCTGGGTGATGAGGATCGGCGCGTCGCAGCCTGCATCGAGCGTACCGAAGAACCGGCCGAGCGCGTGGATCCCGCCGGTCGAGGCGCCGATCGCGACGATGCGCGGCGGATCGCGCTGCGGACCGATCGCGACGGGGGCGTCGCTCGGCCGCACCACCGGCGCAATATCGTCGGTGAGGCGGGCGACCCGCTCCTCCAGCGCCTGGGCGAACTGGCCCGCGAGCACGCCCGCACTCGGCTTGACGAGCGTATCGGCCGCGCCGAGCGCGAGGGCGCGCAGGCTCGCCTCCGCCCCCGGCGCGCTGGTCGAGGAAACGATGAGGACGCGCGCACCGTCGCCCGCGCGCAGAATCTCGGGCAGCGCGGCCAGCCCGCTTTGCCCCGGCATCTCGATGTCGAGGAGGATCACGTCGACCCGCTCGCGCGCCAGCAGGTCGAGCGCGCCGCGGGCGTCCCCCGCTTCCAGCACGTCGCAGCGCCCACCGCCCTCGATGATCCGGCGCAACACCGCGCGCGCGACGATCGAGTCGTCGACGATTAGCACCCGCGGACGGGTCGCCTTCATCGTCCGAATGGCCGGGGAGGTCGCCACCGCGAGTCTCCGGGTCAGGCCATGCCGACGATCTGGAGCTTCGACTGGAGCGTCTCGCGGTCGAACGGCTTCATGACATATTCGTCGGCCCCCGCCTCAATCGCGGCGCGGATATAGGCGATGCCGTTCTCGGTCGTGCAGAACACGACCTTGGGCTTGTCGGGGATCGCCGTCTCGCGCAACGCGCGCAGGAAATCCATGCCGCTCATCACCGGCATGTTCCAGTCGAGCAGCACCACGTCGGGCGGACTGTCGAGGCAGGCGTCGAGCGCCTCGCGGCCATCCGCCGCCTCGCGCACCTCGAACGACAATCCCTCGAGGATGTGGCGTGCGACCTTGCGGATCACCTTCGAATCGTCGACGACCAGACAGCTTTTCATGTAACGCTTACCTTGTTTTTCCGCGACATGGCCCAACCTTGCACGGCGAGCGTAAGCGCCGCGTTAATTGACCCGCGATCCCTGGACGCCGGGTACGAGCGCGGACAGATCGACCACGAGCGCGCTTGTCCCCGCCTGCTCGACCAAGCCCGAGGTCGCACCGGCCCAGGCGCCGGCAAGCGCGACGCCCGATTCGAGTGGCTGCGCCGCGAACATCGCCACATCGTCGAGTGCGTCGACGACGAACGCGTAATGATGCCCTTCGATCGCAGAGACGATCGCGCGGCGCGGCCGGCCGGTCGACGGCGTGCCGGTCAGCGTGCCGGCGGTGTCGATCACCGTGACGATCCGGCTGCGCAGCGTGGCAAGGCCGAGGACGTGGCGCGCCGCGAGCGGCGTCGGCGTCACCTCGCCCAGGTCGACGACCGATTCGACCGAGCGAGAGGCGACGGCGATCGACTGGCCGGCGACTTCGGCCACGAGAAAGAGTTCGCTCATCGGCGTCGCTCCAGACGGGCGCCGACCGCGGCGAGAAGGCCCGCCCGGTCATAGCGGTGGATGGCATCGCCGCGCCGGGCGGCGGCGGGATCGGTGACGAGGCGGACGACCGGGGCATCGCCGGCGGCGGGGGCATCGTCGTCGAGGCGGATGACCACGTCGGCCTCCTCCCCTTCGCCCAGCCGCGCCGCGACGCGCCAGCCCGCCCCGCGCAGCATCGGCGCGAGGAAAATGGTCATCCAGCCGCCCTCCCCCTCGTCCAGCAGCGCCAGCGGTTTGTGCTCGGCAGCGGCCACATCGGCATGGCCCGCGAACAGCCAGAGCGGATCGACCAGTTCGACCGGCTCGTCGCCGTAGAGCGCCACGCCCGCGATCGCACCGGGCGCGGCGGGGGCGGCGAGCTCGGCCGGCAGGCGGACGATATCGCTCGCCTCGCCGATCGCATAGGCGATCTCCGTCGCCCCATCGCGAAGGCGAAGCGCGGCGAAGCTGCCGCCCGGCAGATCGCCGAGCGCCGCCAGCGGCACCAGCGCTCCCTCGATCAGCAGGCGCAGGCGACCGCCCGCGCGATGAAGCTGATGTGCAGCGATCGTCTCGATCCGGTCGACCGCGGCCAGCGGCAGCGCGCGTAGCACGCCGTCCAGGTCATGGAACGTCAGCACCTCGATCCCGGGTGCCGCCTGTTCGGCGTCGGCATCGGCAGCGACGGGTGCCTCGCGGCGGAAGCTGATATTGGCACGGTGGGCGACGCCGGCACAGTCGACGAGCAGCATCGGCCGCCCGCTGTCGGGCAGCGCCTGGCCGGCGTAGACGCCCGCGCTCATCACCGCGGGGGCGGCGGGCTTGATGACCAGTTCCTCATGGTCGAGAACGTCGTCGACGCCGATCACCAGCGCCCCCGGCCCGACATTGGCGATGACGAGCATGTTCGGCGCGGCATCCGCGGGCGCGAGGCCGAGCAGTGACGACAGCGTGACCATCGGCAGCCGCCGCCCGCGCACCATCGCGACGGGCTGGCCGCCCAGCGTATCGACGCTGACGCCCGCGGCGCGCACCGACACGATCTCCTCGATCACCCCGCGCGGGATGGCGAGCCGCTGGCCGCCGACCGCGACGACGATCGTCGACAGGATCGACAGCGTCAGCGGCACATGGATGGCGAGCCGCAGGCCGCGTCCCGGCGTCGAATCGAGCTCGATCCGCCCGCCGATGCCGTCGATCGCGGCACGCACCACGTCCATGCCGACCCCGCGGCCGGAGATCGCGGTCACGTCGTCCTTGGTGCTGAAACCCGGTTCGAAGATCAGCGCTAGCTTCTCGCGCTCGGGTAACTGCCGCAGCGACCGTTCGTCGCGGCCGTTCGCGACGAGCTTGGCGATAACGCGATCGGTGTCGATCCCGCGGCCGTCGTCGACGACCTCGACGACGATCTGGTTGCCCGCCTGACGCGCGGAGACGGTCAGGCGCCCCGCCTCGGGCTTGCCAGCGGCAAGACGGGCGGCGCCGTCCTCGATCCCGTGGTCGATCGAATTGCGGATGATGTGAACCAGCGGATCGCGCATCACCTCGATCATCTCGCGGTCGAGCTCGACGTCGCTGCCCTCGATGTCGAGGACGATCCGCTTGCCCACCGACGCGGCGGTATCGCGGACGAGGCGGGGGAGCGCGGAGAAGAGCGCATCGATCTTCTGCATCCGCGTACGCGTGACGGTTTCGCGCATTTCGGCAACGGTGGCGGACAGGCGCTCCAGCGCCGCCTCCGCACTCGGGTCGACATCGCCCGCGCGCAGGCGGCGGGCAAGCTCGTTGCGCGCCAGCACCATTTCGGACATGCCGCTCATCATCCGGTCGAGCAGGTCGACGCCCAGCCGCACGCTGCGCATCGGCGCGCGGGCGGCGACGGGGCTGGCGGGGGTGACGAGTGATTCGACCGCCTGAGGCGCGGCGCTGCCGTCGAGCGCGGCGATCAGCAGATCCTCGCCGCCGTCGTCGAGCGGGGTGCCCCGCTCCATCGCGTCGACGATCTCGGTGATGCGGTCGACGATGGCGAGCACCGCGTCGACCATCGCGCGGTCGGGCACGCGCCGGCCGTCGCGGACCGCCGCCAGCGTATCCTCGGCGGCGTGCGCAAGCCGCTCGAGCCGTGGCAGGTCGAGGAAGCCGCAGCTTCCCTTCACCGTGTGAACGAAGCGGAAGATGCCGTCGAGGCGGCCGCGATCGCCGGGTGCGGCTTCCCACGCGACGATCTCGCCGGCCAGCGCCTCGGCGGTCTCGCGCGTTTCCGCAATGAATTCCTGCAACAGGTCGTCCATGGTCCCCCGCACGATCGGCGAGGGACCTTGGCGCGCGTCAGGTTAAGACGGGGTTAGCCCTGGCCGAAATGGGCGCCGAACAGAAGTACTTCGGCCTCCGCCGGCGAAACCTGAAGCGAACCGCCGCTTTCGGCGACGAGGCTGTGGACGAGGTGCGCCGCCGCCGAACGGGGGGTCAAGCCATCGGGTAGGTGTTCCCCCTCCAGCGCGCGGCGCAGTTCGGGATCGAGGACGATGCGCGGCCCGTCGGCGCGCACAACGATCTCGACGCGCTCGCCATCGCCCTCCGCGCCGATGTCGAGCCGCCCGCCGCGCACCAGCGCGTCGCCGGCGATGAGCGCGAGGTTGAGCAACACCTTGATCGCGGGCTTGGGCAACTGCCCCGCCTCGATCATCCAGCCGAGTTGCAGGCGCTGATTGTCGACGAACAGCCCCTCGATCGCGGCCTTCGCCTCGCGCGTGTCGACCATTTCGCCGAAGCCCCCGGCAGCACCGAAGGCAAGGCGGAAGAATTTGAGCTTGTTGGCCGACGCCCGCGCGCTGTCGGCGAGCAGTTCGAGGCAGCGGGCGCGCATTTCCGGATCATGCTCGTCGGCGAGCAGTTCGAGCCCGTTGTTGAGCGCGCCCACGGGGCTGAGCAGGTCATGGCACAGGCGTGAGCACAGCAGGCTCGCAAACTCGGTGGGACTGATCGACAACGAAACGCTCCCCTTGGACAAGGCGCCTTGTGCCACGCCCGCGCGACGCCGCGCAAGGCAAGCGGTTCAGTCGGGGGCGAATACCGCCGCGATCGGGTCGAAGCGCCCGTGCAGCGCGCCGTCCGGCACCGCGCGAAACCATCGGATCGCCCCGCACGCGACGATCGCCCAGATACGGCCGTCGGGGTCGGCCATCGCCGCATCGGTCACCGACGGCTCGGCCAAGCCCGACGGGTGCGAGTGCCAATAGCCGAGGATTGCCGCCCCGCCCGCCCTTTCGGCGCGATGTGCCGCGAACAGGTGCATCTGGTCGATCTCGAACCGCCGCGCCGGGTCGGCAGCGACATTGGCGGCGACCGTCGCCGCGTCGATCCGGTCGCCGGTGCCGAGCAGCAGGCCGCACGCCTCCAGCCTCCCTGTCGCGGCCGCCCCATCGAGCATTGCGCCCGCCGCCGCCCTTGAAATCGTTACACCTGCCACCCACTTCCCCTACAAGAATGGACCGGGGGGTTTCCACCATCGAAGCGACGATTTCGCCTGCCGCGGACGGCTGGCGGCTCGATCGCGCACTGGCCGAAGCGGTGCCGACGCTGTCGCGCGAGCGGCTGAAGGTGCTGATCGCTTCCGGTGCGGTGATCGGCGATGCCGGCCCGGTCCGCGATCCCGCGCGAAAGGCCGCCGCGGGCGCGCAGTTCCAGGTGAACGTCCCCGAGCCGAAGCCCGCGCACAACGAAGCGCAGGCGATTGACCTCAAGATCGCCTATGAGGACGAGCATCTGATCGTCGTCGACAAGCCCGCCGGGCTGGTCGTGCATCCCGCCGCGGGCAATCTCGACGGCACGATGGTCAACGCGCTGCTCCACCACTGCGCGGGGCAGCTGTCCGGCATCGGCGGCGTCGCGCGGCCGGGGATCGTCCACCGGATCGACAAGGATACGTCGGGGTTGATCGTGGCGGCCAAGCACGACCGTGCGCACGAGGGGCTGGCAAAGCAGTTCAAGGCACACAGCATCGACCGCCGCTACCTCGCCATCGTCGCGGGCCGACCGCTGACCGGCAGCGGCCGGGTCGAGGCGCGGCTCGGCCGGTCGAGCGCCGATCGCAAGAAGATGGCGGTCGTCGGCGGCGAGGCGGGCAAGCATGCGATTACCCACTGGCGCCTCCTCAATCCGCTGCGCGAGGCGGCGCTGGTCGAGTGCCGGCTGGAGACGGGCCGGACGCATCAGGTGCGCGTCCACATGGCCTCGATCGGCCATCCCTTGCTGGGTGATCCGGTGTATGGCAGGAGTAAGGCAGTGCACCGTCCGATCCTCGAAACGCTGGGTTTCCGCAGGCAGGCGTTGCACGCCACCCGCCTGGGGTTCATCCATCCTGTGACGGGGCACGCCTTGTCGTTCGACAGCGCGATGCCGGACGATATGCAGGAACTGTTCAACCGGCTTGTCGTATAGCCTTAGGGCCGAATTGCCGCGGTGCACCCACGGCTGCGATAGTGCGAATCAATTAGGGAGATTTGGTCATGGCAAGCGGCAGCAACGTCCCTGCGACGATCCCCGCGCTCGGCGGCGAGGCGAGCCTCAACCGCTACCTGTCCGAGATCAAGAAATTCCCGATCCTGAGCCCAGAGCAGGAATATATGCTCGCCAAGCGGTTCCAGGATCATCAGGACCCGGAGGCGGCGGCGCAGCTCGTCACCAGCCACCTGCGGCTCGTCGCCAAGATCGCGATGGGCTATCGCGGCTATGGCCTGCCGGTCAGCGAGCTCATCAGCGAGGGCAATATCGGCCTGATGCAAGGGGTGAAGAAGTTCGAGGCCGATCGCGGCTTCCGCCTCGCCACCTATGCAATGTGGTGGATTCGCGCGAGCATCCAGGAGTTCATCCTGCGCTCGTGGAGCCTCGTGAAGATGGGTACGACGGCGGCGCAGAAGAAGCTGTTCTTCAACCTGCGCCGGATGAAGGCCAAGCTCGACGCGTTCGAGGACGGCGATCTGCGCCCTGAGGACGTGGCGAAGATCGCCACCGACCTCGGCGTCACCGAGGACGAGGTCGTCAGCATGAACCGCCGCATGGCGATGGGCGGCGACACGTCGCTCAACGTCCCCATGCGCGAGGATTCGGAAAGCCAGTGGCAGGACTGGCTGGCCGACGACGAACCGCTCCAGGACCAGCGCGTCGCCGAGGCGCAGGAAGCGGACGTGCGCCACACGATGCTGGTCGAGGCGATGGACGACCTCAACGACCGCGAGAAGCATATCCTGACCGAGCGCCGCCTGACCGACGACCCGAAGACGCTCGAAGAGCTGTCGCAGGTTTATGGCGTGTCACGCGAGCGTGTCCGCCAGATCGAGGTACGCGCGTTCGAGAAGCTGCAAAAGGCGATGATGCGGCTTGCGGGCGAGAAAAGACTGCTGGCGGTCGGCTGAACCATAAACCCATGCAAGCGAACGGAGGGGCGGCCGCAGATGCGGCTCGCCCCTTTTTCGATGGCGAGCGATCTAGAAGCGCCGCGCGAGGCCCAAGTAGAGCTGCACGTCGTCGGCATCGCGATCGAGACCCAGATTGCAGCCGGCGTCGATCTGAAAATCCGGGCTCGGGCGCCAGCCGCCGGACAGGCCGAGCAGCAGCGGCGTCGTGATCTCGGCCGGGTCTCGGTCGCGGTCGACGGCCAGTTCCAGCGTCGCGAAATGCGTGTCGAAATCGGCGCTTACGCCCGCTACCAGCCCATAGTCGAGGTGCCGCCCGCTGCGATCCTCGTCCACCGCGGCCGCGACGCTCGGCGTCAGTTCGAACGACAGTAAGTCGGTCAGTTCGACCTCGACCGGCACGTACAGCGCCGCCGACCAGTCCCCCGCGCCGATCGCCTGCCCGCCGGTCGGCAGCGTCGCGCGGCCAAGGATCGACAGAGCGAGCGTGTCGCCCTTCACGACCTCCTGCAACAAGCCGACCGACACATCGCCGATGCCCGACATGCGCGACACCGCGCCGTCCATCCGGTCGCTGACGCTGCCGAAGGCTGTCCAGCCGACCTGCACCTCGGTCCCGCCGCCCAGCCCGACGCGTGCCAGCGCATCGCCCGCGACGATCGTGTCGGTCCGCTCGCCATCGCCCTTCGCCAGCGTCCAGCTGACGAGGCCGAGTTCGCCGACAACCCGCCCCCTCTCGGTCGCGCAGGGCGGGGTGCCGAGGCCGGGCCGCTCGGCACAGATCAGCTCGTCCTGCGCCAGCGCGGGTGTAGCGACGCCGCTCAGCGCCAGTAGCAGCGCGGCGCTAAGCCTCCTCACGCGTCACCCGCGCAACTTCCTCGACCGTGGTGATCCCGGCGCGCAGCTTGGCGATCCCGTCGTCGAGCAGGCTGGGATTGTCGGCGCGCGCATGGCGTTCGAGCTGCGCCTCCGACGACCCGTCATGGATCATCGCCTGAAAGCGGTCGTCGACCGCCACGACCTCGTACAGTCCCGCGCGCCCGCGATAGCCGTCCCCGTGGCACGCGTCGCACCCCTCGGCGCGCCACAAGGGCTCGCCCACCGACAGCCCGCCGCCGACCAGCGCCACGTCGCCCGGCGTCGCCGCATCCTCGCCACGGCAGCTCGGACAGAGCCGCCGCACCAGCCGCTGCGCGCACAGGCCGACGACCATGGGGGCCAGCAGATAGCGCTCGACCCCCATGTCGATCAGTCGCGTCACCGACCCCACCGCCGAATTGGTGTGGAGGGTCGAGAGCACGAAATGCCCCGTCATCGCCGACCGGACCGCGACCTGCGCGGTCTCCTGGTCGCGGATCTCGCCCACCATGATGACGTCGGGATCCTGGCGCAGGATCGCGCGCAGCCCGCGGGCGAACGTCATGTCGGTGCGCGGATTGACCTGCGTCTGGGCGATGCCGGCCAGTTCGTATTCGATCGGATCCTCGACCGTCATCACGTTGCGCTTGCGGTCGTTCAGCCTCGTGAGCGCGGTGTAGAGCGTCGTCGTCTTGCCCGAGCCCGTGGGGCCGGTGACGAGCAGAATGCCGTTCGGCCGTTCGAGCAGGCGGGTAAACACCGCCCGGTCGCGATCGCTCATGCCGAGCGCGCCGAGGTCGAGCGTCATCGACCCGCGCTCCAGCAGGCGCATCACCACCCGCTCGCCATGCTGGGTCGGGATGGTCGAGACGCGGGCATCGACGTCGTGCCCGCCGATGCGCAGCGTCACGCGCCCGTCCTGCGGCACGCGCTTCTCGGCGATGTCGAGCTTCGCCATCACCTTGATGCGGCTGACGAGCAGGGGGGCGAGCGCGCGCTGCGGCTCGACGATATCACGCAGCACGCCGTCGATGCGGAAGCGGACGACGAGGCGCTTTTCCTGCGTCTCGACATGCACGTCCGACGCGCCCTCCTTGATCGCCTCGAGCAGCAGCGCGTTGATGAGGCGGATGACGGGCGAATCGTCGCGGCTGTCAAGCAGGTCGTCCACGGCGGCGGCCGAATCGGCGAGTGCGGCGAGGTCGGTGCCGTCAATCTCGAAATCCGCCGCCTGTGCCGCCCGATCGCCATAGGACGCGCCGAGCGCGGCATCGAACGCGTCGTCAGCGACGGGGACGAGCCGCGCGGTGGGCGCGATGCGTTGCACCTCCAGCAGCGCGTCGAGCGGGGCACCGGTGCGATAAACGCACTCGGCCCCGCCCTCCCCGTCGCGAAGGACGACGCCGTGTCGGCGCGCGAAGCTGTAGGGGAGCGTCATGGCGCGAAGGTCACTTCGGCCTGCACCATCCCGGCGGTCGGGCGTTTGGTGATGCGCGCGGAAATGACGGCGAGGCCGGAGGAACGGTTCACGTCGGCCAGCCAGTTGACGACCTTGGCGTATTCGCCCTCGCTGACCACCGCGCGCACGCCGCCGCCCGCGGGCTCGACCACGACCGTCAGCGCCTGTGTCTGCCCGGCGGCCTGCACGATCTCGGCCGGGCTGCCGTTGCGGCGCTGGCCGGGGGTCTGCGGCTGGAGCGTACCCGCCGCGCGGATACGGGCGGACAGCGTTTCATAGGTGCGGATGTCGGCCTGCGCCTCGGCCCGTGCGGCCTGAAGCGGCTTGACCACGCCGTAGACCAGAACCGCGCCCGCCAGCAGCACGCCGAGCCCCGTCAGCAGCACCCGCTCGCGCTGCGAAAGCGTCGCCCACCACGCCTCGAACCGGGCGATGGCGGCTTCCAGCCGGGGATCGCGAAGCTCGATCTTCATGCGCCCCTCGCCGTCAGCCGGAGGCCGCCGTCCGGCAGCGTCGTCACCGTCCCCGACACGCGCGCATCGGCGAGCGCGCCGTTGATCCGCCCCGCCATGCCCGGCGCAAGCGCCTCAAGGTCGATCACCAGCGCGCTCCCCTGAAACCCGATCGACCGCACCACCAGCTGCCCGTTCATCGGCGCGAGCACGGTCGACACGCGCGACAGGAGCGGCAGGAAGGCACTGTACCGCTTCGGCTCGGGCAGCAGATCGGCGACCGTCCCGGCCAGATCATCGCCGCCGGTCGGCACCCCGGGCGCGGCGCTGGCGACCAGCATCCGCGTATCGTCCTCACGCCGGTCGGCGATCGATCGGAGCATCAGCGTGTCCGCCGCGGCAATACCGACATGCGCGGTCAGCCCGATCGCGCCGACCCAGAACAGCCGCCGCCCCCAGCCGGGTAGCGCCGCCGCGCGCCGGCGGGCATAGGCGCCTTGCCTGAGGTCCAGCGTCGGCTCGGCAATGCGGCGCGCCAGCGACAGCTCGCCGAGATCGGCGGGCAGTGCGCCCATGTCCTCGGGCAGGGCGACGCCGTAATTGCGGATCGCCGGTTGCCCCGCCGCTTCCCATGCCGGCCGCAGCAGCGGCGCGGGGATCGCAAAGCCGGTGCCGTCACCGCTGCGCACCACCGCGCGCGTCTCACCCATCTCGACTGCCCATTCGCCCGCATCGGGCCGCGGCAGCGCGAGCGCGTCGGGGACGAAGGCGGCATTGGGATGGCCGGCGGCGGCGGCTTCGTCGATCCAGGCCAGCATCTGCGCATGGCGGACGACGCCGACGAGGAAGCGGCGCGGGCTCAATTCCGACCCGAGCGCCAGATGCACCGCATCGAGCGGATCGGCGATCATCTCCTCGACCGCGAAGGGCAGCGCCTCGATCCGCTTGGCGCGCGTCGGGAGCGGCAGGTCGACGACGAGCAACCGTACGGCCTCGCCCGGCACCAGCATGGTTGCCGCGCCCGCCCCCTCGGCTATGATGAGCGCCGATGGTGCGGGGGCAGCTGTCACATTGTTTTCATCGAGGCGACGCATGGGGCGGCGATGCACATCCTATTGAAACAGTTTCATGACAGCCGGCGCGATACTGCGCAATTCCCCCGCGAAAGCGAAGCGGGCCTGACGCTGGTCGAAATGATCGTGGTGCTGGCGATCATCGCGCTGGTCGCCGCGCTGATCGTGCCCAACGTGATCGGCCGTCCGGACGAGGCGCGCGTGACCGTCGCCAACACCGACATCCGCACGATCTCCGCCGCGCTCAAGATGTACCGGCTCGACAACGGCGGCTATCCGACCACCGCACAGGGGCTAAAGGCCCTGGCGGAGAAGCCGACCACACCGCCGCTCCCGTCCAACTGGTCGGGCGAGGGCTATCTGGGCGAGGTGCCGCTCGATCCGTGGGGCAATCCTTATGCCTACACCTCGACCGGCAGCGCCTTCACGCTGAAGTCGCTCGGCAAGGACGGCAAGCCCGGCGGCGAGGGTCTCGACGCGGACCTCGACGGGAAGAAGTAGGGCGATGGGCCGGATGGCCGCCCTCCTCCTCTTGCCACCCCGGACTCGTTCCGGGGTCCACCGTGCCGCGCAACGAGCGGCATCGGCGCTTGCGGATGGGCGGGCCCCGCAACGAGTCCGGGGTGACGGGAGGTGTTTTGCGGGTGTCCGTCCTCAAGAAGCCGGCATGACCCTGATCGAGATGCTGATCGTCCTGTCGATCATCGCCGTCGCCGCCGGCGCCGTCACGCTCGGCATCGGCGCCGCCACCCGCGCGCCCTCTGTCGGCAGCGAGGCGCAGCGGCTGGCCGACCGGCTTCAGGCCGCGGCCGACGATGCGATGCTGGGCGATAGCCTAGTCGCCTTCACCGCCGAGAAATCGGGCTATGGCTTCGCGCGGTTCGACGGGAAGACGTGGCAACCGCTCGCCAGCGAGGCGCTCGGTTTCCACGCGCTGCCCGGCGGGATGACGATGCGGCTGTCCGCCCGCCCCCCCGTGGTGCTGGGGCCGGAGGGATCGGGCAAGCCGCTGACCGCGATCATCGCCGAGCGTGGCCAGTCGGCGAGCGTCGCCTATGACGGCCTCACCGCCCGCGTCGTACCCGCGACATGAACGAAGAGGGCTTTTCGCTGATCGAGGCGCTGGTCGCGCTCGCGATCCTCGCCATCGCGACGGTCGGCCTGGTCCGCACGGTCGAGACGCATATCGACTCGACCCGCGCGATGGAGGGGCGACAGGCGGCGATGTGGGTGGCCGAGAATCGGCTTGCCGAGCTGGAGGCGCGCGCGGGCGGCGCAAATGAGGTCGAAATGCTCGGCCGCCGCTGGCGCGTCACGGTGGCCGAACGCGCGACCGCCGATACGGAGATCCGGCGCGTGCGGATCGACGTGTACGAAATGGCGGGGCCGCCGGGCGCGTCGCCGCTTGCATCGCTCGACGGTTTCGTGGACGCGGGGCCGGCATGAAGCGCACGCTCGACCTCACCCCGCGGCAACAACGGCTTGCGCTCGATATCGTGACGGGCGCGATGGTCGTGTCGGTCGCGTTCGCGCTCGCCGGCCTCACCTGGCGGCTGGCGGGGCATGCGGGTCAGGGGGCGATCACCGTCCCCTCAGGCGCGCGGCCGGTGCCGCCGCCCGACCTGTCGCCCGCGATCGGCTGGCAACCCTTCGGCCAGGCGACGCAGACCGAGCAGGCGCAGCCGACGAGCCTCGCCTTCGTCCTCAAGGGCGTCGTCTTCGCGATCCCGCAGAGTTTTGCCGTCGCCTATGTGAGCGAATCGGGCGGCACCCCGCGCGCGGTGCGGGTGGGCGAGGCGCTGGGCGGCGCGACGATCAGCTCGATCCAGCGCGACCGCATCCTCATCAACAATGGCGGGCGGCTCGAATATCTCGCGCTTCCCGACCCCGCCGCCGCGGCGAGCGCACCCGGCACGCCCGGCGCCCCGCCCCCCGCCGCGGCCCCGCCCGCCTCGAACAACGGCGTCCCCGTCCCCGGCACCGCCGCCGTCCCGCCGCCACAGGGCGCGGCACAGATCCTCCAGCGGCTCGATGCTACGCCGGTCGAGGGCGGCTATCGCATCGGCAGCGGGTCGATGCCCGGCATGCGCGCGGGCGACGTCATCCAGTCGGTCAACGGCCAACAACTTGGCCGCGGCCCCGCCGACCAGGCCGCCTTCGCCGCCGCACAGGCGAGCGGCGCGGCGCAGGTCCAGATCCTTCGCGACGGCAAGCCCGTGACGCTCACCGTCCCGCTACGCTAGAGACATGTCCGTGATCCAAGCCCTTCGCCGCACCACGCTCGCCTGCGCCCTCGCGGCCACGGCCATGACGCCGCTAGCGGCCCAGCAGCCGCCGGGCGACATCGTCGTCAACATGCGCGGGATCGAGATCGCCGACGTCGCCGACCAGATTTCGCGCCTGACCGGCCGCACGCTGATCCTCGACCCGCAGGTGAAGGGCGTGGTCACCGTGACCTCGGCACAGCCCTTGTCGGCGGACGGGGTGTGGGAGCTCTTCCAGTCGGTGCTGCGCGCCAACGGCTTCGCCGCGCTGCGCTCGGGCCGCGCGTGGCGGATCGTCCCCGCCGCCAATGCCGTGCGCGACGGGGGCGTGCGCCGCTCCGCCTCGGGCCAGGAAATGACGACGCGGATGATCCGCTTGTCGAACGTCCCCGCCGCAGAGGCGGCGCGGATCGCCCGGCCGCTGATCGCCAGCTTCGGCTCCGTCGAGCCGCTGGCCAGCCCGAATGCGATCGTCGTCACCGATTATGCCGACAATGTCCGCCGGATCGAGGGGCTGGTCCGCAGCCTCGACAGCGGCGGCGGGCAGAGCTTCGCCGTCATCCCGCTGCGCAACGGGTCGGCCGCCGATGTCGCCGCCGCGATCGGCCAGGTGCTGGGCGAGGGCGAGTCGGGCAGCGCGCGTGTTGCCGGCGACGCCCGCAGCAACATGGTCGTGGTGCGCGGCACCCCCTCGGCAGTTGCGGAGGCGCGGCGGATCGCGCTGTCGCTCGATACGCCGGGCGGCGCGACGCCGATCACCCGCACCTTCCGCCTGAACTTCGCCGACGCCGAAAGCGTGACCGAGGTGCTGCGCGGCGTCCTCGGCCAGGAAGCGCAGCCGACCAATGCGGTCGCGCAGAGCCTGTCGTCGCGCGGCACCCGCGGCGGCCTCGGCACGCAGGCGAACCGCAGCCCGACCGCGGCGCTCGCGGGCCTCGTCAACAACAGCAACCAGCAGTCGCTGGGCGCGGGCGGCGGCATGAACGGCGCGGGCGCGGGCGGCACGAGCATCTCGACCGTGGGCCAGACCGAGCGGCAGGCGACGCCGCAGGGCTTCTCGACCCCCGACCTCACCGTCCAGCCCGCACCCGACATCAACGCGATCGTCGTGCGCGGTACGCCCACCGCGATGGCGGGGATGGACACGCTGATCGCCGACCTCGACGTCCGCCGGCCGCAGGTGCTGCTCGAGGCCGCGATCGCGGAGATCACCGGCGACGAGGCCGAACGGCTGGCGGTGCAGATCGGCAGCGCGGGTACCGTGCTCGACCAGGTGGAGGGCGTGGCAACCAGCTTCGGCCAGCCGGGTGCGGGCGTCT
Source organism: uncultured Sphingomonas sp. (assembly GCA_913775315.1). Taxonomy (GTDB): domain Bacteria; phylum Pseudomonadota; class Alphaproteobacteria; order Sphingomonadales; family Sphingomonadaceae; genus Sphingomonas. The sequence goes on along the minus strand of CAJYIX010000029.1, from coordinate 12,736 downwards.
CGCTTGGCACCATCCTCCAGACGCTGGGTGTGCCCGCCGGGGCACTGCTGACCGGCGGCCTGACCGGCAACATCGCCTTCGGCAACGATTTCTCGATCCTCGTGCAGGCGCTGGGCACCTCGACTAAGGCAAACCTGCTCTCGACCCCATCGGTGACGGTGCTCGACAACAAGGTGGGCGAGTTCGTGGTGGCGCAGGAAGTGCCGTTCGTGACCGGATCGGTGCTCACCAACAACAACGGCGCGGCGCCCTATACCTCGATCGAGCGCAAGGACGTGGGCATTACCCTCCGTGTCCTGCCGCGCGTCAACGCGGGCGACACGATCCGGCTGGAGGTGAGCCAGGAAGCCTCGACCATCGCGACGACGCAGCTCAACCAGGCGGCCGACCTCATCACCAACCGGCGTGCGATCAACACGACGGTGCTGGCCGACAACGGCCGCACGATCGTGCTCGGCGGCCTCATCAACGACGATTACATCCGCGCCAAGAGCCAGGTGCCGATCCTGGGCGACATTCCGGTCGTCGGCGAACTCTTCAAGTCGCGGCAAGAACAGAGGCAGAAGCGCACGCTGTTCATCTTCCTGAAGCCGACGATCCTTCGCGATCCCGACGCCACCGCCGCCGCCGCCGCCGAACGTTACCAGCGGCTCCGCGGCATCGAGGCGGCGACGACGCAGAAGGGCAGCCTGCTCCTCAACCCGCCCGCCCCGCGCCTGACGGTCGAGATCGACGGGATCTATTAAGGTGACCGGTTGGCGGGCAGCGCGCCGCTACTCGCCAGCCAGCGCCACACGCGCCGACTGTGCCCCCCGCGTGAAATAGGCCGCGTCGATCGCGAGGCTGCGCAGTTGCCAGCCATCGACGCCCTCCCCCGGCTTCAGCGTCCGCACGCCGCCATCGCGCCCGCGCACCATCGCCACCGCGTCTCGGTCGAGCCGGCCGACAATGCCGACGAGTTCGGGCGCATCGGCGGGGGCCTCCGCCGCTGCGGGCGCATCGAACAGCGTGCGCTCAAGCGAAGCCGACATCGGCGGTGGTGCGCGCCACTGCACAGGCTCAGCCGGCGGCGTGCCCGTCGCGGCAAGCGGCGCGAGCCGGGGGCCGAGCGCGGCCAGCGGCACCGCGGCGGCAAGCGCCGCCAGCACAATGATCGCGCGCCTCACGGCCGCCGCCATGCCAGCGCGGCGCTGCCGGTCAGACGCACGCCGCCCGGCGCTGCCACGAGCTTCCAACGTGCCCAGCGCGCGCCCTCACCCGTCCGCTCAATCCGGTCGGCGACCGCCAGCACTGCCTTTTCGGGCCCCGACAGCGACAGGTCCAGCCGAGCCAGCCCCGGCCCGATCGGCGTAGCCGCCGCCGCCCGCTCGACCAGCACGCCATTGGCCTTGGCATCGGCTCGCAGTCGCGCGGCGGCACGGGCGAGCGCCGTGTCGGCCGAGGGTGCGGCGAGGCGCCATGGCGCCTCCGCCAGCCGGTCGATGGGCGCAGCCTCCGCCCGCGCGTCGGCGGCGACGGCGCGAGCGGCATCGAGCCGCGCGAGCGCGTCGGTCGCCCCCGACCAGGCGAGCGTCGCCAGCGCAAGGCCGATGCCGCCGCCGATCCACGCCGCGCGGTTCACGGTTCGCCCTCGACCGACACGATCAGCACGCCGTCGCCGCGCCGCTCGCCCACCGCGCGCAGCTTCGGGCCGGATGGGTCGCGCGACAATGCCGCGCGCAGGCGATCCGGGTCGGCGGTCGCGATCTCGGCGGTCAGCGCCGCTTCCCCCTCGCCGCGATCGACCGCGACCGAGACCAGCCGCGCTTCCGGCGGCAGCAGGCGCGCGATCCGGTCCAGCGTCGGCGCGAACCCCGCCGGTCCGAGCCGGGCCAGCGCATGCAGCTCGGCCCGGTCGTCGGCGCTCGCCCCGGTCTCCGCCGGCGCAGCAGCGACCCGCGCGGCTAACTGATTGGCGCCGAACGTCGTCAGGATCGGTCCCAGCGGGAGCATCAGCGCCAGCACCCAGCCCAGCGCCCCCCCATCGGACACCGGCATCCGCCGCGCCGCCCTGCCCAACTGGTCGGCAAGGCTCGGTGCGGGATCGGGTGGGGGCAGCTTCTCGGGCTCCATCGCGGGCCGCGCTTAGCCCCGAACGGACCGTCCCGCCAGCACCCCCGCCACTGTCTCAATCGCGTCACACGGCTGACGCACGACGGTAACGCATTGTGCATGCGCGCGTAAGCTGGCACCGCCACAGGCAACAGAGGGACCGGGGGCTCGCCTGCCCGACAGGACGCTATGGGGAATCGATCAATGAGTGAGATGCTTGAACTCGAGTCGGGCTATTCCGACGGCGATATCGACACCAATCCGACCAGCAATCCGTCGCTGAACGATCTGGTCGATCGCCGCTATTCGCGCCGCGACACGCTGAAGAGCGGCGTGTCGGCCGCGGCGATCGCGGTGTTCGGCGGCTCGGTGCTCGCCGCGTGTGACGACAACGGCAACGGCGGCAACGGCAACAACACCGCACCGGTCGTGACGGCGGGGTCGAGCGGATCGGCCTCGGCCGGGCGTCTCGTCACGCTGACCAGCACGGTGACCGATGACGGCGGCATCGTCACATCGGCCTGGACGCAGGTGTCGGGCCCGACCGTCTCGCTCACCAATGCCAATACGGCGACCGCGACCTTTACCGCGCCCGCGGTTTCGGCCGCCACCCCGCTCGTCTTCCGTTATGTCGCGACCGACCAGCAGGGGCTTCAGGCCTCGGCCGAGACGACCGTGAACGTCACCCCTGCCGCGCTCGGCTTCACCGCGGTCGCGAAGAACAAGAACGACGTCGTCACCGTCCCCACCGGCTATTCGGTCGGCGTGCTGACGCGTCTGGGCGATCCGATCGTCAAGGACGTGGCCGCGTTCAAGAACGACGGCACCGACACGGGCTATGGCTCGCGCATCGGCGACCATGGCGACGCGCTCCATTATTTCGGGCTCAACGCCGCCGGCGCGCGTGACGACACGAGCAACACGCGCGGCGTCCTCGTCCAGAACCACGAGAACATCACCGTCGCCTATCTCCATGCTAGCGGCCCGACCAACGTCACCGCCGGCCCCCGCCCGGAGGCGGAGGCGCTGAAGGAGATCGAAGCGCACGGCGTGTCGGCCGTCGAGCTCGTCCGCGGCACCGCCGGCTGGTCCTATGTGCAGGACAGCACCTTCAACCGCCGCATCACCCCGAACACTGCGGTCGACATCAGCGGCCCGGCGCGCGGTTCGGCGCTGCTCGTCACGCCCTATTCGACCGGTGGCACCGCGGGTCGCGGCACGATCAACAACTGTGCCAACGGCTCGACCCCGTGGGCGACGCTTCTTACCTGCGAGGAAAATTGGGCCGGCTATTTCCGCCGCCCCGCCGCCGCCGACAACGCGCGCCGCACCGCCAAGCAGGTGACCGCGCTGTCGCGCTACGGCGTCACCAGCGCCAACGGCAACTATGCCTGGGCCAGCGTCACCCCGGCCGATGCGTCAAACACCACCTATCGCCGCTGGGATGCGCAGGCGACCGGCACCTCGTCGACCACCGACTATCGCAACGAGCCCAACCAGTTCGGCTGGGTGGTCGAGATCGACCCGTATGACCGCACCAAGGCGCCGCGCAAGCGCACCGCGCTCGGCCGCATGAACCACGAGGGTTGCTGGCCCGGCCCGTTCGTCGCGGGGCGCAAGCCCGCCTTCTACATGGGCGACGACGCGCAGAACGAGTATCTTTACAAGTTCGTGTCGGCGACCGGCTGGGCAGAGGCGGATGCCACCAACGCCGACCGCCTGGCGATCGGCGACAAATATCTCGACGCCGGCACGCTCTATGTCGCGAAGTTCAACGCCGACGGCACCGGCCAGTGGCTGCCGCTGGTGTTCGGCCAGGGTAATGTCGTCAGCACCAACGCGACCTATGCCTTTGCCGACCAGGCCGACGTGCTGACGCACGCGCGCCTCGCCGCCGACGTGCAGGGCGCGACGCGGATGGACCGGCCCGAATGGACCGCGGTCAATCCGGTGACAGGCGAGATGTACCTGACGCTGACCAACAACGCCTCGCGCACTGCGGCCAATGCCGACGCGGCGAACCCGCGCGCCTATGTCGATCCGCCGAGCACCGCGCGCGGCAATCGCAACGGCCACATCATCCGCCTGCGCGAGACCGGCGACACGACCGAGGCGACCAGCTTCAACTGGGACATCTATCTGTTCGCCGCGGGCTCGGACCTCGACGCCACCAACATCAACCTGTCGGCGCTCACCGCCGACAACGACCTGTCGAGCCCCGACGGCCTGTGGTTTGGCCGTCCCTCGAACGCGTCGGGCCAGGTGACACCGCTCCTTTGGATCCAGACCGACGACGGCGCCTTTACCGACGTGACCAACAACCAGATGCTCGCCGCTTTCCCCGGCCGGGTCGGCGACGGCGGCACGCGCACCGTCACCAACACGGCTGCGGACGGCACCACGTCGCAGGTAGTGACGCGGATCGGCGCGGCGCCGGGCACGAACCTTCGCCGGTTCCTCGTCGGGCCGGTGGAGTGCGAGATCACCGGTGTCGATTCGACCCCGGATGGCCGCACGCTGTTCGTCGGCATCCAGCATCCGGGCGAGAACGGCACCGCGGCGACACCGACCAGCAAGTGGCCGGACAGCCAGGGCGCCGTCTCCACCCCGCCCGCCACGACGCGCCCGCGTTCGGCGGTGGTGGTTGTGGTCAAGAACGACGGCGGTGTCGTCGGCCTCTGATCGAACGGACCGGACATGAGAAAGGGGGGCGGCCACCAAGGCCCGCCCCCCTTTTTGTTTCCCCTCGTCACCCCGGACCTGATCCGGGGTGACCCGGCAAGGTTACTGCGCCTTCGCTGCGGCGCCCGCGCTGATCACCTTGGCGTTGCCGTCGGCATCGATCGCGACGACATGGCTCGCGCCGTCGGAGCATTTGGCGCGATAGGTCAGCGTCACGCCCTTGATCTGCTCGCTCTCGGTCACCTTTTCGCAGCCGATATTGGCGTCCTGGATCGCGCGGATCATGACGATGTTGCGCTGGCCGACCGGCAAATCGAGCACGGCGGCCTGATAGTTGAGCGCCGCCTCGTTCGCGGTCGCCTCGTTCACCGCCGGCGCCGGTGCGGTCGTGCCGCCGCCGCATCCCGCCAGCATCGCCGCACCCGCCAGCGCCGCCGTCCAACGCACCATCTTCAGCCTCCCTGTGGGACGGGCGCATACGCCCGCAAGAATACCGCCGTGCCCCGCGCCGCGCGTGCGGCGATCGCATCGTGCGGGGGCCGCTCGATCAGGCCGAGCTTGAGCTGGAAGTCGCAGAACCCCTTCCACAGCGCTGTGAGGTCCTCGGCCGCGAGCTCGGAGTCGTCCACCGACACCTCGCCGCGCGCCGCCGCCGCCTCGATGATCGCGGCCAGCGCGCCGCGGCACTTGCCCGGCGCCGCCTCGAAAAATCGCTTGGCCAGCTTGGGCGACTGGGCGATCTCACCCGAGATCAGCCGGTCGAAGCGCACATGATCGGGCTCGAACAGCATTTCCAGCAGCGCCGTACCGATGGCGGTCAGCCGGTCGGCCAGCGCCATCGGCCCGTCGACGCTCGGCTCGAACAGCGCGTTCATCCGACCCACTTCGCCGCGGACCATTTCGTCGAACAACGCCTCCTTGTCGCCGAAGCGGTTGTAGAGCGTCACTTTCGACACGCCGGCGCGCGCGGCAATGTCCTCGATGGTGGAGGCGTGGAAGCCCTTCTCCAGGAAACTCTCTCGAGCGGCCGACAGGATGGCATCGTTCTTCGACGGATCGCGCGGTCGCCCCGGTCCTGCGCGTGTGCGCATGCCCGCACATCCGCCCGCCGCTTCCACCAGATCGATCGCCTTCACATGCCTCGCCTCGATAAGAAGCGGGCGCAAGATACGCCCTTGCGCCCGCTTTTTCTCATATAGGCGCTACCCTCAATACTGATAGGCCTTGGGGAGCGTTCCCTCCTTGGGATCAAGATAGCGATCGCGCAGCCGCGTCTGGCGGTTGGTGAGCGGCTGCTCGACCCCGTCGACGAACACCGACGTCGCCGCCGACCCGATCTCCAGCGGGTCGCCGTCCCAGATCACCACGTCGCCGTGGCGGCCGGGGCGAAGCGAGCCGATCTCGCCGCCCATGCCGATCGCCTCGGCGGGCAGCGAGCTGATCGCCGCGAACGCCTGGCCCCAGCTGAGCCCCGACGCCCCCGGCACCTTGCCGAGCGCAACGAGGTTGCCGGCGTACTGCTTGACCAGCCGCGCCTGCCGCGCCTCGTCGTCGTTGATCGAGCCGATGCCGACGGTCACACCCGCCGCGCGCAGCCGGCCGATGTTCGACTGGGTGGCGGCGAGCTGCTCGAAGCTGATCGGCAGGTCGGCGAGCGCCGAGGCGATGACCGGGATGCCCGCCGCCGCGATCTCCCGCGCCACCGTCCATCCCTCGGTCGCGCCGACGAGCACGGGCTTCAGGCCCGCAAACTCGCGCTTCAGCTCGATCAGGTTGAGGATGTCGGACGCCCGCTCGACATGGACGAGGAGCGGCATCTGGCCCGACAGCACCGGCACCAGTGCCGCGGCATCGGCGCGGGTCAGCAGCGCATCCTTGCCGCGATCGTCGAAGCTCGACGGATTGCGGCGATAGGCCTGCGCCTCGAACAATGCGTTCTTGAGCATCGCCATCGCCGCCGCGCGGCTGCCACCCGCGCGCTGTGCGCCCGTCTCGCCCCATTCCATGAACTGGAAGGCGCGGGGCTTGGTCACCGCGTTCATGTCGGCACCGAGGTCGATGACCGCGCCCTGCCCGGCGAAGATCGAACCGCGCGCATCGGGCGCGACGACCGCGCGGGTGATTCCCTCCGCCCGGTTGATCGCGATCGGACTCGCCTTGGGATTGACCGCCGGGGCGAGGTCGAGGGCGGCATTGAAGACCGAGTTCGCCGCCGACGAATCGTCGGTGTCGCGGACGCCGTCCACCTCGACCACGCCCATCCGGGTAAAGCCCGCGACGATGCCCGGCGTCACCCAGCGTCCGCCCGCGTCGATCGTCCGCGCACCGGCCGGCGCCGCACCGCCGCGCCCGGCGGAGACCACGCGGCCGCCCCGGATGACGACGGTGCCGCCGTCGATCGGCTCCGACCCGTCGCCGATCACGACCTTTGCATTGGTGATGACCACGTCCTGCGCGGCGGCAGGAAGCGCGGCGGCGGTCGCCATCAGGACCGCAAGTGCTTTCAGGCCGCGCATCACTTCACGTCTCCTTCGCCGGGCTGGCCAAGCTCGAAGTCGGACACCGGGCGCAGCTTGGGGTTGTTCATGTCGTACATGAGGGCGCCGTCGACCCACACGCGCTCGGGCCGGGTATAGACGCTGAACGGATTGCCGTTCCACAGCACGAGGTCGGCCATCTTGCCGGGCTTCAAACTGCCGGTCTTTTCGGCGATGCCCAGCGCCTTGGCCGGGTTGTATGACAGCCACGTCCACGCGTGCTCGGGCGTGATCGGCATCCCCGCGCGGCGGCCCGCCGCCATCGCCTTGGCAACCTCCTGATTGAGCCGCTGGATGCCGTTGGCGTCGTCCGAATGGATCATCACGCACGCCCCCTCCTTGTCGAGGATGGCGAGATTCTCGTTCACCGCGTCATAGCTTTCCATCTTGAAGCCGTACCAGTCGGCCCAGACCGCGGAGCAGACGTTGTTCGCCTTCAGGAGGTCGGCGATCTTGTAGCTTTCGACCGCGTGGTGGAAGGTCGAGACCTGGTATCCGAACTCCTTGGCCATATCCATGACGATGGCCATCTCGTCCGCGCGGTAGCAGTGGTTGTGGACGAGGATCTCGCCCGACAGCACGCCGCGCAGCGTATCGAGCTGGATGTCGCGCGTCGGCGCCTCGCCGCCGTCCTTTTCGTACTTGTCCCATTTGCGGCGATAGTCCGCCGCCTTGGCCCAGGTCGCGCGATTGACCGCGACGTTGCCCATCCGGGTCGAGGGCATCCGGCCCTTCGAGCCATAGACGCGCTTCGGATTCTCGCCGCACGCCATCTTGAGGCCATAGGGGGCGCCGGGGAACTTCATCCCCTGCATCGTCCGGGCATAGACGTTCTTGAGCACCACCGATCGCCCGCCCATCAGGTTGGCAGAGCCCGGCAGGATTTGAAGCGTCGTCACGCCGCCATTCGCCAGCGCCCGGGCGAAGCCCGGATCCTGCGGCCAGACCGAATGTTCGGCCCAGACCTCCGCCGTGATCGGCGCGGTCGCTTCGTTGCCGTCGGAATTGGCCTCGACGCCGGGGCTGGGATAATCGCCCAGATGGCTGTGCACATCGATGATGCCGGGGGTGACGAACTTGCCCTGCCCGTCGATCACGTCGGCGCCGGCGGGGTCGAGGCTCTGGCCGACCGCGACGATCTTTCCGTCGCGGAACAGCACCTGCCCGCCCTCGATCTTGCCACCCTCGCCGTCGAACACCGTCACGTTGGTGATGAGCGTCGGGCGCCCCGGATAGGCGTGATAGGTCGAGGGGAAGGGATCGTGCGAATAGCCCTTGTTCATCCCCGGCGCGGCCGCCTTGGGCGCGGCGGACGCGGACTTCGTGCCCCCGCCCCCCTGCGCGGCGCAGCCCGCGAGGAGCGCCGTGGCGACGCCCAGCATCAACAGTCGTTTCACGTCATTCTCCCTGACTATTCTTGTCCGTCTCAAGCGAAGATTTTCTCGAGCTCGTGGCGGCGCGGTCCCTCCCGCACCGTCACGATCTGGCGATAGGCGCTGGCGACCAGCGCGGGCGGCACCATGCCCAGCAGCGACGAGGCGAGAGCAAAGGCGATCTGCGCCGCGACCCCGCCGCCGAGTAGCGCGGCGAGCGCGCCCAGCATCACCTGCGCGACCACGCCGAAGACGAAGCCGAGCACGGCGAGCAGGAAGAGCTGCCACCGCGCCCCGCGGCTGAGCCTCGCCGCGCGCCCGAACGCCGCGAACAGCGTGGGCCGTTCCTCGACCAGCACCGGCAGCACCAACATCCACACGCAGGCGAGGATGACGCCCGGCACGATGAAAAACGAAAAGCCGATGCCGACTGCCAGCCAGTAGAGCAGGCTGACCAGCAGCGCTTTCGGCACAACCGGCAATGCCGCGGCGACCACCACGCCCAGCCGCGCGCGTTCGTCGAACGCCGCCAGCGTCGTTGCAACCATCGACAGCAGAAAGAACTGGTACCAGGCGAGGAAAGCAAGCATCGCGAGCAGATTGGCACCGATCCCGGTCGCCGCGTCCAGCGTGACGGCCGGCACTGCATCGACAAGCAGCAGCATGCTGCCGAGCGGGAGGCCAGCGCCGACCACCGCCAGCCCGCAGAACTGCACCGGCGCCTTCGCGATCGCCGCCCCCGCATCGCCGATGACGCGCGCAAGGTCGAGCTGCGCGCTGCCGCGCAGTGCCATGAACACGGCACCCGCGAACACGCCCGCCACCAGCAGGAAGCCCAGCCCGAGGATCGAAAACACGCCCACCCCTTTTCGGATACGGGCCTCGGCGCGCGCCTTCGCGTCGTCGAACCCGTGTCCTTTGATACAGGGTGAAGCGAAACGGCTTGCGTGTAAACGTCGGAGTTGCTTGGTTCGAGGCGAACGGGTGGGAGCGACAAGGGGTGCCGGCGACGACGATCGATACCCGCGCCGTCGACGCCGCCCATGCCCGCGTGCGCGCCGATCCGTCGATCCAGTTCGACTTCCCCTGGCGCGCGGTGGAGGCGCAGGCGCAGACGCCCGAATGGCTGCGCAACCTTGCCGCCGCGATCGACCGCTTCTTTCGCGCGCTGGGGCCGTTCTGGCAGGTGGTGTTCTGGATCCTCGTCGCGCTGATCGTCGCGGTGCTGGTCGTCAGCTTCTTCCCGCCGCTGCGCGACTGGGTGCGCAGCCTACTTTCGCGCGGAAAGGGCGAGGCCGCGCAAGAGGAATGGCGCCCCGCCCCCGCCGCCGCCCGCGCGCTGCTCGAGGAGGCGGAAGCGCTGGCCGCGGCCGGCCGGTTCGAGGCGGCGGTCCAGCTTCTGCTCCACCGCTCGATCGAGGATATCGAGGCGTGGCGGCGCGGCATCGTCCGCCCGGCGCGCACCGCACGCGACCTTGCCGCCGAACCGGCGATCCCCGATCGCGCGCGGGCCGTGTTCGCGCGGCTGGTGGCGCTCACCGAACACGGCATCTTCGCGCGCCGCCCGCTCGGCCCCGCCGACTGGACCGACGCACGTGATGCCTACCGGGCCTTCGCGCTTTGAGCGGCAACCCCTCGCCCTTTTCAACCCGCACCGCGCTCATCCTGACGGGGATCGGCGGGCTGCTCCTCCTCGCGCTGTTGGTCATGGCGGGGTTCGGGCAGGAGATCGAGGCGCGGGTGACGCGCACGCCCGGCGTCTCGTCCAAGGGGGCGACGGGGTTCCAGGCGCTGCACGACCTGCTGGCCGCCCTGCCCGGCACCACCGTCACGCTCGCGCGCGACAACGACGCGCTGATGACCGACAGCCTCGTCATCGCGACGCCGGATATGCAGACGAAGGCGAGCGACCTCACCGACCTCGTCCGCCTTCGCGATGCGCGGCCACTGCTCATCATCCTGCCCAAGTGGCAGACCGAGCGCGACGGCCTTTCCTCGACGCGCGAGCGGCGCGTCCCCGATGCGATGAACCTCGCCCCCGTCGGCGCGATGCTGCGCGGCCTGACGCAGGCCAGCATCACCCGCGCAGGGCAAGGTGCGCGCCGCCCCGCCGCCCCCGGCTGGCCGCTCGCCCCCGTGGAGTCGCCGCAGACGCTGGCGATCGGCGGGGTGGAGCCGTGGATCACCGTCCGCGGACAGGGGGCGATGCTGTCGAAGCTGCCGGACCAGAAGGTCTGGATCCTCGCCGATCCCGACCTCGCCAACAACTATGGCATGCGCGATCCGCGCAACGCGCGCGCGATCGTCGCCGCGATCAAGGCGATGAACGACGACCAGCTCGACGCCGTGACCTTCGACCTCACGCTCCATTACCGCGGTGGCGAGCGCAATCTCGTCAAGCTGATGCTGACCCCGCCGTTTGTTGCGGTGACCATCGCGCTGCTCGCCGCCGCGCTGCTCGCCGGCTGGGCCAGCGCCGCGCGCTTCGGCCCGCCGCGGCGGGAGGCGCGCGCGATCCCGTTCGGCAAGGCGGCACTGATCGAGACGATCGCCGCGCTAACCCGCCGCGCGGGGCGGGCGGCGGCGGGCGGCCCGCGCTTCGCGGCGATGCGCGCCGAGCGGCTGGGCGCGCGCCTCCACGCGCCGCGCGGCCTTGGTGGCGATGCGCTAGCCGACTGGCTCGACACCCGCCGACCGGGCTTTGCCGACCGCTATCGCGCCGCGGCGCGTGCGGGCGACGAGCCAAGCCTTATCCGCGCTGCCCAGGCGCTCGACGATTTCACCAAGGAGCACAAATGACCCTCGACGATGTTGCAGCGATGGGCCGCGCGATCGAGACCGAAGTGGCCAAGGCGGTGATCGACCAGTCGGCGACCGTCCGCCTGCTGCTCGTCGCGGTGCTGTCGGGCGGGCACGTCCTGCTCGAGGGGCCACCGGGCACTGCCAAGACGCTGCTGGCGCAAAGCTTCGCGCGCACGCTCGGCCTCGATTTCGGGCGGATCCAGTTCACCCCCGACCTGATGCCCGGCGACATCGTCGGCGCGAACCTCTTCAACTTTCAGACCAGCGCCTTCGCGCTCACCAAGGGGCCGGTGTTCTGCGAGCTGCTGCTCGCCGACGAGATCAACCGTACCCCGCCCAAGACGCAGGCGGCCTTGCTGGAGGCGATGCAGGAGCGCTCGATCACGCTCGACGGGCGGACCGAGCGGCTGTCCGAACGCTTCACCGTCGTCGCGACGCAGAATCCGATCGAGCAGCAGGGCGTCTATCCGCTGCCCGAAGCGCAGCTCGACCGCTTCCTCTTCAAGATCGGCATCGACTATCCGAGCGAAGCCGCCGAGCGCGCGATCGTCGCGCAGTACGGCGCGGCGGGCGGCGTGCCACGCGCTGCCGAGCAGGGGGTCGAGCAGGTCGCCGACGCCCCCGCCCTCACCGCCGCGATCGAGGCGGTGCGCGGCGTGCGGCTGGTGGACGAGATCGTCGGCTATGTCGTGGCCCTTGTCCGCGCGACGCGCGTCCATGCCGACCTCGCCAGCGGCGCGAGTCCCCGCGCCGCCGCAGCGCTGGCCAGTGCTGCGCGGGCGGCGGCCGCGCTCGACGGTCGCGACTACGCCATTCCCGACGACGTAAAGGCACTCGCCGCGCCGATGCTGCGCCACCGCCTGATCCTCTCGCCGGCGGCCGAGATCGACGGCCGCCGCGTGGACGACGTGGTCGCCGAACTGATCGAGAGCGTCGAGGCACCGCGTTGATCGTTCCCACCCCCCGCGCGGCGATGCTGGCGCTGATCGCGGCGCCCGCCGCGCTGGCGCTCGGCGTCGTGATGCCGGGCGGGTGGGCGCTGGCGGTGCTGTGGGTGATGGGGATCGCGCTGCTCGTGCTGGTCGACGGGATGCTCGCCTCGGGCGCGCGGGGGCCGATCGCGGTCGCCGCGCCCGCCGCGGTGCCGGTGGGGGCTGAGGTCGTGCTTCGCCCCGAAATGGCCGGGGCTGCCCGCCTCGATTTCGCTGCCGAAGATCGGAAGAGCACACGTCTGAACTCCAGTCACGCTAC
>CAJYIX010000028.1 GCA_913775315.1 uncultured Sphingomonas sp. | reverse complement strand
AACGTCAAGCGGAACGCCAACGCCGTTGTCGACGTGATCACCGCGGAAGACGTTGGCAAGTTCCCCGACCGTAACGTCGCGGAATCGCTCTCGCACATCCCGGGCGTCAGCATCGACCGTCGCTTTGGCGAAGGCGAGAAGGTCGCGATTCTCGGCACCGATCCGGCGCTCAACCGCATGCTGCTGGACGGCCACGCGCTTGCCTCGGCAGACTGGGGTGGCAACGACAACGATCCGTCGAGCCGCACCTTCAACTATTCGCTGCTCGCGCCCGAGCTCGTCGACCGGCTCGAGGTCTACAAGTCGCCCGAAGCGCGGATCGAGGACGGCAGCCTGGGCGGTACGGTGATCGTGCGCACGCGTCGCCCGCTCGACCTGCCCGCCAATTCGGTGTTCGCCTCGGCCGGTTATTCGTACAACGACCGCTCGGAAAAGGGGAATGTGCGCGCGTCTGGCCTCTACAGCTGGAAGAACAAGGCCGATAATTTCGGCATCCTGCTCGCCGCCACCTATGACAAGCAGAACATCGTCCGCGCGGGCGTCGAGTTCTTCGGCTACGACAACAACCAGGCGAACGCCGACGGCACGCGCAACAGCCCGTTCGTCAACCGCGATCCGGCGACGGGCGCGCTGTCGCTGAAGAACCCGGGCGCGACGATCACCGGCGGCACGATCACCGACCTCTACAACGCCGCCTCGCCGTTCGGCATCAACTACGCCTATTTCCAGCAGTCGCGCGAGCGGGCGAGCGTGTCGGGCGCGGTCCAGTTCAAGCCGACCGACGACCTCACGTTCACGATCAACGGCCTCTACATCGATGGCGCTTACAACAACTACAGCCAGGCGATGTACACCATCCCTGGCGCGTGGTCGGGCAGCGTGCTCCAGTCGGCGACGGTCGCGAACGGCGTCGTCACCGATGCTACCTTCGGCGCTTCGCCCAACCAGGCGGCGCAGCTCGACACGCTGGTGCGCAAGACCAAGCTCAAGACCAAGAACCTCAACTTCTTCGGCGACTGGGACAATGGCGACGGGGCCAAGGTGTCGTTCCAGGCGGGCTGGAGCGAGGCGAAGGGCGGGCGCAATCCCGAATATCTCTTCAACGTCCAGACCAAGCTGCCCTTCAGCTACTCGATCACGCCCGAATCGGCGACGGTGAACTTTACCGGCGACATCACCAACCCGGCGAACTTCTTCACCAACCCCAACAACAATCCCGCGCAGATCGAGGGGCGCCCCGTCGTCGTCAACGGTCAGGCGCTGAACGCCGCCCAAATCGGCGGCCTCGACTACAGCGTCACCACCGACCGCGATATCTTCGCCGCCTATGACGCGACGATCCCGATCGCGTTCGGGCCGTTCACCGAGCTGCTGCTTGGCAGCCGCTTCGTCGAGCATACCAACCGCGTCGATGCGCGCGGCATCAACACCTATCTCCAGACCTCGCGCACGCTCAACCAGCTCGGCGTCGACGTCGGCGTGACGCCCAACGGCATTTTTGCGGGCAGCGGCGCCAACGGCAATGCGGGCAGCTTCATCAACCTGTCCGAACAGGCGGTGATCGACATCCTGGCGAACGCGATCAATTCAGCCCTGGTCGACAAGGTCGGCGCGTCGAGCAAGGTCAAGGAGACGATCGCGGCAAGCTATGTCCAGCTCAATTTCGACCAGGGCGGCCTGCGCGGCAATATCGGCGGGCGGCTGGTCTATACGCAGGACAAGTCGAACTATGCGCTGACGCAGCCGACCGTCGCCAATCCGAACCCCCAGCCGGTGCCGACGACCTCAACCAGCGATTACCTGAAGTTCCTGCCGAGCTTCAACATTGCTTATGAATTCAGCCCGCAGTTCATCCTGCGCGGCGCAGTGGCTAAGGTGATTTCGCGCCCGCGCTATCAGGACCTTGCTGCGGCGATCACGCAGAACGACATCACCTTCGATGCCGGGGGCGGCAATCCCGACCTGCGCCCCTATGAATCCACCAACTACGAAATCTCGGCCGAATATTACCCGCGGCCCGGTGCGCTCCTGTCGGTCGAGCTCTATCGCCGCGACATCAGCAACTACGTCATCAACACCCGGCAGGAGGGGGTGACGCTGTTCAACTCGCTGACCGGCCAGCTCGAGAACCGCTACAGCGTTTCGCGCCCGATCAACGGCGGCAGCGCCAAGGTGAACGGCGTGCTGGTGAACGGGCAGGCCGAAATCTGGGGCGGCTTCGGCATCCAGGCGAACTATGCCTATCAGGACAGCAGCACCTCGACGATCCCGGGCATCAACGGCACGCTGAACCTGCCTTACCTGTCGAAGCACACGGTCAACGTGGTCCCGTATTTCGAGCGCGGGCCGGTGCAGGCGCGGCTGAGCTACAACTATCGCACCGACTATTTCCGCACGATCGGGCGGCTCGGCTCGATCGAGAAGGTCGCGCCCTACACCCAGCTCGACGCTTCGGCGAGCCTCGCCATCACCAAGGCGATCTCGCTGACGTTCAACGCGCAGAACCTGCTCGACGAGACGTACATCCAGTATAGCGGCACGCGCGATCGCCCCTCGGCCTTCTACAAGAACGGCCGCACCTTCATCGGCGGGGTGTCGGTTCGCTTTTGATCCTCCCGACTGGCCCGAAGCGCGCTACCCCTTGCGCTTCGGGCCGCCTTTTTTCTCGGGACGGCGCGGCGGGAGAGTGAAGATGCGGCATTGGGTGCAGACGATGGCGCTGCTGGCGGCCGGTACGCCGGGACTGGCGCAGCAACTGCCGCTGGTGCCGATGCCGGCCAGCGTCGCGCCGGGGACCGGGACGCTGACGATCGGCGCGGGCGCCGGTATCGTCGCCGACGCGCGCGACAAGGGCGCGGCGACCGCGGCGCGGCTGCTGGCCGAGCGGGTGAAGGTCGATCGCGGCCTCACGCTGACGCCCGCCGCGACCGGGCCGATCCGCATGATCCGTGACAAATCGATCAAGGGCGACGAGGCCTATCGCCTCGTCGTGACGGGCGCGGAGGCGACGATTACCGCCAGCGGCGACCGCGGCCTGATCTGGGGCGCGATGACGCTCGCGCAATTGCTAAGCCCCGATGCCGCGTTCGGGCGGTCGGTGACGCTGGCGGCGGTGACGATCGACGATGCCCCGCGCTTTCGGTGGCGCGGGCTGATGATGGACGTCGCGCGCCATTTCCAGCCGATCGAGACGCTCTATCCCATCGTCGACACGATGGCGGCGCAGAAGCTCAACACGCTTCACCTCCACCTGACCGACGATCAGGGGTGGCGGGTCGAGATCAAGCGCTATCCCGAGCTGACCCGCATCGGCGGGTTCCGCACGCCGCCCTCGGCCGGCGGCGCGCCGGGCGCGAAGTCGGGCGGCTTCTACACGCAGGATCAGTTGAAGGCGCTGGTCGCCTATGCCGCGGCGCGGGGGATCGTCGTGGTGCCCGAGATCGATCTGCCGGGTCATGCGCAGGCCGCCGTGGCCGCCTATCCGGGCGAAGTCGGCGTGCTGGGCGACCGACCCGACGTCGGGCACGACTGGGGCGTCATGCCCTGGCTGTTCTCGCCAGCGCCGCGTAGCATGACCTTCATCAAGAATGTCCTCGACGAGTTGGTCGATATCTTCCCCTCCGAGTTCATCCACGTCGGCGGGGACGAGGCGGTGAAGGACCAGTGGCAACGCTCCCCCGCGGTGCAGGCGCAGATGAAGGCGCTGGGCCTCAAGACCGAAAACCAGATGCAGGGCTGGATGATCGCCGAGCTCGGCAAGCATCTGGCGTCGAAGGGGCGCCGCCTGATCGGCTGGGACGAGATCCTGGAGGGCGACGTGCCCACCAGCGCCTCGGTCATGTCGTGGCGCGGCGAGAAGGGTGCGGTCGAGGCGGCGAACAAGGGGCACGACGTCGTGCTGTCGCCGGCGCCCAACCTCTATTTCGACAATCTCCAGTCCGACCGCGGCGACGAACCGCCGGGCCGCATCGGCGTCCAGACGCTGGAGGCGGTCTATAACTATGATCCGCAGCCGGCGGGGATCGACCCGGCGCGGCTCGGCCATGTGCTGGGCGCGCAGGCGAATGCGTGGTCCGAATATCTGGCGACCGCCCGGCAGAAGGAACACGCGATCTTCCCGCGGCTCTCGGCGCTTGCCGAAGTCACCTGGTCGCCGAAGACGGCACGCGACTGGCGCGGGTTCGTGGCGCGGCTCGATCCGCAGATGCTGCGCTACCGGCGCGAGGGGATCGCAGCGGCGGACAGCGCCTTTGCCGTCAACTTCCGGCCGCAGGGCACCCGCGGTCAGGCGCTGAAGGCGGGCCGTGCGGTGCTCGCGATGGATACGCAGGCGGCGGCCGGGACGATCCGCTATACCCTTGACGGCCAGGCGCCGACCGCCGCGTCGCGCGCCTATGCCGCGCCGCTGACGGTGCGCGCGGGACAGGTGGTGACGGCGGCCGCCTTTACCGCCGATGGCCGCACACTCGCCGCCCCGCGCCGCTACGACGCATCGCGGGGGACGTGGCTGAGCGCGGGCGCCAGCGACTTCGCCGCGTGCCCCAAGGGGGCGCTCGGCCTGCGGGTGCCGCTCAACGAGGGGCAGGCGGAGGATGCGCCCGCGTACAACGTCAACATCTTTGATACCTGCACGCAATGGGTAGCCGCGCCGCTGGGCGAGGCCAAGGCGGTGGCGATCGAGGTCGTGCGCCTTCCGCGCAACTACGGCCTCGCGCACGAGGAATCGGCGCTGCGTGCGCATTATGCCGTGACCGAGCATGGCGAGCTGGTGGTGAAGGCGGGCGGCTGCGACGGTCGCGTCGTCGGCACCTTCCCGCTGCCCGACCCCGCCACCGCGCCGAACCGTTTTCGGGTCAGCATGCCGGTGAAGGACGAGAGCGGCGACGCCGACCTCTGCTTTCAGTTCACCTCGCCGCTCGCCGATCCCTTTTACACCGTCGGGTCGGCCAGCCTGGAGGACAGGCGTTGATCGCACTCGCCATCGCGCTGGCCGCGGCGGCGCAGCAGGAACCGCCGGTCGATCCCGACGTCGCCGCGCGCATCGCCGCGATGACGCCCGCCGAGAAGGCCGAGCAGCTCCAGTCGAAGGTCAAGGCATCCAGCCCCGATCTGCCGGCCTACGACTATTGGAACGAGGCGCTGCACGGGCTTGCCCGCAACGGCGTCGCGACGGTGTTCCCGCAGGCGATCGGGCTGGCGGCGACCTGGGATGCGCCGCTGATGGAGCGGGTGGGGACGGTCATCTCGACGGAGGCGCGTGCCCGTTACAACGCGCTGCCGGGCCGGGACCGCAAGCGCTATCAGGGGCTGACGATCTGGTCGCCTAACATCAACATCTTCCGCGATCCGCGCTGGGGCCGGGGGCAGGAGACGTACGGCGAAGACCCGCTGCTGACAGGCACGATGGCGGTCGGCTTCGTCCGCGGGCTGCAAGGCCCCGACCCGAAACAGCCGCGCGTCATCGCCACGCCCAAGCACCTGGCCGCGCATAGCGGGCCGGAGGCGGGGCGCGACAGCTTCAGCGTCCAGACCAGCCCCTATGACGTGGAGGCGACGTATCTGCCCGCTTTCCGCCGCGCGCTGACCGAGGGGCGGGCGCAGTCGGTGATGTGCGCGTACAACGCGATCCACGGTGTCCCCGCCTGCGCCGCCGACTGGATGCTCAACCAGCGCGTGCGCCGCGATTGGGGCTTTACCGGCTTCGTCGTGTCCGACTGCGACGCGATCAGCAATATCGCTCATTATCAGCGTTATGCCCGCGACAATGCGGCCGGGTCGGCGGCGGCGATCAATGCGGGCATGGATCTGAATTGCGGGACGGGCTTTTCCGCGCTCGACCGGGCGATGGCGGAGGGGCTGACCGAAGCCGCGACCGTCGACCGCGCGCTCGGCCGCGTGCTGAGCGCACGAAAGCGCCTCGGCGATGCGTTCGGGGCGAAGAGTCGCTGGGACGCGATCTCCCCGCGAGAGGTCGGCACGCCCGCCCACCGTGCGCTGGCGCTGGAGGCCGCGCGCAAGTCGATCGTGCTGCTCGAAAACCGGGGCGTCCTGCCGCTTCGCAAGGGCGCGCGCATCGCGGTGGTCGGTCCCAACGCCGACAGCCTCGACACGCTGGAGGCGAATTACCATGGCACCGCCGCCGATCCGGTGACGCCACTGGCGGGCTTGTCGAAGCGGTTCGCCGTCACCTATGGGCAAGGCGCGTCGCTCGCCGAGGGCGTGCCCGTCGTCGTGCCCCAGACCGCGTTCGGCGAGGGGCTGACCGCCAGCGTCTATCGCGATCCCGGCTTCACCGGCACGCCGCTGGCGACGCTCAAGCACCGCACGATCGATTTCGACTGGAACCGCGCGTCGCCGGTGAAGGGCCTGGCCGACGATCGCTACGGCGTCCGCTGGACCGGCACGATCGCGGCGGAGGGGGCGGGCGAGCATCTGCTGCGCATCGACATTCCGCGCTGCTGGGATGCGTGCGCCGGCCATGACGCGGTGCGGCTGTGGATCGACGGCAGGCCCGTCATCACCGACGGCGGCGACGGCAAAAGCGTAGAGGCGCGTTACGCTTTCACCGACACCCGCTCCCACCACTTCCGCCTCGAACTCGCGCACACCGGCGAGGATGAGGGGATGCGCCTGACCTGGGTCGCGCCCGCCGAGGCGCAACGCGCGCGCGCGGTCGCGGCGGCCCAAAGCGCGGATGCGGTGGTCGCGTTCGTCGGCCTGTCGCCCGCGGTCGAGGGGGAGGCGCTTCAGATCGAGGTGCCCGGCTTCTCCGGCGGCGACCGCACCGACATCGCACTGCCCCCCGCGCAGCAGGCGCTGCTCGAAGCCGTCAAGGCGAGCGGCAAGCCGCTGGTCGTCGTGCTGCTCTCTGGAAGCGCGGTCGCGATGGAATGGGCCAAGACAAATGCCGATGCCGTCGTCGCCGCGTGGTATCCGGGCGAGGCGGGGGGCACCGCGATCGCCGATGTGCTGGACGGCAGCGTCAATCCCTCGGGCCGGCTCCCCGTCACCTTCTATGCCCGCACCCGCGACCTGCCCGCGTTCGTCGACTACAACATGCGCGAGCGGACCTATCGCTATTTCAGCGGCACCCCGCTTTGGGGCTTCGGCCATGGGCGGAGCTATACGCGCTTCGATTATGGCACCGTCACCGCGCCCGCCGCGATCCGCGCGGGCGAGCCGCTGACCGTTACCGCGCGCATCGCCAATGCCGGGGACCGCGCGGGCGAGGAAGTGGTGCAGGCCTATCTGATCGCGCCCGACAGCCTCAACCGTATCGGCAGCTTCAACGACCCCGTGCTGCGCCACAGCCTGGTCGGGTTCCAGCGGATCGCGCTGAAGCCCGGCAACTCGGGCGAGGTCCGGTTCACGCTCGACCCGCGCGCGCTCAGCACCGTCGACCTTGCCGGCAATCGCGCGGTGCGAGCGGGCGCGTATCGACTGTTCGTCGGCGGCGGTCAGCCGGGGATGGCGGCGGGGCAGGAGGTTCATTTCAAGATCACCGGCGAGCAGGGCTTGCCCAAATGACGATGACGCGGCGGACGCTGATCGGCAGCGGCTTGGCGCTCGGGGCGATGCCGCTGCGCGCCGCCGATCCGGTTCGGCCGACCAAGCGGCCCGCGACCGCCGATCGCCGCTTCGTCAGCCCGGCGGTGGAGCGGGAGATTGCCCGCGTATCGGCAAAGGTCGCCGATGCCGAGCTTCGATGGCTGTTCGCCAATTGCTATCCCAACACGCTCGACACGACGGTGTTCATGGACCGGGTGGACGGGCGGCCCGACGCGTTCGTCATCACCGGCGACATCCCCTGCCTGTGGCTGCGCGACAGCGCGGCGCAGGTCCATCCTTACGTCCACCTCGCACGCGGCGATGCGCGGCTGCGCGAGCTGTTCCGCGGGCTGATCGCGCGCCAGTCGCGCTCGATCCTGATCGACCCCTATGCCAACGCGTTCATGCGCAATCCCTCTGCCAAGAGCGATCTGCCCTGGGCACTGACCGACGATACCGAGATGAAGCCCGGCGTCGCCGAGCGGAAATGGGAAGTGGACTCGCTTTGCTACCCGATCCGGATGGCCCACGATTACTGGCGCGCGACCGGGGACGAGACGCCGTTCGACGCATTATGGGCGGAGGCCGCGCGCGCGATCGTGCGGACGTTCCGCGAGCAGCAGCGCAAGGACGGGCCGGGGCCGTACCGCTTCCTGCGCCGCGACAGGCTGGCCAGCGAGACGCTGGTCCTGAATGGCTATGGCGCGCCGACGCGCAAGGTCGGGCTGATCCATTCGATGTATCGCCCGTCGGACGATGCGTGCCTGTTCCCGTTCCTGATCCCGTCGAACTGGTTCGCGGTCTCGGCGCTTCGCAAGATGGCGGTGCTGGCGGGCAAGGTGCGCAGCGACGCGGCGCTGGCGAACGAGGCGACGGCGCTGGCGGATGAAGTCGCCGCCGCGCTGGCTGCGCACGGGACGCTGATCGACCCGGCCAGCGGCGAGCGGCTGATGGCTTACGAGGTCGACGGGTTCGGCAACGGGCACTTCATGGACGACGCGAACGTGCCGAGCCTGTCGGGATTGGCGTATCTTGAGGCAATCCCGGCGATTGATACGCTCTGGCGGCGCACGGCCGCGGCGGCGTGGGGCGAGCGGAACCCCTATTTCAACCGCGGCCGCGTGGCCGAGGGGATCGGCAGTCCGCATTCGGGCATGGGCACGATTTGGCCGATGTCGATCGTGATGCATGCGCTGAACAGCGACGACGATGCGGTGATCCGCCAGTGCCTGCGCTGGCTGAAGGATAGCCATGGCGGCACCGGCTTCATGCACGAATCGTTCGACCGCGACGATGCGGGCAAGTTCACGCGGGCATGGTTCGCCTGGGCCAATGGGCTCTTCGGTGAGCTGATCGTCGACCTGTCGCGCCGCAAGCCGCACGTGCTGGCGGCTCCCTTGTGAAGCTCGCCCGGCGCGAGTTGCTGGCGGGGGCGGCGGCGGGGATCGCGGTGCCGCCGCCCGCCTTCGCTACGGCAAAGGCTACGCCCGCGCGGCCCGACCTGTTCGTCGGCACCGGCGGGACCGGACACACCTTTCCCGGCGCGACGATGCCCTTCGGCATGGTCCAGCTTTCGCCCGACACCGGGGTGGAACGGTGGGAGAATTGCTCGGGCTATCACGCCGGCGACGGCTCGATCCTGGGCTTTTCGCACACGCATCTGTCGGGGACCGGCATCGGCGACATGCTCGACGTGCTGGTCGTCCCCGCGACCGGCCCCGTGGTGCTCGATCCCGGTCCGCGGGAGAACCCCGATGCTGGGTATCGCCAGCGCTATTCCGGGGAAGTGGCGGAGCCCGGCTATTACGCCGTCACCCTCCAAAACGGCGTCCGCGTCGAACTGACCGCGACCGAGCGAACCGGCATCCACCGCTATCGCTTTCCGGTCGGCGGGGGGCATCTGCTGGTTGACCTGTCACACCTGATCGCCGACCAGCCGCAATATCCCGCCTTCATCGATGAGGCGCGGCTGACGCTGGAGGCGGACGGCACGCTCACCGGCACGCGGCGGATGTTCCGCTGGGCCAAGGGGCGGCGCGTCTTCTTCGCGATGCAATTCTCGCGGGCGCCCGGCCGCGTGCAGTTCTATGGCGACGGCGGCCGCCCGGTCGAGGGGCGCGCGGTTGCGGGCAAGCGGCTGAAGGTCGCGCTGCATTTCGACGATGCGGGCGCGGCGCCGATCGTCGTTCGCTGCGGCATCTCCGCGGTGGATGCGGACGGGGCGCGCGCGAACCTAAGGGCGGAGGCGCAGCACTGGTCGTTCGACCGCTATCGCCGAGACGCCACGCGGGCGTGGGACCGCGAACTCGGCGCGCTGCGGGTCGAGGGCGGGACCGCCGAGCAGCGCACGATCGCCGCGACCGCACTCTATCACGCCAGCCTCGGGCCGACGCTCTTCTCCGACGTCGATGGGCGCACGGTCGGCCTCGATCGCAAGGTCCACCGGCTGAAGCCCGGTGAGCGCGCGTATAGCGCCTACTCGCTCTGGGACACGTACCGCGCCTTCCACCCGCTCCAGACGCTGATCGGCGGCGAGCGGGCGCGGCGGATGATCGACGACCTGATCCGTCAGACACAGCTGAGCCCCTTCGGCCCGCCGGTCTGGCCGCTCCAGGGCGTCGAAACCGGCTGCATGATCGGCTGGCACGCGGTCCCCGTCCTGGCGGAGGCGCGGGCCAAGGGGATTGCCGCCGACTATGCCGCCGCGTGGCCCGGCATCGCGCGGCGCAGCTTCGACTGGGCCACGCCGACGCTCGACAACAGCGTTGGCATCGAGGCGTATGATATGCTCGGCTACGTCCCCGCCGATCGCGTGAACGAAAGCGTCTCGCGCACGCTCGAATATGCCTATGACGACTATGCCGGCGCCCACATCGCCGAGGCGGCGGGTGACGCGGCGGGGGCGGCGCGGCTGCGGCGGCGGTCCGGGAACTGGGCCAATGTCTTCGACAAGCGCATCGGCTTCGCGCGCGGCCGCCGCGCCGACGGGGACTGGGCAGAACCTTATGATCCCGTGGCGCTCGGCCATTCAAAGCGCTGGCATGATTTCACCGAGAGCAATGGCTGGCAGGCGACCTTCCTCAACCAGCACGACATCCCCGGCCTGATCGCAGCGATGGGCGGCGATACGGCGTTCGAGGCGAAGCTCGATGCGCTGTTCGACGCGCCCTCGACGCTGCCCGCCGATGCACCGCCCGACATTTCCGGGCTGGTCGGGCAATATGCGCACGGCAACGAGCCGAGCCATCATATCGCCTATCTCTATGCCTATTGCGGCGCGGCGTGGAAGACGCAGGGAATGGTCCGCCGTCTGCTGACCGAGATGTACCGGGCAGCCCCCGACGGCATCATCGGCAACGACGATTGCGGGCAGATGAGCGCGTGGTTCCTGCTCTCCGCCCTCGGTTTCTACCCCGTCGATCCGGTGAGCGCGCAATATGTGCTTGGAAGCCCCCTGTTCGACCGCGCCGAGCTGCGGCTGGGCAACGGGCGGCGGCTGGTGGTCGAGGCGGCGGGGAACGCGCCCGACGCGCCCTATGTCCGCGGCGTGTCGTGGCGGGGGCAGCGCTGGACGCGCGGCTGGATCGATCACGAAACGCTGATGGCGGGCGGCACGCTCCGCTTCGAAATGGCGCGAGAGCCCGACCGCGCCTTTGCCGCCGCGCCCGCTGACCGGCCGGGGCACCTTTCCCAAGGAGTTCGCCGATGACCGCATCCCTCTCTCGCCGCACATTGATCGCCGGCGGGGCCATGCTTGGCGGCGCGGCCTGCACCCCGGTGGCATCGCGATCGGTCGCCAGGACTTCCGCGCTGCTGCCCGCGCCGTGGGGCGCGGTGCCGTCGCCGCGGCAGCTCGCATGGCACGACCGCCGCTTCTATGGCTTCGTCCATTTCTCGATCAACACCTTCACCGACAAGGAATGGGGGTATGGCGACGAGGATCCGGCGCTATTCAACCCCAGCGACTTCGATCCCGACCAGATCGCCGCCGCGGCGAAGGCGACGGGGATGACCGGCCTGATCCTGACCGCCAAGCATCACGACGGCTTCTGCCTGTGGCCGACGACGCTGACCGAACACTGCATCCGCAACTCGCCGTACAGGGGCGGCAAGGGCGATATCGTTGGCGAGCTGGAGGCGGCGTGCCGGCGCGCGGGGCTGAACTACGGCCTCTACCTCTCACCCTGGGACCGCAACCACCCGCAGTACGGTCGCCCCGCCTATGTCGACTATTACCGCGCTACCCTGACGGAACTGTGCACGCGCTATGGCAAGCTGTTCGAGGTCTGGTTCGACGGCGCCAATGGCGGCGATGGCTATTATGGTGGCGCGCGGGAGACGCGGCGGATCGATGCCCCGGCTTATTACGACTGGCCCGCGATCGTGAAGCTGGTCCACGACCTCCAGCCGGAGGCGTGTACCTTCGATCCGCTCGGCGCCGACATTCGCTGGGTGGGGAACGAGGAGGGGCATGCCGCCGACCCGTGCTGGCCGACGATGCCGAACGCGCCCTATACGCAGGCCAACGGCTATCCGGGCGTGCGGGGGGCGGAACTCTGGTGGCCGGCGGAGACCAACGTGTCGATCCGCCCCGGCTGGTTCTATCACGCCGACGAGGATACGCAGGTCAAGTCGCCTGCCACGCTGATCGAGATGTTCGACCGGTCCGTCGGGCACGGCACGACCTTTCACCTCAACATCCCGCCAGACCGGCGCGGGCGGATCGCCGATCGTGACGTCGCCAGCCTGACCGCGTTCGGCGACGCGCTGCGCGGCACCTTTGCGAACGATCTGGCGAAGGGCGCGGTGGTGACGGCAAGCGCGGATATCGGATCGACCGCGACCAACGTCGTCGACGGCGATCCGTCGACCTTCTGGTGCGCACCGGCGGGCGCACGCGACGCCTCGCTCGTCCTCGACCTGCCGCCGGGGCGCGCGTTCGACCTGATCGAGCTTCAGGAATGGCTGCCGCTCGGCCTGCGCGTCTCCCGCTTCGCGATCGACGTGGCGGACGATGGCGGCGAATGGCGGACGATCGCGGAAAAGGCGATGGTCGGCCCGCAGCGCCATGTGCGCCTCCCCCAGCCGATCGCGCCGCGACGCCTGCGCTTCCGCACGGTGGAGGCGGAGGCTGGGCCGGCGCTGCGCCGCATCGCGCTCTATCGCTCGGTCGCGCCGCGCACGCTGCCGCCCGCCGTCGCCAGCGACCCCAACCTTATTTCGAGCGCAGGGTGGCGGATCGTTGCCGCGAGCGCGGACGGAGGCGCGGCGCTGTTCGACGACAATGCGAAGACCGCGTGGCAGTCGCCGGCACCCGCATCGGTCACGATCGACCTCGGCCGGACGGAGGCGTTACGTGGGTTCCTGCTGACGCCGACGCGCCATGTCGATCCCGACGCCGCGCCGCCGTCGCGCTGGCGGGCGGACACGAGCCTCGACGGCAAAAGCTGGACGGCGGCGGGCGAGGGGGAGTTCGCCAACATCAACTATGCCCGCGCGACGCAGCGCCCCGCCTTTTCCGGCGTGCGACAGGCTCGCTTGCTGCGGCTGCATTTCCCCACGCCCGCGGTCCCCGCTCCGCGCATCGCCATCGCGGGGATCGCCGCCTTCCGATAGCGCCGCGATGGCGATGATCCAAAATGAATCGGCCAATGCTTTCAACCGCATGGGCCTTGGATGACGACATTATGAAGGCGCCGCTCACGCGCCGTCACCGGTTCGACACCGAACTGTCGCGCGCCTGCAATAGCCGCCCCGGCGAACGATTAACGCGATCCCAAGGGGTGACTTTCGATGAGCTTGCGCATCAACCGCCGCGCCGTGTTTCTGGCGAGCGCCGCCGCTGCCTGCACCATGGCGCCGCCGGCCATGGCGCAGGATATGCCCGCCAAGGCCGCCACGCCCGACCTCGACCAGAGGGGGGAGGGCGTCGGCGACATCGTCGTGACCGCGACGAAGCGGGAAACGAACCTTCAGAAGACGCCGATCGCGATCTCGGTCGTCAGTGATGCGATGCTGAAGGACCGACACGTCCAGAGCCTGTACGACCTTGCCGATGGCGGCGTGCCGTCGCTGCGCGTCGCGACGTTCGAGGCGCGGCAGAGTGCGCTGACGGTCGGAATCCGCGGCATCGTGCCGCTCGACGCGAACCAGCCGGCGCGCGAGCAGGGGGTCGGCATCTATGTCGACGGCGTCTATCTGGGGCGCCAGCATGGGCTCAACGCTGCGCTCTTCGATCTCGAGCGGGTGGAGGTTCTGAAGGGACCGCAGGGCACCCTGTTCGGCCGCAATACAGAGGGCGGCGCCCTCAGTCTCGTCAGTCGCGCACCAAGCGGCAAGTTCGGCGGCCGGATCGCCGGGGGCATCGGCAATTACGGGTCGTACAACAGCGAAATCCACCTCGACCTGCCCGAATATCAGGGCTTTGCCGTCAAGCTCGACGGGGTACTGCAATATCAGGACCCGACGACGAAGAACCCGCTGCCCGGCCAAACCGGCTGGAATTATTTCGACCGCCGGGGCCTGCGCGCGGCGGTGCGCTGGAAGCCGATCGACGGCGTGACGGAGGATTTCGCCTACGACATCGGTCGCGATGCCAACTCGCCCTTCTACAGCCAGCTTCTGAACTACAATCCCAATGGCTGCGTGGCCGGGACGCAGGCTTCGCAACCAGCGTGCAGGCTGCCGGGCACGAATTACACGACGCTCACCGGCACGGTCCGCCCGCTGCCCGCGCCGGTCGTCGTCAACGGCGATACGCGGATGAAGGTCGCCGACATCGGCGTGCCGCAGCAGCCGAGCATCGACCGGACTCACGGCTTCACCAATAGCCTGAAATGGAACCTCGGCTCCGAGCTGGAATTGCGCGCGATCACCGCGTGGCGCGGCGTGGACGCGAGCCAATGGGACAATTCGGGCGGCGCCCACCGGCCGCCGGTGTTCGTGCCCAACAATACCGTCACGATCAACGGCGTCGCGACGCCGGGCAGCCTGTTCAGCCGCTACAGCCTCGCCGACCTGCGCCAGCGCCAGTTCAGCCAGGAATTGCAGGCGGTCGGCACGGTCGACTCGATCGATTACGTGGCGGGCCTGTTCTACTTCAACGAGCATGTCAGCGACGATGCCGCGACGCCCAGCTCGAACCTGTGGAACGCGACCGGCACCGGCTACACGATCGTCGATCCGTGCATCACCACGGGGGCGGGGGTGCCCGCGGGCTCTGCGCCCGGTTGCCGGTTCATTGATCGCGCGTCCGAAGTCTGGTCGAAGAGCTATGCCGCTTACGGCCAGGTGACGTGGAACGCGACCGACGTGCTGCACCTGACGGTCGGCGGGCGCTATACGCACGATCGCAAGCGCGGCGTCCTGCACCTCTCGCGCGGGGTGAATTACGACACCAACCCGCCCGCGGCGAGCGTGGGCTATGAGCCGCTCGACAAGAGCTGGAACCGCTTCAACCCGATGGTCACGCTGGCCTATGACGTGACCGACCAGACGCACGTCTATGCCAAGTACGCGACGGGCTATCGCGCGGGCGGGGCGAGTTCGCGCACGTCGAACTACCAGCCCTTCGATCCGGAGGACGTGAAGTCGTACGAGGTGGGGCTGAAGACCGACCTGTTCGATCACCGCGCGCGCCTGAACCTCGCCGGCTACATCATGGATCGCAAGGACAGCCAGGTCGATATCAGCTCGATCCAGTTCGTGGGATCGAGCAGCTTCAACAACCTCGTCACGATCAACGCGCCCGGCACCACCAAGATCAGGGGGATCGAAGTGGACCTGACCGTCAACCCGGCCGAGGGCCTGACGCTCAACGCCGCCTATGCCTATACCTATACGAAGATCCCGCCGGTGCTGATTACCGCGCGCGATGCCGCCGGGCGGTCGACCAGCGTCTATCAGGACTTCTACATCGTCTTCACCCCCCGCAACGCCGCCAGCGGATCGATCGATTACGCGGTGCCCGTCGCGGGCGAGGCGACGCTCAAATTCCACCTCGACGGCAACTATGCGCAGGCGACGCAGGCCTTCGACCAGTTTGCGACGAAGAACGACGCGTCGCTCCTGTTCAATGGGCGCATCTCGCTTGCCGACATTCCGATGGGCGGCGGACAGGCGCTGACGGTGGGCGTGTGGGCGCGAAACCTGTTCGACGAGCAATATGTCTATCGCCGCGATCCGTCGAACAGCCTGCCCGGCGCGCCCACGTCCAACGTGACGACGGGCAGCATCGGCAACGTGCTGGGCGATTACGGCAACTTCAACGCGCCGCGTACCTTCGGGATCGATGCCAGCCTGAAGTTCTGAAATCCCGGCCGGGGGCGCGTGGCGTCCCCGGCCGTCAGCGGGGCAGGGCGACGACGACGCGAAGGCCGGGTCCCGCATCCTCGAGCACGAGCGTCCCGCCATGCAGCCGCGCGATCGACTGCGCGAGCGGAAGGCCGAGGCCGTGGCCACCCTCGTCGGTATCGAGCCGGCCAAAGCGGCGCAGCGCAAGGGCGCGCGCGTCGGCGGGGATGCCCGGGCCGTCATCCTCGACGATAAGGACGCTCGCGTCGATGCGCGCCTCGACCCCGATCGTGATCCGGCTGCGCGGGGGCGTGTGCCGGATCGCGTTCTCGACGAGATTCAGCAGCATCTGCATCAGCAGCGCCCGGTCGCCGACATGCTCGACGGTCGCCGGCGCGCGGAGGTCAAGGCGATGCGCGGTTTCCGCGGCATAGGGCTCGACCAGCGCGGCTACGTCGCCCGCCAACTGGTCGAGGCGCAGCGGGGCGAAGGCTTCCCGGCTCGCCCGGCTCTCGATCGATGCGATGCGGAGCAAGGCGGAGAACATCTCGAGCAGCGCATCGGCCTGCGCCGTCGCAGCGTGCAGCGCAAAGGCGACGGGCTCGGCATCGGTCCGGTCCTCGATCGCCGCCAGTTCGTTGCGCAACCGCGCGAGCGGCGTGCGAAGCTCGTGCGATATGTCGTTGGTGACGTTGCGAATCTCCGCGACCAGCGTGCCGATCCGGTCGAGCATCGCGTTGAATGCCGCCGCCTGACGGTCGAACGCGCCGCCGTCGCCGTTCAGCGGCACGCGCCGCGCGAGGTCGCCGGCGGCGATCGATCCGGCGGTGCCGCACATCTCGTCGATCCGCCGCGCCACCAACCGCCGGAACAGCAGCAGCCCGGCGAGGGCGACGACGATGATCGCCCCGAACCCGAAAAGGTGGATTTGCCGGCGGACCGCGAAATAATGGTCGATCGGCTCGGTCTCGGCAAAGATCGCCAGCCGCAGCCCGCCGCCCAGATCGCGGACCAGGACGCGGCCCGCGCTCAATCCCTCGATCGCGTCGCGCCCGCTCAGCGACGAGAAGCCGAGCGGCAACTCGCGGCGGAAACGCGCGTTGCCCGCGATCCGCCGGCCGCGCGCGTCGGACAGCAGCAGGCCGAGGTCGCCGGTGTCGCGCTGGCGCGCCATCGTCTCCATCCGCTGCGTCAGGGCGCGAAGGTCTATGCGGGCGCCGGGCGGGGCCAGCACGTCAGCCTCTGCGCGGATCCGCTCGTCGACCAGCGCGACGATCATGCGCAGCGTGCCGAAATAGCTGCCGAGCCCCGCCGCGACCGTCACCGTCAGGAACAGCGCGAGGAACGCGATCGTCAGCCCGCGCAGCGACTGGAACGGCGCCTTCATCGGCGAAGCGAGTATCCGGCGCCTCTCACCGTCTCGATCGGATCGTCGCCATATCGGCAGAGCTTCATCCGAAGATGCCGGATATGCGCCTCGATCACGTTCGAGGTTGTCACAAGGTCGCGGCCCCATACCCGCTCGACCAGCATAGCCCGCGTGACCGTATCGCCCGCCAGCCGCGCGAGTTCGAGCAGCATCCTGAACTCGATCTGCGACAGCCCCAGCGACTGCCCCTTTCGCCAGGCGCGGGCGCCCGCCGGACTGATGACGATATCGCCCACCTCGATGGTGTCGGCGGGTTGCTCGCCGGGGCTGCGCGCCCGCAGCAGCGCCTTGATCCGGGCATTGAGCTCGAGCGGGTCGCACGGCTTGACCACATAGTCGTCGGCTCCGGCATCGAGCACCTCGACCTTGTCGATCGTCTGGCCGAGCGCGGTGAGCATCAGCACCGGGATCCGAAGGCCGCGGCTGCGCACCTCGCGCAGCAGCGACAGGCCGTCGAGCGTCGGCAGCATCCAGTCGAGCACGACGATATCGAACGCCCCCGTTGCGAGGAACGACAGCCCGGCAGGCCCGTCCGCGGCAGCGGTGACGGTGTGCCCGAACGCGACGAGCTGATTGGCGAGCTGCTCGCGCAACCGGGGGTCGTCTTCGACGAGGAGAATGCGATGCGACACTGGCCGCGACGTTAGTCGAGGGGAGGGCGGCGCTCAAACCGATTCGCGAGGATCGCGATATCGGGAGCCGGTGCGACATCGGCTCGAAATCGCCGGGCAACGAACGCCGTCGACGAGCGTGCGGGGAATGCGGCCCTCGCGGGATGCGTCGACCATCACTACCCACCCGATCGAGTGCGTCGAGGCCGATCATCGTCGCGACGTTTGCCCATTTGAACCGCAATAGGGGCTGATGGTCGATCATCGGACGCGGATCGACTGGATAGGGCGCGGTGAGGGCGCCGTGCTCATCCGGTATTGGGCCCGACATCTCTCTCCTTTCGAGAGTGCGTCGCGCTTGACCGCTGCTGGCATTAGGTTATCAGGTATAACAATAAAGAGAGGATGAGGTCATGGCCGTGATGTTCGAGCGCCGCAATCCGGTGACCGGAGAGGTCGCCACCACCGCGCCGGCCGCAACCGTCGCCGACGCGAATGCCGCCGTCGATGCCGCTGCCGCCGCCTTTCCCGCCTGGTCGGTGCTCGGCCCCAATGCCCGCCGCGCCGCGCTGACCAAGGCCGCCGACGCACTGGCCGCCAAGGGCGACGCCTTCGTCGAGGCGATGATGGGTGAGATCGGCGCGACCGAGGGATGGGCGCGCTTCAACCTAATGCTCGCCGTCGGCATGGTGCGAGAGGCCGCGGCGCTGACCACGCAGATCGGCGGCGAGGTCATCCCGTCCGACAAGCCCGGCTGCATCGCGATGGCGCTGCGCGAGCCGGTCGGCGTGCTGCTCGGCATCGCGCCGTGGAATGCGCCGATCATCCTCGGCGTGCGCGCGATCGCCGTCCCGCTCGCCTGCGGCAACACCGTGGTGCTCAAGGCAAGCGAGCAATGCCCACGCACACACGCGCTGATCGTCGAGGCTTTTGCCGAGGCGCTGCCCGAAGGCGTCGTTCAGATCGTCACCAATGCGCCGGCCGATGCTGGCGAGATCGTCGGTGCGCTGATCGACCATCCGGCGGTGCGCCGGGTCAACTTCACCGGATCGACCGCGGTCGGCCGCATCATCGCGAAGCGCGCGGCCGAGCATCTGAAGCCCGTCCTTCTCGAACTGGGCGGCAAGGCGCCGCTGATCGTGCTCGACGACGCGGATATCGACGAAGCCGTGAAGGCCGCGGCGTTCGGCGCGTTCATGAATCAGGGCCAGATCTGCATGTCGACCGAGCGGATCATCGTCGTCGACGCGATCGCCGATGCCTTTGTCGGGAAGTTCGCCGCCAAGGTCGCCTCGTTGTCCGTCGGCGACCCGCGCGAGGGCAAGGCACCGCTTGGCGCCGTCGTCGATCGCAAGACCGTCGATCACGTCCGCGCGCTGATCGACGATGCGCTGGCGGCGGGCGCGGTGCAGGTGAGCGGCGGCGAAGCGGACGGCGTGCTGATGCCCGCGCACGCCGTCGACAAGGTGACGCCCGCGATGAAGCTGTTCCGCGACGAGAGCTTCGGCCCGGTCGTCGGCGTCGTCCGCGCGCGTGACGAGGCGCACGCGATAGAACTCGCCAATGACACCGAATATGGCCTGTCCGCCGCGGTCTTCACCCGCGACACCGCGCGCGGGCTGCGCGTCGCGCGAGCGATCAGGTCGGGCATCTGCCACGTCAACGGCCCCACCGTGCATGACGAGGCGCAGATGCCCTTCGGCGGGGTCAAGGCATCGGGCTATGGCCGCTTCGGCGGCAGGGCCGGGATCGACGCCTTTACCGAACTGCGCTGGGTCACGATCGAGACGCAGCCCGGCCACTTTCCGATCTGAGGCGCCGCAATGCTCGCGTTACCCCTTGCCGCCGCCCTTGTCGCGGCACCCGCCGATCCCGCCCCGCCGCGCCTGACGCCCGTGTTCACGATCCGCGTCGAGATCGGCGCGCCGCTCGAACAGGGGGAGATCGACGGCGGGCGGCGGCGGTTCATTCCGATCACCGGCGGCACGGTCAGCGGCCCGCGCCTGTCGGGCACCGTCCTCTCCGGCGGCGGCGACTGGCAGACCATCTATCCCGGCGGGTTCACGCGGGTCGAGGCGCGCTATTTCCTGAAGGCCGCCGACGGCACCGTCATCGCCATCCACAATAGCGGCGTGCGCGTCGCGAGCGCGGCGGTGACCGAACGGATTGCGCGCGGGGAGCGCGTCGACCCGTCCGACTATTATTTCCGCGCCACCCCCGTCTTCGACCCGCCGCCGGGGCCGCTGCAATGGCTGCGCGAGAAGACCTTCGTCTCGCGCGGCACGCGGATGCCGACCCACGTCCTCATCGAAGTATTCGCGGTCGAATGATCGCCACAGGAGCCTGCAAATGACCGAAACCTCGACCAACGGCGTCGTCGCCTTCGACGTTACCGACCGCATCGCCTGGGTCCGCTTCAATCGCCCCGACAAGCGCAACGCGATGAGCCCGACGCTCAACCGCGACATGATGGAAGTGCTCGACGGCCTCGAGTTCCGCGACGATGTGGGCGTACTCGTCCTGTCGGGCGAGGGGCCGGCATGGACCGCGGGCATGGACCTCAAGGAATATTTTCGGGAGACCGAGGCCAAGGGGCTGGCTGGTACCCGTCAGGCGCAGCGCGAGAGCTATGGCTGGTGGCGGCGGCTGCGCTGGTATCAGAAGCCGACGATCGCGATGGTCAATGGCTGGTGCTTCGGCGGCGGCTATGGCCCGCTGTTCGCCTGCGACCTCGCCTTCGCCGCGGAGGAGGCCAAGTTCGGCCTCAGTGAGATCAACTGGGGCATCCTGCCCGGCGGCGGCGCGACCAAGGTGGCGCAGGAACTGATGCCCTTTCGCCGCGCGATGTACCACGCGATGACCGGCGAGCCGATCGACGGCCGCACCGCCGCCGAATGGGGCCTGGTCAACGAGGCACTGCCGCTCGACCAGCTCGAGGATCGCGTTGCCGCGGTGGCGGCCGTCCTCCTCCAGAAAAATCCTGTCGCGCTCAAGGCGACCAAGGACGCGATGCGCCGCGTCGGCACGATGAGCTACGAGGATGCCGAGGACTATCTCGTCCGCGCCCAGGAAGCGGCGAACAGCTACGACAATGAGGGCCGCAAGGAAGGCATCCGGCAATTCATCGACGAGAAGAGCTACAAGCCCGGCCTCGGCGCCTATGACAAGGAAAAGGCCGGGGTCTGACGCTGCCGCTCTGTCCGCTTCCCGACCCTGCCGACCGCGCACGAAGAAGGCCGCTGATGCCCGATCTTTCCCGCCTCATCACCCCGCGATCGGTCGTGATCGTGGGGGCCTCGCCGACGGCCGGCGCACTCGGCAATTCGGTACTGCGCAACCTGGAGCGGCACGCGTTTGCCGGCGATATCCACCTCGTCAATCCGAAGCGGGCGGAGATCGACGGGCGGCCCTGCTTCGCCTCGATCGCCGACCTGCCCGACGGCGTCGATGCGGCGGTGCTGGCGATCCCGGGGCCGGCAGTGCTCGATGCGATCCGTGCACTCGCGGCGAGGCGCGTCGGCGCAGCGGTGATCTTCGCCGCGGGTTTTGCCGAGGGCGGGGAGGCGGGGCTTGCTGCGCAGCATGAGGTTGCGCGGATCGCCGCCGAGCACGGCATGGTGGTCGAGGGGCCGAACTGCCTCGGCCTCGTCAATTTCGTCGACGGCGTGCCGCTGACCTTCGTCGAGACGCCGCCGCATCCCTGTCCCGGCGAGGGCATCGGCATCGTGTCGCAATCGGGCGCGATGGCGGTCGTGCTCGGCACCACGCTGATGAGCAAGGCGCTGCCGCTCACCGTGTCGATTTCGACCGGCAACGAGGCGGCCTCGGGCGTCGAGGATTATGTCGGGCATCTGCTCGGCGATCCGCGCACGCGCGTCATTGCGATGATCGTCGAGCAGTTCCGCGCGCCGGCCCGCTTCCTCGCGCTGGCCGAACGGGCGCGCGAGGCGGGCAAGCGGATCGTGCTTCTTCATCCCGGCACGTCGAGTGCCGCGCGCGAGTCGGCGGCGACGCATACCGGCGCGATGGCGGGCGACTACGCCCTAATGCGCGCCAAGGTGGAGGCCGCGGGCGTCATCCTGGTGCCGGGGCTGGAGGAACTGGGCGACGTCGTCGACCTTGCGTATCGCTGTCCGGCGATGCCCGCCGCGGGGGTGGCGGTGCTGACCGAATCCGGGGCGTTCAAGGCACTGACGCTCGACCTTGCCGAAACGCTGGCGCTGCCGCTGCCGCCGCCCGGTGCGGCGACGCGCGAGGCGCTGGCGGCGGCGGTACCCGCGTTCATCCCGGTGTCGAACCCGATGGACCTGACCGCGCAGGCGCTGGTCGATCCCGACCTCTATCGCCGCACGCTGGCGCCGCTGCTCGCCGACGATGCCTATGGCGCGGTGGTGCTGGGGATCATCCAGACCGATCGGACGACCGCGACGCTGAAGCTGCCGCCGATCCTCGACGCGATCGCCGCGCTGAAGCCGGCCAAGCCGGTGCTCTTTGCCGGGCTGGACGAGGGCGCGGATGTTCCCGCCGACTATGTGGCGGCGTTGCGGGAGGCGGGGGTGCCCTATTTTCCCGCACCCTATCGGGCGTTCCGCGCGCTGGCGGCGCTACGGACGGAAACGCCCGTGCGGGCGGAGGCGGTTCCGATCCCGGTGACGCTTGCGCATCGCGGCACGCTGCCCGAATACCTCGCCAAGCTGGCGCTGGCCCCGGCGGGCATACCGTTTCCCCGCGGCGTGTTCGCGGCCACCGCCGACGCCGCGGTCGAGGCGGCCGCGTCGCTGGGCGGCGCCGTGGCGATGAAGGCGCAGGCGAGCGCCCTCAGTCACAAGAGCGATGCGGGCGGCGTCGCGCTGAACCTTCGCGGCGAGGCTGCGGTCCGCGCCGCATGGCACGCGATGCACGACGCGGTCGCGGCGCACGCGCCCGGCATCGTGCTCGATGGCGTGCTGATCGAGGCGATGGGCGAACGCAGCGTCGAGCTGATCGTCGGTGCGCGAAGCGATCCCGAATGGGGCGCGGTGATCCTCGTCGGCTTCGGCGGGGTGCAGGCGGAGATCCTAAAGGATGTGCGGCTGATCGTGCCGGGCTTGTCGCGCGCCGCGATCGTCGGTGAGATCATGAAGCTTAAATCCGCGCCGCTGCTGGCCGGCTGGCGCGGCAGCCCGCCGCTCGACGTCGGCGCGGTGGCCGATCTGGTGATGGCGCTGGAGGGGGTGCTGGCCGGGACGCCCGCGATCCGGGAAATCGACCTCAATCCGATCGTCGTCTATCCCGAGGGTTGCGTGGCGCTAGACGCGCTGATCCTCGCCGACTGAGCCGCGCCGGGAAGGGCCGTCCGGGAGGGGGCAACCCTCGACACGGATGCGATCGCGGGTGACGACGCAATGGGGCACGGCTCGCCCCGTTGGATCGGCGCACGTGGCTGTGTCAGAACTGGCGTAGCGCTCGCGCCGGTAAGGGCATGTCGAAAGACCTGCGCTAGTTGCTGACCCTTATAAGGCAACCCTGACCCGCACGCCATATTCGCGCGGCGCGCCGTAGAACTCGTTCGAATTGAACTGGCCGCTCACATGATTTTTGTCCGTCAGGTTGGTGCCATAGGCCGTCACCTGCCAGTCGCCCATGTCGAGCGTGACGAGCGCCGACAAGAGCCCGCGCCCGTCGATCCGGTCGCTGAGCGGCGAATAGCCGAGATAGGCGAATTGCGGCCCGACATAGGCGACATTGGCGTCGTATCCGAAGCCGCGCACCCGCGCTTGCACCTGCGCCTCGAACCCCTTGATCGTCACGTCGGCGATGTTCTCCACCCCCGAAAAGCCCGTGCTGGGTTCGACGACGTTGAACTGGAAGCCCTTGTACTTGTTGTAGAAGGCCGAAAGCTGCGTGCGCACCCGCTCGCCGAAGAAGCTCGACTTCCAGCCCGCTTCGTAGCTCATTACCGTTTCGAGATCGAACGTCGAGGTGTCGAATTGAACCCGCCCGGTTTATAGCCGCGCACGACGAGGGCGTAGAGCAGGTTGTCGGCATCGACCTTCCAGTTGAGCGCGACCTTGCCCGTGAAGCGCGCATCGTCGTGTTCGCCCGACAGGTCGGCGACGGGCAGGCCGTCGGCGGGGAAGCCCGGAATGCCGCGGCCGATCGTCACGAAACCGCGGTCCGTCGCCTTGCAGGTCGAATAGCGGCCGCCGACCTGCACCTCGAACGCATCGGTGAGCTGATAATTGCCTTGGGCGAACAGGCCCGTCG
Organism: uncultured Sphingomonas sp.; assembly: GCA_913775315.1. Classification (GTDB taxonomy): domain Bacteria; phylum Pseudomonadota; class Alphaproteobacteria; order Sphingomonadales; family Sphingomonadaceae; genus Sphingomonas. Next base: position 116,244 of record CAJYIX010000028.1, on the reverse strand, counting down.
TGGTGCGCTGGCTGACCGGGGTGATGTCGGTCGGAGAACCGCCCTCGCTTTGCAGGATGCGGACGCGGATGTCGTTGCGCTGGAAATAGCCGCCCAAAATCCAGTCGAGCGGCCCGTCGGTGGGCGAGATGATGTTGATTTCCTGGCTGTACTGCTTCTCGCCCGCGAAATAGTCCTGCGAGATCTCGCCGCCGACGGCGGCCGGCGCCTGCGACCCGTCGACGTCGAACAGGTTCTTGATCCGCTTGTTCTGATACCCCGTCAGCGAGCGCAGCGTGATGCCGTTCGCCAGCTCCTGCCGCAGCTCCAGCCCCGCCTGGAAGCCTAGGTCGCGATTGCCCGTCGGCGTGTCGAAGCTGAGCGTCCGAATGTCGCCCACGCGATAGGCGGCAAAGCGCGTGCCGGGGATCGGGCGATAGGGATAGCCCCCGGTATTGCGGTCGTTGAGGCTGATCTTCGCCGTCGCCGAGAAGCTGCCCGGCTGCCACAGAACGGTGATGCGGCCGCCCTTTTCATTCAGTCGGCCCGCGTCGTTGGCGAAAGGGCCGATATCGCGATAATAGCTGTCGTGGCGGCGATAGAAGCCGGCGGCGCGCACGCCCAGCGTCGCGCTGATCGGCAGGTTGAGCGCCCCCTCCGCCGTCACGGCGTTGTAGTTGCCGTAGCCAACCTCGCCATAGCCGCCGATGCCGCCGTCGAGGTCGGGGCCCTTGAAATTGACGAAGATCGCGCCCCCGGTCGAGTTCGAGCCGACCAGCGTCCCCTGCGGCCCGCGCAGCACGGCGCGGTCTGGAGCCGCTCGGTCCGACGCTGAGCGGTAGCGACGATATCCTGAAGCTGGTCGTCGCTCGCCGCCGCCGCCTCGGCGGGCGGGGGCGTTTCCTGTGCCTGCGCGAGGGCCGGGGCGGCAGCGGTGCCGAGCAGCAGGGCGGTCGCCGCCGCCATGCGAATGTTCGTCGGTTCTCTCCCCAATATTCTGATTATCGTTGGGCGGCTTGGTCGATCAGCGCGGGCTACAGGCGGATGCCGCGGAGGGGAACGCGCTCGTCTCCGCGGTGGCGGTGTCGCCGTCCGAGGGGAAATAGCTGAGCTTGACCACCACGGTGCGCGTCGCCGAATCGACGAAGACATACTGGCCCTGAAGCCCGATCGTGGAGAAGTCAGGCGTGCCGGGCATCGTCCACCACTGCATCCCGTAGCCGCCGGTCGCATCCTCCGCCGCGGCGGGGGCGCTCGCCATCTCCACCCATTTCGAAGAGACGACGCGGCGGCCATCGGCGACGCCGCCGTCCAGGATCATCTGGCCGAAGCGCGCCCAGTCGCGCAGCGTCGCGTTGAATCCCGCGCCGCTGAACTCGCGGCCCACGCCCGGGGCGCCGTCCATGATGTAGAAGCCGTCCGCCTCCGCCCCCAGCGGCTCCCACAGCTTGCGCGCGGTGTAGGCCGCGACGCTGCCGCCCGACACGCGCTCGATCAGCCAGCCGAGCACGGCGGTGTCGATCGTCTTGTAGGCGAAGACCGCGCCCGGCTTGTGCGCGCGCTTGACGGTGCGTGCGACGTCGGCGATCCGGGCGACGTTCTTGACCAGCGCGTTGATGTGATTGGTCGCCGCGATGCCCGGATTGGCGAAGTCGTAGCGTTCCTCGTAATCGACGCCAGAGCGCATCTGAAGGATCTGGCGAATCGTCGTGCCGTCATAGCCGCCGCCGCGAAGCTCGGGCAGGTAGCGTGTGATCGGATCGTCGAGCGAGGCGATCAGCTTGTCCTCGAGCGCGGCGCCGACCAGCGTCGAGGTCACCGACTTGGTCATCGACCAGCCCATGAACCGCGTTCGCTCATTCGCGTTGTTGCGATAGATTTCGCTGACGATGCGCCCGTCCTTCATGACGAGCAGGGCATTGGTGTAGGTGCGTTCCAGAAACGCGTCCGCGCGATAGGTCCTGCCCTTGAACGCGTAGCTGAAGTCGAGCGCATGGTCGGCGCGCGGCAGCGACCACACGGACCCGCTGCGCGTCACGGTGCGCGTCGTGAACAACGTGTCCATGCTGCGAAACGTCAGCGTGTTGAGGTCGCGGTCGAGCATGTGCCAGCGCGCGATCTGCACGGCGACGGGCACGTCGGACGGGGTGCCCTTGGCTAGTTCGGCGGGCAGCTGCTGCTGCGCGGCGACGGGTGCGGCGGCCAGGATCGCGGCGGCGGACAACAGACGAACGAATGACTGACGCATCTTCCTCTCCCCTCAAACCGCGCGATTCGGGTACCCGGTTTCCGGGCCGTCGCGACGTGCGTTATGGGGGGAATATGACCGGCTCGACCGCCGATGCGACTCCTATTTGATATACGCCATAACTTTATTGCTGGATCAGGTTGCGACGGGCCGGAGAGGCGTGGACGGGGCGTACCAGGTCGGCCTGTCGCTGAGTGCCCGTCTTCGACAGGATGCGGGCGAGCTGCACGCGTGCCGTCCCGGTCGCGATGCCGCGGGCCTGTGCATATTCGGCGATCGACGCTCCGCCCGACAGGGCGGAGGCCAGCCGTGCCTCCGCCGGGGACAGGTCGAACAGCGCGGCAATGTCGTCGGTGTCGAACCGCGTCCGGCTGTCGGGCAGCGACAGCATGATCGACAGCGGCGCGGTTTCGCAGTCAGCGGGGGAGGTGCCCATGGCGTCGCGGGTCGGCACGATGCGCAGGTGCAGCCGGGCACCGTCGTCGCCGGTCAGCACGACGCGTCCCACGCGGACCGCACCGCCGACGACCGCGCCCGCGGCATCGCGCAGCCGCTGCGCATCGTGCGGGCGCGTGCAGACCAGCTTGCCGCCGGTCCGGGCGACGAGCGTGGTGCCGGTCAGCACGTCGATCGCGGCGGCATTGCGCCAGTCGATTGTCAGGTCGGCCCCGCACAGCAGCAGCGCCGCCTGCACATGGCTCGATGCCGCCTCCAGCGTCGCCGCTCGCGCCTGAAGCGCGCCGTGCTGCGCGCTCAGCCGCACCGCCTGTCGCAGATGCGGGAGCAGCCGCGTCAGGTCGCGCTCCTCTTCCTCGGTCAGGTCGTGCATGTCGCCGGGGTGGCGGTGCAGGATCAGGCTGAACGTCCGGTCGCCGCCGATCGGGAACGACACCCACAGCCCGATACCCAGGCCGCCCGGTCCATCCGCCCGCGCAGGTCGCCGATCAGGTCGGGGCGGGTGCCGAAGCTTCGCTGGTCGCTCGAGATCTCGATATCGGGGACATAGCCGGGCGGCAGTTGAAAGCGCGGGCTGTTCGGCCGGTTGAGGCACCGGTCATGGCGTTCGGCATCGCTCGTCGATTGCGTGTCGCGCGTCGTCCAAGCCTCCCAACTGGCGGGCGGCGCCTCCTGGATGATCTGGACGACCGCGCTGCGCACCGACAGCAGCCTGCAAAGCTGGTCGAGCATCGGCGTCAAGCGCGCGTCGCATTGCGCCGCGGCACAGAGGTCGAGCAGGACGCGATCGTCGAACAGATGCTTCGCTCCGATGGCCGGTCTGGTTCCAGGATACCGGGTGCGCCCGTGCCCCGTAACGGACGGGGTGCGGGCGTTCGACGGGCCCAACCGAAGCGCCCGTCCGCCAGCGCGGCTATTCACACAGAAGTCGCGCAGTCAGGAGCGATCAAGCCGCCGTTCGAAACTGGGGCTCACTCGCTGTCGCGAACGCCGACCGAGCGACGTGCTTAGGGTACTGCGCCGCGGGTCCGAAGGACCGAGCCGCGATCTCTTCTGCGCAGGGTGCGTAAATGGCGGTCGGGCAACATGACCGGGCCCATCGAATGCTTGTCTCTCTGCGTGATGCCGGTGTCGAAAACCCGCCGGGCGCAGCCTGCCTGCAGGGCGCGCCGGAGCCTGCAGCTAGACCTCCTCTTCATCGTTGCGGACACGTTGAGCGCGCCCCGTGTCGCACGGCCGTCGCCGAGCCTGCGTCAGAGGCCGGCAGAGCCTTTGCATTCGTTCGCGGTCCGCCCCGGCGGTGAATGCCGCGCGATGCAGGCGATGTATGTTGACGGCGGACCGGCCCGCATGGCATTGGCTACGACGCCCACCGTGAACCGAAAACGCACAGAGGGCCTTTTCGACGCTAAGTCGTTGAAATGCGGGTGTAGCTCAATGGTAGAGCAGAAGCTTCCCAAGCTTACGACGAGGGTTCGATTCCCTTCACCCGCTCCAAGGCTCTTCAGCGGTAATCTGCGTTGCATCGTTCAACGCGTCAGCCGGCGTGCTGTCCGACTTTGAACCGAACGCTGCCGGCGATCCAGTTGCCGGGTGCAAGGATGCGTAGCGTTTTTGGCTGCTGATTCACCGCATCGGTCTGCTCGCTCATCGGTTCGGTGCAGCGGAAGCCGTGATCGGGCTGCACGAAGATGCCGGTGAAGGCGAAGATCGGGTCAGGATGCATCACCATCACGACGCCGTGCTCGGGCCAGGCGATCGACAGTGGGCCGTCGCGGTCGGCGTGTACGGTGTCGACGTCGCAACGCGCGATCGGCCGGTCGGCGAACCACTCGGCCGGGGCATCGAGCAGGGTCAACCGTTCCGCCAGGCCATCGGGCAGGGTCGCGAACACGCCGCGGTGACGGCCGCGATAGCGGGTGCCGGGTGTCAGTGGGAAATAGGGGTGGAGGCCGATCGCAGCCGGCATCGGCCGGTCCGATCGTTGCGCAGTGCGAGTTCGATCGTCAGCCCGGCGGGTGACAGGTCGAATGACTGCCCGGCCGTATAGGCCCAGGGCCAGTCGCCGCGCGGGCGATCGAGCGTCAGGCGCATCGATCCCGCATTCAGCCGCTCGACGCGCCAGGCCGAAAGCCAGCCGTCGCCATGCAGCGGATGCGGGTGCAGCGCGCCGGGGAAATTGGGCGACAGGCGAATGCTCTCGCCACCGAAGCTGAACCGGCCATGGGCGATCCGGTTGACGAAAGGCACCATCGGAAAACAGCCGACGTCGAGGATCGTCGAACCCGTTATCGGCCGCAAAACCGGCCATCCTCGCCACTCGAACCGCGTGATCGCACCCCCGAGCGAGGGCCGGATCTTCGGCCATGAGCACAACCGCCTCGCCATCCGCGACGAGGTCTATACGCTCGCCGAACTGCGCGAGGAGACGGCGCGGCGCTGGCGCCTTCGAACACACGTCGTTGCTGGTGGATAAGCCGGGCGGCCTGACGCCGGGCATCCATCGCATCGCGGTCGCGGGGCGCATCCGCTATTCCTATTTTCCGCCCGACGTGCAAGTCTCTATGATGCGCGCCGAGCGGCTCGGCACCGTCGTGATGGCCTGAGCGATAGGGTGATGGAGGACCGGATGCCCAGCATCGATCGGCGCGGGATGATCGCTGGCGCCGCCGCGGCGGCTGCCATGATCGGCACTCCGCTCGCGGCGCAGGCGCGCCGCCCGGGTGCCGCCTTTCCCAAGGGATTCCTGTGGGGCGCGTCGACCGCCGCGCATCAGGTGGAGGGCAACAACCTCAACGCCGATCTGTGGGTGATCGAGAACTTGCCCGGCACGATGTTCGCGGACCGGTCGGGGGATGCGGCGAACAGTTTTGAGCTGTGGCCGACCGATCTCGATCTCGTGAAGGGGATGGGGCTCAACAGCTATCGCTTCAGCCTCGAATGGGCGCGGATCGAGCCCGACAAGGGGCATTTCTCGGTCGCGATGCTCGATCATTACAAGGCGATGATCGACGGCTGCCGTGCGCGCGGGCTTCTCCCGATGGTGACGTTCAATCACTTTACGACGCCGCGCTGGTTCGCGGCGCAGGGCGGGTGGCAAAATGCCGAGGCGGCGGACCTGTTCGCGCGGTTCTGCGACCGGGCGGCGCGGCACCTGGCCGGCGGGATCAGCCATGCGATGACGCTGAACGAGCCCAACCTCGCGGGCATCATCGGCGAGATCCTGCCCGCGCAGCTCGTTCAGGGCGACGCCAGGATGCAGGCGATGGCGGCGAAGCAGCTCGGCGTCGCCGCCTATCGCCCCGGCGTCATCCTCCATATCGACGACCCCAGGCTCTACCGCGCCAACCAGATGAAGGGCCATGCCGAGGGCGTGGCCGCGATCAAGGCGGTGCGCGGCGACCTACCCGTCGGGGTCACGCTGGCGATCATCGACGATCAGGCGGTGGGGCCGGACAGCGTCCGCGACCGCATCCGCGAGCGCTATTACGGCGAATGGCTGCGCGTCGCGGCGCGGACCTGCGACTTTCTCGGCGTCCAGAATTACGAGCGCAAGCGCTGGGACGCGAAAGGCGCGCTCCCCCCGCCCGAGGGGTCGCGGCGAAACGGCGGCGGGGCGGAAGTCTGGGCCGGATCGCTGGCGGGCGCGGTCCGCTATGGCTGGGAAGCGACTAGGCTGCCGATCATCGTGACCGAACACGGCGTCAACAGCGACGACGACGCGCTTCGTGCGTGGCTGATCCCCGCGGCGCTGACCGAACTGAAGTGCGAGATCGACGCCGGCGTGCCGGTGCAGGGCTATCTACACTGGTCGCTGATCGACAATTTCGAGTGGGGCTTCGGCTATCACCACCGCTTCGGGCTGCACTCGTTCGACCCAGCGACCTTCAAGCGGACTGCAAAGCCGAGCGCCGCGGCGTTGGCGCGGATCGCGCGCGCCAATCGGCTCTGAACGGGTCTGCTGTCCGCTCAAAACCTGCCTTTGCTCAGCCATCCGTTGCGGGCGCGAACCGCTCGTAGCGTGGGGCGCGGTCGAAGTCGGCTCGGTCGAACGGGCGATCGGTGAACATATAGGCGTAGTAGAAATCGCGCAGCGCCGCGTGGAACGCGCGGATGCAATCCTGATAGGCCAGCTGCGCCTTCAGGTCGGTCCGTGCGAGACGCGTCAATGCCGCCTGCACGCCCACCGACGGCAGCGCCCAGCCGAGCGCCCGCGCGGCGGCCTCCCGCCGCATCAGGCCGGCGCGATAGGCAGCGACCGCGGGCGCCACCTCTGCATCGCCGTTCTGATGGAAGGCGAGATACCATTTATAGTGGAAGGCGGCTCCCAGCGGTGCGGACCCTGCCCATTCGGGATGCGCGGCATAGAAGCGGCGCATCGTCGCCTCCCGCGGAATGTCCCAAGCGCGGTTGACCGCCTCGCGCTGGGCCAGCGCGATCTCGGCGCCTTCGCGCACCGGCACGGCCCGGTCGATCGCGACGTTGGCGAGCGTGGGAACGATCAGCACCAGCAGCAGCCACGCCCCCGCCAGCGTCGCGGCGTTGGCGACAGAGCCCCAGCGGAGCCGCCCGACCGCAGCCGCGACGCCGATCCAGAACAGGAGATAGGCGGCGATGAGCGCCAGCACAGCCATGACGACCACCGCGTTCACGCCCTCGATCCCCGCGGCGATCGCGAAGGGGAGGGCGAGCGACAGCCAGAGGAGCGCGAACCGTATCGCCGTCCGCCGCCGCCACAACGCCCGGCCGCCGCGCGGCAGCGCCATCAGCGTCCGCGCGCGCCCCGCCTCCCGTTCGCTCGAGACGAGATCGTGGAACAGCGCGATCGCGAACAGCGGCGCGAGGAAGACGAGGACGAAGGCGAAGTCGAACCGGCCCGGCAGCGCGAGTTCCGGGTTGAACGCGTCGCCGTCGTAAATCTGCGCTTCCAGCCCCAGCGCCCGGACGCGCAGGATGGTGGGCGACACGTCGCGCATCCCGAGTGCGGCGAAGGCGAGCGGCGCAGGCGGGTCCCAGGTCGGGTGGAAGCTGTAATAGGCGGCGCTCCCCGCATCCCGGGTCCGCACGACGTAATCGGCGACGGCCCGGATATCCTCCGCCTGAGCCGCCGGAATCGCGGCGATCGCGGCACGCTGGCGCGCGACCGCCGCCATGCCGGCCGCGAGCGCCGCGATCGTCAGGATCGCCAGCAGCAGGATCGCGAAGCGGCTGAGCCGCTGGCGCAGCAGCAGGCGCAATTCATGGGCATAGAGGCTCATCTGCGCGCTCCGAGGCGATACGTCGCGAAGGCGAGCAGGGCGCCCGCCGCGGTGAGCCAGATCAGCACAACGGCCAGGCCCGGCAACGCGGCGCGGGCGAGCGTTCCCGGTCCGGCGGGGCGAAAGGCGAAGTCGGGCATCGCCCGCCAATTGGCGGCATCGACGCGCTTGCGCCGGTCGGCCCTTGCGTCGGTGGCGGTATCGTCGGCATAGGCGACGCCCTCCGCCTGCATCCGGTTGAGCCGCTGGACGAGGGCGTATCGGTACCGCTCCGCCTGTTCGAGGAAGCGGCGATGGCCTGACAGGTCGGTGCCCGCCGCCGCCATCGACAGCGAGCGCAGCGCGATCGCGGGGCTGATCGCACTCGCCCATGCGACGATGGCGTTCTGCCGGGCCTGCACGGCGAAGCTCTCGGCGGCGTAGCGATCGAACAGCGCGGCGGTCAGCCGCTCACCCTCCAGCGCGAGCAGTCCCTTGTAGTTGACGGGCAGGTCCTCGACCCGGGCCGCGCCGTAGCGTTTGAGCGTGGCTGCCTTGAACGCGGCGAAATGGGGGTCGTTGGGATCGTGGCCGTCGCCCATCCGGCGCAGGTCGCGGGCGATGGCGACATCGGTCTGGAGGCGGTTGCGCAGAGTGTGCATCTGTCCCGCGATATCGGGGGCGAGCCGCGGCACTAGGATCGTTGTGACCGCCCAGAGCGCGATCAGCGCAAGAAGCGCGTCGCGCGACCGCGGCACCAGCGAGGATACCGAGAGGATGAGGACGCACCAGAGCGCGAGATAGGCGAGATAGCCGATGCCCAGCACCAGCACGGGCAGCGGCGCCGCGCCCGGCTGCGCGGCGATCGCGGCAAGCCCGATCAGTGCCGGGGTGGCTGCCGCAAAGGCGACCACGCCGAGTGCGGCGAGCTTGCCCGCGACCAGTTGCCCGCGGCCGACGCCCTGCATCATCAGGACGCGCAGCGTGCCGCGTTCCCGCTCGCGCGCGACCGCGGCGAAACCGAGAAAGACGAGCAGCAGCGGCGCGACCACCTGAAGCACGAAGGCGGGGGAAAGCTGGCCGAAGCGGACGAGCAGCGAGCTTTGCCGCACGTCGCCGAAATTGGCGGTGTTCTGGCGATGCCCCTCGAGGAACATGCTGTTGCCGGTAAAGGCATCCACCCCCGGATCGAAAGCGGCGAGCGGGCCGAGCGGGCGGAAGATGAAGCTGCCGTAATGGACGACGCGGTGCGGGTGGCGATCGGGTTGCGCGTCGAACGCATCGGCCGCCGCCTGCTGGTGCCGGGCACGCAGGTCGGCGATCAGCTCCCGGTGCGACCAGCTCGACGCTACCGCGACGAGGGTAAGGAGGATCAGCAGCGCGAAGGCGACGACCGCGACCCGGTTGCGGACCATCAGCCGCAATTCGTCGCGGGCGATCAGGGCGACCGGGCTCATGCCGCGCGCCGCTCGCCACCGATCTGGAAGCGGGCGTGGAGCGCGCGCACGTCGAAGCGGTCTGGGCCGTCGGCGGCGACCTCATGCGCGACGCGCCCGCGCTCGAGAAAGGCGATGCGGTCGGCGACGTCGGCGGCGGAGAGAAGGTCGTGCGTCACCATCAGCACCGCCGTCCCGCGGGCACGCACCGCCAGCAACAGCGCATTGAAGTCGGCGGTTGCACGCGGGTCGAGGCCGGAGGTCGGCTCGTCGAGGAGCAGCACCGGCACCGCGCGCAGCAGCGCGACGGCGATCGCCACCTTCTGGCGCATCCCCTTCGAAAAGCCGCCGAGGCGGCGATCCCATGCCTGGTCCTGAAGGCCCGCCGCCGCCAGCGCCCCGGCGATCGCGGCGCGATCGTGCCGCTCGCCCGACAGCGCGAGCAGATAATCCGCATTCTCGATCGCGGAGAGGTGATCGTAGAGCGCGACATTCTCCGGCAGATAGGCCATCCGCCGCCGCGCCGCGTCGGGATCCGAACCCGGATCAATGCCACAGACCGCGATCGTGCCCCCGTCGGCCCGCTCGAACCCCAGAAGGGCGGCCAGCGTCGTCGACTTGCCTGCGCCGTTGCCCCCGAGAAGCGCGGTGATGCTGCCCGCCGGTACCTGCAGCGTCAGGCTGTCGAGGACCCGTGTCCGGCCGTAGCTAAGGGTAAGCGACTGAATCGAAATGGGCGGTTCGGGGACGGTCTGCATCGATACCTCACGGAGAACGAGGGACCTTTAGCCGTCACCCTTGGCATGATACAAGATATCATTGACGATGTTATAACGTTTCTCCATTTGCCTGCGCTGACTGGTCGCCGCGGCGCGACCGCGAACGATCGTGACGGGGGACCGATATGCTGCGCCATGTGCTGTGCGCCGGAGTGACAATGGGCTGGGCGACGCTGGCGCCGGCGGGCGAGCCCACGGAGGAGACGCCGCCGACCGATCAGGAGATCACCGTCACCGGCGTGCGCCAGGCCTATCGCGGCGACTTCGCGCTGTTCGAAATCCCCCAGTCGATCGCGCAGATCGACGAGGGGGCGGTGCGCGAGAACAATTTCCTCCGCCTGTCGGATGCGCTCGACCTCAACGCCTCGGTCTCGCGCCAGAATTCGCTGGGGGGGCTGTTCGACAGTTTCGCCGTGCGCGGGTTCGCGGGCGACGAGAACATCCCGACCGGCTATCTCGTCAACGGGTTCAACGGCGGGCGCGGGTTCGGCGGCCCGCGCGACGTCGCCGGGATCGAGCGGATCGAGGTGCTGAAGGGGCCGGCGGCGGCGCTGCTCGGCCGGGGCGAGCCGGGCGGCACGGTCAATCTCGTCACCAAGCAGGCGGAGATCGGCCGCACCTTCGGCAGTGCGTCGCTGCAAGTCGGCAGTTTCGATCGCGTGCGGGCGGAGGGGGATTTCAACCTAGCCGTCGCCAGCAACCTCACTGCCCGGCTGATCGGCTATGCCGAAGACGGCGACACATTCCGCGATACCGTGCATCAGCGGCGCTGGGGCGTCCTCCCCTCGATCGGATGGACGATCGGCGCGGACACGCGGGCGACCTACGACTTCGAATGGACGCGGGTGGAAACGCCGTTTGACCGCGGGATCGTCGTGCTGAGCGGCGACCTCGGAACGGTGCCGCGCGATCGCTTCCTGGGCGAGCCGGGCGACGGCGACCATGTCGCGCGCGCGACCGGGCATCAGTTGCGCGTCCAGCACGATTTTAGCGAGGACTGGAGCCTGCTGGTGGGCGCAAGCCTGCGCGACACGCTGCTGACGGGCTTCTCGTCCGATGCCGAGCTGGTGGCCGGACGCCAGAAGCTGTTCCGCGACGGGCGATCGTTGTCGCGCCAGCGGCGGTCGCGGCGATACGATTCGCGGCAATGGGTGGTGCGCGCCGAGCTTTCGGGTGCGTTCGAAACGGGTGCGCTGCGCCACCGCGTCCTGATCGGGGCGGATCACGACCAGTTCGACAATGACCAGCAATTCGGCCGCGTGCGCCCGCCCGTGCTCGGCGCGGCGACGACGGACAGGGCGGGCAACGTCATCGACATCTTCGACCCGGTCTATGGCCGTTTCCCGCTGCCGACGCCTGCGCCGCAGAACGATCGCCTCGACGTGCAGCGATCGACGGGCCTGTTCGTGCAGGATCAGATCGAGCTGACCGACCGGCTTCAGGTGCGGATCGGCGGGCGGTATGACGATGTGAGCCTTCGCACGCTCAACCGGCTGACCGGCACCGACAGCCGCCGCAGCGCCGGCCGGTTCAGCCCGCAGGCGGGGATCGTCTATCGCCTGTCCGCCCCGCTGTCGCTCTATGCCGCCTATGGCGAGGGGTTCCGCGCGAATATCGGCACCGACGTGACGGGCGCGATCTTCGACCCCGAGACAAGCCGGTCGAAGGAAATCGGGGTCAAGTTGTCCGCGCTTGGCGGGCGGTTGAACGGCACGCTGGCCGTGTTCCAGCTCGACAAGGCCAATGTGCTCGCCAGCGACACCGGCAATCCGGGCTTTTCGGTCGCGATCGGCAAGGCGCGCAGCCGCGGGGTCGAACTCGACCTGACCGCGCGCCTGCCCGGCGATATCGAGGTGTTGCTAAGCTACGCCTATATCGACGCAGAAGCGCGGTCGACGCTGCTGGAGCCGAACTTCAACTTCCAGATCCGGCCGGGCGACCGGCTCATCAACATTCCCGATCACAATCTGAACGTGCAGGCGACGAAGCGGCTGACGATTGGCGGCCGGGATGCGTTGTTGGGCGGCGGCATCCAATATGTGGGCCGGCGGTCGGGAGAGACCGGAACGGCCTTTACGCTGCCATCGCACACGCTGGCACGCGTGTTCGCGGAGGTCGAGGCGATCGAGGGCGTGGAGTTGTTTGCCGCGGTGCAGAACCTGTTCGACGCGCGCTGGTTCGCCAACAGCTATTCGCCGCTCTGGGTGCAGCCGGGTGCCCCGCGAACCGCGTCGATCGGCTTGCGCACGGCGTTCTGACGAATGCCCCCTCCGCCGCACGGGCGAAGGGGGCATTCGGGGCCTAGTTGACGATCTTCCAGACGACCGGCGGCAGGCGCATCTGCGTCGCGACCGGGTTGCCCACGGCGTCGCGCGCCGGCTCGAACCGACCGTTGCGGACGGCGAGGCGGCAGGTCGCCGCATCGAGCGCGGCATTGCCGGTGCTTGACACGATCCGGCAATCGGTCACCTTGCCCGCGGATGATACCGACAGCGAAACGGATGCCCGCCCCTCGGCACCGGCGCGGAGCGCCTGCGCGGGATAGGCGTCCTGCGGAAACCACGATCCGACATTGCCGCGTGCGCTGGCACCGCGCGACATGTCCAGCGGCGTCGGCGTGGGCGAGGGCGGCGTCGGCATCGCCGGCAGCTCGACCGGCCCGGGGATGGGGATCGACGTGCCCGTCAGCGCGGGGGTGGTCACGTCGATGTCGATCTTCGGCCTCGGCAGGTCGGGCAGGCGCGGCAGCGTCGTCGTGGGCGTTTCGATCGGCGTGCGCTCGACCGGCTTCTTCTCGGTCGGCGGGGGCGGGGGTACGTCGATCGGAATCGCGTAGGTCTCGAGGGGCTTGTCCTTGAACTTGTCGATGAACTGGACAGCGAGCCCGGACATGAGCGCGGCAATGATGCCGCCCTGGATCAGCCCGACAAGGCCGATCGCCACGATCCGTTCCCGTCCAGTGCCGCTATTGGCGTAGGACATGGTGGGCATCCTCTCTATGGCCGCGCCGCTTGAGGACGGCTGCGGTCAGGTGATGCTATCACATCGCCTTCGAACGCCAAGCGATTTTATGGGGTTAGCCGATGGCCCGGGCGATCGCGCAGAACTCGGCCACGCTCACGGTTTCGGCGCGGCGAGTGAGGTCGATGCCGACCGCCTCCGCCGCCTCGATCGCGCTGGGCATGGCTTTCAGGCTGGTGCGCAGCATCTTGCGCCGCTGTCCGAACGCGGCGGCGGTCAGGCGTTCGAGTGTCGAGAGGCGCACACCCTCGGGCTGTTCGGCGGGGACCATATGGACGACCGCCGACATGACCTTGGGCGGCGGCGTAAAGGCCGAGCGGTGAACGGGCATCGCGATGCGCGGGGTGGAGCGCCACTGGGCAAGGACGGCGAGGCGGCCATAGGCGTCGCTGCCGGGCGCGGCGACGATGCGGTCGGCAACCTCGCGCTGGAACATCAGCGTCAGGCTCTGCCACCAGGGTCGCCATTCGGCGCTCAGCCAGCCGACGAACAATTCAGTGCCGACATTGTAGGGCAGGTTGGCGACGACGTGCGGCGCGCCCTCGAACAGCGTCGGATGATCGATGGCGAGCGCGTCACCGTCGATCACGTTTAACTGGCCCGGATAGGCGTCGGCCAGTTCGGCGAGGGCGGGGATGCAGCGGCGATCGCGCTCGATCGCGGTCACCCGTGCGCCGGCAGCGAGCAGCGCGCGGGTCAGGCCGCCGGGGCCGGGGCCGACCTCCAGCACCTCCGCGCCGTCGAGATTGCCGGGAACGCGCGCGATGCGGTCCAGGAGCTGACCGTCGAACAGGAAGTTCTGACCGAGCGCCTTGCTCGCGGTCAGGCCGTGCGCGCGGATCACCTCGCGCAGCGGCGGCAGGGGGACGGCGGTCATTGGGGTTCGCAGAGGCGGCGGCGAGTCGCGGCCTGTGCGGCCATGCGTATCGCCGCGATCATCGCGCCGGGCTCGGCCGAATTGGTGCCGGCAATGGCAAAGGCGGTGCCGTGGTCGGGCGAGGTGCGCACGATCGGCAGGCCAAGGGTCATGTTCACCCCCTCGTCGAAATGCAGTGTCTTCAGGGGGATCAGCGCCTGGTCGTGATAGGCGCAGAGCGCCGCGTCATAGGTCGCGCGCGCGCGGGCGTGGAACATCGTGTCGGCGGCGAGCGGTCCGATCGCGTCGATCCCCTCCTCACGCAGGATCGCGATCGCCGGTGCCATCACCTCGATCTCCTCCATGCCCAGCGCGCCGCCTTCGCCCGCATGGGGGTTGAGGCCCGCAAAGGCGAGGCGGGGGCGCTCGATCCCGAAATTGCGCGTGAGGCCGCGCACGGTCACCCGCGCCTTGGCAAGGATGAGGTCGACGGTCAGCAGGCCGCGCACGGCATCGAGCGGCACGTGCGTCGTGATCGGCACGACACGCAGCGTCGGCCCGGCGAGCATCATCACCGTGTTGGCATGCGCGATGCCGCAGCGGTCGGACACGAACTCGGTCTGTCCGGGATAGTGGAAGCCGATCGAATAGAGCTGCGACTTCGACACCGGCCCGGTGACCAGCGCGCACGCCGCCCCCGCCTGGGTCAGGCCCATGGCGAGCTCGAGGCTCTGGAGCGCGCAGCGTGCCCCCTCCACGTCGGGGCGGCCGGGGACGATCTCGCCGGCATCGGCGACGGTCATGACCGGCAGCGCGTCGGCAAAGGCGGACGCGGCATGGTCGGGCGTGTCGATGCGCACGACGGGGCCGTGCCACACCCGCTCGATCGCGCGCGCATCGCCGATCGCAAAGAAGGGGGCGAGCGCGTGCACGTCGCGCGCCGCCCATGCCTTGGCAATGATCTCCGGCCCGATCCCCGCCGGATCGCCCATGGATACGGCGATCGGGCGGCGGGGAAGGCCGCCCGCGGCCATGTCAGCGATACTCGACGATCGCGTCGCGGCGAAGATCGCGCAGCATGCGCTGGGCACGCAGGTTGACGCGCTCCTGCTCCAGACCCTGCTGGATCTGCTGTGCCGACGGCTGCGAGGCGACGCGCGGATCGTCGCGGCCGCACAGGACGAGCACGCGCACGCCATCCTCGGGCGAGCCGAAGGGCGGCGTCGCCTGTCCCACCTGAAGCTTCACCATGATATCCTGAAGCTGCGGCGGCAGGTCGCGGATGCGGATTGCATCGTTGTCGACGACGTCGGCGCCGATCGACGCCGCCACCTTCTCGACATTGCCGCAGCCCTGGATCTTCTGCGTGGCTTCCGCGAACTGGGCGGCGCGCGCCTGGACCTGCGGCTGGGCGAGGCCGGCGGGGAACTTGACCGAGATCTGGCGCAGGCTGAGCTTGGCGTCGCGCGGGTCGGCGCCAAGCACGGTCCGCTTGTCGACGAGATAGAGGAGCGAATAGCCGCCGGGGACCGACACCGGCCCAGCGATCTGGCCGACCTGCATCTCGCCCGCCGCCTTCGCCAGCGGCTCGGGCAGCATCGCCGGGCGCACCCAGCCGAGATCGCCGCCGACAGCGCGGGTCGAGGCTTCGGACATGTTGCTCGCGAAATATTCGAACGGCGTGCCCGACTTCATCTTCTCGACCATCGCGCGCATCGCTTCGGTTACCTCGGCCTGCCGCTCGGGCGGGGCCGACAGATAGATTTCACGCAGGTTGTACTCTTCGGTGCCCTTGGCCTGCTCAAGGCGCTCGATGATCGACTTCACCTCTTCCTCGCCGACGCTGACGAAGGGTTCGACGCGGCGGCGCAGCAGGCGCTGCCAGGCGAGCTCGCCCTCGATCTGGCGCTTCAGCGACCGCTCGGACGAACCGACCTGGACGAGATAGGCACGCAAGCCGGCGGGATCGCGCTGGAAGTTGCGGGCGACGCGGGCGAAGCTCTGCTCGATTTCCTGCGGTGTGACGGTAATGTCGTTGTGCTTGGCTTCCTGGATCTGCAGCGTCTCGTCGATCAACTGGCGCAGCACCTGAAGGCGAAGCTGGTCGCGCTCCTCGGGCTTGATCGTCAGGTTGCGCAGCCCGGTAATCATGTTGACGCGCTGGTCGACATCGGTGCCGGTGATGACCGCATCGTTGACGATCGCCGTCGGCTTGCGGACGTTGGGATCGGCCTTGCCGAAAATCTGGAGATTCTGGGGCAGGTTGAGGCCCGCTGCCGGGGTCTGCGCCTGGTCGCCCACGGTCTGCGCGACCGCGATGCCCGCCACTCCGGCGAGAAGCACGCCCGCCACCATCTTCCCCGCCGTGATCTTGAACGTCGTTGCCAAGTCGATACCCTCATGCCGCGCACGCGCGCCGAAAGACGGGACTAGTCCCGCCTCGATGAACCGAGCCTTTAGCGCCCCAGGTTCGTCAACGCCAGCGTCAGCAGGAAGCTGTTGCCGGCGCGCGCATCGCCATTGTCCTGATAGTCGCGCCGCCAGGTGAGGCCGAGGCGGACGCAATCGTCCTCGTACTGGACGCCCAGCCGGTGACGGATCGGCTCGAAACCGTCCGAAATCGACAGCGGATCCTCGTTCCGGTCGGTAAGGTCGACCGTCGCTGACCCGAAGGCGGACCAGAAGCGCGCAAAGGCGACGCGGCCGCCGACGCGCAGCTCCTCGCGATCGCGCAGATCCTCAAGGAGCTGGTCGTTGTTCCGGTTCAGCCGAAGATAGCCGATGAGCGCATAGGTCTTGCGCGAGCCGACCGTCGCGTCGACCTCGTTCCGGCGCACCGCGAACCCGTCCTTGTCGAGGCGGTAGCGGTGGGTGAAGGCGACGAACTGGCCGACGCGCACTTCCGTCCGTCCGACGAAATCGGACCAGCGATCGGTGAGGCCCGTCCCCTCGGGAAAGATCGACGGTCGGGCGTTCAGGCGATAGCTCTGCCCGACATTGGCGTTGATCGATACGCCGGGCAGGTCGAGCGCATAGTCGACGCCATAGGTGACGCGCGTCGAATCCTCGAACCGGTCGTAGCCGGGGAAGCGGTTGAGCGAGAAGAGGTTGGTGTCCTCCAGATCGATCGACCGGGCATCCTCGTTCGGGATGTCGATGTTGCTGATGCGCGGCGAGGCGACGATCTGGACGCGCGGCGTGATCCGCTGGTCGCCGCCGAACGCCTCGCCAATGAACGGCCATTTGACGTCGACCGCCACCGCGCCGATGCCGCGGGTGTGGAACCCGTCCTCGCCGCGATAGAGGAGCGTTGTCGTCGCCGCCGAATTGTTCGTGTTGTACAGATCGCCGCGGGCAAAGGCGCTGAGCGTCACCTCCTGCCCCCAATTGGTGATACGGCGAAGCTCCCACAGCGCGGAGGCGAAGGCGCGCTGCGTATCCTGACCCCCATTGTTGCGCGAGATGGCGAGGCTGTTGAGCTGCACCGTCAGCCGCCCGCCGAGCAGCGGGTCGGTCAGGCGATGGCGAAAGTCGATCTCGGGCAGCGCGACCGGCTGGATCTGGCCCGCGTCGTCGAGGCGGAGCGACTGGACCGCCCATCCCTGGATCGCGAAATAGGTGTCGTCGCTGATCCGCTGGACGCCGATATTGCTGCGCAGGCGGTCGTCGCGCGAAATGTCGTAGCGGCGCAGGAACGTCTTGTCGGTCGCGACCCGGATCGATCCGAAGGCGCTCCAATAGGGATCGAATTGCGCGCGGCCGGTCGCATCGACATAGCCGCGGAACGCGTTCTCGCTGGTGGGCGCGACGCCCGCTTCGGTGACGAGGTCGTCGCTGCGGCGCGAATAGGTGCCGTATGCCGTCACCTCGAACGCGCCGAGCGAGGTATATTGCCGGTAATTGCCCTCGATCATCGGCAGCGCTTCGGTGAAGACGTGCGGCGTGACGGTCAGGTCGCGATTGGGGCCGAGGTTGAAGTGATAGGGTAGCGCGAACTCGAACCCGTTGACGCGGCTGAGGCGGAATTGCGGCGCGAGGATGCCGGGTGCGCTCTCGCCGCCGACCGTGTGGCTGAACGCCGGCAGCGGCAGCGACAGGCCGAACAGCGTGACGCGCGCGCCCTTGTAGCGGATGCGCTTCTTGTCGGGATTGTACGTCACCTCGCGCGCGGTGATCTTCCAGCTCGGCTCCTTGGGGCAGCCGGCGCTGTTTTCCACCGCGCAGGGGGTGTACGCCGCCTTCGTCACGCGAAGGATGCCGCCATTCTCGCGCACGCCCCGCTCTGCGGCGATGCGGCCGCCCTGCTCGAGGACGACGAGCATGTTGTTGACCACGCCGTCCTTCAGCGTGTCGGTCAGCTCGATCCGGTCGCCATAGGCGATATCGCCCTGCGGGTTGGTGACGGCGATGTCGCCCTCCGCCACCACCTGGCCGGTTTTGCGGTTCCACGTCACCTTGTCGGCGCGCAACCGTTCGCCCTGGCGGAACAGGCGCACGTCGCCGGTCGCGTTCACGAGGTCGGCGTCGAAGTCGTATTCGAGCTGGTCGGCGCTGAAATCGATTTGGTTGTCCGCCCGCGGGGTCGCGGTCTCGATCGGCGGCGGCAGCGCGGCGCCTTCGCGATTCTGCAGGTCCTGCGCCGCGGCGATCGCGGGCAGGGCGAGCCACAGACAGGCGGGCAGCGCGGCGGTACGCAACAGGGCCTGGCGCATGCGAATTGGTCTTGTCCCCTTTTTCGCCCGGCGACGATACGCTGCGCCGGACAATTCCTGCCCTATCGCACCGCAAAAGCCACCACGCAATCGACGCGGGTTTTGCGAACCCGCTTTGGTCCCTAGATGGGCGTAATGACTCGTGCGACACTTGGTTGCACGGGCGGAACGACAAGCAGCGAAAGGCCGCCGCCCCATGAAGATCGAGTTCCAGAACGAACTCCCCGACCTGACCACGATCGCGATCGCGGTGCCCAAGGGCGAGGCGCCGACGCTCGGCCGGCTAGACGATGCCTGCAAGGCGCTGGTGACCGCCGCCGCCAAGGCTGCGCGGTTCGAGGGGGAGGCGGGATCGATCGCCGAAATCTTCGTGCCGAGGGGTGGCGACGCGGGCCGCGTGATCCTAGTCGGCACCGGCGAGCGCAATGGCGTCGATTACGAAAAGGCCGGCGGGGCGCTTGCCGCCCGGTACGAGACTGCGGGGATCGAGGCGATCGGCGTCGACCTGTCGGGCGCCGATGCGGCGGGCGCGGCGCGCTTTGCCGGCGCGGCGGCGCAGCGCGGCTGGCGCTTCGACGTCTATCGCACCAAGCTGCCCGAAAAGGCCAAGCCGACGCTCCAGCGGCTCGTCATCGCCGGTGCGCCCGGCGGCACCGATGCCGAATGGGCGGAGACCAAGGCACTGACCGAGGGTCTGGAACTAACTCGCACGCTGGTCGCCGAGCCGCCGAACATCCTTTATCCCGAGACGTTCGTGGAGCGGTGCCGCCACCTCGAGGAACTCGGCGTCAAGCTCACCATCCTAGACGAGGCGGCGATGCGCGACCTTGGCATGGGCGCGCTGCTTGGTGTCAGCCAGGGGTCGGTGCGCGAAGCGCGGCTGCTCGCGATGCACTGGAACGGGACCGGCACGGACGGTGATCCGGCGATCGCGCTCGTCGGCAAGGGTGTCACCTTCGACACCGGCGGCATCAGTCTCAAGCCCGGGCCGGGCATGGAGGACATGAAGTGGGACATGGGCGGCGCGGGCGCCGTCGCTGGCGCGATGAAGGCGCTGGCGCTGCGTAAGGCCAAGGCCAACGTCATCGGCGTCGTCGGCCTGGTCGAGAACATGCCCGACGGCAATGCGCAGCGGCCGGGCGACGTGGTGACGTCGATGTCGGGGCAGACGATCGAGATCCTCAACACCGATGCCGAGGGGCGGCTGGTGCTGTGCGATGTGCTCACCTGGGTCCAGCGCAATTATCGGCCGAAGCGGATCGTCGACCTCGCCACGCTGACCGGTGCAATGATTATCGCGCTGGGCAACGAGCATGGCGGGCTGTTCTCAAACGACGACGCGTTGGCCGACGCGCTGCTGGCGGCGGGGCGTGAGACGGGGGACAAGCTGTGGCGCTTCCCGCTGTCGCCGGCCTATGACAAGCTGATCGACAGCCCGATCGCCGATGTGAAGAATGTCGGCCCGCGGGGTGCCGGCTCGATCACCGCGGCGCAGTTCCTCCAGCGCTTCGTCGATGAGGGCGTGGCTTGGGCGCATCTCGACATCGCGGGCATGGTTTGGGCCGACAAGCCGGGCGCGACGCACGACAAGGGCGCGACCGGCTTCGGCGTGCGCGTGCTCGACCGGCTGGTGCGCGACACGGTCGAGAACTGAGCGAGCGGGGCGGGCGCGGCGTGCAGGTCGATTTCTACCACCTGACGCTGCGCCCGCTCGCCCGCGCTTTGCCGCAGATCGCCGAGAAAGTGCTGGCGGGCGGTGCGCGGCTGCTGGTCGTCAGCGGCGACGCGGATCAGCGCGCCGCGCTGGACCGGGCGCTGTGGACCTATTCGCCGGGCAGCTTCCTGCCGCACGGGTGCGCGGGCGACGGGGGCGAGGCGATCCAGCCGGTGCTGATCGGGGGCGATACCACGGCGGCGAACGGTGCGCGAATGGTGGCGATCATCGACGGCCTGTGGCGGGACGAGGCGCTTAGCTTTGACCGCGCCTTTCATCTGTTCGACGAGGAACAGGTCGGCGCCGCTCGTGCGGCGTGGCGCGGGCTTGCCGATCGCGAGGGGGTCGAGCGGCGATACTGGAAGCAGACCGAGCGCGGGTGGGAACAGGCGGCCTGACGCGCTTGCGCGGGCGCGGCGGCCCGACTAAGGCGCGCGCCATCCACTCTAACGAAAAACAAGGAAGTCGTCCGCCATGGCCGCCACGCGCACCTTTTCGATCATCAAGCCCGACGCCACGCGTCGCAACCTGACCGGCGCGGTTACCAAGATGCTGGAGGAGGCCGGCCTGCGCGTCGTCGCTTCGAAGCGCATCCAGATGTCGCGCGAGCAGGCCGAGGGCTTTTACGGCGTCCACCGCGAGCGTCCGTTCTTCAACGATCTGGTCGAGTTCATGATCTCCGGCCCCGTCGTCGTCCAGGTGCTCGAGGGCGAGGACGCGGTGACGCGCAACCGCGACATCATGGGCGCGACAAACCCCGCCAATGCCGAGCCGGGCACGATCCGCAAGGAGCTGGCCGAATCGATTGAGGCGAACACCGTCCACGGTTCGGATTCGGAAGAGAACGCGAAGATCGAGATCGACTTCTTCTTCAAGCCGGAAGAGATCGTCGGCTGATCCGAGCCGCCTGGTTCGATCGATCGACCGGGTCGGGGGGATGCCCCCGGCCCGGTTTTTTCATGCTGTTCTTCACCCCGGACTTGTTCCGGGGTCCACGGTGGCGCGAACCCGGAAATGGCGGCGCTTGCGGATTGGTGGGCCCCGGAACAAGTCCGGGGTGACGAGAAGGGGCAAACGCAAACCCCAAACGAAAAGGGCGCCCCCCGCGAAGGGGACGCCCTTTCCAATTCGATAAACGTCACCGCGGCGCGCCAGGCACCGCTCGCGATTACATCGCGTTGGTGAGGTTCGTCTCGCCGATCTCGTCAGCGTTGTCGGCAGCCGCCTCAAGATTGTCGGCAGCGTTCTCGAGCGCCGCCGCCTCAGCCGCGTTGCCGGTCATGTCAGCAGCCGCTTCCATGTTGTCGGCCTCGGCCTCGAGGTTCGCCGCCATCGCGTCGCCGGCGTTCTCGGCGGGCGTGCCCTGGTTGCACGCGGCCAGCGACATCAGGCCAGCGGCAGCAGCCACAAGAGCGATCTTCTTCATGCGTTTGCTCCCAAGCAAATTCGTTTCGTGACTGGCCCGAATGCCGTCACGAAGCTGCCGCATTAACGCCCGTTACGGGTGCGTCAACTTATAAATCGACTCGATACGTAGGAAAGGAGCCTCATTTCGTCGCAGAAATCGCCTCCGGGGCGTCCGCGACGACGGCCAGCATCGCCGTCCACGCTGCCACATTCTGCCTCATTTGGGCCGGATCGACCTTGTCCAGCGTGTCGTCGGGCGTGTGGTGCAGGTCGAAATAGCGCGTGCCGTCCTGTTGCAGATCGACGCCCGCAACGCCAGCCGAAACGAGCGCGGAAACATCCGCGCCGCCGCCCGCCGGATCGCGGCCCGCCGAAATGCCGAGCGGCGCCAAGGCGGCGGCGACGCGGTCGGCTAGCGGCTTGTTCACGGGCGCAAAGTTGGTGTCGAGGCGCCAGATGCGATCCGCGCCGAAGTCCGATTCGGCGGCAAGAACGTGGTTGTCGCCCTTGTGCGCCTCGAAATACGCCTTGCCGCCGAACACGCCGACTTCCTCCGATCCGGCCCAGAGCACGCGAATCGTCCGGCGCGGGCGGCCCGCGTCCATGATCCGCTTGGCGGCGGCCGCGACGATCCCGCAGCCGGAGGCATCGTCGATCGCCCCGGTGCCGAGGTCCCAGCTGTCGAGGTGACAGGCGACGACGACGATCCCGGCGGCCGGGTCGCGGCCCGGCACCTCGGCAATCACGTTCCCCGAATTCTGCGTCCCGACGATCCGCGGGGTGAGCGTCAGCGCGACGCGCACCGGCGCGCCGCGGCTCACCAGCCGTTCGAGCTGGTCGGCATCGGGCACGGCGAGTGCGGCGGCGGGGACCGGCGCAATGCCCTCGGGAAACACGGTGCTGCCCGCGTGCGGCATCCGGTGGCTGTCGGTGCCCACCGAGCGGATCAGGATCGCGGCGGCGCCCTTGGCCGCGGCGATCGCCGGCCCCTGCCGCCGGACCGCGCCGTAATAGCCGTACTGGCTACCGTCCTGCGTCCGCGTCATCGCGTGGCTGACGAAGGCGATCTTGCCGGTCAGCGAGCCTTCGGGCGCGTCCTTGAGGTCGTCGAGGGTCGGGAAGAACACCACCTCGCCGGTCAGCCCGGCCGCGGGCGTCGCGCCCGAATTGCCGAGCGCGGTGAGGACTAGCGGCTGCGAGTTCTCGCCGATTATCATCGCTTTCTCGACGCCGCGCACCCATGTCTTGAGCGGGAAAGGTTCGTCGCGGACGTTCTTGAAACCCATTTTCGTCAGCGTCGTCACCGCCCATTTGCGGGCGCGCGCCTCTTCCGCCGTACCGGCAAGGCGCGGGCCAAGTTCGGTCGTGATCGCCTCGGTAATCGCAAAGCCGTAATCGTCCTCCAGTGCGGCATCGCGAAGCTGGGCGACGCGCAGATCGGCGTCGTCGGCCTGGGGGGCGGGAAGGGCGAGCGCGGCGAGCGCGGGGAGGATCATGCTGGGCATGGGCGTATTGGTAGCCGCTGAAACCGTCCGGTAAAGGCCCCGTGATTGCCAATCCGCGCCGCCATCGCTATCTCCCGCGGCGACTTTCCATCCTTGCCGAACCCCCATCCCGGAGACCCGCAGTGGCCGCCCAGTACGCCTTCGTCATGAAGGACATGACCAAGACCTTCCCCGGCGCCCCCAAGCCGGTGCTGTCGAACATCAACCTGCAATTCTATCAGGGCGCCAAGATCGGCATCGTCGGCCCGAACGGCGCTGGCAAGTCGACGCTCATCAAGATCATGGCGGGCATCGACAAGGATTATTCGGGCGAGGCCTGGGCCGGCGAGAACATCACCGTCGGCTATCTGGAGCAGGAGCCGCAGCTCGACCCGACCAAGTCGGTGCTGGAGAACGTCAAGGACGGCGCCCGCGACACCGCGAACCTCGTCGACCGCTTCAACGCGATCTCGGCGGAGATGGGCGATCCGCAGGACGACACCGACTTCGACGCGCTGATGGAGGAGATGGGCGAGCTTCAGGCCAAGATCGACGCGGTCGACGGCTGGAGCCTCGACAACCAGCTCGAGATCGCGATGGAGGCGCTGCGCTGTCCGCCGGGCGACTGGGCGGTCGAGAATCTGTCGGGCGGCGAGAAGCGCCGCGTGGCGCTGACGCGCCTGCTTATCCAGAAGCCGTCGATCCTGCTGCTCGATGAGCCGACCAACCACCTCGACGCCGAAAGCGTGAAGTGGCTGGAGAACCACCTCAAGGAATATGCCGGCGCGGTGCTGATGATCACCCACGACCGCTACTTTCTCGATAACGTGGTCAACTGGATCCTCGAGCTCGATCGCGGCAAGTATTTCCCGTACGAGGGCAATTACTCGACCTATCTGGAGAAGAAGGCCAAGCGCCTCGAGCAGGAGGATCGCGAGGCGACCGGCCGCCAGAAGGCGATCAAGGACGAGCTCGAATGGATCCGGGCGGGCGTCAAGGGTCGCCAGACCAAGTCGAAGGCGCGTATCGCCAAGTTCGAGCAGCTGGTCGAGAGCCAGCAGAACCGCAGCCCCGGCAAGGCGCAGATCGTGATCCAGGTGCCCGAGCGGCTGGGCGGCAAAGTGATCGAGGTCGAGAACGTCAGTAAGGCGTATGGCGACAAGCTGCTGTTCGAGAACCTGTCCTTCACGCTGCCCGCGGGCGGCATCGTCGGCGTGATCGGGCCGAACGGCGCGGGCAAGTCGACGCTGTTCAAGCTCATCACCGGGCAGGAGCAGCCCGACAGCGGCAAGATTGAACTCGGCACCACCGTGCGCCTGGGTTACGTCGACCAGAGTCGCGATCATCTTGACCCCACGAAGAACGTCTGGGAGGAAATCTCCGACGGGCTCGATTACATGAAGGTCAACGGTCACGACGCCTCGACCCGCGCCTATGTCGGTGCGTTCAACTTCAAGGGGCAGGACCAGCAGAAGAACGTCGGCAAGCTGTCGGGCGGCGAGCGCAACCGCGTCAACATCGCCAAGATGCTGAAGCGCGGCGGCAACGTCCTGCTGCTCGACGAGCCGACCAACGACCTCGACGTCGAGACGCTGGGCGCGCTGGAGGAAGCGATCGAGAACTTCGCGGGCTGCGCCGTGGTCATCAGCCACGACCGCTTCTTCCTCGACCGGCTCGCCACGCACATCCTCGCGTTCGAGGGCGACAGCCATGTCGAGTGGTTCGAGGGCAATTTCGAGGCGTATGAAGAAGACAAGCGCCGCCGTCTGGGCGACGCGGCCGACCGCCCGACCCGGCTCGCCTACAAGAAGCTGACGCGCTGACCCGCTAGTGCCAGTGGTCGAGGAAGCGCCTGAAGCCGCGCCGCCGCCGGGCGGCGACGCGATCGAATATCGCCTGCGCCAGCAGCGCATCCTTGCCGAGTTCGGCATGGTGGCGCTCCGGTCGCGCGATATCGACGCGATGCTCCAGCGCGCGACCGAGCTGTGCGCCGAGGGCATGGGCTCGCGCTACGCCAAGTTCCTGTCGGCACCCGACAGCGACCAGCGTATGCGGGTCGAGGCGGGCGTCGGCTGGGACGCGGGCGTCGTCGGCGAGGCGACGATGGGCGGCGACACCGCGAGCCCGGCGGGCTTTGCGTTCAAGACCGGCGAGCCCGTCATCTCCAACCATCTGGAGGGCGAGGAGCGGTTCCGCACGCCCGATCTGATGGCCGACCACAGCATCCGCCGCGCGATCAACGTCCTGGTCGAGGCCGACGGCAAGCGCTACGGCGTGCTCGAGGTCGACAGCGAGGGCGAGGGGACGTTCGACGCCGACGACCTCGCCTTCATGCAGGGCTTCGCCAACCTGATCGGCGTCGCGATCGAGCGTCAGCAGGCTGAGGCGCGCCTCAACGCCTCGATCGAGCATCAGGAACTCTTGGTACGCGAGGCCAGCCACCGGGTGAAGAACAGCCTCGCGCTCGTCTCCGCCATGCTGACGCTCCAGATGCAGGCCGACGACGATCCGCGCGTCAACCGGCTGCTCGGCGATGCGCAGGCGCGCATCACCGCGATCGCGCAGACGCACGATCAGTTGTGGCGCGGCGTGCGCGTGGGCATCGTCGCGCTCGACGACCTTGCCTGCGGTCTTGCGAATGCGCTGGCGGAGCAGTCGCCGCAGCACGAGATTGTCTGTCATGCCGACGCGATCGAGTTGAGCGCCGACACCGCGATCCCGCTTGGCCTCGTCCTCACCGAACTCGTCACCAACGCGATCAAATACGCCTATCCCGAGGGGGAGGGCGGGCCGATCACGATCCGCATCGCGCGCAACGGCGGCCGGATCGAGATGGCGGTGGAGGACGAGGGGGCCGGGCTGCCCACCGATTTCGACCTCAAGGCGCAATCGCGCCGCAGCCTCGGCACGCGGATGATCGTCAGCCTGACGAGGCAACTTGGCGGCGAGATCGAGATGGGCGCCCGCGCCGGACGGCCGGGCACGCTCGCGCTGCTGAGTTTCCCCGCGCCCTAACAGGTGGAGGCGGTTTCGCCCGTCACCTCGAGGATGCCGTCCTGATTGGCATCGACGTTCGCGGCCGGGGTCAGCGCGCGGCGGTCACGGACCATCATCGACGCGGTCTCCACCATGTCGAGCGAGGGGGACCACGCCTCCTTCACCAGCGGCTTGTAGGTGTAGCTGACCTCGACCCACATCGTCGCGCCGTCCACCGGCGCGATGACCTGTCGCCCCGCCGGGCCGACGCCGGTCAGGTTGGTCGTGGCGTTGTCGTAGGGCGAGTCATAGGTCTTGCTGCCGCGGCACCGCTGCCAGCGGATGCGATAACGGCCAGCATTGTTCGGGTCGTTCTCGACGCTCGACACCATGACGCGGCCGCGATTGTAGAGGTCGAGCTCGCCCGCCTGTAGCCCCGCGCCGGTCAACAGGTCGTTGATATCGACCTCGTTGATCGTCTTTTGCTGAAGCGACGTGCCCGTGCCGATCCGCGCGGCGTTGTCGGCGAGGTGCAGCGCGATCTGGCTGATCCGCATCCGGGTGATGATGTAGTTGGTGATCTCCGCCCCCGTCAGCCCGAGCAGCAGCAGGATCGGCAGGTAGAAGGCGTATTCAACGATGATGACGCCGTCGCGCGCGGCGGCCAGCCGGCGGGCGAGGGTGCGCAGGCGATCCGTCATGTGCAATTCCGCCGGGTGGGGGCGGCATAGCTGCCCTGGTCCGAATAGGGCTGGTTCTTGAGCACGGTCGTCGCGACGATCTTGGCATTCGCCGTGTTGTCGCCGAACATCTTGAGCAGCGGGAACATGCGCGGATAGGTCACGGTGACGGTCACGACCGTCGCGTCCTTCGCGCCGCCCTGTCCGTCGTCGCCGCCGTCGCTGTCCCAGACGCTGTTGTTGTTGGCATCCTCATAGGGTTCGCCCGCGTCGCAGCGGCCATTGTTGTTGGTGTCGGTCCAGTCCTCCGCCTTTGCGGCGGCGGCCTGGCTGAAGGTGCGGTAATAGCGGCGCTTGATGTCGATCGTCGCGTTGTTGGCCAGCGCCTTGACCTGGCTCTTCACCCGGTCGTCGAGGATCGCCTGCTGCCCCGCCGTGGTGTTGGTTTCCAGCGTCGCGTCGCGCGCGGTCTTCTGCAACACGCCCTGAAGCGCGCCGCGCATGTAGAGCGTGTGCCCGAAATCGAAGATGCCGAGCAGCACCATGCAGAAGGTCGGCGCGATGAACCCGAACTCGACCGCGGACACGCCGCGCCGTTCGCGGGCGAGGGGAAGCAGTCGCCGGATCACTTGATGAGCCTCAGGGCGGAGATCTGGTCGGCGATCGACTTGAACGTGCGCTGGAGCGCGGCGGGGTCGTCGGCCTTGAAGTAGCGACCGGGCGAGGCGCAGTTCTGGAGCCGGGTCTCGGTCGTAGCATTCACGCCGCCGCCGAACGACACGACCCACAGCGTGATGTTCTTGTTGCGGATCGCCGCGCACAGCCCCTCCAGCCGGGCATTGATCTGGTCCGACAGCGAGGTGCGCTGGTTGAAGCATTCGCCCGCGGTGCCCACGTCGTTGGTCTGCCGCTTGTCGAAGAAGTGCAGGCCATAGGCGTTGTAGTCGCACGGTGCCGAGGTCGAGTCGCCGTCGGTCATGAAGATCAGGTGCCGCTCGATCTCGCCGCCCTGGGGCGTGTAGGCATTCTCGCTTGCGAAAATGCCGGTCGGCGACATGAGGCGCGCCCCCCAGACCATACCGATGTCATGATAGGTGTTGCCGCTGGCGACGAAGCTGTCGACATAGTTCTGGAATGCGGTCGCGTCGTTCCATTGCTGGAGCTTGCGCGCCTCGGTCGGGCAGTAATAGCCGTTATAGTCGCTGAAGCGAATGTAATTGTCCGACGTCTTGTCGATCGTCGCCGCATTCAGCTGGTTCCAGTTCGACAGGACCTGTCGTTCATAGATGGCGTCGGGCAGCGACGGCTTCCACCGCGTCGTCTCGTCGCCGGCGCTCGGCACCAGGTCGATGTCGAGATCCTTGGCGCCCGAGGGAATCGGGTTGTAGCTGGTCGCTTGCACCGTCTGGCGCTCCTCGATGCAGCCCGACCAGGGGATCGTCGCCATGGTGCCGTCGTCGCCGATCTGCGCGGTGAAGCTGGCGTTGTAGCCGTTGCCGTTCTTCAGCCCGCGAACATCGAGCGGCAGGAAAGCGTACTTCCACTGCGCGAGATTGCGCTTCACATCGACCCGGCAGGCCGGCGTTGATCCGACAGTCGTAGGGTTCGCACGATAGTTCGCATCGGCCGTGCTGGCCGGACCCACACCCGAACAGTTGTTCTGCGCGTTGCGGTAATAGTTGCCGTAGAACGTCCAGTCGGTCCATTCCTTGCCCAGATACTGGCGCGTGTCGTAACTGGCGGTGTCGGCCATGTAGCTGGTCGGCAGCAGCTTTCCGACATTCACGTTATTGGCATAGGGGACGAAGCCGAAGCGCACCTGTACCTGGCTGCCCGTGCCGCCGGACGGCGCGCCGCCGTCGCACTCGGCATTGGTGTCGAGCCGGGCGACGATCTCGTAGAAGCACTTCACCGCGGTCTTGAGGCCGCCGATCTTCGAATTGGCCGCCGGGACGCCGCCATTGTTCGAGCAGGTCGTATCGCCTGCCGCGCAGTTCATCGATCCCGTGATGTCGAGCACGAACATGACGTCGGTGTTGGGCAGCCGCATCTCGCTTTCGCAGGTCACGGTCAGCGTCTCGGTCGTCTTGCCCAGCACGCGCATCAGCGTCATCGGCAGGATCGCCGAGGCGGTCCCCGTCACCTTGCCGGCGTTTTCCGAATAGCTCTTGGTGATCGTGTTCGAGCCATAGGCGTCGCTGGCGATGTTGGCGTCGAAGAAACGCTCCGCCATCGTGCGCGGCATGTAGCTCGACTGTGCCCAGGTGCCGCCGCCCATCGACTTGCGCCCCGCCAGCGCGCCCGCGTCGCAGGCATGCTGAAGCCGCGTCTTGACGATATACATGCGGCTCAGGTCGAAGCCGCCGCCGATCATGCCGCACAGCGGGATCAGCGCGGCGGCGACGATCGCGATCGTGTTGGCGCGCGTGTCACGGGCCAGCCGCGCGAGGAACCCGCCGCGCACCCGATCCTTCAACCCCTGCCAACCCATATGCTTGCCCATGCCCCGCCCGTTTGACATTCCGGTCCAGTCGGGCGCTATGCGCGGCCAAGCGATAAGCCGGATTGAAGCAGCATGGTTAACGGTGACGAAACCTTCGTACCCGGCGCGGAGGCGCGGGCGGCAGAGCGGCGGCTGATCCTGTCCTATGCTCCCGGCACCGTGCGAAACGGGGTCGCGGCGCTGCTCGACCTCGATGATACGCTGGCCGCCGTGATCCGCCAGATGCGCGAGCCGATGATCGCGCAGATGCGGCTGACTTGGTGGCACGACGCACTGTCCAGATTGGACCAAGCGCCGCCGCCGGCCCAGCCGGTGCTGACCGCGCTCGCCGCCGCGGTGCTGCCGCGGGGTGTCGCGGGTGCCGACCTGGCGACGCTGGTCGAGGGGTGGGAGGCGTTGATCGAGGGCGAGCCGGGCGATCCGGCGGTTCGCGGCGCTTACGCCGCCGGGCGGGGCGAGCGGTTGTTCGCGCTGGCCGCGCGCCTTTGCGGCGGCGATGCGGCGGCGGTTGCGCCGGCGGGGCGGGGCTGGGCGCTCGCCGACCTCTCGCGATCGGTCACCGACGCGGAGGCCGGTGAAGCGGCGGCGCGGGAGGCGGATGCCGCACTCCGCACGGCGTTCGGGGCGCCATGGCCGCGGCGGCTGCGCGCGGTGGGGGCGCTGGCACGGCAGGCGCAGATGGACCTAGCGGCCGATCGCAACCTGCCGCTGCCGGGCGCGACGCCGGGGCGGATCGCGCGGCTCGGCTGGCACCGGCTGACCGGACGCTAAGGCGCCCAAGCGACTGTACCGACAGGCTTCGTTCGCGCTAGGCTCGCGCCGAACCGATCGGGAGCAGAGCGATGTGGCGATATTGGGTGGGCGCGCTGGCGGCGCTGTTGCTGGCCGGCGCGGCGATGTTCCTCTTTCGATCGAGCGCCACGGCCGACGTGATCCTGCCACCCCCGCCGCCGCCTCCGGCGGCAGAGGCGCAGCAGGTCGCGGCCGAAACCGAGGAGCCCGTGCCCGAGGCGGCGCCCAAGTCGCGCGAGGAACGCCGCTTCAACCGCTACGACAAGGACCGCGACGAGCGGATCACGCGCGACGAATATCTCGCCAGCCGGAAAAAGGCGTTTGCCAAGCTCGACGTGAACGGCGACGGGCGGCTGAGCTTCGACGAATGGGCGATCAAGACTACCACGAAGTTCGCCGGCGCGGACAAGGACAAGTCCGCCACCCTGGACCGCGCCGAGTTCGCGACCACCGCGCCCAAGCGCAAGCCGCCCCGCCGCCGCGCCGACTGCCCGCCCGCTCCGCCGCGTGAGGCGGAGGAGAGCTAGGCCGCGACTGGCTCCAGCGCGGCGGTCCATTCGGCGAAGGCTGCGCGGGCGCGGGCGGTGTACATGAGCTTGCGATCGGCCTTTTTCGTGCGTCCCTCGATCGGGGGGAAAAGGCCGAAATTGACGTTCATCGGCTGATAGCTGTCCGCTTCGGCCCCGCCGGTGATGTGCGACAGGAGCGCGCCGAGCGCGGTCTCGACCGGCGGCTTCGGCAGCGATCGGCCGGCGAGTTCGGCAGCGGCGAAGCGGCCCGCGATCAGCCCGATCGCCGAGCTTTCGACATAGCCCTCGCACCCCGTGATCTGGCCAGCGAAGCGCAGGTTCGGACGTGCTTTCAGCCGAAGCTCATGGTCGAGCAGCACCGGCGAGCGGATGAAGGTGTTGCGATGCAAGCCGCCCAGCCGCGCGAATTCGGCGTTCTCCAAACCGGGGATGGTGCGGAAGATGCGTACCTGCTCGGCGTATTTGAGCTTGGTCTGAAAGCCGACGATGTTCCACAGCGTCCCCTGCGCATTGTCCTGACGCAGCTGGACGCAGGCGTGCGGCCAGCGGCCGGTGCGCGGATCGTCCAGGCCGACGCCCTTCATCGGCCCGAAGCGCAGCGTGTCGAACCCGCGCTCGGCCATTACCTCGATCGGCATGCAGCCGTCGAAATAGGGCACGTTCTCCCACTCGCGGAACTCGCTCTTCTCGCCGGCGATGAGGGCGGCGTGGAAGGCGGCGTACTGATCGCGGTCGAGGGGGCAGTTGATGTAATCCTTGCCGTCGCCTGCCGGGCCGGCCTTGTCCCAGCGCGACTGCTTCCACGCGATCGACATGTCGATCGAATCGGCATGCACGATCGGCGCAATGGCGTCGAAGAAGGCGAGCGCGTCGGCGCCGGTCGCGCCGCCGATCGCCTCGGCCAGCGACGGCGCGGTAAGCGGGCCGGTGGCGACGATCGCGGGGGTGTCGGTGGGCAGCGTATCCACTCGCTCGCGAACGATCGTGATGTTGGGATGCTCGGCCAGCGTACGCGTCACCTGCTCCGAGAAGCGGTCGCGATCGACGGCGAGCGCGGAACCGGCGGGAAGCTGGTGCGCGTCGGCCGCGGTCATCACGAGCGAGCCGAGCGCACGCATCTCGGCATGAAGCAGCCCCACGGCATTGCGCTCTGCATCGTCGGAGCGGAAGCTGTTGGAGCAGACGAGCTCGGCAAGACCGTCGGTCTGGTGCGCGGGCGTCATGTCGCCGCCGCCGCGCATTTCGGCCAGGCGGACCTTGAACCCGGCGCTGGCAAGCTGCCACGCCGCCTCCGACCCGGCGAGCCCGCCGCCGATCACATGGATATCGTGATGCGTCATGGCCGCCAGATAGGCGAGGGGCGTGCGGGCGTCTACCGCTCCGCCCGCTGGCGCACGATGGCGAGCAGATTGTCCTGCACGTCGCCGAGGAAAAGCTCGCCCCACAGCCGCGTGTAGAGATTGACCGGCGTCGTCGCCTCGTACCGGGTGTGCAGCGTCACGCGGGTCCGGCCGCCGGGCAGCGGATCGAGGCGATAGCCGCCGTCGCGCACCTTCAGATAGTGGCTGTCGGGCATCAGGTGGCGGTCGGTGAACGCCCAGCCGCGCACGTCGTCGAAATGGAACGTCCACGCGATCGCGCGGCCCGGCCGCCAGTCGGTGATCTTCTCGCGAAAGCGGATCTGCGGTCCCCAGTTCGCCAGCCGTGTGGCGCCGACGCCCTCGCCGACCATCCGCGCACCGACGGGGCGGGGAATGCCCAGCACGTCCTGTGACAGGTTCCAGCGCCCCTCGCCCGGGCGGACATCGGGGATACCGCGCAGCAGCGGCCAGAGGCGATCGGGGCTGGCGGTAACGATCACGGACCGCGTCACCACCGCGCTGTCGGTCGGCCAAGTGACCAGCGTCTCGACCTGCATCGCCAGCAGCGGGACGAGGAGCAGCGTTGTGCAATAGACGCGCCCGTCCTTGACCCGGCGCCGCAGCTTATAGGTGATCGCGGTCCCGGCCATGCCGCTCAGGAGCCAGAGCGGGCTAAGCAGCACGATACAGATCGTCCCTTCGCGCAGGACGAAGATCGACACGGCGATGACCGCGGCCAGAACCTGCACTGGCACGAGCAGATAGGCGCGATGCGACCGCGTCTTCCATGGGTCGGCGACATAAGCGACGAACGCGCACAGCGCGGCAGGAAGGGCGAGCAGGAAGGCGAAGCTCACCAGCCCCGCGTCGGGCTGCGCCGCCTCCAGCAGCGCGTAGACGACGCCCGCGAAGGAGAGCGCGGCGGCGATGGCGGCGAGCGTGCGGACGACGGCGCCTTCGGTTCGTTCGCTCAATGCCATTGCAGTCTCCCTTTCGGTCTTTTCGGTAAAAACCGAAAGTTATGGTCGCGCCGGTGCAGCGCGTTGCTTTGGATCAGCGCTCCTTGGACTTGCCCTTCAGCGGGGAGACGAAGCGCGCGACCTTGCCGCCCAGCTTCATCAGCGCGACGAGCGTGGGTTTGGGCAGGCCGCGAACCTGTTCGTACCAGCCGCCCAGCGTCGAGATGAACTCGTGCATGCGCCCGATCCGCTCGCGCACCAGCGCTGGCGCGGTCTCGTCATGGCGAAGGCGCTCGGCAAGCTCGCCGAGCAGCGCGATTGTCGGGTCGATCTCGCGCCGCTTGCGCTCGGCGGCGATGCGCAGCAGCATTTCCCACAGGTCGGTCTCGGCGACGAAATGGTCGCGCCGGTCCCCCTCGACATGCACGCGTCGGACGATCGCATAGCCCTGAAGCTCCTTGAGCGCGGTCGACACGTTCGAGCGGGCAAGGCCCAGCGCCTCGGTGATCTCGTCGGCGGGCAGGGGGCGGTCGGACAGGTAGAGCAGCGCGTGGATCTGCGACACCGAGCGGTTGACGCCCCATTGCGTCCCCATCTCGCCCCAGTGGAGGACGAAGGCCTTGACGTCGGGATGGTCGAGCAACGTTTTCATCGTCTATTTCTGTAATAACAGAAATAACCGGCGTCAACGCCAGCTGTCGAACCACATCCAGCGGTTGAAATCCTGCGGGCCGGACAGCGCGCCGCCGCTGATGATCGGATAGAAATAGAGGAACAGCGCCACCGCGAGCGCTGCGAACGCGGGCTCGATCCAGCGGAGGCGCGGCAAGAGTAGCGACAGGCCGCCTGCGCAGGCGATCGCGGCGAAGATGCCGGAGAGGTGATAGTAATAGTAGAAGCCGAGACTCTTCGGGATGGCCGCCCAGATGAGGATCGAGAACACCCAAAGCCCGCCGACCACGGCATGGCGCCCGCGAGCCCAGAGGCAGGCGAGAACCGCGACCAGCCCGCCCCACATGACCGCCGGGTTGCCGATCAGCAGGACGCCGCGCTGCACGCCCGCGTCCGCTTCGTAGAAATACCAGATCGGCCGCAGCATCAGCGGCCAGCTCCACCAGTCGGACTGATAGGGATGCGCCTGGAGCACCTGCGTCTGCGCCGCGTACATCCGCTGTTGCAGTGCAAGCAGGTCCGTTGGCGCGACGGGATCGTGGGCGTAGATGAAGGTAGGTGCGAACGTCGCGAAATAGACGGCGACCGCAACGAGGCCCAGCACCAGTGCCGCCGACAGCCCGCCGACCGGCCGGCGCCGTCCGCTCGCCAGGACCGCGAGGCACGCGAGTGCGACATACGGCGCCGCCGCCCACTTCACCGCCACGCCCGCGCCAAGGAGCAACCCCGCGAGCGCGGTGCGCGCGGCCCGAGCGCCAGGCGGTGCCCGTGCGGCCCAGATCGTCGCGGCGAGCCCCGCGGTCACGAACGCGCCCAGAAATCCATCGAGCATCGCCACCCGCGCCTGCACGAACACCGTCTGGTTGATCGCGACGAACAGCGCGCCGAACAACGCCGTCCGCGCCGACCCGAAGAGGAGGAACAGGAACGCGAACCCCGCCGCCACCGTCGCTGCGCCCGCCAGCACCGGCATCGCGCGCCACCCGACCGGATTGTCGCCGAACATTCCCATGCCGACCGCGATCAGTTCCTTGGCGAGCGGCGGATGCTCGGTATTCGCGGGGTGGTCGAGCGCCAGCATGGCGCGGGCGGCGGGGACGTAATGCACCTCGTCGAACACCAGCTTGCCCGGCCGGTCGAGGTGGAGCGCGAACAAAAGCGCCGCCGCCGCCGCGACGATCAGGCAAAGTAGCTTCGGTCGATCGGCAAGGCGCATCGCGCATCGGCTTAGCGTCGCGCTTGCATCACGCAAGGCCACAAGCCTAGGAAGCGGCCATGAAGCGCACGACTGGCCAGGACCGCTCGATCACCTTGCAATGGCGCCCCGCGACGCAGGCGGTGCGCGGCGGCACGATGCGGTCCGAGTTCGGCGAGACGTCTGAGGCGATCTTCCTGACCTCCGGCTATGCCTATGACTGCGCGGGCGATGCAGCCGCGCGGTTCGCCGGCGAGCAGTCGGGGATGACCTATTCCAGGCTTCAGAACCCGACGGTCGAGATGCTCGAACAGCGTATCGCCCTGCTGGAAGGCGCCGAGGCGTGCCGTGCGACGGCGAGCGGCATGGCGGCGATGACCGCGGCGCTGCTCTGCCAGTTGTCGGTTGGGGATCATGTCGTCGCGGGCCGCGCGCTGTTCGGGTCGTGCCGCTGGCTGACCGACACGCTGCTGCCCAAGTTCGGGATCGCCACGACGATCGTCGATGCTCGCGACGCTCAGGCATTCGCCGATGCGACGACCGACAAGACCAAGCTCTGGTTCTTCGAGACGCCCGCCAATCCGACGATGGATGTGGTGGACCTGAAGGCCGTGTGCGATCTCGCCAAGACGAAGGGCGTCCGGACCGTCGTCGACAATGCCTTCGCCACGCCGGCGCTGCAGCGGCCGATAGATTTCGGGGCGGACATCGTCGCCTATTCCGCGACCAAGATGATGGACGGGCAGGGCCGCGTCCTCGCCGGCGCGGTGTGCGGGACCGAGGATTTCATCCTTAACGAGCTGCTGCCGTTCACGCGCAACACCGGCCCGACGCTCAGCGCGTTTAACGCCTGGGTGGTGTTGAAGGGGCTGGAGACGCTTGACCTGCGCATCCGCCGCCAGTCCGAGAATGCGCTTGAGGTTGGCCGCTTCCTTGAGGGACGCGTCCCGCGGATCAACCATCCGGGGCTGCCCAGCCACCCGCAGCACAACCTGGCGCTGTCGCAGATGGCGATGACCGGGCCGATCTTCTCGTTCGAGGTCGATGGCGGGCGCGCGCAGGCGCATGGCTTGCTCGACGGGTTGGGCCTCATCGACATTTCGAACAATATCGGCGATTCGCGCTCGCTGATGACGCACCCGGCCTCGACCACGCATTACGGCGTTGCCGAGGAGAAGCGGCTGGAGATGGGCGTGACCGAGGGGCTGCTGCGCCTTAACGTCGGGCTGGAGGACCCCGCCGACCTGATCGACGACCTCGACCAGGCACTGGCGAAGGTGGGCTTGTGAAGGCGCTGTTCACCGAGGAGGCGCGGACGCGCGGCGTCGTCGTGCGCACCTCGGTCAGCTATCTGCCCGAACAGTCGGAGCCCGAGCGCGGACGCTGGTTCTGGGCCTATCACATCCGCATCGAGAATGAGGGCGAGATGGCGGTCCAGCTGCTCACCCGCCACTGGATCATCACCGACGGCCGCGGCGCACGCCACTCGGTGGAGGGCGAGGGCGTGGTCGGCGAACAGCCCATGATCGCGCCGGGTGGCAGCTTCGATTATGTCTCCGGCTGTCATCTCGCGACGCCGACGGGCTCGATGCAGGGCAGCTATCACATGCTGGGCGAGGACGGGTCGGGCTTCGACGTCACCATTCCCAAGTTCGGGCTGATCGCCCCGGCGGTGGCAGGATGAAGCGCACGCACCTGCCGCTCAACGGCCTGCGCGTACTCGACGCCGCCGCGCGGCATCTGTCGTTCACGCGCGCCGCGGACGAGCTGGCGGTGACGCCGGCCGCAGTCGGGCAGCAGATCCGCGCGCTGGAGGATACGCTCGGCGTTGTGCTGTTCCGCCGCACCACCCGCGGGCTGGAGCTGACGCCCGAGGGCGAGCGCGGGCTTACCGCGCTGCGCGACGGGTTCCTCCAGTTCGAGGAAGCGGTGCGGGCGATGCAGGCGGGCCAGTCGTCGCGGTCGCTGACGATCGCCGCGCCGCGCGACCTGACGCAGAAATGGCTGATGCCGCGCCTGTCTGAAATCGCGCGCGCCGACCCCGAACAGCGCTTCACCCTTGTCGCAGCCGAAGAGGGCGTCGATTTCGCACAGGCCAATCTCGACCTCGCGATCCGCTGGGGCGAGGGGCCGGGCGAGCATGAGGGCGAGGCGCTCGAATCCGACGGCATGGTGACGATCGGCGCGCCGGGCGGCGGGGCGGACACGCGCATTTCGTGGCCGGGATGCCTGAACGAGGAAGCCGTCTCGCTGGTGTCAGTCGCAGATGCTGGGCTGGCGATCGAGGCGGCGGCGGCGGGGCTCGGCTTCGCGACGGTGCCCGAGCTGCTGGCGCGTACCGATCTGGCCGCCGGGCGCGTCGTCACGGTGGGCGAGCCCAAGCCCTATAGCCTCGGCTATTGGATGGTCGCCCCCCTGCCGCAATGGCGCCAGAAGAAGGTGCGCGCGCTCGTCGACGCCCTCGCGGCGTGACGAACCGGCCGTTTCCGAGGCTGCGAACCGCGCGGCTGGTGCTGCGCCCGCGTACGCCGGACGATGCCGTGACGCTGTTCCCCGCCTTCGCCGATGTCGAGGCGATGCGATACTGGTCAACCGGGCCGCACGACACGGTCGAGCAGACCCATGCCTATCTGGCGCAGGACATGCCCGACTGGCGCGCCTGGGCGATCACACTCAAGGGCGACGACCGCGCGATAGGCTTCGTGTCGGTGGGAGAGGACTGGAAGGGCAACGTCAGCGAGATCGGCTATATGCTGCTGCGCGCGCACTGGCGGCGCGGCATCGTCGCCGAGGCGGTGAGCGCGGTGATCGAGCAGGTGTTCGCCGAGGGGCAGCGGCGGCTCTATGCCGATACCGATCCGGAGAATAGCGGCTCGCGCGCGCTGCTCGAGGGGCTTGGCTTCAAACTAGAGGGCGTGCTGCGGGCCGAGTGGGAGACGCATATCGGCGTCCGCGACACCGCGCTCTACGGCCTGCTCCCCGACGACTGGTCAGCGGCGCGTGGCCAGAAGATCGAGCGCGCGCGCCGAAAGGTTGCCTAAGGGACCGGGGTCGACCGCGCCGTCGGTACGGTGCTGACTGGCGGTGAGCGCATACCATTTGCCCGCGGCGTCGCGAGCGAGGTGGTTGAAGCTCAGCACGCCCGGTTCGGATCCGCCCTTGTACCCCAGATAGGCAAGGCCATGCGGATCGGCACGCGGCGTCGCCAGGATCGCGAGCACGACCGGCCCACCCTTGCGTGACAGCCAGTCGAGCGTGCCGGCGAGCGCGCGGGGCGAGGCGTACCACTCGATCTCGGGGCGCACCGCCCGGTCGCCGAACAGCGCGGGATCGAGCGGGACCTTCGCCAGCGCCGGATCGGCGAGCCGCGCGCGCCGCTGCTCGTGCGTGAGAGCCGCCCAGTTCGCGGCAAGAGCGGCGGCGGCGGGATGCTTGAGGCGAAACGCCTCCGCCGTCGTCAGGACGGGCAGCCGCTCGGCACCCAGCGCCGCCGCCCGCGCGTCGACCGCCTCGCGGCCCAGCACGCCGATCAGCGTATCGGTCGCGGTATTGTCGCTGATCGCGATCATCAGCGTGGCGAGGCTCTGCAGCGTCATCGGCGTGCCCGCCGGCCACCCCTGCGTGATCCCGCTGGCGAGCGAGGGCGGGCCGAGCGGCACCGCCTCGTCCCAGCGATGCTTGCCCTCGGCCACCTGCGCGGCGAGTTCGGCGAGGACCCAGAGCTTGAACGCCGACCCGATCGGCGCCGCCGCATCGCCGCGATGTTCGGCCAGCGCGCGCGGGGCGGGGTCCTCCAGTGCGTAGATGCCGAAGCCGACCGTCCCCGGCAGCTTCGCAGCCTCTGCCGCGATCGCGGCGAAGCTGTCCTGTCGCGGGGCACTGCCCATAATGCGGAAACCCGCGACCTGCCGCGCGCCGCCGGGCATCAGCGTCAGCGCGACGCTGATACGCCCGCGCTCGTAGCCGATCGCTGCGGTCGCCTCGAGCGCATTGGCGCGGTCGATCCGCTCGACGCCCTTGGGCTTGCCGAGCCCGGCGGCGATCTGCGCGGCCAGCGCGTCGAAGCGCGCCTTCGGCACCTCGGCCCGAAATCGCTCGCCGAACGTGGCGGCATAGTCGCCCTTGCCCGACAGCAGCGCGACGATCTCGGCGAGGCGGCGGTCGACGTCTGCCGGCGCTGGCTGGACGATGGCGGGGGGCGGGGCGGCCTGCAGCATCGCGGGATCCTCGCCGATTGGCCGGGCGCTGGCAATCAGGCGGCGACGATCTCGCGCAGTATTGCCTCCAGGACGGGCATCCCCGCATCGGTCGCGCGCAGTCGGTTGTCGTCTCGGGCGAGCAGGCCTTGGGCGACCAGCCGATCGACGCGTGGGCCGTCGATCGGCAGCGCGCCGATCGCCTCGATCCGCGAAAGGCCGACGCCCTCGCGCAGGCGCAGGCCCATCAGTAGCGCCTCGAGGGCCTGTTCATGGGGCACGAGCGCGTCCTCCGCCTCGATCCCGTGGCCGTTGCGATCGACCGCGGACAGCCAGTTCTCGGGCTTCTTGCGGCGAAAGGTTGCATGGCCGCCGCGCCGCCCATGCGCACCGGGACCGACGCCGACATAGTCGCGGTAACGCCAATAGGTGAGGTTGTGACGGCTCTCCTGGCCCGGCCGCGCGTGGTTCGAGACTTCATAGGCGGGCAGGCCCGCCGTCGCGGTCATCGCCCGCGTCGCCTCGAACAGGTCGGCGGCGGCGTCGGCGTCGGGAATCGTCAACTCTCCCCTGGCCGCCAGCGTGGCGAAGCGCGTGCCGGGCTCGATCGTGAGCTGATAGAGCGACAGATGGCCGGTGCGGAACGACAGCGCGCGGGCAAGCTCGCGCTCCCACGCCACCAGCGACTGGCCGGGGAGCGCGTAGATCAGGTCGAACGACACGCGCGCGAACGCCGCCTGCGCGGTGTCGAGCGCGCCCAGCCCCTCGGTCACCGAATGCGCGCGGCCGAGAAAGGCGAGCGCATCATCGTCCAGCGACTGAAGACCCAGCGACACGCGATTGACGCCGGCCATCGCCACGTCGGCGAACCGCGCCGCCTCGACCGAGGACGGGTTGGCCTCCAGCGTGATCTCGCAATCGGGGGCGAGGCCCCAGTGGCGGTCCGCCGCCTCGATCAGCGCGGCGACCGTGGCGGGGGGCATCAGCGAGGGGGTGCCGCCGCCGAAGAAGATCGACCCGATCCGCCGCCCGGGCGTCAGCGCCGCTTCATGCGCGAGGTCGGCGAGCAGCGCGGCGCGCCAGCGTTCCTGGTCGACGCTGTCGCGCACATGACTGTTGAAGTCGCAATAGGGGCATTTGGAGACGCAGAACGGCCAGTGGATATAGAGGGCGAGGGGGTCAGGGGACATCGCCGCCGCCTATGCCGCCAAAGTCGTCAGCGGTCGAGGTGCGCCGCTAGCGCCGAGAGCCAGGCGCGGACGGTCAACCCATCCGCCTGTGGCCGATATTCGCAGCAGAGGACGGCATTCAACTGCCTTTCGAGATCGGCCTCGCTCAGGTCGTGATCGAGCAACGCGCGGAGTTCGGCGGCGGCCTGCTGCCGGATGGCGAGCGGTTCGCCGGCGACGATCGCTGCCACCGCCCGATCGGCATTTCCAAACTCGCCCTGCCAATCCTGGTGAAGATAGGCGCCGAGAAGCACGGCAGCCGCGCCGCTCACGATACGCCTGCCAACATCCGGCGCGCATGGCCGATCGGGTCGGCCGGATCGGGCCGCCAGCGTGTGGGCGTTTCGTCGAAACGGGCCGAACCATGCCCGGTCGATCGGGCGAGATGGATCAGGCATTGCCGCCAAGCCGGCGCGCCCCCCGCCGCCGTGGTCGCCGTCCGCAAAGCGGTCACATGATCGAGGATCGCCCAGTCATCGGTTCCTGCCGCCTCGCACGCATCACCCGGCCCGAACAGGTAGCCGAACTCGGAAACGGCGCCGTCGATCGTGTAGATCAGCAGGATGTGCGTCCAGTCGCGGTCGCGAAACCCGGTATCCGCAAGGATCGCATCGGTCAGCCGCGTCAGAGCGGCCTCCGCGTCCGTCATGCATGCCAACACCTCTACCGCAGCGACTTCGCGAAGCCTTCCGGATCGGCGACGTCGGGGATCCAGCGCGTGCCGTCGTGGTCGAACTCGATGTCGATCTTGCCGCTCGCGCGGTCGATGCGGACGAGGCAGCGATGCCACGGTGCTTTGCCCGGCACCTGCGTCGCGGCCTGCAGTTCCTGAAACAGCGTCAGCGCGCGGAAGCCGTCGGGAGTCGCAGCCTCCCACTGGTCGCCGTCCCAATAGACATAGCCGAACAGCCGCTTGCGATCGGCGATCTCGGCGACGACGACGATCCGCTCCCATGGCCGCGCCGCGAACTTCGACCCGTGCACGATCTCGCGGCCGATGTCCTGGATCAGCGCATCGGCACGCTGCTGGTCGAAGGTCACATCCGCCATCGCATCACCCGTCATGGCCGGCGCCGCCGCAGCGATCATGAGCCGAGGATCCGGGCCATGTCGGCAGTCGGCACGCGGTCGAATACCTGACCTGCGGCATTGTCGAACAATTCCTGATTGTCAAAGACGCGCTTGCCCGCATCGTTGAACACTTCGTAACTCACGCCAACCTGAGCCGGCCTGCCGCCGGTGCCGCCGATCAGCTCGACGTTCACCTTCACGGTGCCGCCCTTGTCGATCCAGCCAGCCCATTCGTTCTCCATCGTCTTGTAGGCGGAGCGATTGAAGTTGAAGTTCTGCGGGAACATGTTCCGCGCGCCCTGATCGCCGAGGAAGCGGTGGCCGATCACATGGCCGGCATCGTCGTCGGGCAGGCCGCGACCGCGCACCGCATCCTGCGCGTTCAGTTCGTCACGCCCGCGCGCGATGCCGCTCGGCTGAAGCTCCGACAGCGTGGCTGTGACGCGCGTCGGCTGGCCCGCGGTGTTGACGGTCCATTCTGCGGTGTTGGCGCCGACGCGCGCGGTCAGGTTAGTGGCGCTCGCCGCATTGGCCGCGACGGTCGGTGAGAAGAATTCGTCGAGCTGGCGTTTCGTCGCGTCGATCGATTCGCGTGCGCTGGCGGGCAGGGCGTCGAGCGCGCCCTTCGGGATCGCGTCGATCGCGTCGCGGACCTTTTGCAGCGCGGGGGCAAGCGTTTCGCGCAACGCCGGGTTGTGCGCGACGGCGCTAACCGCGTCGCCGACGGTTTCGGCCCATTTGCCGATCTTGCCGAGCTTGGCGGCGTCGCCCGCCACCGGCACGATCGCGACGGCGGAGATGACGCCGTTCAGCGCATGGCCGCCGGCCTCGCCCCAATTGCCGGAGAACAGCGATCCGATCGCTCGGCCGGCCGACACCACCGCATTGGCGCCGTCGCTAATCGGCGTGGGATCGAAGATGCCGGCGACGTCCAGCGCCATCTGGCCGAGGTCGAGGCCGAGTTGCACCGGGTCGGGGCCGGCGCCGGGCGCAGCGGCGTTGTCGTTGGCCGCCGCCGCCTCGACCGCGCGGGCAAGTTCGCCGCGCTCGACCGGGGTGAGGTGCGCCTCGATCTGGGTGCGGAGCGTCTGGTCGAAACCCGGCTGGGCGGTGCCGAGCTCGGTCAGGCGGGCGGCGAGGGCTGGCGCGTCGAACGTGCCGCCGACGCGCGCCTCCGCCGCCAGCGTCGCGGCCTGATCCGGGCCAGGCGCTACACTGGCGTTCCCCGAGCCTGAGATCAATGCGGTTTCGGCAAACATGCCATGCCCTTCCACGCAGCTTTCGATGCCGGTGTTAGAGCACGGCCGCGGCGCCCATGCGCTCGTCGGAGCGACTATACCGCCTAATCGATCCGACTAGGCGGGGGTGCGCCGGGCAACAAAAAAGGGAAGCCCGCGGGCTTCCCTTTCCGGCCGCGCGCTCGCGGCCACAAGCTGATCAAGGATCAGTTGCTGTCGGGCAGGCCGTTGTCGTCGCCGACGGTCAGGCCGAGCACGAGGATCGCAATGACGCCCGCACCGATGATGAGGCCGAGACCGCCGCCGCCGCCGAGCGCGCCATTGGCGTTCTTGCTGGCGGTCGAGGCGCGGACGTTCTTGGCGACCGACAGGTTCTGGGCCGGGTTGGCGAGGACCGGCGCGGCGGTCATGGTGGTGGCGGCGAGCGCCAGTGCGAACTTACCAAACATATTACACTCCCTTTTTCACAAGGCTCGGGGGCAGATACAGGTGCCGGAGCCCACAACACGTCCAACGCCTAAGCGTTGCATTTTCAACACCGAAGACGATGCTTCGGTACGGAATCTCAAAAGATTGCCGCGACCAGTTGCCGAAATGCATCGGCCCGGTGACTGGACGCATGCTTTTCCGCAGGGTCCATCTCTCCGTACGTTTCCGTACCGCCATCGGGCAGGAACATCGGGTCGTAGCCGAAGCCCCGGTCCCCGCGCGGCGGCCAGACGAGTGTGCCGTCGACCCGCCCCTCGAACCATTCGACGTGACCATCGGGCCAGGCGATCGCGAGCGCACAGGCGAAGTGTGCGGCGCGGGTAGGGGCAGGATCGATCGCCGCCAGCCGGTCCTCGACCGCCTGCATCGCGATGGCGAAGTCCTTGGTCGGCCCCGCCCAGCGCGCCGAGAAAATGCCGGGCTCGCCGCCCAGCGCCTCGACGCACATGCCCGAATCGTCGGCCAGTGCGGGCAGGCCGCTGAGGTCGGCGGCCTGCATCGCCTTGAGTTCGGCGTTCGCGACGAAGGTCGTGCCAGTTTCTTCCGGCTCGGGCAGGTCGAGTTCGCCGGCCGAGATCGGCTCGATGCCATAGGGGGCGAGGAGCGCGCGGATTTCGCGCACCTTGCCCTGATTGTGACTGGCAATGACGAGCTTGCCGGGGCGAAGCTTACGGATCGCCTGCGGCTCCTCGCCCTCGCCGCTCATCGGCCGACCGCCTTTCGCTGCGCCTCGAAGATCGAGTTGCAACCGATGCGGGCGAGGCGGAGGAGGCGCAGAAGCGATTCCTCGTCGTAGCACGCGCCCTCTGCCGTCGCCTGCGCTTCGGCGATGCGACCGTCGCCCAGCAGGACGAAATTGGCATCGGCGTCGGCGGCCGAATCCTCGGGGTAATCGAGGTCGAGGACGGGGGTGCCGTTATAGATGCCGCAGCTCACCGCCGCGACCTGATGCAGGATCGGGTCCACCGTCAGCTTGCCTTCGGCCATCAGCTTGTCGACCGCGAGGCGCAGCGCCACCCACGCGCCCGAGATCGAGGCGGTGCGCGTGCCGCCATCGGCCTGGATCACGTCGCAATCGAGTACGATCTGC
Source organism: uncultured Sphingomonas sp. (assembly GCA_913775315.1). Lineage (GTDB taxonomy): Bacteria > Pseudomonadota > Alphaproteobacteria > Sphingomonadales > Sphingomonadaceae > Sphingomonas. The sequence continues at coordinate 71,934 of CAJYIX010000028.1, read as the reverse complement.
CGCTCGCCGAGCTTCTTGAGGTCGGTCACCGCGCGAAGGCTGCGGCCGATGAGGCGCTGGATCTCCTGCGTCCGGCCCGACTGCTTGCCCTTCGCCGCCTCGCGGTTGCTGCGCGTGTGGGTGGAGCGGGGGAGCATCCCGTATTCGGCCGTCACCCAGCCTTCGCCCTTGCCACGCAGGAAGGGGGGCACGCGCTCCTCGATGCTGGCCGTCACCAGCACGCGGGTGTCACCGAAGCCGATCAGCACCGACCCTTCGGCATGGCGGGTGAAGTTCGGCTCGATCGAGATGGGGCGCATTTCGTCGGGGGCGCGGCCGGATGGGCGCATCTATTCAGCTCCTATTGGGTTTGGCCGGGCGATAGACGGCGCATGGCGCTCGCGCCAGCCTGACATGAGGGGAATGCCCGTGAAGCTTTGTTCGATCGCCGCCGCGCTGCCGCTGCTCGCCGGGGCATGTGCAATGCAATCCGGCCCGAAGCCGGGCGCGCCGATCGCGATCGAGCGCGAAGGGGTGACCTATTCGACCGAGGCGTGTCGCGGCTTCTGCCCGGTCTATTCGGTGAGGATGACTCCCGAGGGCGAGGGCGTCTTCACCGGCGAGCAGCATACCGCCGTGACGGGCGAGCGGCGTTTCACCGTCGAGCCCGCGGTCGCTGCCCGCTTCATCGAGCATGTCGGCGCGGTGAGGCCGACCGGCGGCGACCGGCGGATCGAGATGGGCACCGCCGATTGCGGCACCGTCGCCACCGACCTGCCCGCGATCAACGTCCGCTGGGATTCGAACACCGGCGCCGCACCGCAGTCGCTGCACCTCTATCTCGGTTGCCGGTCGGGCGAGGCGGATCGAGTACGAGCGGTCCTCGAATCGGCGCCCTCGCTCCTCCCGATCGCCGCGTTCATCGGAAAGCGTTGAGCGACGGCGCCGCGGTGCCTAGATCAGGGGCATGACACCGCCGATCCACGAAATGACCGACCGCGCGCGCGAGGTGTTCCGGATCGTCGTCGAAAGCTATCTCGACACCGGCCAGCCGGTCGGGTCGCGCACGCTGTCGAAGATCTCGGGCCTCAACCTCTCTCCCGCCAGCATCCGCAACGTGATGCAGGATCTCGAGGAGTTCGGCCTGCTCGCCGCGCCGCATACCAGTGCGGGGCGGATGCCGACCGAAAGCGGCCTTCGCCTGTTCGTCGACGGGATGATGCAGAGCCACGAACCCTCGCCCGAGGAACGCGCCGCGATCGAAGGCGGGGCGCGCGGCGGCGACGGGCCGGTCGAGGCGGCGATCGCCAACACCACCGCGGTGCTGTCGGGCCTGTCGGCATGCGCGGGTCTCGTCCTCGTCCCTAAGCGCGAGCCCCGGTTGCGGCAGGTGAGCTTCGTGCCGCTCAGCCATGACAAGGCGCTAGCGGTGCTGGTGGGGGAGGACGGGTCGGTCGAGAACCGCGTCGTCGACCTGCCGCCGGGCCTGCCCGCCTTCGCGCTGGAACAGGCGGCGAACTATCTTTCGGCGACGCTCGCCGGCAGGACGCTCAGCGAAGCGCGCTCCGCGATCGGGCAGCAGATCGCGCGGGAGCGGGCGGCGCTCGACGTGGCGGCGCGCGATCTCGTGGACCGCGGGCTGGCGATCTGGAGCGAGGATGGCGGCAGCCGCCCGGTGCTGATCGTGCGGGGGCAGGCGCGGCTGCTCGACACCGGCGCCGCCGACGACCTCGACCGCGTGCGCCAGCTCCTCGACGAACTGGAGGACAAGGAAGAGATCGCCCGCCTGCTCGATTCGGCACGCGAGGGGGATGCCGCGCGCATCTTCATCGGGTCGGAGAACAAGCTGTTCGCGCTGTCCGGCTCGTCGGTGATCGCCAAGCCCGTCCGCTCGCTCGACGGGCGGGTGGTGGGCGTGGTCGGGGTGATCGGCCCGACGCGGTTGAACTATGCGCGAGTCGTGCCCATGGTGGACCTGACGGCCGCGACGCTCTCGCGGCTTCTCAGCTAGAGACTTGAACGAACGGACTGTACGACAGGGGCTTATGGAAAACGAACAGACGACGGCGGGCCAGCCCGCCGATGCCGAGGCGCTGCGCGAGGCAACGGCCGAGGCCGCGCCCGAAGTGGCCGAAGCCGACCGCCACGCCGAACTCGCCGAAGAGCTGGCCGAGGCGAAGCGCCAAGTCCTCTACGCGCAGGCAGAGGTGCAGAACGTCCGCCGCCGCGCCGAGAAGGAAGCCGCCGACGCGCGCACCTATGCCGCGACCGCCTTCGCTCGCGACATCCTGTCGGTCGCCGACAACCTGACGCGCGGCCTGTCGGCGATCCCCGAGGATGTGCGCGGCGAGGAGCGGTTCAAGGGTCTTGTCACCGGGCTCGAGGCGACGGGTCGCGAACTCGAGAGCATCTTCTCGCGCCACGGCATCACCCGCATCGCCGCGGTCGGCGAGACGCTCGACCCCAATCGCCATCAGGCGATGTTCGAGGTACCGAGCGCCGACGCCGTGCCGGGGACGATCGTGCAGGAGGTGCAGGCCGGCTACATGATCCGCGATCGGTTGCTACGCCCGGCGCTGGTGGGGGTGGCCAAGGCGGCGGAGTAATCGCTCGCCGTCACCCCGGATCGGGTCCGGGGTGACGGCTCCCAAAGCCCGCGACTTTTCAACCGTCGCCCTTTATCTAGGGCGCCATGCCCAACCGCTTCGCTCATCTGCCCCATCGCCGCGCGATCATCGACCGCCGGATCGTCGCCGACCGGCTTGCGGCGGTCGAGGCGGGGAAGGGCGCCAGTCTGCGCCTGGCCGGCACCGCGATCCTCAAGCAGGCGCTCGACGACGGACGGGCTGAGATCGAGCGGCGCTTCGCCGAACATCCGACCCGCGGCCTCGAAACCGCGAATGCACAGGCGTTTTTGACCGACCAGCTGCTGCGACTGCTCTGGGACTTCACCGTCCAGCGCATCTATCCGAACACCAATCCCACCGCGGCGGAGCGGATGACGCTGATTGCGGTCGGCGGGTACGGGCGCGGTGAGATGGCGCCGCATTCGGATATCGACCTCGGCTTCCTCACCCCGTGGAAGCGGACGGGCTGGTGTGAGCAGGTCATCGAATCAATGCTCTACGCGCTGTGGGACATGGGGCTGAAGGTCGGCCATTCCTCGCGCTCGCTGGACGAGATGGTGCGGATGGCCAAGAGCGACGTGACGATCCGCACCGCGCTGCTCGAGGGGCGCTATGTCTGGGGCGATACGCACCTGTATGACGAGGCGTCGCGGCGGTTCCGGGCGGAGGTGCAGGCCGACACCCGCGGTTTCATCGCGCAGAAGCTGGCCGAACGCGACCAGCGCCACGTCAAGATGGGCGACAGCCGCTACGTCGTCGAACCCAATGTGAAGGAGGGGAAGGGCGGTCTTCGCGACCTCCACACGCTGTTCTGGATCGGCAAGGATGCGTATGGCGTCCAGCGCGCCGCGGAGCTTGTCGAGAAGGGCGTGCTCACGCGACAGGAATATCGCCGCTTCAACCGCGCGGAAAACTTTCTCTGGGCGGTGCGATGCCATCTGCACCTGATTGCGGGCCGGGCGGAGGATCGCCTGACCTTCGACATGCAGCGCGAGATCGCGGCGCGGATGCATTACGCCGACCGGCCGGGGAAGATGGCGGTCGAGCGGTTCATGCAGTTCTACTTCCTGCAGGCCAAGACCGTCGGCGATCTGACCGGCGTTTTCCTCGCCCATCTGGACGAGACGTTCGCTTCGCGCGGGCGCCGGTTCGGCCTGCCGTTCATCCGCCGGTCGCCGCGCAAGCTAAACGGCTTCGTGCTCGATCGCGGGCGGCTTGCGCTGCCCGCCGACGATTTCTTCCGCCAGGATCCGGTACGACTGATCGAGCTGTTCGCGTTGGCCGACCAACACGGGGTCGAGGTGCATCCGCAGGCGATGCGCGCGGCGGCGCGCGATGCCAAGCTGATCGACGACCACCGCGACGATCCGCGTGCCAACGCGCTGTTCCTCGGCGTGCTGACCTCCCCGCGCGATCCCGAGACCGTGCTGCGCTGGATGAACGAGGCGGGGGTGTTCGGCCGCTTCGTGCCCGATTTCGGCCGCGTCGTCGCGCAGATGCAGTTCGACATGTACCACCACTACACCGTCGACGAGCACACGATCCGCGCGGTCGGCCTGCTCGCGCGGATCGAGCAGGGCAAGCTCCGCGACGAACATCCGATCTCGACCGCGCTGTTCCCGCAGATCGTGTCTCGCCGCGCGCTCTATGTCGCCGTGCTGCTGCACGACATCGCCAAGGGACGCGGCGGCGATCATTCGGTGCTGGGGGCGGAAGTCGCCAAGCGCCTGTGCCCCCGGTTCGGCCTGTCGGCGGCGGAGACCGAGGCGGTGGCGTGGCTGGTGCGCTGGCACCTCCTTATGTCCGCGACTGCGTTCAAGCGGGACCTGTCCGACTTCAAGACTATCCTCGACTTCGCCGGCGCGGTCGCCAGTCCACAGCGGCTGATGATGCTGATGGTGCTGACCGTCGTCGATATCCGCGCGGTGGGGCCGGGGACGTGGAACGGGTGGAAGCGCCAGCTGATCGGCGATCTGTACGAGGGCGCCGAAGAGGTCCTCCGCCTTGGCCACAAGCAGCGTGGGCGCGGCGAACGGGTGGCGGGCAAGCAGGCGACGCTGGCGCAGACCCTCGGCTGGGACGCGCCCGCGTTCCAGCGCCTCGTGAAGAAACTGCCCGAAAGCTACTGGGTGGCCGAGCCGGTCGACGTACTCGAACGCAATGCCCGGCTGATCGAGCGGGCGGGCGACGCCAAGCTGTCGATCGACACCCAGCCCGATCGGGAGCGCGGCGCGACGCTGGTGACGATCTATGCCGCCGACCATCCAGGCATCTTCTATCGCATCGCCGGCGCGATCCATGCGGCGGGCGGCAACATCATCGACGCGCGCATTCACACCACGCGAGAGGGGATGGCGCTCGACAATTTCCTTGTCCAGGACCCGCTCGGGCGGCCGTTCGACGATCCGGGCCAGCTCGAGCGGCTGACCGCGGCGATCGGCGATGCGCTGCTCAACCGGGCGCGGATCACCGAGCGGCTGCGCGCCAAACCGCTCGTCCGTCCGCGTGCCGACGCGTTCGAGATCGAGCCCGCGGTGCTGATCGACAACCACGCGTCGAACCGTTTCACGGTGATCGAGGTCAATGCGCGCGACCGCCCCGCGCTGCTCTTCCACCTCGCCAACGCGCTGTTCCAGTCGAAGGTGACGATCCACTCGGCGCACGTCGCGACATACGGCGAGCGCGCGGTGGACACGTTCTATGTCACCGACCTGATCGGCGACAAGATTGACGCCGCCGCTCGGATGCGGTCGATCGAGCGACGCCTGATCGAGGCAGCGGTGGGTGAGGGTATGCTGGCCGAGGCCGCATGACGGACAGGATATCGATGACCCGTATTCAGCTTCTCGTTCTCGTCGCCCCGCTGCTCGTGGCCGCATTCGCGCCCGAGCAGCAGCAAGGGCTGAGCATGCCGACGTTGCTGCTCGTCAGCGTCGCGATCGTCGGCGTTGTCGTGCTTCGCGGGGTGCTCCTGCGCCGCCACTTGCGCAAGCGGCCACGGCGCCGTTCGGGCGACGCGAGCACGACGGACGCTGGTAACGCGCAGCATGGCAGCATAGCCGAGCGCGCGGATCACCCCGGGAGCGATGGATCGAATTGCGACTGATCCGCAATATTTATCTACGCTATTGAGAGTGACTTGCATCTTTCAACCGCGGCGCTAGAGCGCTGCGGAGAAGGAGACACGTCACCATGCCCGCACCGCTGCTGCTCGCCGCGCTTTCGCTCGTCGTGCCGATCGAGGACGATCCGCAGTCCTCGCAGGAAATCATCGTCACCGGCGTGCGCGATCCCAGCGTCGACGAGAACGAATATGGCGTGCGCGCCGCGCGGTCGGCGACCCGGCTGAACCTGAGTCAGAAGGATACGCCGCAGTCGATCAGTGTCGTCACCCGCGCGCAGATCGACGACTTCCAGCTTCGCGACGTGAACACGCTGCTCAACACCACGACCGGCGTGAACGTGCAGCAGGCGGAGACCGACCGCACCTATTACACCGCGCGCGGGTTCGAGATCACCAACTTCCAGCAGGACGGCATCGGCCAGCCGTTTGCCTTCGGGCTTCAGAACGGCGCGCTCGACACCGCGGCCTATGAGCGGGTCGAGGTGCTGCGCGGGGCCAATGGCCTTTTGTCGATGACGGGCAACCCGTCGGCGACGATCAACTTCATCCGCAAGCGGCCGGGGACCGACCTCGCCGGCAGCGTGCTGCTGACCGGCGGCACCTATGACACCAAGCGGGTCGAGGGCGACTTGACCGTGCCGCTGTCGAGCGACGGAACCGTCCGCAGCCGCATCGTCGGCGCGTATCAGGACGTGGGCAGCTATCTGGATCGCTACACCGGCAAGCGGTCGGTGCTCTACGGCATCGTCGAGGCGGACCTGACGCCGACCACGACGCTGTCGGTCGGCTATCAGCGCGAGGACAACCGCACCGACGGCGGCCTGTGGGGCGCGCTGCCGCTGTTCACTGCGCAGGGCAATCCGACCGATTACCCACGCTCGACCAGCACCTCCGCCGAATGGACGCGCTGGAACATCCTGACGCAGCAGATCTTCGGCGACCTGATCCAGGATCTGGGCGGCGGCTGGAGCGCGAAGGCGTCGGTTCTGCGCAAGGCAATCGACGAGGATACCAAGCTCTTCTACGTCTATGGCAATCCCGACGAGGCGACCGGCGACGGGCTGTTCGCCTATCCCGGCTGGTTCCGCGGGCCGACGCGCGAACTGACGCTGGACGGCTACGTCACCGGGCCGATCAACATCGGCGGCCGCAAGCATGAGGTCGTGTTCGGCGTCAATCACGGCACCGCCAATCTGATGCAATATTCGAGCTATCCGCCCGCGGGCGCGCCGCTGCCGGGCAACAGCGCGTTCGACGGCAGCATCGCCGAGCCGGTGTTCCCGCCGTTCACGCTCAGCGCCGACTACAATACCAAGCGCACCTCGGTGTACGGCCTCGTCCGCCTGAACCCATTCGACCGGCTCAAGGTCATGCTCGGCGGGAACTATACCTGGGTCGAGAGCAGCGGCTATTCCTACGGCGTCGACCGCGTCTATGACGAAAGCCGCGCGCTGCCGTTCGCCGGCGCGACGTTCGACGTGACGAAGAACGTCAGCCTCTACGCAAGCTATTCCGAAATCTTCAATCCGCAGTTCGAGATCGGCGAGAACTTCTCGATCCTGCCGCCGGTCAAGGGCGGCAATCTGGAGGCGGGCATCAAGGGCAGCTGGGCCGACAACCGCTTCTACGCCTCCGCCGCTGTCTTTCGGGCGACGCAGAACGACCTGGCCGAGGCGTCGATCTTTGACACCACGATCGGCCAGCAGCTCTATCGCCTCATCAACGCGCGGTCGGAGGGGGTCGAACTCGATGTCGGCGGTCAGCCGTTGCCGGGGCTCAACGTCAATGGCGGCTATACCGCACTTCGCCTGCGCGATCCGGACACCGGCGTCGCGGTGCGGACTTATGTCCCGCGGCATACCGCGCGGCTCAACGTCACCTACACGCCCCCGTCGCTACCCGCGGTGACGGTCGGCGGTGCGGTCCAGTATCAGAGCGAAATCTCGCGCGAGCAGCGGGCGGCGACTGTGACGACGCCGGCGATCCGCACGACGCAGGGCGACTATGCACTTGTCGACCTGATGGCGCGCTGGACGATCAACCCGGCGCTGTCGCTGACCGCGAACGTGCGCAACCTGACCAACGCCAAGTACATCTCCAGCCTCTATTGGGAGCAGGGCTTCTACGGCGCGCCGCGCACTGCGAGTGCTACGCTGGCGGTCAAGTTCTGATCGTGGCGCCCCGGCTTCGGTCGGGGCGCACGATGACGAAAAAGGGCGGCCCCGACCGGGACCGCCCTTTTTTCACATCGACGGATCGAGCAGCTTACTTCGGCGACAGGACCATCAGCATCTGACGGCCTTCCATACGCGGATAGCTCTCGACCTTCGCGTCCTCGGCACAGTCGCCGGCCACCTTCTGAAGGAGCTGCATACCGAGCTGGCCGTGGCTCAGCTCACGGCCGCGGAAGCGCAGCGTCACCTTAACCTTGTCGCCCTCGCCAATGAACTTGTGGATCGCGCGCATCTTCACGTCGTAATCGTGGTCGTCGATGTTCGGACGCATCTTGATCTCCTTGATCTCCTGCGTCTTCTGCGACTTACGCGCGAGGTTCGCCTTCTTCTGGGCCTCGTACTTGTACTTGCCCACGTCGAGGAACTTGGCGACGGGCGGATCGGCGTTGGGCGACACTTCGACCAGGTCGAGGCCGACTTCCTTCGCCTGCTCCATCGCTTCGCGCGTGTACATCACGCCCAGATTTTCGCCGTCCTGGTCGATGACGCGGACGCGCGGGCTCTGGATGAATTCGTTGAAGCGGGGGCCGTTCATGGGCGGGGGCGCCAGCGGGCGCCGCATCGGGGGACGTATAGCTGTTTCTCCTGAGGCTATTTCGATTGCGTCATATAGTCGCACGGACCCGATTTTGGAAGCGCCATCACCCGCCGCGCGCGATCAATCGAGCGCGGCGGGCCACGGGGTGATGCGTCCGGGCGACGGTGGCCCGCCGATCAGCGCAGATCGGGCGGCGTCGCTTCTTCGGTCAGCAGCGCGATCGCCTCGTCCAGCGTCATCATCCGCTGGCCGTCGCGGCCCAGCGTGCGGACCGCGACGGTGCCTTCCTCCGCCTCACGCTTGCCGACGACCAGCAGGTGCGGGACCTTGGCAAGGCTGTGCTCGCGTACCTTGTAGTTGATCTTCTCGTTGCGCAGGTCGGCGTCGGTGCGGATGCCCGCAGCCTTGAGCCTGGCCTCCACCTCGCGCGCATAGCCGTCGGCGTCGGACACGATCGTCGCGACCACCGCCTGGGTCGGCGCGAGCCAGACGGGCAGGCGGCCGGCGAAATGCTCGATCAGGATGCCGATGAACCGTTCATAGCTGCCGAAGATCGCGCGGTGGAGCATGATCGGGCGGTGCCGCTCGCCATCCTCGCCGACATAGCTGGCATCTAGCCGCTCGGGCAGCACGCGGTCGGACTGGATCGTGCCGACCTGCCACGTCCGCCCGATCGCGTCGGTCAGGTGCCATTCGAGCTTGGGCGCATAGAAAGCACCCTCGCCGGGCAGTTCCTCCCAGCCATATTCGGGAGTCGCCAGCCCCGCCTCGACCACCGCGTTGCGCAGTTCGGTCTCGGCGAGGTCCCACATCTCCTCGGTCCCGAACCGCTTTTCGGGGCGGAGCGCGAGCTTGATCGAATAGGTGAAGCCGAAGTCGCGATAGATGCGATCGGCGAGTTCGCAGAAGGCGCGGACCTCGGCGACGATCTGGTCCTGTCGACAGAAGATGTGCGCGTCGTCCTGCGTGAACTGACGCACGCGCATCAGGCCGTGGAGCGCGCCGTGCGGCTCGTTCCGGTGGCAGCAGCCGTTTTCGTAGAGGCGCATCGGCAGGTCGCGATACGACTTGATCCCCTGGCGAAAGATAAGGACGTGCGCCGGGCAGTTCATCGGCTTCAGCGCCATCCAGTCGGCGTCGTTCGAGACGATCGGGCCTTCATCGTCGGTGTTCGGCACCTCGTCGGGGATGACGAACATGTTCTCGCGATACTTGCCCCAATGGCCGGACGCTTCCCACTGGCGGGCGTCCATCACCTGCGGCGTCTTTACTTCCTGATAGCCCGCGGCGTCGATCGCGCGGCGCATATAGGCCTCGAGCTGGCGCCAGATGACGAAGCCGTTGGGGTGCCAGAAAACGCTGCCGTGCGCCTCGGCCTGAAGATGGAACAGGTCCATTTCCTGCCCCAACTTGCGGTGGTCGCGCTTGGCCGCTTCCTCCAGCCGGTGAAGGTGCGCGTCGAGCTGCTTCTTGTTTAGCCAGCCGGTGCCGTAGATCCGGCTGAGCATCGCGTTCTTCTGATCGCCACGCCAGTATGCGCCCGACACGCGCGTCAGCCTGAAGGCGTCGGCCGCAACCTTGCCGGTGGAGGCGAGGTGCGGGCCGCGGCACATGTCGAGCCACGCATCCTCGCCCTTGCCCGCGCGATAGACGGTCAGTTCCTCGCCATCGGGCAGTTCGGCGGCCCATTCGGCCTTGAACGTCTCCCCCTGCGCCCGCCAGCGCGCGATCAGGTCCTCGCGCGACCAGACTTCGCGGATCAGCGGCTGGTCGGCGGCGATGATGCGGCGCATCTCCGCCTCGATCGCGGGCAGGTCGTCCTCGGTGAAGGGGCGGTCCCTCCCATCAACTTTTGGCGGCGCGAAGTCGTAGTAGAAGCCGTCGTCGGTCGAGGGGCCAAAGGTGATCTGCGTCCCCGGAAACAGCGACTGCACCGCTTCGGCGAGGATGTGCGCATAGTCGTGACGGACAAGTTCGAGCGCGTCTGCCTCGTCCTTCGACGTGATGAGCGCCAGCTCTGCGTCGCCCTCGAAGGGCCGCATGATGTCGCGCACCTCGCCGTCGACGCGCGCCGCCATCGCCGCCTTGGCAAGGCCCGGCCCGATCGCGGCGGCGATGTCCGCGGGGGTGGTCCCCGGCGCTACCTCACGAACCGAACCGTCAGGGAGCGTGATCTTGAACATCGCAGACATTCGCGCGGGCTTTCGTCGCTTGTGGTGGGAAGGGGCGCATATGCCCGCCCGCGCCCGCACTGGCAATCGCCGCGGCCCGACCAAAAGCGGGATTGGGGGAGGGGCGGCGTCGATCTAGCTCGATGGGATGAGCCACGAGCCTACCCGCGCCGCCGGCCTTGCCCGCCTCGACGCCTTCGCGCCCGTCATGGGCCGCCGCTATACCGCCGAGCGGAACCACGACCGTGGCGGCGCGGGCGAGTGGCCGGCGAACGTGTCGGCGCTGTCGCCCTATCTGCGCCACCGGCTGGTCGAGGAGCAGGAGGTGCTGTCGCGGGCGTTGGACGATCACGGCCCCGACAAGGCTGAGAAGTTCGTCAGCGAGGTGCTGTGGCGCGGCTATTTTCGCGGCTGGCTGGAGCAGCGACCGGCGGTGTGGGGTCGATACCTCTCCGAAAGAGACGGGGCGATGGCGGCGGTCGATGCCAACGGCGGGCTTGCGCGCGACTATCGCGCGGCGATCGAGGGGCGGACGGGAATCGACTGTTTCGATGCCTGGGCGCATGAGCTGTCCGAGCATAACTGGCTGCACAACCATGCGCGGATGTGGTTCGCGAGCATCTGGATCTTCACGCTGCGACTGCCCTGGGTGCTGGGGGCGGACGTCTTCTTGCGGCATCTGCTAGACGGGGATTCGGCGTCAAACACGCTTTCATGGCGCTGGGTCGCGGGGCTGCATACGCGCGGCAAGGCCTATGCCGCGCGAGCCGACAATATCGCGAAATACACCGACGGCCGGTTCGATCCGAAAGGGCTGGCCGACCATGTCGAGCCGCTGACCGAGGATTTCGAGCAGCCGCTGACGCGCTTCACGCCCTCGCCGGTCCCGCGGGTGGACGGCGAGTGGCTGCTTCTGCTGCACGAGGGCGATCTGGCGATCGACCATCCGTTGCCGACGCCGCCCGCCGCGGTGATTGCGCTGGGTCCGAGAGACGAGGGGTTGGCCGAGCCGGTTGCCGCGTTCCGACGCGCGGCGATCGAGGATGCAGCGGCACGGGCGAGCAGCGCCTATGGCTGCCCGATCCTGCGATGCGAGACGCCGGAGGCGATCGGGGCCGTGGCGGATGGTCGCCCGATCGTCTCGCCCCATGTCCCGATCGGCAACGCCCCGCCGCTGCCTGGTGTCGCGACCTTCGTGCGCGATTACGACGCAGCGATCTGGCCGCTAGCGACGGCGGGGTTCTTTAAGGTGAAGAGCGGCGCGCCGGCGAAGCTGCGCGCGCTGGGTTTGCCGGCCTAGGCGATACCAAATGGGACGACAGTATTGTCCGCGTCATGGCCGATCTTTGCGCGGCCAAGATAGGGGACGCGCATCTCGCGGCACCAGCGCGTCATGATCGCCTCGATCGTCTCGCCGAACGCTTCCGGCCCGTCGCCATCGGGCACGTCGGTGACGCTGCCCAGCCGGATGCCGGCCAGCCCGCGCAGCTGCGGCGCGTTGGCGAGCTGGAACATCATCCGGTCGATCCGGTAATAGCTCTCGCCGACTTCCTCGATCAGCAGGACGTGATCGGTCAGATCGGGAACCCAGGGCGTGCCGAGCATCGCGGTGATGATGGCGAGGTTGAACGCCGCCGCCGGTCGTCCGTCGAGGCCGGGCTCGAGCGCGCGGCGGTCCTTGCCCGTCAGCCACGCCAGCGCGCGCCACGCCGGCCCGCCCTGATTGCGCGCCGTCGCCTCGGTCGACATCGGCCCGTGGCAGGGGCGCCCAATCCGCCGGGCATAGAGCGCGCCGAGGAGGAACCCCATATCCGAAAAGCCGAGATAGGTCTTGGCCCGCGCCGCATCGGTCAGCTTCGGCATCACCTCGGCCAGAATTCGGTTCGAGCCGTATCCGCCGCGCGCGAACCAGATCGCGTCATAGGCCGGGTCGTTGGCATAGCGCAGGAAGGTTTCGGCGCGCAGCGCATCCGGCCCGGCGAAATGCCCCGCCTCGGCAAAGCATTGCGGGTCGAAGACGAGTTCCGCCTCGGGAAACTCCAGCGCCGCGAACGCCGCGCCGCGGGCGGCCGATTCGGGGCGGATCGAACGGGCGGGGGCGACGACGGCGATCCTCATGCGCGCCTGTCTCTAGGCTTGCCCTCGTCCGCGCAAGTGCCGATAGCGGCGGCCATGCAGCAGCGTTACTTCTTCGTGGGCGTGGGCGGGTCGGGGATGATGCCACTCGCCATGATCCTCGCCGGGCGCGGGGCGACGATCGCGGGATCGGACCGCACGCTCGATCAGGGGCGGCTGGCGCCCAAGTTCGAGGCGCTCAAGGCGCTCGGTATCGACCTTTACCCGCAGGACGGCAGCGGCATCGTGTCGCCCGATCAGATCGTCGTTGCCTCCGCGGCGGTCGAGGAGACGGTGCCCGACATGGCTGCCGCGACGCGGGTCGGGGCGCAGCGGATGCGCCGCGCCGACCTGCTCGCGTCGCTGTTCAACGACAGTCGGGTGCGGATCGGCGTCGCTGGGACCAGCGGCAAGTCGACCGTCACCGGCATGATCGGGTGGATCCTTCACGCGCTCGGCCGCGATCCGACGGTCATGAACGGCGCGGTGATGAAAAACTTCGCGACCGCCGACAGGCCGTTTTCCAGCGCGCTGGTGGGCGAGGGCGAGGCGTTCGTGAGCGAGGTCGATGAGAGCGACGGGTCGATCGCGCTCTATTCGCCCGACATTGCCGTGCTCAACAATGTCAGCCTCGACCACAAATCGCTGGAGGAACTGCGCACGCTGTTCGGCGACTTCGCGGCCAAGGCATCGCGGGTGATCGTCAATGCCAGCGATCCCGAAGCGGCGGCACTGGCGGCGACGATCGGCAGCGACAAGCGTACCACCTTCGCGGTCGAGGCCGAGGCCGATCTCGTCGCGCGCGACTTGGTCCCCGAACCGTTCGCGATCGGCTTCACGCTGGAGGGGGAGGGCAGGTCGTTGCCCGTCCGTCTGTCGGTGCCGGGCCGCCACAACGTCGCCAACGCGCTCGCCGCAATCGGCGCGGTCGTGGCAAGCGGGGTACCGACCGAGGATGCGGCGCGCGCGATCGAGGGGTTCGTCGGTCTCAAGCGCCGGTTCGAGCTGGTCGGCGAGGCGGGCGGCGTCACCGTCATCGACGATTTCGGGCACAACCCGGACAAGATCGCCGCGACGCTCGACACGCTGATGGCATTTCCCGGCGCACTGAAGATCCTGTTCCAGCCGCACGGCTATAGCCCGCTCAAGGTGATGCGCCGCGAACTGGTCGAGAGCCTCGCCGCGCGGCTGCGGCCCGGCGATGAACTCGTGCTACCCGATCCGGTCTATCACGGCGGCACCACCAGCCGCGAGGTGACGAGTGCCGACATCGTCGCCGACCTGACCGCGCAAGGCGCCCCCGCGCGCCACATCCCCGACCGCGCCGCCGCCGCCGCGCATCTGGTCGCCACAGCAAAGCCTGGCAACCGCATCGTCGTAATGGGCGCGCGCGACGACACCTTGAGCCAGCTTGCCGCCGACGTGCTCGCCGCGCTCGACAAGAGGAACCAGCCATGACCGACGACGCCCGCATCGCCTTTCGCGTGACCGACGGGGAGGGGCCGACGATCGTCTTCCTGGCCGGCTATGCCAGCGACATGAGCGGCACCAAGGCGCTGGCGCTGGAGGCATGGGCCAAGGCGAACGGCCGCGCCTTCGTCCGCTTCGACTATCGCGGCTGCGGCGAGAGCGAGGGCGCGTTCGAGGATTACACCCTTGCCGACTGGCGCGACGACGCGCTGCTCGTCGTCGATCAGGTGGCGAAGGGGCCGGTGGTCCTTGTCGGCTCGTCGATGGGCGGCTGGATCGCGCTGCTGGTGGCGAAAGCGCGGCCGGATCGGGTGGCCGCACTGGTCGGCATCGCCCCCGCGCCCGACTTCACCGACTGGGGCTTTTCACAGGCGGACAAGATGACGCTCCTGACCGACGGGCGGCTGGAGAAGCCCTCGCCCTATTCGGACCAGCCGACGGTGACGACCCGCGCCTTCTGGACCGCGGGGGAAGCGAACCGGCTGATGCACGGCACGATCCCGCTTCGGGTGCCCGTCCGCATCGTCCAGGGGATGCGCGATCCCGACGTGCCGTGGGAGCGGGCCGCGCGGCTGGCGCAGTTGATCGAGGGCGACGACGTGCAATGCTGGCTGGTGAAGGACGGCGACCATCGCCTGTCGCGGGAGCAGGACGTGGCGATGATCGTCCGGGCGGTGGAGGAGGTCGCCTGATTCTCCCCGCGGCGCCGCTCGTCATCCCAGCGAAGGCTGGGATCGCTGAGTTGCAAAGCGTCCCGAGGAAGGCCAGCGGCCGCAGCCTTCGCTGGGGCGACGAATAGGTCAGCGCAGATAGAAATCCACCGTCGTCACCACTCGCACCTTCTTGAACGGCGTATCGGCGACGCCGTAATTCGCCTGATCGCCGTCGCGCGCCTCGACCGAGAAATAGCCTTGGGTCGCGCTCTTGATCGCGCCGACGCCGGTCGCGCTGTCCTTGGCGAACTGTTCGGCCGAGGCGCGGGCGTCGCGGGTTGCTTCGGCCACCATCGACGGCTTGATGTCGTTGAGTTTCGTGAAGCTGTAGGTGAGGCCCGACCCCTCCTGAAGCACCACGCCGTCGCGGACGAGGTCGAACTGCCGCGCCGCCGCCTTCTGCGCGCGGGCGACGTCGCCGGTACGCAGCTGCAGCCGCTGCGTGACGGTAAATCGCTGCACGCCGTTGTTATCGAAGTTCTGCATGACGCTCGCGCCCGCCGGCCGCAGTGTGTCAGCGGGGAAGCCGAGGCCGGCGAAGAAGCGGCGGATCGAGCCCGTATCGCCGTCGATCTGGGCGCGCACCGCCGCCAGATCCTCGCCCGATCGTGAATAGTTGAGCGTCCAGACGGCAAGGTCGGCGGTCACGTTCCGCTCGGCCAGCCCGCGCACCGTCACCGACCGGTCCGCCGCCCGCGCGCGGCGCAGACCGTCGCCCAGCAGATAGCCACCGACCACCAGCCCCAGCGCCACGAGCGCCGCGGCGATCAAGGTGAACGAAGCCCGCTTTTCCATCGTTATCGACTCCCCATATGCAATGCGGCGATGCTGCATGCCTGCCGATGAACCGTTGCTGACATACGACGAATGGAGCCGAGTGGCGATGAATTACCTCCATACGATGATCCGCGTGACCGATCCCGATGCGACGATCGCGTTCTTCGAGTTGCTGGGATTGAAAGAAGTGCGGCGGATGGAGAATGCGGGCGGGCGCTTCACGCTCATCTTCCTCGCCACGCCGGAGGATATGAACGGCCCCGGCGAGCGCGCGAAGGCGGAGGTGGAGCTGACCTATAATTGGCCGGCCGAGGACGGCGGCGCGCCGGAGGTCTATACCGGCGGGCGCAATTTCGGGCACCTCGCCTACCGCGTCGACGATATCTACGAGACGTGCCAGCGGCTGATGGACGGCGGCGTGACAATTAACCGCCCCCCGCGCGACGGCAACATGGCGTTCGTGAAGACGCCCGACGGCATCTCGATTGAATTGCTGCAGGCCGGCGACGCGCTGGCGCCGGCCGAGCCGTGGGCGTCGATGCCCAACACCGGGACCTGGTAAGGTGGACGGCCCGCTCGAGATCGTCCGCGTGCCCGTGCTCAGCGACAATTATGTCTGGCTGATCCACGACGACGAAAGCGGCGAGACCGTCGTCGTCGATCCGGGTGAGGCCGCGCCGGTGCTGGCCGCGGCCGATGCGCGCGGCTGGCGAATCGGTCAGGTCTGGAACACGCATTGGCACCCCGACCACACTGCGGGCAATCAGGCGATCAAGGACTCGCACGGCGCGATCGTGACCGCGCCCGCGGCAGAGGCGGCGAAGATCCCGACAGCGGACAACCTGGTCGCCGAGGGGGATACCGTCGCGATCGGCCGGCGGCAGGCACGCGTCTGGGAAACGCCCGCGCACACCGCGGGCCATGTCAGCTTCCATTTTGAGGAGGAGGCGCTGGTCTTCGTAGGCGACACGATGTTCGCGATGGGCTGCGGCCGGCTGTTCGAAGGTACGGCGGACCAGATGCACGCCGCGCTTCAGCGGCTGGCCGCGCTTCCCGAGCGGACGGTCGTCTACTGCGCGCACGAATATACGCTCTCAAATGCGAAGTTCGCGGCGCATGTCGAGCCCGAAAGCCCCGCTATCGCCGAGCGCCTGAAGCGGGTGGAGACCCTTCGCGCCGATGGCGAGGCGACGGTGCCGACCACGATCGGCGAGGAGCGCGCGACCAATCCGTTCGTCCGGGTCGACAGCGCCGCCGCACTGGCACAGCTTCGCGGACAAAAGGACCAATTCAGGTAAGCCTCGGGCGCTCAGCCCGCGTTCAGGCGTTGAGGTATCCACTCGCGTTCTCACAGGAGCCGGCCATGTCGCGAATCACCACCCTCGTAGCGCTCTCGATCGCCGGCACTGCGCTGGCCGGCTGTGCGGCCACCCCGCGCGAGCAGGCGGCGATGGCGGAGCGGAACGCCCGCGACGCCGCGCGGCTCGATCAGCGGCTGGCAGGGTTCACGCCCGGCAAGCCGGCCTCTTGCCTGCCGGTCAGCACCTCGCGGCGGAGCGAATATTTCGGCGACACGATCGTTTACGAGGTCAGCGGAAGCCTCGTCTATCGCACCGATACCAGTGGGGGCTGCACGCTCAACCGCGACGACATCCTCGTGACCCAGACGCCGATCGGCTCGCTTTGCCGCGGCGATATCGCGCGCACCATCGATCGCGGGTCGAGGTTCCAGACCGGGTCCTGCACGCTCGGCGACTTCGTCCCCTATCGCAAGGATCGCAGCTGATGCGCGCCGCCGCTCTGTTCGCTGTGCTTGCGGTTGCAGGCTGCGCACCGCAGCAGCAGGCGGCGAGCGACTTGGCCGCGCGCGGTGATCGCGAACTCGCCGCGGCGATCGGCGATAGGGTCGCGGGTAAGGCGGAACGCTGCATCAGCCCCCAGACTAGCGGTGGCCCACAACTTATCGCCCCCGACCGGCTCGTTTATCGGGATGCCGGCACCGTCTGGGTCAGCCGGGCGGAGGGATGCCCCTTCATTGGCCGCGACGAGATCGTCATCGCCGAGGTCTATGGCGGCCAGCTTTGCCGCAACGACCGCTTCCGCACGGTGCAGCGCGGGACGAGCGCGGGCATCCCCGGCCCCTTTTGCCGCTACGGCGACTTTACGCCCTACCGCCGCGCGCGTTGATTATCGTCACCCCGGCCTTGAGCCAGGGTCCCGCTTCTTTTCTCTTCGCACGGGCTCAGAAGAAAAGAAGCTGGATCCTAGATCAGGTCAAGGATGACGGGAGTAACGGCTAGAGCACGTATCGACTGAGGTCGGTGTTCCGCGCGATGCCGGCCAACTGCGCCTCGACGTAAGCCGCATCGACCGTGACCGTCGAACCGCCGCGATCCTCGGCGTCGAAGCTCACTTCCTCGAGCAGCTTTTCCATCACCGTCTGGAGCCGGCGCGCGCCGATATTCTCGACCTCGCCGTTTACCTGCGCGGCGATGCGCGCGACCGCGCGGATGCCGTCGTCGGTGAAGGCGATCTCGACCCCCTCGGTGCCGATCAGCGCGCGATACTGTTCGGGCAGGCTCGCCTTGGTATCGGTCAGGATCGCGACGAAATCGTCCTCAGTCAGGCCCTTCAGCTCGACCCGGATCGGCAGGCGGCCCTGAAGCTCCGGGAGCAGGTCGCTCGGCTTGGCGACATGGAACGCGCCCGAGGCGATGAAGAGGACGTGGTCGGTCTTCATCGGCCCGTATTTGGTCGCGACGGTGGTGCCCTCGATCAGCGGAAGCAGGTCGCGCTGCACGCCTTCGCGGCTCACCGACCCGCCGCGCACATCGCTGACGGCGATCTTGTCGATCTCGTCGAGGAAGACGATGCCGTTCGCCTCCGCATCCGCCAGCGCGGCGCGATGCACCTCGTCCTGGTCGAGGCGCTTGTCGGCCTCCTCCTCGACTAGCTTGGCCCAGGCGGCGTGGACGTTCATCTTGCGCCGCTTGAGCTGTGGTCCGCCCAGCCCGCGCATCATCTCGCCGAGGTTTATCATCTGCGGCGCGCTGCCGGGGACCTCGAACGGCATCGGGCTGGATGCCTCCAGCTCAATCTCGATCTCGGTATTGTCGAGATGCCCTTCGTTCAGGCGCTGGCGAAACGCCTCGCGCGTCGCCTGGCTCGAATCCTTGCCGGTCAGCGCGTCGAGCAGGCGCGTCATCGCCGCCGCCTCCGCCTTGTCCTTCACCGCAACGCGGCGGCGTTCCTTCTCCAGCCGGATCGCTTCCTCGACCAGGTCGCGGGCGATCTGTTCGACGTCGCGGCCGACATAGCCGACCTCAGTGAACTTGGTCGCCTCGACCTTGACGAACGGCGCGTCGGCGAGCTTCGCCAGGCGGCGGCTGATCTCGGTCTTGCCGCAGCCGGTCGGCCCGATCATCAGGATGTTCTTCGGGCTGACCTCGTCGCGCAAATCGGCGGACAGCTGCTGCCGCCGCCAGCGGTTGCGCAGCGCGACGGCGACCGCGCGCTTGGCGTCCTTCTGGCCGATGATGTGCGAATCGAGGGCGGCGACGATCGCCTTGGGGGTGAGGGTGTCGGTCATTTTCTACTCGCTCCCCTCCCTGGCAGGGACGGGTTGGGGGTGGGTGGGTATGGGGCTGGGCGGTGCGTATCTTCGCAGGCCGACCCACCCCCGGCTCCTCCCTTCCAGGGAGGGGAGCATAGGATCAGGTCGCGCTCTCCAGCGTCTCCACCGTCAGCCGGTCGTTGGTGTAGACGCACAGCTCTGCGGCGATGCCCATCGCCTTGCGCGCCAGCACTTCCGGGTCGGGCTCGTAGTCGGCGAGCGCGCGGGCGGCGGCGAGGGCGAAGTTGCCGCCCGATCCGATCGCCGCGATGCCGCCCTCGGGCTCCAGCACGTCGCCATTGCCGGTGACGACCAGCGTCACGTCCTTGTCGGCGACGATCAGCATCGCTTCGAGATTGCGGAGGAACTTGTCGGTCCGCCAGTCTTTGGCAAGCTCAACCGCGGCGCGCAGCAGCTGGCCCTGATGCCGCTCGAGCTTGGCTTCCAGCCGCTCGAACAGCGTGAAGGCATCGGCGGTGGCGCCCGCAAAGCCGGCAATGACCTTGCCGTCACCCAGCGGGCGCACCTTCCGGGCGTTGGGCTTCATGACGGTGTTGCCGGCCGAGACCTGGCCATCGCCTGCGATGACCACGCGGCCCCCGCGGCGCACGGAGAGGATCGTCGTGCCGTGCCACGCATTGTCTTTGCTCATGGCGCGCATATGGGGAGGAGCCCCGCGCTGCCAAGAGCGGCGCTATTTCTCGACGCCCCTGACCTTCCCCCACTGGCGCATCGCCGCGTAACCCAGATAGCCGGTGCCGAAGAGCGTGTAGAGCTCCTCGGGCAGTGCGCGGAGGTACCCGGTGATGCCGCGCGCGATCGCGTCGGCGGTGGCGGGGCTGGCCGCGGCGATCAGGCCCATCGGGATCGCCCACAGGAACAGCGCGTACATGACGTAAAGAAAGCCCGGACGCGCGCGGCTGGTCCACGGATCGGGCGACTGAGCCTCCGCCACGATCGCCGATAGCTGGGCGCGCAGCTGTTCGAGCTCCTGGCTGCCCTGAAGCTTCAGCAGTTCGAGCTTGGCGGCGTCGCGGGCTCGCGGGTCGGGGATTACCTTGTCGATCAGGCCGGCGAGCGGGCCGATGATTGCGTCGAGGATGCTCATGCGCCGTTCTCCACCGGATCGACGAGGCGGTTGGCGAGCCAGCCGTAGAGAAACGCCTCGTTCGCCGGGCGCTGTTCGGCAAGGCGGAGATAGCGTTCGCCCTGCATCGCCTCGACCGCCTTGAGCAGGACGATCTCGCCGCGGTCGCCGCGCACGGCTAGAAATGCATCGAGCGCGGCGAGGGTCCGCGGCCCGATCCGGCCATCGACAGTGATGTCCGAATAGTCGCGGCCCTGCCGGTTGAGCGCGGTCAGGGCGCGCTGGAGGAACCCGGCTGCGACCGCCGGCCCCATGTTGACGCCGGTGTCGAACAATTCGGCTGCCAGTCGCGGCGCCCGCTCCGCCACCGCATCGAAGCGCGGCGCCAGCCAGTAGCGGCTGCGATAGAGCGAGGCCGCAGCGCTGCGCGGATAGTCGCGCAGCGCCCCGCGATAGCCCGCCGCGCGGGCCGTTGCCTCTGTCACGCCCCAGCGCGTCGGGCCGCCGCGATCGGCGGGATGGTCGACGAAGCCCCCCTCGCGCGCGATGAGATCGTCGATCAACGTCTCGATTTCCATGCTACTCTCCCGCCCGAAACGATTCGACGGCTAACCCATCTGGTTCGCTGTAGGACAGGTGCGAAAGGGCGTGAGCATGGGCGAGGACACGAACCGGCGGGCATGGCTGATCGGTGGCGGCGTCGCGGGCGCGGCGGCGGCGGGCGTCGCGGCCTGGTGGCTGACGCGGACCGAGACGCCTGATTATTCGCTGGTGCTCAAGGACGGCGCGATCGAGGTTCGCGCGTATGGCGCGCTGCCGATCGCGGAGGCGGTGCATGACGGCGACCGCGACGCGGCGCTCGGCAAGGGCTTTCGGGCGCTGGCCGACTATATCTTTGCCAAGTCGCGCGTTGGCGAGAAGCTCGCGATGACCGCGCCGGTCATCGCCGACCGGGCCGGCGACAAGTGGCGGACGCGCTTCGTCCTGCCATCACAATATCGCGACCTCCGGCCGCCCGAGCCGGGCAGCGACGACGTCGTGACGACGACGCTGCCCGCGCGCCGCGTGGCCGCAATTCGCTTCCCCGGCCGCGCCGACGACACGTTGCTGGCCGAGCGCGAGGCCGAACTTCGCGAGTGGCTCGCCAGCTACGGCCTGAAGCCGACCGGGCCGGCGGAATACGCCTTCTACAACGCGCCCTTCGTCCCGGGACCGCTGCGCCGGAACGAGGTGCTGTTGCCGGTCGCTAGCATCTATTGAAGCCGGTGTCGTAGAGGACTATATCACCCTCATGTTGAACCTGCTCTCGATCCTTATTGGACTCGTCGCGCTGCCTTTCCTGCTGTTCGGCTTCATCCCGTTCCTCGGCTGGTCGCTGTGGTTCGGTCTGATGATCCCCGTCGTCGGGACGGTGGTGGGGGCGCTTTCGGACAGCAATGCTGGGCGCAACCTCAACCTCATCATCCTGGCGATCGGCGCGATCCGCCTTGCGCTCGGCGGCGGCATCATCTGAATCGAAAGGGCCCGGTGATCGCTCGCCGGGCCCCTCGTTCAGGCTATCGGTCGCTTAGCGACAGCTGACGCCGCCGCGGTCGATCTCGCGGCCCAACAGCGCGCCGCCGCCTGCACCCAGCAGCGTACCCAGCAGGCCCGAATTGCCGTTGGTCAGCACGTTGCCGAGCACACCGCCACCCACTGCGCCGATCACCAGACCGGTCGTGCCGTCGTTGCGACGGCAGTAGTAGCGTCCGTCATTGCCGCGATAAAGCCGGTCGTTCCGGCCGAGGCGGCGCGGCTGATAGTAGCGGCCGTCGCGGTAATAGTTATCCGCATAATAGCGACGCTGGCCCGGCGGCAGGCGGTTCCAGTCATAGTTACGCGCCTGACGCCAGTCGCGCCGATCCTCGCGATAGTCCTGACGCGCGTCGCGCACGTTGTCGCGATACTCGCGGCGCGCCTCGCGCACATCGCGGCGCGAGTCGGCGTCGCGCAGGTCATCGCGATACTCGCGCTGCGCGTCGCGCACTTCGCGGTTGTATTCGCGGTTATACTCGCGCGGGCTCTGCTGCGCCATGGCGGGCACCGCTGGGATCGCGACTGCGGCGATCAGCGCGCCGAGGATGGGGGTACGCATCGAACTTCCTCCTGTCATAGGTGGCGGAAGAACGACGCGACCCGCATCAAGTTTCGTGAACGTAAAACTACGTTCGGTTCAGGTTAGAGCCGGGTCGTGCCGGGATAGGCGAAAAGAAGATCAGCCTCCTGATCTGCCTCGATATTTTCCGAACCTGTCAAGGATACGCATTCGCCCGCCTGCCACTGGATGCCGGCGACATTTCCATTGCCATTCACCGGCACGAGCCATCCGGTAACCCCTTCCGGCAACGAAACCGCACGCCCCCCGGTCCAGCGTTCGAGCACGAATTTCGGCCCCTCGACCAGGATCGTGCGCCCCGCCTCCACCTCGCCGGGCGAGGGGTAGGGGACGTAGGGCACCGGATCGCTCACCGCGACGCCGTCGTCGAGATGCAGTTCGCGCGGGCGGCCGTAATCATAGAGGCGATAAGTCGTCTCGCTATTCTGCTGCACCTCGATCAGGGTGATGCCCGCACCGATCGCGTGGATCGTGTTCGATTCAGAATAGAGGAAGTCGCCCGCCTTCACCGGCTGCCAATGGACGAGGTCCTCGATCGACCCGTCGAGCGCGGCGGCGCGCAGTTCCTCGGCCGACAGCGGCCGCACGGTACCGACCGCGATCGTCGAGTCGGGCTCGGCATCGAGAATCAGCCAGCATTCGTCCTTGCCGCGCGGCAGGCCGCGGGCCTGCGCCTGCTCGTCATTGGGATGAACCTGCACGGACAGCTTCTCGCTGGTGAACAAGTACTTGATGAGGAGGTCCGGGGTCGCATCGCCCGGTTCCTGAAACCAGACCTCGCCCACCGGCTCGCCGCCGGGTGCCGGATCGGGAAAGCCGGGAAACAGGTGCGTGCGGCCCCAGGGCTTTTCGACGCGGTGGGTGGCAAGCTTGGTTGCGGGCAAGGGGCTTCTCCGTCGGATGGCAGTGGCTGCTGCAACGCAGCGGTATCGGCGCGGGCTCCCAAGCGGGCAACCGTTTTTCCGCTGCGTCCGGCCCCTTCCAAAAATCCGTTGTTCGCGCCTTCAACCCTCGGGTAAGGAGGCGCGATGCGTAGCCTGCCCACCCGCCCGTTCGCGATTGCCGCGATTGCCCTGTCCGCCTTCGGCCTGTCGGGCTGCGCCAAGTCGAAGAAGGGCGCCGACATCCCCTATGTCGCGCGCGACGTGGGCACGCTCTACACCGCGGCCAAGCAGCGCCTCGATCGCGGCCAGTACAAGCAGGCCGCGGCGCTTTTCGACGAGGTCGAGCGCCAGCACCCCTATTCGATCTGGGCGCGCCGCGCGCAGTTGATGAGCGCGTTCAGCTATTACCTGAACAAGGATTACACCGAGTCGATCCAATCGGCGCAGCGCTTCCTGTCGGTCCACCCCGGCAACCGCGACGCGCCCTATGCCTATTATCTGATCGCCCTCGGCTATTACGAGCAGATCACCGACGTGACACGCGACCAGAAGATCACGCAGCAGGCGCTCGATGCGCTTGGCGAGCTGTCGCGCCGCTATCCCGACACGCGCTACGCCGCCGATGCGCGGCTGAAGGTCGACCTGGTCCGCGACCACCTGGCGGGCAAGGAGATGGAGGTCGGCCGCTTCTATGGTCGCCGCGGCCAGTGGCTCGCTGCCTCGATGCGTTATCGCACTGTCGTCGACCAGTTCCAGACGACCAGCCACGCGCCCGAGGCGCTGCTGCGCCTGACCGAGGCGTATCTGAACCTAGGCCTGCGCGAGGAGGCGAAGAAGTCGGCGGCGGTACTCGGCGCCAATTATCCGGGCACTGACTGGTACGAGCGCGCGTTCAAACTGGTGAACGAATACCCCGTGCTGCCGGCGCAGCAGGTCGAGAAGCCCGCCAAGGAAATGCAGCCGGTGGGCGCCTGACGCCCGTCGCGACGCCCCGCTCATGCTGAACGCGCTGTCGATCCGCGATGTGGTGCTGATCGAGGCGCTCGACCTCGATTTCGGCCCCGGCCTTGCCGTGCTCACGGGTGAGACGGGCGCGGGCAAGTCGATCCTGCTCGATGCGCTGGGCCTGGTTCTCGGTGCGCGCGGCGACAGCGGGCTGGTGCGGCATGGCGCCACGCAGGCGGTGGTGACGGCGAGCTTCGAGACGCCCGATGCCGTCGGTCCGATCGCCGCGTTGCTCGCCGACAACGGCCTCGACCTCGACCCCGGCGAGCCTTTGATGATCCGCCGTCTGGTCAAGGCCGATGGCGGCAGCCGCGCATTCGTGAACGATCAGCCGGCGTCGGCCGGGGTGCTGCGCGAACTCGGCGCGATGCTGGTCGAGATCCATGGGCAGCATGACGATCGCGGCCTGCTGAATCCGCGCGGGCACCGGGCATTGCTCGATGCGTTCGCGCGGACCGACACGGCGGCGGTCAATGCCGCTTGGCGAGACTGGCGCGCTGCGCTCGCCAGGCTCGACGAAGCGCGCGCGGTGCAGGAAGTGGCCGAGCGCGACCGCGACTACCTCGCCCACGCGGTCGAGGAACTGACGAAGCTCGCGCCCGAACCGGGCGAGGAAGCACTGCTGGCCGAGCGCCGGGCGACGATGCAGCGCGGCGAACGGGCGGCGGGCGAACTCGCTGCGGTCGCCGACCTGCTCGATGGATCGGACGGCGCGTTGTCGCGCCTGCGTCAGGCGGCGCGAATCCTAGAGCGAACCGGCGACGCGCATCCCGCGCTGGTCGAGGCACTGGCCGCGATCGACCGTGCGATCGTCGAGGGCGCGGGCGCGCAGGACCAGATCGATGCCGCGGCGGAGGCGTTGGCCTTCGACCCCGCGCGGCTGGAGGCGGACGAGGCGCGGCTGTTCGAATTGCGCGGGCTGGCCCGCAAGCACCGCGTCCAGCCCGACGATCTTGCCGCGCTGGCGGCGGACTTCTCCGAAAGGCTGGCGCTGGTCGAAGGCGGGGAGGCGAGCATCGCCGGCCTGACCCACGCCGCCGCAGCCGCAGAGGCGCGCTATGCCGAGGCGGCCGAGGCCCTGTCGGCGCAGCGGACCGAGGCGGCCGCGCGGCTCGACACCGCGGTGATGACCGAACTCGCGCCGCTCAAGCTCGACGCTGCGCGCTTTCGCACCGCCGTCGTCTCGCTTCCGCGCGAGGGCTGGGGGCCGGACGGCAGCGACCGGGTGGAGTTCGAAGTGTCGACCAATCCCGGCGCGCCCTTCGCACCCTTGATGAAGATCGCCAGCGGCGGCGAATTGTCGCGCTTCATCCTCGCGCTCAAGGTCGCGCTGGCGGAAGAGGGCGGTGCCCGCGCGCTGGTGTTCGACGAGATCGACCGCGGCGTCGGCGGCGCGGTGGCGAGCGCGATCGGCGATCGGTTGTCGCGGCTGTCGGGCCGCAACCAGGTGCTCGTGGTCACGCACAGCCCACAGGTCGCGGCACGCGGCGACCGGCACTATCGCATCGCCAAGTCGAGCGACGGCACGGTCACACGCACCGGCGTCACCCCGCTGGATGCCGACGAACGGCGAGAGGAAATCGCGCGGATGCTGTCGGGCGCAGAGGTGACGCCCGAGGCGCGGGCACAGGCGCAGCGGCTTTTGGCGGTCGCCTAAAGCGTCGCCTCGATCGCCCGCGCCGCAACGTCCGGGTCCTCGGCCTGCGTAATCGGGCGTCCCACCACCAGGATCGACGCGCCCGCATCCAGCGCCGCCCGCGGCGTCACGACCCGCTTCTGGTCGCCGACCGGGCCATCGGCGGGGCGAACGCCGGGCACAACGAAGAAGCCGTGCGGCCACGCCTTTTTCGCCGCCGCGACCTCGGCGCCCGAACACACGATGCCGTCCACCCCGGCGTCGTGCGCGAGGTCGGCAAGGCGCAGGACCTGCTCGTGCGGGTCGCGGTCGATGCCGATCGCGCGCAGGTCCTCGCCGTCGAGGCTGGTGAGCGTCGTCACGGCGACGACTTTCGTGCCCGTGGGGGCGGCCGCCTTCGCATCCTCCAGCATCGCCCGCCCGCCCGAGGCATGGACGGTCAGGATCGCCGGCTCCAGCGGGCCGAGCGCCTGGATCGCCTTGGCAACGGTATTGGGAATGTCGTGGAACTTGAGGTCGAGGAAGATCGGCAGGCCGATCTCCGCCATTTCCTTAACCCCCGACCGGCCATTCGCCATGAAGAATTCGAGGCCGAGCTTCAGCCCGCCGACATGATGCCGCACGCGCTTGGCAATCGCGGCGGCGCGTTCGAGGTCGGGGGTGTCGAGCGCGACGAACAGGGGCGAGCTCATGCCCGCGTCTCCACCGGCGTCTCGGCGGGAATCAGCGGCGGTGCGGCGACGGGCGGGGCGGCGAGGACCGGATCGCCCGGCACCGCGGCGGGCGCAGGCGCGGCCTGAACCGCACGAAGCTCCGCCACGGTCCGCTCGCTGCTGGCCAGCCGCGACTTCAGCCGCCAGCGGGTGCCGACATGGACCAGCCACAGCGGCAGGAACCCAAGGAGGAACATCACGCCCATCAGGAGCGGCAGGTTGACGTCGGCGACCAGCCCGCCCCACAGCTTCACCGGCACCGGTGCCCAGTTGTTCAACGAGAAGGCAACGACGATGCCGGCGATCAGCACCCATATCAACGTGCGCAGAAACTGCATTGCGACCCCTAGGGCAGTGGAGCGCCGATGCTAGGCGCAGATGCCCCGCGCGGCTAGTCCCCGCGCGGTCCGAGTTCGGCGCGGATCGACGCGAGCAGACCGGGAATCGCCGTCAGCCGGTCCGCCTCCTCGTCGAGGATCGCATGGAACAGCGCGCGCTTGATCGCGGTCGCGCGGCCCGGACGCAGGCGCGTGCCGGCGGGCAGCGACGAGAGGACGATATCGACCAGCCGCTCGGCCCCGTGCAGGCGCCCCCAGAGATAGTCGTTCTCGCGATAGGCGCGGCTGAAGAAGGCACCGAAATTGTGGAACTGTGTTCCCTTCAGGCAGGCGTCCGCGCCCCCTTCGCGGATCGCGGTCGCGTCGTCGGGGCTGATGCGGTCGACGCGGACCGGATCGAACTCGTCGAGGCCCTCGCCCTGAAGGAGCGGCAGCGTTGCGATGTCGAAGAAGGGGAAGCCGAGATAGGCGAGCAGCAGCGGCCGCTTGAGGTCGCGCGACAGGCCGCTGAGCGCCTTTGCCAGTGCCGCGTCGGTTTCCGCATCGAGTTGCGTCAGGTTCAGCGCGGCGTCAAGCGCGTCCAGCGCCGCACCTGCATCGGCGGGCAGGCGGCGCGCGACGTCGCGAAGGCCGGCATGCGTCTCGGCGCGTTGCGCCTCGAGATAGGCCGACAGCGCCGTGTACGCGGCCTCGCGCACCTCGCTCAGGTCACTGCGGTCGTGGTCCCCATCCTGCTCGCCGATGCGCCGGACGAGGAGGCGCAGGCGGCGGATGCGAAAGCCGATGTCGAACGCGCGCAGGAACGCGATCGCCGCCGCCCCCGCGCCGCCGGCATGGGCGGTGCCGATCTCGTACGCGCCCCGTTCGCGCGCGGCGGCGGCGACGGCTTCGCGGATACGGCGCTGCGGTTCGGGGCCGTCGCGACCGGCGAGTTGCGACAGGAGCTGCGCGGTCCGGTCGATCACCCCCTCCAGCTTCAGAATGCCGTACGCTGCCTGTCCATAGCCCGCCCGCGTCGCCGCCGCCGCTTGCGCACGGCGACGCCATGCCGCCAGCCGTTTCGGCGTCGGATAATCGAGGAGGAAGGTATAGCCGAACAACCCCTCGACCTGCCCCTCCACTTCGCCGCGGAGCTGGTCGAGGATCGCGTTCATGCGCTCGATTCGCGCGGACCGGGCGGACAGCGCCTCCAGGCTATCGCGGATCGGCTGCTGGCGCGGGATTTCCGACAGTGCGCCGATCAGCGTCTGGAAGAAGCCGGGCACGCCATCGATCTCGCCATTGAGCGCAAACGCGAAGCCGGGGGCGGGATCGATGAAGACGAAGCGGCGGTCGATCTGCCGCCGGGCGGGCCGCTCGCGAAGCGCGGCGATGGCCGGCCGGAAAGGTGCGTTGGCCAGGACCGAGCCGTCGATCAGCACTGCCCGCTCGGCCCCGCGCGCACTGGCGTGGCGCGGCATCGCGCGGCCGAGGAAGGCGTCGCGCGTCGGCCACTGGCTCTCTCGCGCCGCCATCACGCGGTCGAGCTCGGCGACGGTGAAGGGCGGGAAGGCGCCCGGAAAGCTCGACGTTGCGCGCGCCGCGAAGGTGAGGTCGGGCGCCTCGGCCAGCCGCTCGCCCGGTCGTCCCTGCGACGAGAAGGAGAGGACGAGGCGATGCTCGGTCTCCACCACCTCGGCCGGTGAATTGAGCCGCAGCCGTTCGGGATGCCCGGCGAAATCGGTGACGGTGACGAACAGGTCGAGCGGCTGGCCGCCGGGCAACAGCCGCGGGCCGGCGGGCGCCGCCGCCATCGCGTCGAATGCGTCGAGGATGAGGTTGCACAGCCGCTCGCCCCCGAAGGGCGGCTCGAACCAGCGCGAGCGGACGAAATGGTCAAGCTTCGCGCGCACCTCGTCCCGCGCCGCGGCCTCGACCGTCTCGTCGATCAGGTTGCCGCTGCCCGCCGCCATCCAGGCCAGCGGGCGCGCCCAGAACTTGGTCATTGCATGGCCGGGTGCCTGCGCCGGGTCGATCAGCCGCTCCACATCGGCATCGCGCAGCCACAGGTCGGTCAGCGGGTCGAGGCTCTCGCCGGTGTCGATCGCCCGGGCGAGGAACACGCTGTTGATGCCGCCCGCCGATGCACCGGCCAGAATGTCGGTCAGCACGCGCAGCCGGACGCCGGAGGCTTCGGCGATTTCCTCGAACATCGCGCGGTAGATGCCCTGACTGCCGCCCGATGCCGGATCGCCGGCACAGAAGGCGCGGCTTGCGCTGAGCAGGCGCCACAATTCCTTGGTGATGCCGTGCATGTAGACGGCCAGGCTGATGCCCCCGTAACACACCAGCGCGAGCCGCAACTCCTTGTCGCGCATCAGCGAAGCTGCGCCCAGATGGGGAGGTGGTCGGACGCGACGCGGGCGGCGGCGCTCATGTGCACGCCGCAGTCGGCGATGGTGAGGCCGCGGCTCACCATGATCCGGTCGAGCCGGCCGATCGGTCGGCGCGCATGGAAGCTTGGCCCCGTTTCAGCGATTGCATGGCTGCGCCCGAAATCCTGAAGGCATCCGGCGGTCGGCCGCCACTCGTTGAGGTCGCCCATCATCACGCTCGGCAGCTTATGCTGCGCAGCATCAAGATGGTCGAGCACCGCCTTTGCCTGCTTGCGTCGCCAAAGGCCCGACAGGTCGAGATGCATCCCGACGACGCGCAGCTTGTGGCTGCCGATGCGCAGATCGGCGCGCACCGCGCCGCGCGGTTCGAGCGCGGGCAGGACGATCGGCTGCGCATCGAGGATCTCGGCGGACTTGCGCACGAGCAGGACGTTGCCGTGCCACCCCATGCTTGCGGCGCGGATGGCGACAGGCACCGCCTGATAATCGCTGTGTTCGGCGAGCAGATGCGGCGTCAGCACCGCGGCGCGCGTGCCGAAGCGGCGGTCGGCTTCCTGAAGCGCGACGATGTCGGCGTCGATCTCGCGCAGCACCTCCAGGATGCGGTCGGGGTTACGGCGACGGTCGGTGCCGACGCCCTTGCGCATGTTGTAGCTCGCGACCTTCAGCATCGTCAGGCTGAAAGCCGCCGCGGGGCCGCGGGTTCCGCCCGCCTCACCGATCGAGCTCGATCCGCGCGATCAGCCCGCCCCCGTCGCGGTTCTGCAGCGTCACCCGCCCGCCCGCATCGCGCACGATCGCGCGGGTGAGCGCGAGGCCGAGGCCGATCCCGCCGGTATCGCGATTGCGCGAGCTTTCGAGGCGGACGAACGGATCGAACACTGCATCGAGCTTGTCCGGGGGAAGGCCGGGGCCGCGGTCGCACACGGCGATGACGACGCGGGCCGCCTCTGTTCCGATATGCACCTCGGCCGCGCCGGCATATTTGATCGCGTTCTCGATGAGGTTGCGCACCGCGCGGCGCATGAGGCTGGGGCGCAGGCGCATGCGGATGCGCTCGGCCTCGTTGAAGGCAACGTCGTGGTCGAGGTCGCGGAAATCCTCGACCACCGCATCGACCAGCGCGGCGAGATCGACATCGGCCAGCGGCTCCGACGGCCGACCGAGCCGCGCGAGCGAGAGAATGTCCTCCAGCGTGCGCGTCATCTCGTCGACGATATCGGCCATGCGCTGGCGATCGGTGTCGTCGTCGACCGATTCGATGCGGACGCGCAGTGCCGCCAGCGGTGTGCGCAGGTCGTGGCCGATCGCGCCGAGCATCCGGTCCTTCTCGTCGAGCATCGCCGACACCCGCGACGACAGCTCGTTGTACGCCGCGATCAGCGCGCGCAGGTCGCCCGGGCCACGCTCGACCATCGGCTCGGGGTCGCTGCCCGGCGCAAAGGCTCTCGCACGGGCGGTGAGTTCGGACAGCGGGCGGGCGACCCGCCGGCCGATCCACAGGACGGGCAGGAGCACGACGGCGTAGAGGATCAGGGTCTGCGCGATGAGCTGCCAGACAAGCCCCTGCTCGGTGCGCGGCCACGGGCCGTTGAGGCTGAGCCAGCGACCATTGGGCAGCTCGACCCCGACGATCACCTCCGCGCCAAGGCTGGCGAGGCGGCGTGCGCGGTCGGGGCGCATGTCGGCAAGCCGCGGGTCGTTCGGGCGGAAGCGGCGGATGCCGCTGACGACGATCCGATAGGTGATGTTGCTGTCGGCAAGGCCGGCACGGATGCCCGCCTCGATCTCCTCGGCGTGGGGCAGGCCGGCGGGCACTGGGTTCGCCCGGACGATGCGCAGGCGGGAGCGCGGGCGCTCGAACCCGGCGATGCGGCCCGACTGATAGCGTTCCGCGGCGTCAACGACGCGCGTCACCGTGGGCACGACGATCTGCGTGAAGCGAAGCTCGCGCCGCTCGCGATAGAGCAGGCCGAAATTGATCGCCTGCGCCACGAACAGCGCCAGCGCGACGAGCAGCGCGATCTGGCCGGAGAGGCTGCGCGGCGGCCCGAGGCGAAACCTCACAGCCGCGTGACTTCGGCGGCGAGCGTGTAGCCGCCGCCCCACACGGTCTTGATGATCGCGGGGTTCTTCGCGTCGGCCTCGATCTTCTTGCGCAAGCGGCTGACCTGATTGTCGATCGCTCGGTCGAAGGCGGCAGCTTCGCGCCCCTGCGTCAGGTCGAGGAGCTGGTCGCGCGTAAGCACCTGCCGCGGGCGCGTGACGAGTGCGAGGAGGAGGTTGTACTCGCCCGTCGACAGCGGCACCTCCACGCCTTCGCGGTCGACCAGCGTGCGCTCGCCGGTCTTGAGCACCCAGCCGGCAAAGGCATAGGCGCCCGCCTCCGGCGCGTGCTGGCGCACGGAGCCGGAAGCGACGCGGCGCAGGATCACCTTGATCCGCGCCAGCAGCTCGCGCGGGGAAAAGGGCTTCACGACATAATCGTCGGCACCCATTTCGAGGCCGACGATGCGGTCGGTCTCCTCGCTGCGCGCGGTCAGCAAGATGACCGGCGTCTCGCTCGTCTCGCGGATGTGTCGGCACAGGCTAAGCCCGTCCTCGCCCGGCATCATGATGTCGAGGATGGCAAGGTCGATCGCGTAGGCTGCCAACCGCGCCCGCGCACCCTCCGCATCGCCCGCCTGCGTCACGCGAAAACCCTGCTTGGTCAGGTATTGCGCCAGCGGCTCGCGGATCGAGCGTTCGTCGTCGACGAGGAGGAGGTGGGGGACTTCGGCCATGTGCGAACCTTGGCAGGCGGCGGGGCGCCCTGACTAGAGAAAAGGTTGCGCCGGGCGAGCGTCGGGGAGGAGGCTCGCCCGCCCGGCGCGCCGGCGTCAGGCGCCGGTAGCGGGAGGCGTCATGCCGGGGCCGCCGCGATGACCGCGCCGGGCCTGCATTTCGGCGGCGTCGATGCGGCCGTCGCCGTTGGTGTCCATCTTCTGGAACCGCTGCTTGGCGCCGGCGACGAACTCGGCCTCGCTGATCGCGCCGTCGCGGTCGGTGTCGAGGCGCGCGAGCATCCGCTCGCCGCCGCCGCGCCCGCCGCCGCGCTTGCTCCACTTGTTCTGACGCTCGCCCGGTTCGATCGTGCCGTCACGATCGGTATCGGCGCGCGCGAAGCGATTGGCCGCGGCGGCGCGGAACTCGGCCTGGCTGATCGCACCGTTCTTGTCCGTATCGACGCGCCCGATCATCCGCGCCGCGCGCGGTCCCTTCAGCTCGTCGGCGCTCAACTGACCATCGCGGTTGACGTCGAGCTTGGCGAAGCGCTGGTCGGCGCGCGCCATCGCCTCGGCCTGCGTCGCGGGCGGAGCGGGGCGCTGGTGCATCTCCTGCGCGGCATAGGCCACGCCGGCAAAAGCGGCGCCGCAGAGTGCGGTGGCGGCGAGCCATCGGGGAAGGGTCCTGGCGTTCATCGTTATCGTCCTGTCTGGGCGACGGGATTCATTCCCGACGTCGTGAGCCACGTTATGGCGGACGCCTGTCGCGCCGATATGTCGCCCGGCCGTAGGGTTTGTCGCGAAATGTCGCAGTGCAAGGTTGCAATCTGCTACGTTTCGGAAGCCGGGTATGCTCCTTTCGAGTGATGGCATCGACGCAACACTGTCCGAAAAACCCCTTGATGGTGGTGCAGATAGCGCTTGACGTTGGCGGCAGCGCATCGCTTATTCGAGTAATGGGTACGCACCGTGTCAAATGTGCGGCCCGGGAGGAGAGGATATGACCAAGCCGCAGTTGATGACCGCGTGCGGGCTTGCCGCGCTGACGCTCGCATGGGGATCGCCCGCCTTCGCACAGACGGCCGCGACCGACCCCGCCGCGCAGCCGGCAAGCCCCACCGAACAGGCATCGACCGAGCAGTCGAGCGACGATGCCGCCGCCGACATCATTGTCACGGCACAGGGCCGCGCGCAGATCCTGACCGACGTGCCCGTCGCCGTATCCGCGGTATCGGCGGAGGCGCTGCAGCTTTCGGGCGCGACGGACATTCGTGCGCTCAATCAGCTCGCACCGTCGCTGCTCGTCAGCTCGACCGGCTCGGAAGCGAACGGGTCGGCGCGTATCCGCGGCATCGGTACGGTCGGCGACAATCCCGGCCTCGAAAGCTCGGTCGCGGTGTTCATCGACGGCGTCTATCGCTCGCGCTCTGGCATCGGCCTCAACGAACTGGGCGAGATCGACCGGATCGAGGTGCTGCGCGGGCCGCAGGGGACGCTGTTCGGCCGCAACGCGTCGGCGGGCATCATCAACATCGTCTCGAAGCAGCCGACCTTCGACGGCATCCACGGCATGGCCGAGGCGACGTACGGCAATTACGACTTCTGGCGGCTTCAGGGCGCGCTGAACCTGCCGCTCGGCGAGACGCTCGCGGCGCGGGTCGACGGCGTCTACGTGAAGCGCGACGGCTTCTACAACGACGTCGCCAACAACATCGACGTCAACAACCGCGATCGCTGGTTCGTGCGCGGCCAGTTGAAGTTTGAGCCGACCAGCGATTTCAGCGTCCGCATCATCGGCGACTATACCAAGCGCGACGAGCGGTGCTGCGGCGCGACCTATGTCGACCGCTCCGTCACGCCATCGGTCGGCAATCTCAACAACCCGGCGACGCCGCTCACGACCGGCCTGGCCAACGGCAACAACATCATCAACGTGCTGCGCGACCTCGGCCAGCCGCTGGCGTCGTTCAATCCGGGTTACGACCGGACGATCTATTCGACGCCGGGCCGCAGCTTTGCCGGCAAGACCACCGACAAGGGCATCTCGGGCCAGATCGACTATGATTTCGGGGCTGCAAAGCTGACCTCGATCACTGCCTATCGCGACTACAAGTCGGATCAGGGGTCGGACACCGACTATTCGACGATCGACATCCTGTACCGCGCGGCGGACGGCAATTCCTATCGCCAGTTCCAGACGTTCAGCCAGGAACTGCGGCTTCAGGGCGAAGCGTTCGGCGGCAAGCTCGACTGGTTGATCGGCGGCTATTACGCCAACGAAGACCTGACGGTGAACGACAATCTGCGCTTCGGGAACCAGTATGGCCGGTTCGCGACGTGCCGCATCATCTCGGGCAGTGCGTTGGCCACGCTCTACTCGCCGACCAATGCCTCGTGCATCAGCCCCACGGGCCGCGCGGTGCTGAACGGGCAGGTGCCGGGCGTCGCCTCGCCGCTGGGCGCGGCGGGGCCGCTTGTCGTCGGTGCGCTCGACCGTCTGAACGGCATCAACGACCGCGGCACGGTGCGTGATCATTTCGAGCAGAACAGCCGCAACTATGCGTTCTTCACGCACAACATCATCCATCTGGCCGATACGCTCGATCTGACGCTCGGCCTTCGCTACACGAACGAGCGTAAGCGGCTGGATGCCAGCTTCCAGAACGACAACACCGCCTGCGTCCAGAACCAGCAGGCGCTGGGCAGCTTCCTGACCAACCCCGCGCTCGCCGCGGTGGCGGGCGGCATCATCGGCCTGTCGTGCCAGGGCAACTCGACCAGCGAGATCAACGGCGCAACACTCCGCGACGAGCGCAACGAGGACGAGTTCACCGGCACAGCGATCCTGTCGTGGAAGCCTACCGACGACGTCCTCCTCTACGGCAGCTATTCGCGCGGCTACAAGGCGGGCGGCTTCAACCTCGACAAGTCGGCGCTGAAGAATCCGCTCCAGAGCTTTGCGCAGCTTGGCGGTGTGCAGGCGCTGTCGCGCAACCTCCAGTTCGATCCCGAGATCGTCAACGCGTACGAAGTCGGTGCCAAGCTGTCGGTCCGCAACTTCACGCTGACCGCGGCGGCGTTCCGGCAGGAGTTCAAGAACTTCCAGCTCAACACGTTCAACGGCGCGGTCTTCCTCGTCGCCACGGTCAATTCGTGCAAGAACGACCTTGGCGGCGCGGATCGCGATGCGAGCGCGGCGACGGGTGCCTGTGCGCCGGGCGACGTCAAGTACGGCGTTGTGTCGCAGGGCGTCGAGCTTGAGGGCAGCCTGCGACCCGCACGCGACGTGAACATCAACCTCGGCATGACCTACGCCGACACGCACTATCGCGAGAACCTGGTCGGCAGCGCCAATGGCATCCCGCTCGATCCGGCGCTCCGCGTCCTGCCCGGCAAGCAATTGTCGAACGCGCCGGAAATCGTCGCGACGGCAAGCGCGTCGTGGACGCCGGAACTGGGCAGCTCGGGGCTTCAGGGGCTGTTCTATGTCGATACGCGCGTGACCGACGACTACAACACCGGCTCGGACCTGTTCCCGCAAAAGGCGCAGGACAGCTTCGTCCTCGTCAATGCGCGCGTCGGCATCCGTGGCCGCGACGAGCTGTGGGCGCTGGAGCTCTGGGCACAGAACCTGACCAACACCCAGTATACGCAGGTCGCGTTCAACTCGCCGTTCCAGGCGGGGGCGACGAGCGCGCCGTTCGTCGACCCGTCATTCCCGGGCGGCCGCCAGATCTTTTCGCAATATCTGGCCGAGCCGCGCACCTATGGCGTGACGCTGCGCACCCGCTTCTGAGGTGGGAGAGGGGAGGGGGCGGGGGCTTTCGAGCCTCCGCCCCTTTTCTATTCGAAGACGACGACGGACCGCACGCTGTCGCCCGCGCGCAGCTTGTCGAACGCGGCATTGATGTCGGTCAGCGCGATCCGCTCGGCCACCATCGTGTCGAGGTCGAGCAGCCCGTCGAGATACATCCGCACCAGTCGCGGCAGATCGA
The DNA here is from genome assembly GCA_913775315.1 of uncultured Sphingomonas sp. GTDB lineage: Bacteria > Pseudomonadota > Alphaproteobacteria > Sphingomonadales > Sphingomonadaceae > Sphingomonas. The sequence continues at coordinate 35,620 of CAJYIX010000028.1, read as the reverse complement.
TCGGGAAGCGGGTGGAGCCGAGCAGCGAGCCTTGCAGCTTCTTGCCCGTCAGGAACGACGGTCCGGGCAGCGACACCGACTGACCCGGCGCGATCATGCCGAGGATCGTCGCGGTGCCGCCGCGCTTCAGGATCGCCCAGGCGAGCTCGGCGGTCGCCTGCCGCCCCACTGCCTCGATCGCATAGTCGACGCCGCCGCCGGTCAGCGCCATCAGCTCGCGCGCGGCATCGTCCGGGGCAAAGGCGTGGGTGGCGCCCATCTTCAACGCAAGGTCGCGCTTGTCAGCGACGGGATCGATCGCGGCGATCAGGCCCGCGCCCGCGATCCGCGCGGCATTGATCGCGGCCAGCCCGATGCCGCCCGCGCCGATTACCGCGACGCTCTCGCCGGGCTTGACCTTGCTGTCGTTGAACACCGCGCCGGCGCCGGTGATGACTGCGCAGCCGAGCAGCGCGGCGCGGTCGAGCGGCATCGCTTTGTCGATCGCGACGCACGCATTCTCGTGCACCAGCATCGCCCCGGCAAAGGCCGACAGGTTAAGGAACGGCGTCAGCGGCGTGCCGTCCTCGAGGTTGAGGCGCGGCGGCGCATCCTTTGGCCGGCGAGTCGCCGGGCTGACGCACAGCGACGGGCGCCCGCTCGCGCAAAACTCGCACGCGCCGCAAAAGACGGTGAAGAAGGTGACGACGTGATCGCCCGGCTTCACGCTCACCACGCCGTCGCCGACCGCGAGCACGACGCCCGCCGCCTCGTGCCCCGGTACCGTCGGCATCGGGTGGGGGAAGGCGCCGTCGACGAAGTGCAGGTCCGACCGGCACACCCCGCACGCGGCGGTGCGGATCAGCACTTCGCGTGGGCCGGGAGCGTCGACTTCGATCGTCTCGATCGTCAGCGGCGCGTGCGGCTCGCGCAGGACGGCGGCCTCGACCTTCATGCGCCGTGCCGCCCGAACTCAGCGCGCGCGATCGCGCGGTTGTGGACCTCGTCCGGGCCATCGGCGAAGCGCAGCGTGCGCAGCCCCGCCCAGGCGGCGGCCAGCGGCGTATCCTGCGACACGCCCATGCCGCCATGCGCCTGGATCGCATCGTCCAGCAGTTGCAGCGCCATCGTCGGCGCCTGCACCTTGATCATAGCAATTTCGAGCTGCGCGGCCTTGTTGCCCGCGCGGTCCATCATGTCCGCAGCCTTGAGGCAGAGAAGCCGCGTCATCTCGATGTCGATCCGCGCACGGGCGATCCGCTGTTCCCAGATCGAATGCTCGGCGATCCGCTTGCCGAACGCGGTGCGCGCCATCAGCCGCTTCGCCATCAGCTCGATCGCCATCTCGGCGGTCCCGATCGTGCGCATGCAGTGATGAATGCGCCCCGGCCCCAGCCGCCCCTGCGCGATCTCGAACCCGCGCCCTTCGCCCAGCAGCAGGTTCTCGGCCGGGACGCGGACATTCTCCAGCACCACCTCGCCATGCCCGTGCGGCGCGTGGTCATAGCCATAGACGCTCAGCATCCGCTCGATCCGCACGCCCGGCGTATTGAGCGGGACGAGGATCATCGACTGCTGCTGATGCCGCTTGGCCTCGGTATCGGTCTTGCCCATCAGAATCGCGATCTTGCAGCGCGGATCGCCCGTACCCGACGACCACCATTTGCGGCCATTGATGACGTAATGGTCGCCGTCGCGCCGGATCGAGGTTTCGATGTTGGTCGCGTCGGACGAAGCGACCGCCGGCTCGGTCATCAGAAAGGCTGAGCGGATCTCGCCGTGCATCAGCGGGCGCAGCCAGCGTTCCTTCTGTTCGAGCGTGCCGTAGCGTTCGAACACTTCCATGTTGCCGGTGTCGGGCGCGGAGCAGTTGAAGACCTCGCTCGCCCAGTGGAACCGCCCCATCTCCTCGGCACAGAGCGCGTATTCGAGGTTGGTGAGCTGCTCACCCTCGAACCTGAACGTCTCGTCCACGGGTTTCAGCGCGGGGGCGGGGGGCATGAACAGGTTCCAGAGGCCGGCGGCGCGGGCGCGCGGCTTCAGTTCCTCGATCACCGACGACGGTGCCCAGCGGTCGCCGCGCTCGACCTCTGCGTGATAGTCATGGTCGCGCGGGGCGATCTCGCGGGCGATGAAGTCGCGCACCCGGTCGCGGAAATGCGTCTGGCGCTCGGTCAGCGTGAAGTCCATCTGGCCCCTCCGGCAATTGGCGTTTGCGTTGGGGTTAGACCATACCCGATCTTCGGACAAGCGGGCCGGCAGGGGCGTCGCCGCCGCGTTAACAGGGGTCGGGAGACTCCGACAAAAAACACTGGTTCTTCGAAAAGCATCCGCTAATCTCGGGCCATGAGCGCGAACGAGGGGGCCGTACGGGCGGCCGAGGGGACCAAACGCTTTCAGGCCAAGCGCGACGCGATCCTCGCGGCGGCGGCGGAGGCGATCAACGAGCAATCGGCCAAGGGCATGACCTTTGCCGATGTGGCACGCCGTGTCGGCCTGAATACCACCAGCGTCACCTATTATTTCAAGCGCAAGGAGGATCTGGCCGCCGCAACGTTCGAACAGACGATCGACACACTGCTCGCGACGCTTGACGACGCGCTGGAACAGGCGACGCCGCAGGACCGGGTGGCACGGTTCGTCGCGCTGACCTTCGCCCGGCTGGCGCGAGTGCGCGAGGGGACGGATTCGTCGGTTGCGGTCCTGTCCGACCTTCGCGCGATGGATGAGCCGGCCAAGGGCGCGCTGCTCGCCCGCTGGCGTGAGGTGTTCCGGCGAACGCGGCAATTATTCGGGCCGATGACGACGCGCGCGCAAACTGACCTCAACGGCGCGCGCGCGCATGTGCTGCTGGAAAATAGTTTCTGGCTGACCGTCTGGCTCGACCGCTACGATCTCGACCAGTTTCCGCGGATCGAGGCGCGGTTGATGGAGCTGTTCGCCGGTGGCCTCGCCGGGCCGAACGCGCGCTGGACGCCGCAGCTGCTCGACCTGACCCACGGCGCGCCGCGGACCAGCCGGGAGAACTTCCTGCTCGCCGCCACGCGCCTCATCAACGAGCTCGGCTATCGCGGCGCGTCGGTGCAGCGGATCGCGAGCGAATTGAACGTCACCAAGGGCAGCTTCTATCACCATCTCGACGCCAAGGACGACCTCGTCGCGCAATGCTATGCGCGCAGCTTCGAGACGATCACCGGCGCGCAGCGAGAGGGCGACGCAGCGGGCGGCAGCCACTGGCAGCGATTGTCGAGCATGATCGCGACGCTGCTCGACATCCAGTTTTCGGAAGCCGGGCCGCTGCTGCGCACCACCGCACTCTCCGGCCTGCCGGTCGAGACGCGGCAGGGGATGATCGACCGATCCAACCGCATCGCCCGACGCTTCGCCGGCACGATCAGCGACGGGATCGCCGAAGGGTCGTGCCGCGCGGTCGATCCGCTGGTCGCGGCACAGGCGCTGATGGCGATCCAGAACGCCGCCTTCGACATGCGCAAATGGGCAAGCACGATGCCGCGCGATCGGGCGGTGGCGCTCTACGCCTCGACGCTGATGTTCGGGATGTTCGACGATTCGGCGATCGAGGGGGCGCGCTGATGCGGTTCGAGGGCAAGTCGGCGATCGTCACCGGCGCGGGTTCGGGCATCGGCCGCGCGACCGCGCTGGGGCTGGCAGCGGAGGGGGCGGCGGTAGTCTGTGCCGACCTGTCCGGCGCCGACGCCACCGCGGCGGCGATCCGCAAGGCGGGCGGCCGGGCGATCCACGTCACCGCCGACGCGGGCGATGAAGCGGCAGTGGCCGAGCTGGTCGAGGCGGCGGTGGCGGCGCATGGCGGGCTCGACATCTTCCACGCCAATGCCGGGGTGTCGGGCGGGCTGGCCGGCCTGTTCGACCAAAGCGCGGCCGACTGGGCGGAGATCCTGCGCATCAACCTGATCGGTCCGTTTCTCGCGGTGAAATACGCCGCGCCGCGCATGACCGAGCGGGGCGGCGGGTCGATCGTGCTGACCGCCAGCGTCGCGGGGCTGCGATCGGGCGCGGGCGGGGCGGCTTACTCGGCGTCGAAGGCGGGCGTCATCAACCTGGCGCAGACCGCGGCGCAGCAACTCACGGGATCGGGCGTGCGCGTCAATGCCGTCTGCCCCGGCCTGATCGAGACGGGGATGACGCAGATGATCTTCGACCGCGCGCGCGAAAAGGGCGTGGAGGACAGGATCGGCGCGCTCAACCCGTTGAAACGCCACGGCGCGCCCGAGGAGATCGCCGGCGCCGTCCTGTTCCTCGCCAGCGACGCGGCAAGCTATGTCAACGGACAGGCGATCGTCGTCGATGGCGGCCTGTCGTCCAGCCACCCGATAACCGTCCAGCGATATGGCCGCGTCGCCGCCTGACCAAGCGACGCTTGCCGCCGAGAAAGCCGAAAGCCCTTCCATTCGCGGGCGGAGCTTCTAAAGCGGCCGTCGTTTTCTTGTCCCGGTGAGGGGCGTTTACGACAGGAAGTTGCGGACCATGGGTTATCGGATCGTCGTTGCGGGTGCCACGGGCAATGTCGGACGCGAGATGCTCAACATCCTCGCCGAGCGCGAGTTTCCGGCGGACGAGATCGCGGTGCTCGCTAGCAGCCGCTCTGTCGGCGAAGAGGCCGAATATGGCGAGACCGGCCGCCGGCTGAAAATCCAGAATATCGAGCATTTCGATCCGACCGGCTGGGACATGGCGCTGTTCGCGATCGGCAGCGACGCGACGAAGATCTATGCGCCGAAGTTCGCGGCGGCAGGCTGCGTCGTCATCGACAACAGCTCGCTCTATCGCATGGATCCGGACGTGCCGCTGATCGTGCCAGAGGTGAACCCGGAGGCGATCGACGGCTATACGGCCAAAAACATCATCGCCAATCCGAACTGCTCGACCGCGCAGATGGTCGTCGCGCTGAAGCCGCTGCACGACGCGGCGACGATCAAGCGCGTCGTCGTCGCCACCTATCAGTCGGTGTCGGGCGCGGGCAAGGCCGGGATGGACGAGCTGTTCGAGCAGAGCCGCAACATCTTCGTCGGCGATCAGGCCGAGCCCAAGAAGTTCACCAAGCAGATCGCCTTCAACGTCATCCCGCACATTGACAGCTTCCTCGACGACGGCTCGACCAAGGAAGAATGGAAGATGGTGGTCGAGACCAAGAAGATCCTCGATCCCAAGGTCAAGGTCGTCGCGACGTGCGTCCGCGTGCCGGTGTTCGTCGGCCATTCGGAGGCTGTGAACGTCGAGTTCGAACGCGAGATTTCGGCGGAGGAAGCGCAGAACCTGCTGCGCGAGGCACCGGGCATCATGCTCGTCGACAAGCGCGAGGACGGCGGATACGTCACGCCGATCGAATGCGTCGGCGACTATGCGACATTCGTCAGCCGCGTGCGCGAGGATTCGACGGTCGAGAACGGCCTCGCCTTCTGGTGCGTCAGCGACAATCTTCGCAAGGGCGCGGCGCTGAACGCGGTGCAGATCGCCGAACTGCTGGGGCGTCGCCACCTCAAAAAGGGTTGAGCGCGGCGGTCCTCGCGCTAGTCAGGCGCGATGACCGATCAATCGACGCTCCACCACCTGACCGCGGCCGACGGCACGCGCCTCGCCTGGCATGAACTGGGTGAGGGGCGGCCGATCGTCCTCATCCACGGCTATATGTCCGACGCGTTCACCAACTGGATGCGGTGGGGCCATGCGGGCAAGGTCGCGGCGCAGGGGTATCGGGTCATCATGCCCGATCTGCGCGCGCACGGTGCCAGCGACCGCCCGCACGATGCCGCCGCCTATCGCCCCGACATACTAGCCGAGGATGCCGAAGCGCTGATCGCGCAGCTGGGGCTTACCGACTACGACCTCGGCGGGTATTCGCTGGGCGCGCGCACGACGATGCGGGTGCTCGATCGGGCGATCGCGCCGACGCCGCGGCGGGTGATCTTCGTCGGCATGGGGCTGGAGGGGCTGACCGACACCAATCGCCGCAGCGGCCATTTCCGCGGCATCCTCGACAATCTCGGCACATTCGAGCGCGGGTCGCCCAAGTGGCTGGTCGAGGCGTTCCTGAAGACGACGAAGGGCGATCCGGTGGCATTGCGGCACATCCTCGACACGTTCGTCGACACCCCGATCGAGCGGGTGCGTGCGATCACGCAGCCGACGCTGGTGCTGGCGGGCGAGGAGGACGACGACAACGGCTCGCACCGCGACCTAGCGGCCGCGATCCCGGGCGCGGCGCTGGCCGAGGTGCCCGGCGGGCACATGAGCGCGGTGACGAAGCCGGAGCTGGGCGACGCACTGGCCGCGTGGCTCGATCCGGCCCGCTAAGGCAGGTCAATCGGCCGGCAGCGGAGTTCGCTTCAACGTTCCGTCGCCCATCCGCGCCGGGCGCAGCAGCAGCCACACGGCCGCCGCCACTCCGATCGCGGTGATCGCGCGCGGGCTCAACGGAACGGCGGCTCGTTGAACGCGCGCAGCTTGCGGCTGTGGAGCTTGGCGCCCTCGCGGCGCAGTTCCTCGACCGTCTCGATGCCAATCCGCATATGCTCGCTGATCGCGCGCTCGTAGAAGCGATTGGCCTGACCCGGCAGCTTCAGCTCGCCGTGCAGCGGCTTGTCCGAGACGCAGAGCAGCGTGCCGTAGGGGACGCGGAAGCGATAGCCCTGCGCGGCGATCGTCGCCGATTCCATGTCGATGCCGACCGCACGGCTCAAGGAGAAGCGCAGCGCCGAGGCGGAGAAGCGCAGTTCCCAGTTGCGGTCGTCGGTGGTGACGATCGTGCCGGTGCGCAGCCGCCGCTTCAATTCGTCCCCCGACTGGCCCGAAATGGTCTGCGCCGCGCGCGCCAGCGCCTGCTGAACCTCGGCGATCGCGGGCACGGGAATGGCGGGGGGCAGCACCTCGTCCAGCACGTGGTCGTCGCGAAGGTACGCGTGGGCGAGGACGTAATCGCCGATCCGCTGGCTGGGCCGAAGGCCGCCGCAATGGCCGATCATCAGCCACGCCTCGGGCCGGGTGACGGCGAGGTGGTCGGTGATCGTCTTGGCGTTCGACGGACCGACGCCGATGTTGACGAGGGTGATGCCGCTGCGATCGGGCGCGATCAGGTGATAGGCGGGCATCTGGTGCCGGCGCCACGCGCTGTCGGCGACATGGTCGGTGGGGTCGGCGCCGGCCTCGAGATACAGCCCGCCCGCACCCGACAGCGCGGTATACTGGCCCTTGCCGAGCTGTTCGGTGCCCCAGCGCACGAACTCGTCGACATAGCGGTGGTAGTTGGTGAACAGCACGTATTTCTGCACATGCTCAGTCGGCGTGCCGGTATAGTGGCGCAGCCGCGCGAGGCTGAAGTCGGTGCGCAGCCCATCGAACAGCGCCAGCGGCCGCGTGCCGTCCAAGCTGACCCACAGGCCGTCGGCGATCTCGTCACCGATATGCGCCAGTTCGGTCGCGGGGAAGAACCGCGCGAGTTCGGATGCCGATACCTCGTCGAGCTGGAGCGCATGGCCTGGATCGAGGACGTAGGGGAAGGGGATTTCCTGCCGCCCCGGCACCGCCTCAACCTCGACGTCGTAATCCTCGATCAGCAGCGTGAGCTGTTCAGTCAGATAGTCGCCGTACATCGCCGGCTTGGTCACGCTGATGCGATAATCGCCCGCGGTGACGAGGCGGCCGAAGGAGCGCGTCGGGGCGGGACGGTCGGGGCCGCCGGTGTAGCGGACGCGAATCTCGGGATAGGCGAAGCTGCCGTCCTTGCGCATCTCGGGCGCGGGGGCCTCGCCGGTGGAAAGATAGGTCTCGAGCGCCGCCTTCAGGCGCGAGACGGAGGCGGTGTAGAGCCGATCGAGTTCGGCGACGATTGATTCTGCCTTTGTCATCTTGGACGGCTAATTCGCCGCGATGACGCTGGCAAGACGGGGGCGTGACGATTCCGCGGCGGTACGCGCTTGGTACCGCCGCGGAGGGATCGTCAGTGCTGGGTCGCGCCGTTGGGCTTGGCGACCGGCGTCTTGGCGGCGGGCTTGCGCGCCGGCGCCTTGGTCGTCGCGGGCTTCCTGGAAGCGGCTGCCTTCGCTGTTGCCGGCTTGGGCGGGGTCGCGGCCGTCTTCACCGTGGGTTTGCGCTTGGGCGCAGGCTTGGCTTCCTTGCGCTTCTCGACCAGCTTGGTCGCGCCGAAGGCTGCGCCGGCGATGGCGGCCGCGGTGCCCACCGCGATCGCGGCGGCGGCGACGGGGTGGCGCTTGGCCGTGTCGACCGTCGTCTCGGTCACTTCGTCCACGCGCTTCGCCGCTTTCTTGGCGACGACACGGCTCTTGTCGGCGGCGGTGGTCGCCGCCTTCTTGACGGTGGCGCTCGCTTTCGCAGCCTTGGTCTTGGTCGCTTCGGCCGCGTCGTGCGCGGCCTTGGTCACGTCAGTGGTCATCGCGAAATCTCCTTTCGCACCAGCAACATTCCAAGGCCGTCACGGTTCCGGTTCAGAGCTGTTCGAGCAGATGGTCGGCCGAGCTGACGCTGAACTCGCCGGGCTGTTCGACATGGATCTGCTCGACCACGCCGTCGTTGACGATCATCGCATAACGCTGGCTGCGCGTGCCCATTCCGTAAGCGCTGCCGTCCATTTCCAGCCCCGCGGCCTTCGCGAACTCGGCATTGCCGTCGGCGAGCATCGTCACCGCATCGGCATTGTTCGCCTTGGCCCACGCGCCCATCACGAACGCGTCGTTGACGGAGGTGCAGGCGATCTCGTCGATGCCCTTTTCCTTCAATTCGCCCGCGCGCTCGATGAAGCCGGGCAGGTGACGCGCCGAGCAGGTCGGCGTGAACGCGCCAGGCACCGCGAACACCGCGACGCGCCGGCCCTTGAAGAAATCGGCGGCGCTGATCTGTTCGGGGCCTTCGGCGCCGGCCTTGACCAGTTTCGCGTCGGGAATGCGGTCGCCTGTCTTGATCGTCATGCCATGCTCCTGTTGGACTGGACGGCAGCTTGGCGCGGCTCACGCCTTTTTCAAGCGATGACGGATCGCATCCGCTGCCCTTATTGTTCTTCTGCGATGGTTATGTCCGCTTCCGCCAGCCCGTTCCTGACCGGCCAGTTCCTCCTGGCGATGCCGGGGATCGGCGACCCGCGCTTCGAGCAGGCGGTCATCGCGATGTGCGCGCATGATGCCGACGGCGCCCTCGGCATCGGCATCGGCGCGCTGGTCGAGGGTCTGACGTTTCACGACGTTCTCGACCAGTTCGACATCCCGACCGAGGGTGTGCCCGCCGCGCCGGTGCATTTCGGCGGCCCGGTCGAACCGCGGCGCGGCTTCGTCGTGCATAGCGCTGACTGGAGCGGCCAGGACACCGTGGATGTCGCGGGGCGCTGGGCGCTGTCGAGCACCGTCGATGTGCTGCGCGCGATCGCCGAGGGGCGAGGGCCCACGCGTTGGATCGTCGCGCTCGGCTATGCCGGCTGGAGCGCGGGCCAGCTCGACGAAGAGATGACGCGCCACGGCTGGTTCAACGTGCCCGGCGACGACGCACTACTTTTCGAAGCCGACGTGCATGCGCGCTGGCTGAACGGGTTCACCAGCGCCGGCATCGATCCGGTCCTGCTGTCGACCCGCGCGGGCAACGCCTGACGATCACACTTAAAGATATCTTTATATCGCATTTGCGTTTGCCCGGCGGGCACGGTAAGGGCGCGGCATCCATCCAGATCCAGGAGTAATGCCCGTGGCCACCGCCCCCGTCCTCGAGACGAAGGATTACGTCGTCGCCGATCTGTCGCTTGCCGATTTCGGCCGCGCCGAGATCAAGATCGCCGAGACCGAGATGCCGGGCCTGATGGCGCTGCGCGAGGAGTTCGGCGCGTCGCAGCCCCTGAAGGGCGCGCGCATCACCGGTTCGCTCCACATGACGATCCAGACCGCGGTGCTGATCGAGACGCTGACCGCGCTCGGCGCCGACGTGCGCTGGGCGACCTGCAACATCTTCTCGACGCAGGACCACGCCGCCGCCGCGATCGCCGCGTCGGGCGTGCCCGTCTTCGCCGTGAAGGGCGAGACGCTGGCCGACTACTGGAACTATGTCGGCGACATCTTCAGCTGGGATCATGAGGTCGAGGGCCAGACCGCCAACATCATCCTCGATGACGGCGGCGACGCGACGATGTTCGCGCTTTGGGGCGCCAAGCTCGAAGCCGGGCACACCATGCCCGAGCCCGAGAATGAGGAAGAGGTCGAGATGCAGCGCGCCCTCAAGGCGTTCGTGGCGAAGAAGCCTGGCTACCTGACCGAAACCGTGAAGAACCTGAAGGGCGTCAGCGAAGAGACGACGACCGGCGTCCACCGCCTGTACGAGATCGCCAAGAAGGGCGAGCTGCCCTTCCCCGCGATCAACGTCAACGACAGCGTCACCAAGTCGAAGTTCGACAATCTCTATGGCTGCAAGGAATCGCTGGTCGACGCGATCCGCCGCGCCACCGACGTGATGCTGGCCGGCAAGGTCGCGGTCGTCGCCGGCTTCGGCGACGTGGGCAAGGGTTCGGCCCAGTCGCTCCGCAACGGCGGCGCGCGCGTGATGGTGACGGAGGTCGATCCGATCTGCGCGCTCCAGGCCGCGATGGAAGGGTTTGAGGTCGTGACGATGGAGGAAGCGGTGACCCGCGCCGACATCTTCGTCACCGCCACCGGCAATGCCGACGTCATCACCGCCGATCATATGAAGGCGATGCGCCCCATGTCGATCGTCTGCAACATCGGCCACTTCGACAGCGAGATCCAGATCGCAGCGCTGTCGAACTACAAGTGGACCGAAGTGAAGCCGGGCACCGACTTGGTCGAATTCCCCGACGGCAAGCAGATCATCGTCCTCGCCAAGGGTCGCCTCGTGAACCTCGGCTGTGCGACCGGCCACCCGTCGTTCGTCATGTCGGCGAGCTTCACCAACCAGACGCTCGCGCAGATCGAGCTCTGGACCGACGGCGACAAGTACGAGAACAAGGTCTACGTCCTGCCCAAGCACCTCGACGAAAAGGTCGCGGCGCTGCATCTCGAGAAGCTGGGCGTCAAGCTGTCGAAGCTTTCGGACAAGCAGGCCGGTTACATCGGCGTGCCGGTCGAGGGCCCGTTCAAGCCGGACCACTACCGCTACTGATTGGGGCGGGGCGACCCGCCTCCCGTTTGAAAAGGGCGCGGCTTCCGCTTGGAGGCCGCGCCTTTTTTCTTGTCAGTTCAGCGGCGCTTTCAACCCGCCGCCTTTGCCAACCCCCGGCTGATCTGGAGCGCCGCGTTCAGCCGGGCCTTGGGCGTCGCGAACGGGCGGTTCACCACCAGCTTCATGTCCGGCCGCAGCTTCGCCGTCCCCTCCAGCCGCCCGACATAGGCCATCAGGCCGTCGACGTTGGGGAAATGATCCTTCGCGAAGCTGACCAGCGCGCCCTTGGGCCCCACGTCGAGCTTCGCGATACAGGCGGTCTTGGCGTTCAGCTTCGCTTCCATCAGCACCAGCAGGTTCTCGGTCGCCTCGGGCAACTTGCCGAAGCGGTCGATGAGCTCGGCGGCGAACGCCTCGATCCCGCGGCGGTCCTCGACGTCGTTCAGACGGCGATAGAGGCCCATGCGGAGGTCAAGGTCGGGGATAAACTCCTCTGGCAGCATGATCGGCGCATCGACGGTGATCTGCGGCGAGAAGTCGCCCGGCGCGAGATCGCCTTCATCCTTGGAGCGGCCGGATTTGGCCTCCAGGATCGCCTCCTCCAGCATCGCTTGGTAGAGTTCGTAGCCGACCTCCTTGATATGCCCCGACTGCTCGTCGCCGAGCAGGTTGCCCGCGCCGCGAATGTCGAGGTCGTGGCTGGCGAGCTGGAAACCCGCCCCCAGCGAATCGAGGTCGGACAGCACCTTCAGCCTTTTGTCCGCCGCCTCGGTCATCATCCGCTCGGGCGGCGTCGTCAGATACGCATAGGCGCGCGTCTTGGCCCGCCCGACGCGGCCGCGAAGCTGGTAGAGCTGGGCCAGGCCGAACTTGTCCGCGCGATTGACGATCATCGTGTTGGCGCTGGGGATATCGAGCCCGCTTTCGACGATGGTTGTCGAGATCAGCACCTCGAACTTCTTGTCGTAGAAGGCGGACATGCGCTCCTCGACCTCGCTCGCCGCCATCTGGCCGTGGGCGACGACGTAGCGGACCTCGGGCACCTCGTTGCGCAGGAACTCCTCGATTTCGGGCAGATCGGCGATGCGAGGAGTGACGAAATAGCTCTGTCCGCCGCGATAATGCTCGCGCAGCAACGCCTCGCGCAGCACCACCGGGTCCCACGGCATGACGTAGGTGCGCACCGCGAGGCGATCGACCGGCGGCGTCTGGATCACCGATAGCTCGCGCAGCCCCGACATCGCCATCTGAAGCGTACGGGGGATCGGGGTGGCAGTGAGGGTGAGGACGTGGACATCGGCCTTCAGCGCCTTCAGCCGTTCCTTGTGCGTGACGCCGAACCGCTGCTCCTCGTCGACGATGACGAGGCCGAGGCGCTTGAAGTCGAGACCCTTGGCGAGGAGTGCGTGGGTGCCGATCACCACGTCGATCGTGCCGTCGGCCAGCCCCTCCTTGACCTTCTTGATCTCGGGCGCGGGGACCAGACGGCTGATGCGGCCGACATTGATCGGGAACCCCTCGAACCGCGCCGAGAAGTTGGTGTAGTGCTGGCGCGCGAGCAGCGTGGTGGGACAGATGACCGCGACCTGCATCCCCGCCATCGCCGCGACGAACGCGGCGCGGAGCGCCACCTCGGTCTTGCCGAAGCCGACGTCGCCGACGACCAGCCGGTCCATCGGCTTGCCCGAACCGAGATCGCCGAGCACGTCGTCGATCGCGCGATCCTGATCCTCGGTCTCCTCGTAGGGGAAGCGGTCGAGGAAGGCGGGATAGCCGCCGGCGTCGGGCTCGGCGACCTGGCCGGGGCGCAGCGCGCGCTTGGCAGCGGTCTTGATGAGCTCGCCCGCGATCTCGCGGATGCGCTCCTTCATCGCCGCCTTGCGCCGCTGCCAGCCCTCGCCGCCGAGGCGATCGAGGCTCGCGCCCTCCTCGCTCGATCCGTAGCGGCTCAGGACCTCGAGATTCTCGACGGGCACGTAGAGCTTGTCGCCGCCGGCATAGGTGAGCGCGACGCAGTCGTGCGGCGCCTTCTGCACCGGGATCTGCGTCAGCCCCTCGTACCGGCCGATGCCGTGGTCGACATGGACGACGAGATCGCCGGGCGACAGCGTCGCGAGTTCGGCGAGGAACGCGTCGGTCGACTTCTTGCGCTTCCTGCGCCGGACCAGCCGGTCGCCGAGCATGTCCTGCTCGGTAAGCACCGCAATCCCCGGCGCGGTGAAGCCGTGGTCGAGGGGAAGGACGATCAGGCTGACGCCAAAGCTCTTCGACGTGTCCGCCTTGCCCAGCGCCTCCTGCCAGGTGTCGGCGAGCACCGCGCCCTTCAGGCCATGATCGACGAGCAGGCCCATCAGCCGCTCGCGCGCGCCCGCCGAATAGCTGGCGAGGATCGGCTTGCGCCCGTCCTTGCGCAGCGTCTCGACATGGCTTGCGACCGCCTCGTACACGTTCGCCTGCGCGGTGCGTTCGGGCGTGAAGTCGCGCGGGCCATCGACGCCGAAATCGAGGACGCGCGCGCTCTCGGGCTCGTGGAACGCGGTCGCGAGGTGTGCGGGCGCTTCCTCCACCCGCTTGGCCCATTCGTCGGCGAGGAGGTAGAGCTGGTCCTGGCCGAGCGGGCGGTAGCTGCCCGGATCGCTCGACTGCGCGCGGACGCGATTGGCCTGATAGTCGGCGATTCCCTCGAACCGCGCCTCCGCCGCCGACACGGCATTGGCGTCGCGGACGATGACCGCGTCGGCGGGCAGGTGGTCGAACAGCGTCTCCAACCGTTCCTCGAACAGGGGCAGCCAATGCTCCATGCCGGCGAGGCGGCGGCCGTCGCTGATCGCCTGATAGAGCGGGTCGCCCGTCGCAGTCGCGCCGAACCGCTCGCGGTACCGCGTGCGGAATCGCTTGATCGTGTCCTCGTCGAGCAGCGCCTCGGAGGCGGGCAGGAGGGTGAAGCCGTCGATCCGCCCGGTCGTGCGCTGGTCGGCGGGGTCGAACGTCCGCACGCTCTCGATCTCGTCACCGAAGAAGTCGAGGCGCAGCGCCTGTTCCGCGCCCGAGGGGTAGAGATCGACCAGGCCGCCGCGGATCGCGAACTCGCCCGCGTCATGGACGGTGTCGGTGCGGACATAGCCGTTGCCGGCGAGCAAGGCGGCCAGCTTGTCGAGCGAGATGCGCTCGCCCGGCGCGAGGCGTGCGACCAGCTGGCGGACGCGGAAGCGGGTGAGGACGCGCTGGGTGGCGGCATTGACCGTCGTCAGGAACAGCCGCGGGCGGGTCGGCTTTAGCTGGAGCGTGTGAAGCGCCGCCAGCCGCTCCGACATGACGCGCAGCGACGGGCTGGCGCGGTCGTAGGGGAGGCAGTCCCAGGCGGGGAACTGCACCACTTCGATCTCGGATGCGAAATAGGGTGCGGTCGCGGCGATCGCGCGCATTTCGTTGTCGTCGGTGGCGACGAAGACCGCGCCGCCCGGCGCCGCGCGCGTGAGGTCGGCGAGCAGCGAGGGGAGGAAGCCGCTCGGCACGCCGGCAAGCGTGAGCGGCGCCTTGGCAGCGAGAATCTTGGAAAGGTCGGGCATCGGCTTCCTAGGCGGCGCGGAGGATCACTCGGCGATGGGGACGTAATTCAGCGCTTCGAGCGCCTGCACCATCGGGCCGCGATATTCGGGCGGCACCGGCTGCGACTGCGTGGCCCAGCCCATGATATCGACGTCTTGCTCCTCCAGCAGCCGTTCGAACAGGTCGATCTGCGCGTCGTCCCAATCGCCGTGATGCCGGTCGAAGAAGCCGCCGATCAGCAGGTCGGCTTCCTTGGTCCCGCGATGCCAGGCGCGGAAGCGCAGGCGCTTCAGTCTATCTTCGCGGTCCATGGGCGTTCCTCCAATGCCGAATAGCCGGCGGGCGCTGGCGGCGGCCGTCGGCTGGTGTATGGGGGCGAGATAGGCATGCGACCCCAATTGCTCAATCCGCTGTTTGCAGAGATCACCGCGCTGAAGGGCGTGGGGCCGGCGCTCGCCAAGCCGCTGGAGCGGCTGAAGATCGCGCGCGTCGTCGACATGGCGTTCCACCTGCCCACCGGTTACGTCGATCGCGTGCGGCGCGACACGCTGGATGCCGCCGATGCGGGGCGGGTCATCGCGATCACGCTGACCGCGATCGACTATCGCACGTCCAGCGGCCGGGGGCCGACGCGGGCGATCGCGGCGGACGCGGCGGGCAATGTCGTCGCGCTCACTTACTTCGGCGGCAATTCGGGGTGGGTGAAGAAGCTGTTCCCGCTCAATGAACCGCGGTTCGTGTCGGGCAAGCTCGAAACCTATGGCGAGGTGCTCCAGATCGTCCACCCGGACATCGTGGTGCCGCCCGAAGAGGCCGAGACGGTCGGCGGGCGTGAGGCGATCTATCCGCAGTCGGAGGGGGTGAACTCGAAGCGCCTCGCCAATTTCGCCGCACAGGCGATCGAGCGCGCGCCCGACCTGCCCGAATGGATCGAGCCGAGCGTGCTGGCGCAGCGGCAATGGCCCGGTTGGCGCGAGGCGCTGGCGCGCATCCATGCCAACCCCAGCGACGGCCCGGCCCGCGCACGCCTCGCCTATGACGAGCTGTTCGCCAATCAGCTCGCGCTGCTGCTGGTGCGCGGTGAGGCGCGGGCGAAGCGGGGGCGGGCGCTCGTCGGCGACGGGCGGCTGCGCGCGAAGCTCGACCTGCCCTACACGCCGACCGGCGCACAGTCGCGGACGGTCGGCGAGATCGAGGGCGACATGGCGCAGAGCCGGCCGATGCTCCGCCTGCTCCAGGGCGATGTCGGCTCCGGCAAGACGCTCGTCGCGACGATGGCGCTCCTGATCGCGGTAGAGGGCGGGGCGCAGGGCGCGCTGCTCGCCCCCACCGAAATCCTCGCGCGCCAGCATTACGAGAACCTGTCGCGTACGCTGTCGGGCATTGCCCGCGTCGCGATCCTGACCGGCCGGGACAAGGGGCGCGTGCGCGAGGCGACGCTGATGGGCCTCGCCGCGGGCGAGATCGACATCCTGATCGGCACCCACGCGATCTTTCAGGAAGCCGTCACCTATCGCGACCTCGGCCTCGTCGTTGTGGACGAGCAGCACCGCTTCGGCGTCGCGCAGCGGATGCTCTTGCAGGCCAAGGCGGAGCGGCCGCCCCACCTTCTCGTCATGACCGCGACGCCGATCCCGCGCACGCTGACGCTCGCGCAATATGGCGAGATGGACGTCAGCCGCCTCGACGAGATGCCGCCGGGGCGCGAACCGATCGAGACTCGCGTCGTGTCGGAGGGCCGGCTGGCCGAGGTGATCGAGGGGCTGGGCCGGCATCTGGCGGGCGGCGGGCAGGCCTATTGGGTGTGCCCGCTGGTCGAGGAGAGCGAGAAATCCGATATGGCCGCCGCCGAGATGCGCGCGGAAGTGCTGCGCAAGCGGTTCGGCGAGGACGCGGTGGCGCTGGTCCACGGCCGGATGAAAGCGCCCGAGAAGGACGCCGAGATGGCGCGCTTCTCGTCCGCCCGCGCGGGCGTGCTGGTCGCGACGACGGTGATCGAGGTGGGCGTGGACGTGCCCAACGCGACGCTGATCGTGATCGAGCATGCCGACCGCTTCGGCCTTGCCCAGCTTCACCAGCTGCGCGGCCGGGTGGGGCGCGGCGGGGGCAAATCGATCTGCCTGCTGCTGCGCGGCGGCGGGCTGTCGGAGACGTCGCGCGCGCGCCTCGCCCTGATGCGCGAGAGCAACGACGGGTTCGTCATCGCCGAGCGCGATTTGGAACTGCGCGGCGCGGGCGAACTCCTCGGCACGCGCCAGTCGGGGGAGGCGGCGTTCCGGCTGGCCGCGCCCGAAATGCTGGGCGAACTGCTGCCCGTCGCCAATGCCGATGCTCGCCTGCTCGTCGATCGCGATGGCGGTTTGAGCGGCCCGCGCGGAGAGGCAGCGCGGATGGCGCTTTACCTGTTCGAGCGCGACGCCGGGGTGGCGCTGCTGCGGTCGGGATAGGCTCTCACGAGTGAAGCCTGGTCTTCGCCGGGGTACGGCGTTTATGGGGTTGTTCCCGCGGATCCCGGAACAAGTCCGGGGTGACGGGTTGGAATCGATCCGCTACCGCGCGGCCGTGAACGCGCTTCTTCCCTTCATCGCCGCGCTGCTCGGCGGGATCGGTCTCGCCTCGCAGCCGCCGACCAATGCCGCGCTCGGCCGTGCGGTCGGGTCGGTGACGCTCGCGGCGCTGATCTCGTTTGCGGTGGGCACGACGATCCTGATCGCAGCGTGGCTCAGCTTCGACCGCACGCCGCTCACCGCGCTCCGGGGCGTGAAGCCTTGGATGTTCGTGGGCGGTGCGTACGGCGCCTTCTATGTCGCCGCCACCGCGTTCGCGGCGCCGCGGCTGGGGCTCGCCTCGATGCTGACGATCGCGATCGCCAGCCAGCTTGTTGCCGCGCTCGTCATCGATCATTTCGGGCTGATCGGCCTGCCGCGGTCGCCGGTGACCTGGGTCAAGATCGCGGGCGTGCTGCTCGTGCTCGTCGGCGTCGTGATCGTTCGAAAGGGTTAGGGGCGCAGGATCGCCGCCAGCATTTCGTAATAGGTTGCGCGGTCTATTCCCCGGTCGAACCGGCAGCCGATCCGCCCGCCCAGCGCCCAGCGGACTTCACCGGCAATCGCGCCCGCAACAGGCAACGTAAGGTGGATCCGCGCGCCTTCGACGAAGGGCGCATCGCATCGCGCCATCAGGCCGTGCGGCGACAGGTTGACGATCGTCAGCGACAGCGATCGGGCATCCGGGCCGAAGGCGCGGGCGCGCCAATGGACCTGATCGCGATGTTCGGCCCGGTCGTCGTGAAAGATACGCTGCGCTGACTGTGCCACCTGGCCCTCCGCCCCCGAGCGATCGTTATCCGGGACAGCGATAAAGGCTTGGCGAAGGAAGGCGGCTAACGCGGCGTTACCCTTGCCGGGTCAGCAGTCCGTGATTCTTCTTGCCCGCCGACACGCGCACGTCGTCGCCGTCGACGGTGATTACCAGTGCCTCGTCCTCGACCTTCGCGCCGTCTACACGCGCGCCGCCGCCCTTGATAAGGCGGCGCGCCTCGCCCTTCGACGCTGCGAAGCCGAGCGCCACGAGCGCGTCGACGATGGCGATCGAGCCGCCCGCGACCGCATGGGTCGGCAGCGCCTCGCCCGCGGCGCCTTCCTCGAAGGTCCGGCGTGCGGTTTCCGCCGCCAGCACCGCGGCGTCGCGGCCGCGGCACATCGCCGTCGCCTCGTCCGCGAGCACCTTTTTCGCCTCGTTGATCTCGGCCCCGCCCAGCGCCTCGAGCCGGGCAATCTCATCGAGCGGCAGGTCGGTGAACAGGCGCAGGAACCGGCCAACGTCCGCGTCGTGCGTGTTCCGCCAGAACTGCCAGTAATCATAGGCGGGCAGTGCGTCCTCGTTCAGCCAGACCGCGCCCGACATCGTCTTGCCCATCTTGCCGCCGTCGGCGGTGGTGATGAGCGGGGTGGTGACGCCGTACACCTCGGTCCGGTCCACGCGGCGCGTCAGCTCGATGCCGTTGACGATGTTCCCCCACTGGTCTGACCCGCCCATCTGCAGCCGCACGCCCAGCCGGCGCGACAATTCGCGGAAATCATAGGCCTGGAGGATCATGTAGTTGAATTCGAGGAAGCTCAGCGACTGCTCGCGATCCAGCCGCAGCTTGACCGAATCGAAGCTCAGCATCCGATTGACCGAGAAATGCTGGCCGATGTCGCGCAGGAACGGGATGTATTCGAGCTTTTCGAGCCAGTCGGCATTGTCGACCATCACGGCG
Source organism: uncultured Sphingomonas sp. (assembly GCA_913775315.1). GTDB lineage: Bacteria > Pseudomonadota > Alphaproteobacteria > Sphingomonadales > Sphingomonadaceae > Sphingomonas. Next base: position 16,686 of record CAJYIX010000028.1, on the reverse strand, counting down.
TCCGATGGGCCGTCGCCGAAGGTCAGGAAGCGCTCGAAGACGGTCTTGATCGAGGCGACGTTGCTCGCGATCACCTCGTCGGACATCAGCCGCCGCGCCTCGTCCTTGAAGCTCGGGTCGCCGATCTTGCCGGTGCCGCCGCCCATCAGCACGACGGGCTTGTGCCCCGCCTGCTGCATCCGGCGCAGGAGCATGATCTGGACGAGGCTGCCGACATGGAGCGAGGGCGCGGTCGGATCGAAGCCGATATAGCCGGGCACGACCTGCTTCTCGGCCAGCGCGTCGAGCGCCGCCGCGTCGGTGACCTGATGGATATAGCCGCGCGCCGACAGCGTGCGAAGAAGCTCGGACCGGTATTCGCTCATGATGCCCGCGCCGATAGCATGAAATTGTCGCGGTGCGAGGGGGCACGTCTCGACTTCGCCCGCGCGGCGGCTAGAGGAAAGCGATGGACAAGGGTGCATGCGTGAAGGCGATCGGGTTGATGTCGGGCACTTCGCTCGACGCGATCGATGCCGCGCTGATCGAAACCGATGGCGAGGGGCAGGTGCGCTCGCTGCGCTTCGTCGCGATCGAGTGGTCGGCCGAGGATCGCGAGCTGCTGATGGCGGCGACCGAACGCGCGCTGGCGATGGCGTCGCCGGGCGCGGACCCGCTGATCGAGCGGGCCGAGGCGCGCGTAGGCGACGCTCATGCCGAGGCTGTGGCGGCGCTGCTTCGTGAGACCGGCGCCGATGACGTGGCGGTAATCGGCTTTCACGGCCAGACGATCGCGCATCGCCCCGATCGCGGCTGGACGTGGCAGCTCGGCGACGGCGCGGCGCTCGCGGCGGCGACGGGCATCGACGTGGTGGCGGATTTGCGCAGCGCCGACGTGGCGGCGGGCGGGCAGGGGGCGCCGCTGCTCCCCGTCTATCACCGCGCACTCGTGGCGGGACAGCCGGGGCCGGTCGCGGTGCTCAATCTCGGCGGGGTGGCCAACGTGACCTATATCGACGGCGACACGCTGATCGCGTTCGACACCGGCCCGGCCAATGGCCTGATCGACAGCTGGGTCGGCGAGATGCGCGGGGCTCGCTTCGACGAAGGCGGCGCGCTGGCGGCGGCGGGGCGGGTGGACGAGGCGGTGCTGACCGCGATGCTCGATCACCCCTATTTCGACATGGCCCCGCCCAAGTCGCTCGATCGCAACGACTTCACCGTCCAACCGGCGCGCGGCCTGGCCGAGGCGGACGGCGCGGCGACGCTGACCGCTTTCACGGCACAGACGGTGGCGGAGGGGCTGCGACTGTTGCCGGCGCGCCCGGCGCGGCTGATCGTCGCGGGCGGCGGGCGGCACAACCCCACGCTGATGGCGATGATCGCCGAGCGGACGGGCCTGACGCCCGAGTCGGCCGACACGCTCGGCTGGAATGGCGACGCGTTGGAGGCGGAGGGTTTCGCCTATATGGCGGTGCGGACGCTCAAGGGCCTGCCGATCAGCTTTCCCGGCACCACCGGCGCCCCCGCGCCGATGACGGGCGGCGTCGTCCACCGGGCGCGCGCATGATCGCCGGCCTCATCTTCGCCACCGAAGCCGCCGAGGACCGCGGCGAGGCGCTGGCGGCGACGTCGCCGTTCGGCGGCATGACGCTGATCGAGTATCAAGCGCGGCTGCTGATCGGCTGCGGCGCGGGGCAGCTGATGATCGCCGTCACGCGCGTCACCCCGGCGCTGTTGGCGGCGGTCAATCGCATCGCGCGGCGCGGCGTCGCGGTCGATGTCGTCCGCTCGGCCGAGGAAGCGGCGGCCAAGGCACACCCGCTCGCGAGCATCGTCGTCGTCGCCGATTCGCTCGTCACCACCGATCAGGCGATGCGCGCCATCGCGTTCGCCCAGCCCGACACGCTGATGGTGACGGCGGAGGCCGCGTCGCCCGCGGCGGTCGAGCGTGTCGATGCCGGCCATGTGTGGGCGGGGCTCGCGGCGCTCAGCGCCACGCGGCTCAAGGAAATCGCCGGGATGCCGCGCGAGTACGACTTCCAGTCGACACTGCTGCGCGTGGTCGTGGCGGGCGGCGCGGCACAAATCCAGCTGCCCGCCGCCGCCAAGCGTGCCGGGCACGGGATCGAGCGGCATGCCGGCGCATTGGCGAGCCGTGGCAACGCGGTGCTCGCCGCGCTCGCCAACGGGCGCACTGACTGGCCCGACCGGTTCGTCTTCACGCCGATTTCTCGATTCGCGCTGCCCAAGCTCGCCGCGCGCGGCCTGCCACATTGGGCGGCACCGGCGGCGGCGGGCGTGCTGACGATCGCCGGGCTTGCCGCGGCGTGGTTCGGGAGCGCCGGGGCGGGGGTGCTGCTGTCGCTGTGCGGCATCGCGTCGCTGTCGACCGGATCGCTGCTCAGCTGGCTGCGCGGCGACGACCGGCGCGCGCTGGCACAGGAAGCGGCGATCGCGCTCATTGCAGCGATCGCCGTGCTGGCGACGGGTGTCGTCGCCTCGGTCCAGGACGCGACGCTCACCCCGATGGTGCTGGCCGCGGTCGCGGTAGCGGCGGCGGGGATGGGCGAGCGGAGCGGCGCGCGTGCGGCGTGGTGGTGGGGTAGTCCGGCGGGCTATCCGCTGATCCTCGCGCCATTCGCATTGGCCGGTTTTTCGTGGGCAGGACTGGCGGTGATCGCCGTCTATGCGATGGTGACGCTCGGTGCGGTGGTCGAAAGCCTGCGCGCCAAGGCTTAGCGCCTCTTTAACGACAGTCGGTTAGGACGTCCCCACGATGTCGATCGACCCGACCGACCCCCCTGGCGGCACGCCCGTCGATGCAGCAACGCTCCTGGCCGAGGCCGAGGGGGCGACGGCGCTCGTCTGCAGCTTGCGCGGTGCGGCGATCCGCGATCTTCTAGTTCCCGATGCCGCGCGGCTGGACGACCGACGGCGCGCCGGGGTGCGCACGCTCATCCGCGCGATCATCGGCACGATCGGCGCCGACATCCACGATTTCGCGGTCCGGCGGCTGACCGGGGTGGACGAAGCCGCGCTCGCCGCCCTCGCACGGGTGGAGGCGCGCCATCTGATCCCGGCAATCGAGGCGCGGCTCGGCGCGGATGAAGCGGTCGCGGGCGACTTGATCGACCGCGTGACCCTTGACCTGTTGGGCCAGGCCTTCCCGACCGGGCTGGTCGATCCGGTCGCCGAGCCATGGCATGGCCGTGCCGCGGAGCGGGCCGCGGACGCGCTTCGACAGGCCGAAAGCCGCCGCCGGATCCCGCCCGACCAACCGCCTTACGCGACCGACCTGCCTGCCGAGAGCCACGCCGCCTTTACCTGGTGGATCGCTGCAGCGATCGCGGCGGCCGCACGCCCCGCGCTGACGGATACGGCCGCGGCGCTGGACCGTGCGCTCGCCGATGGCGCCATCCACGCGCTGGCGCTGGCCGATGAAGGCGAGAGACTGGAAGCGGCCGCGATGCGACTTGCCGCGGTCGCCGACCTTCGCGGTGCGGCGATGGTCCCGGCGACCGATCATTGTCTTGCCGAACGACGCGCTGTCCTGCTGGCGGCGATCGTCGCCCATGCCGCCGCAATCGCATTCGACGGCGTGAGAGCGCTGATGACCGAACCCGCCGATCCGCGGCTGTGGCTGCTGCTGCGAAGCCTCGACCTGCCGCGAGAAGCGATCGCGCGGATTGGCTTCGCCCTGTGCGAGGCCGATCATCGCCGCGATGTCGAGCGCTTCGCCGATCTGCTCGATGCGGCGATGGCCGTGCCGGTTGCCGACGCGGCGTTGGCCACTGCGGCGCTGCGGCTGCCCGGCGCCTTTCGCGATGCGCGCGCCAGCGGAGTGACGACGCGATGACCGACACCAGCACGGCGCTGATCGATCGGGATGGTCGGCTGGCGGAGGCGGACGCCCGGCTGGCAGGGCTAAATGCCTCGGCTGGGGGCGGGATCGGTCAGCCGCTCGCGCTGCCCGCGATAGCCGAACTGGCGCGGCTGGCGCGGCGGCTGGGGATCGTGATCGCCCGCCCGGCGGTCGTCGCCGACGGCGATGAGGATGTCGAGCTCTGGGTCCGTGCCCGGCCGCTGCCAGAGGGTGTCCGGATCGAGGTCAGCGGCTGGCGGGACCGCGCGCCCGAGCCGCCGCCGCCGCCCCGCGACGCGCACCGTTTCGACGCAGCCGAGGCGCAGTTCGTGTGGGAATGCGACGCGGCGATGCTGCTCACGACCGTGTCGGGTGTCGGCGTGGATAGCGATGCCGCTGTCGGACAGCCGCTGACGCGCATATTCGACCTCACCACCGACGAGGCCTTGCTGCCGCTGCTTTCGGCGGCCGCCGCGCGCGGGAGCTTTGCCGACCAGCCTGCGCGGCTTGCGGCCGATGGCCGCGCGGTCAGACTGAGCGCTCAGCCGCTCCTTGACACGGGCGGCGCCTTTGCCGGCTTTTCGGGGACTGGCCGGTTCGCCGACGCGGCGGTGCTTCCCGATGCGGACGAAGCCGTGCCGGCCTTCGGAGAGCAATTCGCCGACCGCCTCGATCGCGCGCTGCGCACCCCGCTGCAACGCATCGTCGCGCATGCCGATTCGATCGGCGCGCAGGCAGACGGCCCGGTCCGTGCCGAATATGTCGAATATGCGCAGGATATCTCGAGCGCCGCGCGGCACCTGATGGGGCTGGTCGACGATCTCGTCGACCTGTCGGCGATCGAGCGGCCCGATTTTGCCATCGCCAGCGAGACGATCGACCTGGCCGACGTGACGCGCCGCGCCGCCGGGCTACTGGCGGTGCGGGCGGCGAATGCGGAGGTGCGGATCGACCGCCCGGCAATGGATGACGTGCTGCCGGCGATCGGCGAGTTCCGCCGTGCGCTCCAGATTCTTGTCAACCTGATCGGCAATGCGGTGCGCTACAGCCCGCGCGGCGGCGTCGTCTGGCTTCGCCTCGACGGCGAGGCGGGCAACGCGTCGGTCACTGTCGCCGATCAGGGGCGCGGCATCGCGCATGAGGATCAAGCGCGCATCTTCGACAAGTTCGGGCGCGTGGACGCCAACGAACCCGGCGGCAACGGCCTCGGCCTCTATATCGCGCGGCGCCTTGCGCGCGCGATGGGCGGCGACGTGACGGTGGAAAGCGAGCCGGGGCAGGGCGCACGCTTCACGCTCACCCTGCCCGAGGGCTGACCGGCCTTACCGAAGCCGGCGGCCGATCAGGATCAGGAGCACGCCCGCCGCCGCAATCGCGGAGCCGATCGTGACCCAGACCTGATCGCCGATCATGAAGCTCGACGCCGGCCAGCGGACGACGCCGAGCCCCTGGAGCATCCACAGGATGCCCAAGAGCGCGACGACAAGCCCCACGACCGAGAGGATCGGACGAAGTCGCCGCATCTCCCGCTCCTCAGCGCTGGCCGAGCGGCACGTAGTCGCGCTGCGTCGGGCCGGTATAGAGCTGGCGCGGGCGACCGATCTTCTGCTCGGGGTCCGAGATCATTTCGTTCCACTGTGCGACCCAGCCCACCGTGCGGGCAAGCGCGAAGAGGACGGTGAACATCGTCGTCGGGAAGCCGATCGCCGACAGGATCACGCCCGAATAGAAGTCGACGTTCGGGAACAGCTTCTTTTCGATGAAGTAATCGTCGCTGAGCGCGATTTCCTCAAGTCGAAGCGCGGTCTCGAACAGCGGGTCCTGTACGTTCAGCGCCTCGAACACTTCGCGCACCGTCTTCTGCATGACGGTCGCGCGCGGATCGTAGTTCTTGTAGACACGGTGGCCGAAGCCCATCAGGCGGAACGGGTCGTTCTTGTCCTTGGCGCGTGCGATGTATTCCGGAATCTTGTCGGGCGTGCCAATCTCGCGCAACATGTTGAGCGCGGCTTCGTTCGCGCCGCCATGCGCCGGCCCCCAGAGGCAGGCGATGCCCGCCGCGATGCACGCGAACGGGTTGGCGCCCGACGAACCGGCCAGCCGGACGGTCGAGGTCGAGGCGTTCTGTTCGTGATCGGCATGGAGGATGAAGATGCGGTCCATCGCCCGCTCGACCGCGGGATTGACCTCATACTGCTCGGCGGGGACGCCGAAGGTCATGCGCAGAAAATTGCCGGTGTAGGACAGCGAGTTGTCGGGATAGAGGAACGGCTGCCCGATCGAGTATTTGTACGCCATCGCCGCGATCGTCGGCATCTTGGCGATCAGCCGGTGGCTGGCGATCATGCGCTGGTGCGGATCGGCGATGTCGGTCGAATCGTGGTAAAAGGCCGACAGCGCGCCGACGACGCCGCACATGACGGCCATCGGGTGCGCGTCGCGGCGGAACCCGCGATAGAATTGCGCCAGCTGCTCGTGCAGCATCGTGTGGCGGCTGATCGTATAGATGAACTTGTCGAGCTCAACCTTCGACGGCAGCTCGCCGTTGAGGAGGAGGTACGAGACCTCCATGAAGCTCGACTGCTCGGCCAGCTGCCCGATCGGATAGCCGCGGTGAAGGAGCACGCCCTCGTCGCCGTCGATATACGTCAGCGCCGACTCGCAGCTCGCGGTCGAGGTGAAGCCGGGGTCGTAGGTGAACATGCCCGACTGGGCGTAGAATTTGCGGATGTCGACGACGTCCGGCCCGACGCTCCCGCTGCGGACGGGATAATCCTTTTCACCGATCTTCATCGTCTGGCCGGTGGTGTCGCTCATTCGCGTTTCCTTCCTATCGGTCGGCCGTGACGGCCATCTGGTCGGCGATCCGTGCCAGGCTTTCCTGACGGCCGAGCAATGCCAGCACGTCATAGATACCCGGCGAGGTCCGCCGCCCGGTGAGCGCTGCACGCAGCGGCTGTGCCGCCGCGCCCAGCTTGATCCCGCGCGTCTCGGCGACCCCGCGTACCGCCGTTTCGAGCGCTTCCGTATCCCAGTGCGGCAGCGCGTCAAGAGTGGTGTGCAACGCAGCAAGAACCTCGGTGTTTCCACCATCGAGCAGCGGACGCGCATCTTCGTCGATCGGCAGCGGCCGAACCGCGAACAGGAATCGCGCGCCCTCGGCCAGTTCGTTGAGGTTGGCGGCGCGCAGCTTCAATACCGGCATCGCACTTCTGATAAGCGCAGTGCCCGCGTCATCTACGCCCAGACGAGCAGCGACGAGATCAGCCAGCCGCGCATCGTCGGCACCGCGGATGTAGAGGCCGTTGAGATTTTCGAGCTTCTTTTGGTCGAAACGCGACGGCGACTTGCCGACGCCGGCGAGGTCGAACCATTCCACCGCCTGCTCGCGGCTGATGATCTCGTCGTCGCCATGCCCCCAGCCGAGGCGGAGGAGGTAGTTGCCCAGTGCCTCGGGCAGAATGCCGAGCTCGTCGCGATACGCCTCGACTCCCAGCGCGCCGTGGCGCTTCGACAGCTTTGCGCCGTCCGACCCGTGGATCAGCGGGATGTGGGCATAGACCGGGTCGGGCCAGCCGCCCTCGACCGCGTCCATCGCGCGAATGAGCGCCAGCTGGCGGAAGGCGTTGTTCAGATGATCGTCGCCGCGGATCACGTGAGTGACGCCCATGTCGTGATCGTCGACGACGACGGCGAGCATATAGGTCGGCGTCCCGTCCGAGCGGAGCAGCACGAAATCGTCGAGCTCGGCATTGTTGACGGTGACATCGCCCTGCACGCGATCGGGGATGGTGACGCTGCCGGTGGTCGGCGCCTTCAACCGGACGACGAAGGGTGCGCCGTCGGGCGCGTCGCTCTCCGGCCGGTCGCGCCAGCGGCCGTCATACCGCATCGGTTTGCCCGCCGCGCGCTGGCTCTCGCGCAGCGCGGTCAGCTCCTCGGGCGTGGCGTAGCATTTATAGGCGTGGCCGGCGGCAAGAAGCTGGTGCGCGACCGCGGCATGGCGGTCGGCGCGCGCAAACTGGAACACCGCCTCGCCGTCCCAGTCGAGGCCGAGCCAGCGCATCCCGTCGAGGATCGCGTCGATCGCCGGCTGGGTCGAGCGCGCGCGGTCGGTATCCTCGATGCGCAGCAGGAACCTGCCGCCGTGGTGGCGCGCGAAGAGCCAGTTGAACAGCGCGGTGCGCGCGCCGCCGATGTGCAGGAACCCTGTCGGCGAGGGGGCGAAACGCGTGACCACGGGGGCAGCGGTGTCGGCGGCTTTATGATCGGTTGCGCCCACGCGCAGATGCTCCCAAGCTGAACTGGTGATGGCTTCTCGGCCCGGCGGCGCCCCTAGCACGCACCCCGGCACGCTTCAAATCGGGGCGTGGCGACCGGCCTTCAACCCGTTGCCGCCGATCGAACACTGGCTGGAGGCGGAGCGAGACCAGTTGCCGCTCTGGCTGCCGGTGGCGCTGGGCGGCGGCATGACGGCGTGGCTGGTGCTGCCGTGGCAGGGGCAGTGGGCGGCGTTCGTGCTGCTTTGTCTGGCGGTGGCGGCAACGGCGCTGGCGCTCGGTCGGGGCGGGCGATTGCCGCGAATGATCGCGGTCGGCGCGCTGGCGGCGGCACTCGGCTGCGCGCTGATCTGGTGGCGGGCCGAGCGGGTGGCGGCGCCGGTGCTCGCGCGGCCGGCGGTCGTGGATCTCGCCGCGCCGGTGGAGCGGATCGAGCGGCTGCCAGCGCGCGGCATCGTGCGGCTGACGCTGACGCCCGGGCGGGACGACCTACCGCCGCGGGTGCGGGTCAATGTCGATGCCGCGAAGCTGCCCGCCGGGGTCGCGGTCGGGTCGCGCGTCGCGCTCAAGGCACGGCTTATGCCGCCCGCCGCGCCCGCCGTTCCGGGGGCTTATGACTTCGCGCGGGTCGCGTGGTTTTCGAGGCTGGGGGCGACAGGCACCTCGCTTGGCACCGTCAAGGCGGAGGGGGCAGGCGGCAAGGCGGACGGGCTGCGCGACCGCTTGACCCGGCATATCCACGGCCGGGTGCAGGGCAGCGCCGGCGGGATCGCCGCGGCACTCGTCACCGGCGACCGCGGCGCGATCGCGCCCGAGGATGACGAGGCGCTGCGGCGCGCCGGCCTCGCGCACCTGTTGTCGGTGAGCGGCCTGCACGTCACCGCCGTGGTCGGCGCGACGATGCTAGTGGCGCTGCGGCTGCTCGCGCTGTTCCCGGTGCTGGCGATCCGCTTCCGCCTGCCCGTCGTCGCGGCGCTGATCGCGGCGGGGGTGGCGGGCTTCTATACCTGGCTGACGGGCGCGGAGGTGCCGACCGTGCGCAGCCTCGTGGCCGCGCTGATCGTCCTCGCGGCGCTGGCGCTGGGGCGGGAGGCGATCACGCTGCGTCTGGTCGCGGCGGGGGCGCTGATCGTCCTCGTCCTCTGGCCGGAGGCGATCGCGTCGGCGAGCTTCCAGCTGAGCTTCGCCGCCGTCACCGCGATCGTCGCGCTGCATGAAAGTCCGGTCATCGCCCGCTGGTTCGGACCGCGCGAGGAGGGGCGGGGGTGGCGGCTGCTGCGCGGGCTCGGCTCGCTGCTGCTGACCGGGCTCGTCATCGAACTGGTGCTGATGCCGATCGGGCTGTTCCATTTCCACAAGGCCGGGCTCTACGGCTCGGTCGCGAACCTCGTCGCGATCCCGCTCACCACCTTCGTCGTGATGCCGGCGGAGGCGCTGGCGCTGCTGCTCGATGCCGCCGGGTTCGGCGCGCCGGTCTGGTGGGTGGTCGATGTGTCGCTGAAGGGGCTGCTCTGGCTTTCGCATTCCGTTGCCTCGGCCCCCGGATCGGTCGCGGCGCTGCCGACGATGCCGAATGTCGCCTTCGCATTGATGGTCGCGGGCGGGCTGTGGATCGCGCTTTGGCGGACGCGGTGGCGGTGGTTCGGATCGCTGCCCTTCGCGTTCGGCGCGGCGATGGCCGTGGCGGCCCCGGCGCCCGAGCTGATCGTCACCGGTGACGGCCGCCATGTCGCGATTCGCGGGCGCGACGGAGCGATGCGCGTCCTGCGCGAGCGGGCGGGGGAGTATGTCCGCGGCATCCTGGGCGAAGCGGCCGGCATTGACGGCGAACTCGGCGCGATCGACGATGCCAGCGATGCCCGGTGCAGCCGCGACGCCTGTACCGCGACGCTGGTCGCGGGTGGGCGGCCTTGGCGCGTGGCGGCGACGCGCAGCTTCGACCTGATCCCCATCGCCGCGATGATCCGCCTGTGCCGGTCGAGCGACATCGTCGTCAGCGACCGCCGCCTGCCGCGCGGCTGTGATCCGCGCTGGCTGCGCCTCGACCGGCCGATGCTGGCCAAGACCGGCGGCGTGTCGATCGACCTCGACGGCCCGCGCGTGACCAAGGTCTCGCGGCCGGGCGACCAGCCGTGGCTGAACCCCGTCCGCGTCGCCCCGCCGCGCTTGCCGCGCCCCGCCCGATCGGGCACGCCAAGGCGATGATCCGCACTCTTGCCCTCTTCGCGCTCGCCGCGCTGCAATCCGATCAGCGCGCCGAATGGAACCGCCCGCAGGCGCCGTTCCGCATCGCCGGTAATCTCTATTATGTCGGGACGAGCGAGCTTGCCGCGTACCTGCTCACCGATCCGAAGGGCCATGTCTTGATCGACGGCGCGCTGTCCGAAAGCGTGCCACAGATCCGCGCGAACATCGCCAAGCTCGGCTTTCGCGAGCGCGATGTGAAGCGCCTGCTCATCAACCACGCGCATTGGGACCATGCCGACGGTCTCGCCGGCCTCAAGGCGGCGACGGGCGCTGAGTTATGGGCGAACGGGGCGGACCAGCGGACGCTGGAGACCGGCCGAGCGACCGATCGCGACGACCTCACCCCGTTCGCGCCGGTGAAGGTAGATCATGTGCTCAAGGACGGCGAGGTGGTGGAGGTCGGCGGCACGCGCATCGCCGTGCTCGCCACGCCGGGGCACACCGCCGGTTGCACCAGCTTCACGACGACCGTCCGCGATCCCGCGATCGCGCGCGGGCGGCCGCTCAAGGTGTTGCTGGCGTGCAGCCTGTCGGTCGCGGACCAGCGCCTGGTCGGCAATCGTCGCTATCCCACCGCCGCAGACGATTTTCGGCGCAGCTTTGCGCGGCTGGCACCGATGCGGCCGGATATCTTCGTCAACTTCCACGCCAGCGCCTTCGACCTCGCAACCAAGCGCGCGCGGCAGGCCAAGGGTGACGCGGCGGCGTTCGTCGATCCTGGCGAATGGCCGCGCCGGCTGGCCGCGACGAAGGCGGCGTTCGATAAGGAATATGCCCGCCAGAAGGCCAGGGGCGGCGTCTGAAATCCTCCCCCGCCAGGGGGAGGTGGCAGCCGAAGGCTGACGGAGGGGGTGGGCGGCGAGCACACCGCGTCCGCCCCCTCCGACGCGCTGCGCGCGCCACCTCCCCCTGGCGGGGGAGGATGAGCGTTCAGGCCAAAGCCGCCTTCACCGCCGCGCTTGCCTTGCTCATGTCGAGGTTCGCGGCGTGGCGCGCCTTCAGCTCGGCCATCACGCGGCCCATGTCCTTCATGCCGCTCGCGCCAAGCTCGACCTTGATCGCCTCGATCGCTGCCGCCGTTTCGGCTGCGTCCATCTGGCGGGGGAGGAAGCGCTCGATCACCGCCACCTCGGCCGCTTCGGCGGCGGCGAGTTCGGGGCGGTTGCCCTTTTCGTACATCTCGATCGATTCGCGGCGCTGCTTGACCATCTTCTGCAGCACCTCGACCACCAGCGCGTCGTCGTCGGCAGGAGCGCTGCCCGTCCGCGCCTCGATATCGCGGTTCTTGATGGCCGACTGGATCAGGCGGATCGTGCCGGTCGTCTCCTTCTCGCCGCCCTTCATGGCGGTGACGAGCGCGGCCTTGATGTCGTCGCGAATCATGTTCGTCTCTTCGGTAAAGCGGAAACCCCGACGCCTAGCGGACGGCGCCCCGCCCGTCACCCGGTTGACGGGGTGGGCTCCGAGGTCTAGCGGACGCGGCTTAGCGACATCGCCAACCTGTTTTACGGAGTAGCCAGCCCCATGGCCGACGCCAGCCCTAGTCATGCGCCTGAAGGAGCTACGGGGGTGTTGGTCCTCTCATCCGGGGAGGTGATCTGGGGCCGCGGTTTCGGTGCAGAGGGCGCGGCGGTGGGCGAGGTGTGCTTCAACACCGCGATGACCGGCTATCAGGAGGTGATGACCGATCCCTCCTATGCCGGGCAGATCGTCACCTTCACCTTCCCGCATATCGGCAATGTCGGCACCAATGCCGAGGATATCGAGGCGGACGACCCCCACGCGCTCGGCATGATCGTGCGTGAGGACGTGACCGAGCCGTCGAACTTCCGCTCGGCCGAGCGGCTGGACGACTGGATGCGGAAACACGCCCGCATCGGCCTTGCCGGCATCGACACCCGCGCGCTGACCCGCCGCATCCGTGAGGGCGGGGCGCCCAACGCCGTGATCGCGCACTCGCCGAGCGGGCAGTTCGACGTCGACGCGCTGCTGGCGGAGGCGCGCGCCTGGCCCGGCCTTGAGGGCATGGACCTCGCCAAGTCGGTCTCCACCGCCACGCATTACGGCTGGGAGGGCGGCCTGTGGAAGCTCGGCGCGGGCTATGACGACAGCGTCGAGGACGGCGCCGACCGGCCCGCGGGCGACGAGAGCGACCGGCCGCATGTCGTCGCGATCGACTATGGGTCGAAGCGCAACATCTTCCGCAACCTCGTCGCCGCCGGCGCGCGCGTGTCGGTGCTGCCCGCCACCGCGACGTTCGAGGAGGTGATGGCGCTCAAGCCCGCGGGCGTGTTCCTGTCGAACGGCCCCGGCGATCCCGCCGCGACCGGCGAATATGCCGTGCCCGTCATCCGGCAGGTGCTCGATGCGAAGCTGCCGGTGTTCGGCATCTGCCTCGGCCACCAGTTGCTCGGCCTCGCGGTGGGGGCAAAGACCACCAAGATGCATCAGGGCCATCGCGGCGCCAACCACCCGGTCAAGCGCCTCGCCGACAACGTGGTCGAGATCACCAGCATGAACCACGGCTTTGCGGTCGTGACCGAAACGCTGCCAGAGACGGCGCGGGAGACGCACGTGTCGCTGTTCGACGGCTCCAACGCCGGCTTCGAACTGACGGATCGGTCTGCGTTCAGCGTCCAGTACCACCCCGAGGCGTCGCCGGGACCGCAGGACAGCTTCTACCTGTTCGAGCGGTTCGTGGGGATCTTGCGCGAACCGACCGCATGAGCGCGCGCTTCCGGATCAAACCGGGGTGCGTCGAGGAGGTGCTGGCAATGCTTGCTCAAGCCGGCATCTCGCCGCAACGAGTTTACGACCGACCGGATGGTGAGGTCGCGGTTGAGATCGGCGATATCAGCGACGCACAAGGTCAGTTTCTAGCTTTGAACTTCAAACATAAGTGGTCGGCGATCATCGGTATCGTCGGCGGTGATCCTTTCGAGACAAGGCACTGATATGCCCAAACGCACCGACATCTCCTCGATCCTCGTCATCGGCGCGGGGCCTATCGTCATCGGGCAGGCGTGCGAGTTCGACTATTCGGGCACGCAGGCGATCAAGGCGTTGAAGGAGGAGGGCTATCGCGTCGTCCTCGTCAATTCCAACCCCGCGACGATCATGACCGATCCGGAACTCGCCGACGCCACCTATGTCGAGCCGATCACCCCCGCGATCGTCGCCAAGATCATCGAGAAGGAGCGGCCCGACGCGGTGCTCCCGACGATGGGCGGCCAGACCGCGCTCAACACCGCGCTGGCGCTGTTCCACGACGGCACCTTCGAGAAATACGGCGTCAAGATGATCGGCGCCGACGCCGAGGCGATCGACAAGGCCGAGGACCGGCAGAAGTTCCGCGTCGCGATGGACAAGATCGGGCTGGAATCCGCCCGCTCCGCCATCGCACACACTGTCGAGGAGGCGCTGGAAGGGCTTGAGAAGACGGGGCTTCCCGCGATCTTCCGCCCCAGCTTCACGCTCGGCGGCACCGGCGGCGGCATCGCGTACAACAAGGAGGAGTTCGTCGAGATCGTCCGTAAGGGCCTCGACGCATCGCCCACCACCGAGGTGCTGATCGAGGAATCGCTGCTCGGCTGGAAGGAATATGAGATGGAGGTCGTGCGCGATCGCGCCGACAACGCCATCATCGTCTGCTCGATCGAGAATATCGATCCGATGGGCGTCCATACCGGCGACAGCATCACCGTCGCCCCGGCGCTGACGCTGACCGACAAGGAATACCAGATCATGCGCAACGCATCGATCGCGGTGTTGCGGGAAATCGGTGTAGAAACAGGGGGTTCGAACGTACAGTTCGCGGTCAATCCGAAGGACGGCCGCCTGATCGTCATCGAGATGAACCCGCGCGTGTCGCGCTCGTCGGCGCTCGCGTCGAAGGCGACCGGCTTCCCGATCGCCAAGGTCGCGGCGAAGCTGGCGGTCGGCTATACGCTGGATGAGATCACCAACGACATTACCGGCGCGACGCCGGCATCGTTCGAACCGACGATCGATTACGTCGTCACCAAGATCCCGCGCTTCGCCTTTGAAAAGTTCAAGGGGTCGCAGGCGGTGTTGTCGACCGCGATGAAGTCGGTCGGCGAGGTCATGGCGATCGGCCGCAACATCCATGAATCGATGCAGAAGGCCCTGCGCGGTCTGGAAACCGGTCTGTCGGGCTTCAATCAGGTCGACCGGCTGGTCGGCGCACCGCGCGCGGAAATCGAGGCGGCGCTTGCGGTCGCGACGCCCGACCGGCTGCTGGTCGCGGCACAGGCGCTGCGCGAAGGCTTCACCGTCGCCGAAGTCCACGCCATTGCCAAGTACGATCCGTGGTTCCTCGAACGCATGGCAGAAATCGTCGCGGCCGAGACCGAAGTTTGCACCAACGGCCTGCCGCAGGACGCCGCGGGGATGCGCCGCCTGAAATCCATGGGCTTTTCGGACAAGCGCCTCGCCTGGCTGGCGCTGCAGTCCGCCAACTTGCGCGGCATGGAACGCGGTATTCAGCGCGGCTCGGGCCTGATCCACGAAGTCGTCAAGATGATGACCGGCGGCGTCACCGAGGACGAAGTGCGCCAACATCGCCACAAATTGGGTGTGCGGCCGGTGTTCAAGCGGATCGACACCTGCGCCGCCGAGTTCGAGGCGAAGACGCCGTACATGTATTCGACCTACGAAGCGCCGACCTTTGGCGAGCCGGAGGATGAGAGTCAGCCTTCCGATCGGAAGAAGATCGTCATCCTCGGCGGTGGTCCGAACCGGATCGGGCAGGGGATCGAGTTCGATTATTGCTGCTGCCATGCCTGCTTCGCGCTGAGCGATGCCGGTTATGAGACCATCATGGTCAACTGCAACCCGGAGACGGTCAGCACCGATTACGACACGTCGGATCGCCTGTATTTCGAGCCGCTGACCGCCGAGGACGTGCTGGAAATCCTGCATGTCGAGGCGTCAAAGGGCGAACTGGTCGGGGTGATCGTGCAATTCGGCGGGCAGACGCCGCTGAACCTCGCGCGCGCACTGGAAGCCGCCGGCATCCCGATCCTGGGCACTACGCCGGATTCGATCGACCTGGCCGAGGATCGGGAGCGCTTCGCCGATCTGGTCACCTCGCTTGGCCTGCTCCAGCCGGCCAATGGCCTGGCGCGCAGCCGTGACGAGGCGGCGGTGATCGCGGAGCGGATCGGCTATCCGGTGCTGATGCGTCCCAGCTATGTGCTGGGTGGCCGCGCGATGGAGATCGTCGACTCGCTCCAGCAGCTCGACGATTATATCCAGACCGCGGTGCAGGTGTCGGGGGACAGCCCCGTCCTGATCGATCAGTATCTGCGCGACGCGATCGAGGTCGATGTCGATGCGATCGCCGATGGTGACGAGGTGGTCGTGGCCGGCGTGCTGCAGCATATCGAGGAGGCCGGCGTCCATTCGGGCGACAGTGCGTGTTCGATGCCGCCCTATTCGCTGTCGGCCGAGGTGATCGCCGAGATCGAGCGGCAGACGGTCGCGCTGGCCAAGGCACTGAACGTCAAGGGGCTGATGAACATCCAGTTCGCGGTCAAGGACGGCAAGGTCTATCTGATCGAGGTCAACCCGCGTGCCAGCCGCACGGTGCCATTCGTCGCCAAGGCGATCGGCACGCCGGTCGCCAAGATCGCGGCACGGGTGATGGCGGGCGAGAAGCTGGCCGCGCTGCCGACGATCGATCGCGACATCGATCATGTCGCGGTCAAGGAAGCGGTCTTCCCATGGGGACGCTTCCCCGGCGTCGATCCGGTGTTGTCGCCCGAAATGAAGTCGACTGGCGAAGTCATGGGAATCGATAGCGATTTCGCCACCGCCTTTGCCAAGGCTCAGATGGGCGCAAGCATCGTCCTGCCCAAGAGCGGCACGGTGTTCGTGTCGGTCAAGCATGGCGACAAGCCGGTAATCCTGCCGGGTGTGCAGTTGCTGGTCGAACTGGGCTTCCGGATCGTCGCCACCAGCGGCACCGCCGATTACCTGTCCGAAAACGGCGTGCCGGTCGAACGGGTGAACAAGGTCGCGCAGGGGCGCCCGCACATCGTCGACAAGATCTTCGACGGCGACATCGCGATGATCTTCAACACGACCGAGGGGTGGCAGTCGCTGAAGGATTCGGAATCGATCCGCGCGTCGGCCCAATCGCAGAAGGTGCCGTATTTCACCACGGCCCCGGCCAGCGTCGCGGTGGCGCAGGCCATTCAGGCGCTGGGCGCCCGGTCCCTTGAAGTGCGACCACTCCAGTCCTATTATTCGCAATCGCACAACTGATCCCCATCAGCGAAAAGTTGCGCGCGG
>CAJYIX010000027.1 GCA_913775315.1 uncultured Sphingomonas sp. | reverse complement strand
TCCAGGCCAATGCCGACACGCAAGGGCTGAACGCGACGATCCGCGTGACGGGGACGGCGCTGAAGCCCGAGATCGGCTTTTCGAGCGTCCCCGCGCTGCCAGAGGACGAGCTCCTCTCGCGCCTGCTCTTCGGCACCTCGATCACCAGCCTGTCCGCGCCGGAGGCGTTGCAACTGGCGGGCGCCGTGGCGGCGCTGCAGGAGGGGGGCGACGGCCTCAATCCGATCAACGCGCTGCGCCGCGCCGCCGGCCTCGATCGCCTCCGCATCCTGTCCGCCGATCCACAGACCGGACAGCAGACCGCGATCGCTGCGGGCAAGTTCATCACCCGGCGCGCCTATGTCGAGATCATCAGCGACGGCGCGGGCTATTCGGCGACGCGCGCCGAGTTCCAGTTCACCCGCTGGCTGTCGGTGCTCTCGACCATCTCGACGATCGGGCGGCAAAGCGTCAACGTACGCGTCTCGCGCGATTATTGATCGGAGTCGTTCCATGCAGACCCATGTCCAGCGCATTGCCAAGACCGGCGGGCCGGAAGTGTTCGAGTTCGTCGGCACCGCGCTCCCCGAACCGGGGCCGGGCGAAGTGCGTCTGCGGGCGACGGCGATCGGGCTCAACTATATCGACACCTATCACCGCACCGGCCTTTACCCGATCGAGCTGCCCGCCGTGCTGGGACAAGAGGGTGCGGGGGTGATCGAGGCGCTGGGCGAGGGCGTGATGGATTTCGCGGTCGGCGACCGTGTCGGCAGCTTCACGGCGCGCGGCGCCTATGCCACGCACCGGGCGGTGCCCGCCGATCAGCTCGTGCGCCTGCCGGGCGACGTGTCGGACGAGGATGCGGCGGCGCTGATGCTCAAGGGTTCGACCGCGGCGATGCTGGTCGAGGATTGCGGACGGGTCGAGGCGGGGATGACCGTCCTGGTCTATGCCGCGGCGGGCGGGGTCGGGTTGCTCCTCACCGGCTGGCTCAAGGCGATCGGCGCGACCGTCATCGCTGTCGTCGGCAGCGAGGCGAAGGCGGCGCGCGCGCGTGGGGCGGGAGCCGATCACGTGATCCTCCACCGCGACGAGGACATTGCCGCGCGGGTGCGCGAGATCACCGGCGGCGCGGGCGTGCCGGTCATCTTCGACAGCGTGGGCAAGGCGACGTGGCAAGCCTCGCTCGACAGCGCGAGCCCCCGCGGGCTGATCGTCAGTTTCGGCAATGCGAGCGGGCCGGTCGAGGGCGTCAACCTCGGCGTCCTGTCGGCGAAGGGTTCGCTGTTCGTCACCCGGCCGACACTGTTCCACTACGCCTCGACGCCCGAGGCGCGGCAGCGTTACGCGGACAAGGTGTTCGCGATGCTGCGCTCGGGCGCGATCAAGTCGGAGATTGGCCAGCGCTTCCCGCTGGAGGCGGTGGCCGAGGCGCATGAGGAACTGGAGGCGGGGACGACGATCGGCAGCACGGTGCTGATCCCGTAAGCCTATTCGTCACCCCGGACTTGTTCCGGGGTCCACCTCACCGCAATACAAACCGCCGCTGCTTACGCGGCACGGTGGACCCCGGAACAAGTCCGGGGTGACGGGTCCCGTGGCTCAACCCGGATACGCCGACCCCTTCAGCAACCCGGCCAGATGCGCCGCATTCGACGCGACCATCTTCGCCGTTTGCGTCACCTTCTCGGGCGTTTCGTCGAGGTCCTTGAAGTCCACCGACCCCATTGCCTCGCCCACCCAGTAGCAGGCAGCGACCGCGGGGATGGTGAAGCCGACGTCGTTCAGCGACTGGAAGATCTGCGCCGAAGAGAAGTGCGCGCCGTCCTCGTTCCCGACGATCGCGGTGACGGCGACCTTGGAATAGCTCGGCATCCGGCCTTGATCGTCGGTCTCAGAGATGAAGGCGTCCATCCGCTCCATGACCCGCTTGGCGACGCTGCCGGTCTGGCCCATCCAGATCGGCCCGCCGAGGATCAGGATATCGGCGGCGAGGATCTTCTCGCGGATCGCGGGCCAGGCGTCGCCGTCGCCCTCGTCGCTGGTCACGCCGGGCTTCACATCGTGCGCAGCGACGCGGATTGTCTCGGTGATCGTCACGTCGTGCGCCTTGAACGCATCGGCCAGCACCGCGATCATCGCGTCGGTCGAGGATTCGCCCGTGGGCTTGAGCGTGCAGTTGAGCGCGAGGGCGGTGATGGCCATGAACCTGTCTCCTGGAATAGACAGGCTAGACATTTCAACGGCTTCTGGGTTCCTTGGAAAGCCGCGTCAGGAATACGGCATTTCGGGTCGCCTGACGCGGCAGGCTGGCGAGGTCCATCCACTCACCCTCGGCATGCGCCTTGCCGCCGACGGGGCCCAGGCCCGCAAGCGTCGGCACGATCGCCGCCACCCAGCCCGAATCCGCCGCGCCGCGCTTGGCAGGGTCGTATTCGGGCATTTCGGGGAACTTGAGGTCGCGATTGACCGCGTTGAGCGTCGCCAGCAGCGCGCGGTTGCCCGCACTCGGCGCCATCGGCGGCATCCCGTCGAAGAAGGTCAGCGTCGCGCCCGTCTTGCCCAGATGCTTCGCGACGATCGCCTCCATCTTCGCCCGGACCCGCGCGTCCTGCTCGGGCGTCAGCGTGCGCAGGTCGCCGCGCGCGACCGCGGCTTCGGCGACGATGTTGGTCTTGCCGCTTCCGCTTGCGGTCACGCCCGCGGCGTCGATCGCCGCCGGGGTGCCGCCCGCCATCACGCCGACATTGTAGGTGAGGTTTTTCTCGGGCAGTTCGCGCCGGAACCCGTCGAGGATGCGCGCCATCTCATAGATCGCGCCGTAGCCCAGGCTCTCGCCGAAGATGCCGCTCGAATGGCCGGTGACGCCGGTGGTCTTCAATTCCCAACTGGTCGAGCTGCGGCGCGCGACGGTGCCGTATTCGACGCCGTCCTCCGTCGCCTGATTCTCGTATTCGAGCGCCACGTCGCTGGCCTTGGCCGCGGCGATCAGCCCCTCACGCGCCTTCTCGGCGGGGGCGCCGGTACGCTCCTCGTCGCCCGTGAGGTACACGGTGATGTCGGCGTTCTTCAGCGTCCCCGCCGCCTGCATCGCGCGCAGCGCCGCGACGATGATGACCACGCCGCCCTTGTCGTCGCCGACGCCCGGTCCGATCGCGCGCGTCCCCTCGCGCTTGAACCCGGTGAAGGGCGAGGAAGGCTCGAACACCGTGTCGAGATGGCCGATCAGCAGCAGCCTTTTACCGCGCCCGTCGCCCCTGTGCCGCGCCACCAGATGGCCCGCACGGCCGACCGCCGCCTGATCCACCCACTCGACCGTAAAGCCGAGCGGTTCGAGCTCGGCGCGCACGATCTCGCCTGCTGCCTTGACGCCGGGCAGGTTGAGTGTCCCGGAGTTCTGAACGACGAGCCGCTCCAGCAGCGCCTCGTTGCGCCGCGTATCGGCGGCGATTGCCTTTCGCATCAGGTCGACCTGCGCCGGGGTCTGCGCAAGCGCGGGAAGGGGCAGGGCGGCGAGCGCGAGGGCGAGTTTGTGCATGTGCGCCAGGCTAGGCCGCGGCGCCCCGTGCTGCCAAGTCCTGTTGCCCGTCGACGAGCTTTTCCATCACCAGCGCGGTCACGACCGACTGGAGCACATGGACGGCCCAGCGCTCGGTCGCCTTTTGCGGCCCCGCCTTGCCCTCACCCTCGGTGATCCCGATCAGCGGCGCGATCCCGGCGATGTTGACGAGGTAGAGCCCGGTGCCGAACAGCGCGCCGAGCGCCGCGGGCGGCACGTCGGGAAACGCCTCGCGCAGCTTGGCATAAAGGCCGGCGAAGGTGGCCGAGGCGCCGAGGTGATTGCCGAACTCGACCAGGCTGGTGCCCGTATCGCCGATCAGCGAGCGTGAGCCCGTCGTCTCGTCGATCCAGTCGACGGCGTCGCGGTCCAGTGTCTTGTGGAGGACGCCCGACTTGCGGCCTGCCCACATCGCGGCGGTGGTGACGATGCCCGCCACCAGTCCGCCGATCATCGCCGCATTGCGTGCCTTCATCCGCCGTCCTTTCAATGTCGTACGGCGAAATGGCGGGGCAGGGCATCGGGTTCCGCAGGATATGAAAAGGGCGCCCGGTGTTGCCGGACGCCCCTCTCGTCGGATCAGCGCCGCGGCGAAGCCGCGTCGTCGGTCGCCGGCTTCGCCTGCGCCGGCCGACAGCTCGTATGCTGTCGCACCGGCGCGGACGTCGCCGCGCCTTACGAGCTGTAGTACATGTCGTACTCGACCGGGCTCGGCGTCGTCTCGAACCGGATCACGTCGGCCCACTTGATGTCGGCATAGGCCTCGATCTGGTCCTTGGTGAACACGTCGCCCTTCAGCAGATACTCGTGGTCGTCCTGCAACGCGATCAGCGCCTCGCGAAGCGAGCCGCAGACGGTGGGGACGTTGACCAACTCGGCGGGCGGCAGGTCGTAGAGGTTCTTGTCCATCGCCTCGCCCGGATGGATCTTGTTCTGGATGCCGTCGAGGCCGGCCATCAGGATCGCGGCATAAGCGAGATACGGATTGGCGAGCGCGTCGGGGAAGCGGAACTCGACGCGCTTCGACTTGGCACCCGTGCCGTACGGGATGCGGCACGAGGCCGAGCGGTTGCGCGACGAATAGGCGAGCAGCACCGGCGCCTCGAACCCCGGCACCAGCCGCTTGTAGCTGTTGGTCGAGGGGTTGGTGAAGGCGTTGAGCGATCGCGCATGCTTGATGACGCCGCCGATGAAGTAGAGGCACATGTCGCTGAGCCCGGCATAGCCGTCGCCCGCGAACAGCGGCTTCGACCCTTCCCAGATCGAGAAGTGGGTGTGCATGCCCGAACCGTTGTCGTCCTTGATCGGCTTCGGCATGAACGTCGCCGACTTGCCGTACGCGTGCGCGACCTGGTGCACGACATACTTGTAGATCTGCATCCGGTCGGCGGTGGTGACCAGCGTGCCGAAGGTCAGGCCGAGCTCATGCTGCGCGGCGGCGACCTCATGGTGGTGCTTGTCGCAGGGCAGGCCCATTTCGAGCATGGTCGAGACCATCTCGCCGCGGATGTCGACCGCCGAATCGACCGGCGCGACGGGGAAATAGCCGCCCTTGGCACGCGGGCGGTGGCCCATGTTGCCGCCCTCATACTCCTTGGACGAGTTGCCCGGCAGTTCGATGTCGTCGATCTTGTAGTAGCTCGACGAGTAGGTGTTCTCGAATCGCACGTCGTCGAACATGAAGAACTCGGCTTCGGGTCCGACATAGACGGTGTCGCCGATGCCCGTGGTCTTCACATACGCTTCGGCGCGCTTGGCGGTCGAGCGCGGGTCGCGGGCATAGAGCTCGCCGGTCGACGGCTCGACCACGTCGCAGAAGACGATCAGCATCGGCGTGGCCGAGAACGGGTCGGTGTAGACCGCGTCCAGATCGGGCTTCAGCACCATGTCGGACTCGTTGATCGCCTTCCACCCCTCGATCGAGGAGCCGTCGAACATCAGGCCGTCGGTGAGCTGGTCCTCGTCGAGCGCGGAGGCGACCATCGACAGGTGCTGCCACTTGCCCTTGGGGTCGGTGAAGCGCAGGTCGACCCACTCGATCTCCTCGTCATGGATGCGCTTCATGATCTTGGCGCCGTCGGTGGCCATTCAAAGTCCCTTTCGTTCCAAAAAGTCGCTCGCGCGAATCGCGCAAGGAAATGTCGCGGGTCGATCACTCAAAAGCGTGTTTGCTGCGCCGCGTCAAATCGCGTCGTCGTTGCGCTCGCCGGTGCGGATGCGAAGTGCGGTCTCGACGGGAATGACGAAGATCTTGCCGTCACCGATGCGGCCGGTCTGTGCCGCCGCGGCGATCGCCTCGACCGCACGATCGGCCAAGCCGTCCTCAACGACCACCTCGAGCTTCACCTTGGGCAGGAAGTCGACGACATATTCGGCGCCGCGATAGAGTTCGGTGTGGCCCTTCTGCCGGCCGAAACCCTTCGCCTCGGTCACGGTGATGCCCGAGACGCCGACATCGTGCAGCGCCTCCTTCACCTCATCGAGCTTGAACGGCTTGATGATGGCTTCGATCTTCTTCACGCGACGAATCCCCGCCTGTTGGAACCAATGCGTCCAACATCCCTCGCGCAGGGCTTTGCATCAAGTGTGCCAGCCCGAAAACGGCGAAAAATCGCGGTCTGCCTGATCGCCGCCTGCCCCAAAAGCGAGCATGCTGCGCAGCACTGCCCGCTTTTGCAGCAGGTCAGGCGTAGGGCGGCTGGTGCAGGCCGGCGGGCGAGAGGGTGAAGATCTCGCAACCGTCCTCGGTGATGCCGATCGAATGCTCGAACTGCGCCGACAGGCTGCGGTCGCGCGTCACCGCCGTCCACCCGTCCTCGAGCAGTTTCACATCGGGGCGGCCGATGTTGATCATCGGCTCGATCGTGAAAATCATGCCGGGGCGCAGCTCCGGGCCGGTGCCGGGGCGGCCGACATGCACGACCTCGGGCGCGTCGTGGAACAGGCGGCCGACGCCGTGACCGCAAAAGTCGCGGACGACGCCGTAGCGGTGCTTCTCCGCATGACGCTGGATGACGTGGGCGACGTCGCCCATCGTGTTGCCGGGCTTCGCCTGCTCAATCCCGAGCATCAGGCATTCATAGGTCACGTCGACCAGTCGACGCGCCTTGAGCCCCACATCGCCGACCAGGTACATGCGGCTGGTATCGCCGTGCCAGCCATCGAGCAGCGGCGTCACGTCGACGTTGACGATATCGCCGTCCTTCAGGATGCGGTCGGACGGGATGCCGTGGCAGACGACATGGTTGATCGAGATGCACGACGAATGCGTGTAGCCGCGATAGCCGAGCGTCGCGGGCACCGCACCCGCCGCCAGCATCTTCGCCCGGATCGCATCGTCGATCGTGCGCGTCTCGGTCCCCGGTACCATCAGCGGCGCGATCGCGTCGAGAATCTCGGCGGCAAGGCGCCCGGCGCGGTGCATGCCCTCGAACGCATCGCGGCCATAGAGGTGAATGGCGCCGCTGCGCGACAGCGGCTGGTCGGGGGCGACGGTCACATATTCGGTCATGCGCGGCGACATAGCCCTTCGACGGGGGATTTGCGAGGGGGCGGGGCCGCGCTATGCCCCGGCAATGAGCGAGCGCATCTGGACGGCCGGCATCGTGGTGATCGGCGACGAAATCCTTTCCGGCCGAACGCAGGATAAGAACATCGCGCAGATCGCGACGTGGCTGAACGTGCAGGGCATCCGCCTGTCCGAAGCGCGGGTCGTGTCCGATCGCGAGGAAGCGATCGTCGAGGCGGTGAACGCGATCCGCGAGCGCTGCGACTATTGCTTCACGACCGGCGGCATCGGGCCGACGCACGACGACATCACCGTCGATGCGATCGCGGTCGCACTGGGCGTCGAGGCGGTCGTCCATCCCGAGGCGCGCGCGGTCCTCGAGAAATATTACGAGACGCGCGGCGGACTGACCGAGGCGCGGCTGAGGATGGCGCGCGTGCCCGCGGGGGCCGACCTGATCGTCAACCGCGTGTCGGGCGCGCCTGGCATCCGCCACGGCAACATCTTCATCCTGGCCGGCGTGCCGCACATCACGGCGGGGATGCTCGATGCGCTGACCGGCACGCTGGAGGGTGGCCGGCCGGTGATCGCGCGGACGATCGGCTGCTGGGTCGCCGAGAGCGAGGTCGCCGACCTCCTTCGCACGACCGAGCGCGACTATCGCGGCGACGGGGCCGAGGCGGGCGTCGCGATCGGCAGCTATCCCTTCTTCCGCGAGGGGCGTACCGGCGCGAACTTCGTCGTGCGCGGGACCGATCCCGCGGTGGTCGATGCCTGTGTCGCGACGCTGACCGCGGGGCTGGCCGCCGCCGGCCACGACGTGACCGACGGCGGCATCTGACTCACGGGGCGTCGTCGTCCTGCGGGCGGCCGACGCTGACGTAGCGCAGCCCCTCCGCCACGACATTCTCGGTGCGATAGATGTTGCGCAGGTCGACGAGCAGCGGCTCGGCCATCAACGCTTTGAGCCGGGGCAGGTCGAGCGCGCGGAACGCGTCCCATTCGGTCACGATGACGACCGCCGCCGCGCCGTCCGCCGCCTCATAGGCCGAGCGGACATAGGTCACATTCTCCAGCATGGGGCGCGCGGCCTCCATCCCTTCGGGATCATAGGCACGAACGGTCGCGCCGGCATCCTGAAGCGCCTGGATGATCGCGATCGACGGCGCCTCGCGCATGTCGTCGGTATTGGGCTTGAAGGTCAGGCCGAGGATCGCGATCGTCTTGCCGTGCACGTCGCCGCCCATCGCGGCGATGACCTTTCGCGCCATCGCCCGCTTGCGCGTGTCGTTGACCGCGACCGTCGTTTCGATCAGCCGAAGCGGACTGTCGTAATCCTGCGCGGTCTTGACCAGCGCCAGCGTATCCTTCGGGAAGCACGACCCGCCATAGCCCGGCCCGGCATGCAGGAACTTGCCCCCAATCCGGTTGTCGAGCCCGATGCCGCGCGACACTTCCTGCACGTCGGCGCCGACCTTTTCGCACAGGTCCGCGACTTCGTTGATGAAGGTGATCTTCATCGCGAGGAAGGCATTGGCCGCGTATTTGATGAGCTCGCTGGTGCGGCGGCGCGTGAACAGCACCGGCGCCTTGTTGAGATAGAGCGGGCGATAGACCTGCTCCATCGGCGCCCGCGCGCGATCGTCCTCGATGCCGACGACGATGCGGTCGGGGCGCTTGAAATCCTCGATCGCGGCGCCCTCGCGCAGGAACTCGGGGTTGGAGGCGACGGCGAACTCGGCCTCGGGATTGGTCTCGCGGATGATGCGCTCGACCTCGTCGCCGGTGCCGACGGGAACGGTCGACTTGGTGACGACGACGGTGAAGCGCTTCAGTGCCGCCGCGATCTCCCTGGCCGCGCCATAGACATAGGAGAGGTCCGCATGGCCGTCGCCGCGCCGCGTCGGGGTGCCGACGCCGATGAAGACGACCTCCGCCTCGCCGACGGGGCCGGCAAGATCGGTGGTGAAGGACAGGCGGCCGGCAGCGACGTTCTTTGCGACGAGCGCGTCGAGGCCCGGTTCATAGATGGGGATGCCGCCGGCCTTCAGCTTCTCGATCTTGCCGGCATCCTTGTCGACGCAGACGACGTCGTGCCCGAAATCGGCGAAGCAGGCCCCGGATACAAGGCCGACATAGCCCGAACCGATCATCACAATGCGCATGTCGAACCCTTGCTGTTCCTGACCGGTCGCGGCCACCGCAAAGCGGTGCCGATGCCAGTGCGCTGCCGGGGGGTCAACCGGACGCCTGCGGAAACGAAAAAGGCACCCGTCGCCGGATGCCGATCAAGCCGTGCTTCGGCAGAAAGGCTCGGATCGATCCGCCAAGCGCATCGACCCGAGACCGTTTCAGGAATTCAGAACGGACGAATGGTGTCGCCGTACACTTCCCGGAACAGGACGTCGTACATGTTTTATCTCCCAGCGGGGTCGTTGTGCCCCGACCAAGAGTTAATGGAAAATTAACGTTACAACAAGCGCATTTGCGGCGCTGAATTAGGGTCAACACGGGACGACGCGGCGGTTAACCGGATCGCAACGGGTGTTGCCTAATCCGGGCAAAGATGTCGTCAGACGCCTCCACAGCGGCCATTGCGCCCTCCGCCGTCCCGAGCGGTGCCGTCCCGGCCGGACTGCCGGCGTGGCAGTTGCTACTCCTTGCGGAGATTGTGAACTTCGGTGCGCTGCGGCGTCATCTGGGTCGGTCCCGGGCGGACTTTCTTGCGGAGGACGTGGCGGCGGTGATGGCCCGGCAATTGCCTGGCGCTCGGGTGCTGCCGGTCGGGCGCTCGACACTGGAGATCGCGTTCGAGGGTGCCCTGCCGACCGAGGCCGATGCCGCGATTCGCCGGCTGCGCGAATGTTTCTCCGTGCCGCTCGACCTCGACGGCGAAAAGCACGTGCTCGAACTGCTGCTTGCGGGTGCGGCGATGCCGAGCCACGAGCGCGACGACGTGCGGCTGGCGGAGGCGGCGGAAGCGGCACTGACACAGGCGCGCACCGACCAGACCGACGTGGTGCGCGACCTCAGCCGGATCGAGCATGCCTATGACCGCCTGTCGCTGATGCGCGACCTTTCAAAGGCGATCGGCAATGGCGAGATCTTCCTTCAATACCAGCCGAAGGTGAATCTGCGCCGGCAGGAGATCGTCAGCGTCGAGGCGCTGGTCCGCTGGCATCATCCCCAACGCGGCCTGATCCTGCCGGGGGACTTCATTCCGCTGGCCGAGGAGTCGGGCAAGATCGGTGCGCTGACCTTGTGGACGATCCGCCAGGCGATCGCCGACCAGCAGCGACTGGCCGAGATCGGCCACGACATTCCCATCTTCGTCAACATTTCCGGTGTGCTCCTCGCCGATTCGGACTTCGTCGACCAGGTGTGCACGATGGTGCGCGGCGTGTCGGCCAAGGTCGGGTTCGAGATCACCGAGACCGCGGTGATCCGAGACCCCGAATGTGCGATCCGCCATCTGCGGATGTTCGCCGATATCGGCGTGACGCTAGCGATCGACGATTACGGTGCGGGCCTGTCGAGCCTGGCCTATCTGAAACAGCTGCCCGCGCGCGAACTGAAGATCGACAAGATGTTCGTGCTCGAGCTGACCAGCAGCAACCGGGACCCGTTGATCGTGCGTTCGACGATCGACCTCGCCCACGCGCTTGACATGGAAGTGACGGCGGAGGGGGTGGAGACGCCCGCGGCGATGGCGCTGCTCAGCGTCATGGGCTGCGACATGGCGCAAGGCTTCCTCATCAGCCGCCCGATCGCGATCGACGCGCTGCGTCAGTTCCTCGAGGAAGACCGCCACCTGACGGTGACCGCGGCGATGCGGCCGACGTTCGGCCGGCCGGAAAGCTTCTGGAAGCGCGCCTGACCGCTTCGTTGACGCGGCTGCAAGGATTTGCGGCCTATGGTTCACGCATGCGCCCGATCGTTAGCCCGATCCTGTTCCTGCTCGCGGCCGTGACCGCGACGTCCGCAATGGCGCAGGACGCCGGGATCGCGGCAGCTGTCGAGCCACAGATCAGCGCCGCGCGAGAGGCGATGCTGCACGATCCCGATCGCGCGTTCGAACACGCGCTGGTCGCGGAGCGTCAGGCGCTGCGGATCGACAATCCCGCCGAACGGCGCACGACGATCGCCACTGCCCGCTGGCTGGGCAGCGAGGCCCTGGTCCGAACCGGGCATCTCGTTCCTGCCGAGCGGCTGGCCAACAGCGCCAGCGTGCTGGCCAGCGGCGGCACCGGCAAGCTTCTGGGCGACATCCTGATGACCAAGGGCGGGATCGACGCCGAGCAGGTGCGATTCGCCAAGGCGCTCGACGCCTATCAATCGGCGTATCGCGCCTTCGTCGCCGCGCGCGACCGGCGCGGACAGGCGATCGCGCTTCAGAGCATCGCCAACCTCTATGTCGATGGCGGCGACTTCGCGAACGCTGAGCGCTACTTCAATCAGGCGGAGGAGGCGTTCTCGGACGATCCGGTGCTTGCGCTTGCGCTCTACAACAACCGCGCGACCGGCCTGATGAGCCAGCGCCGGTTCGAAGCGGCCGCGCGCGAATATCGCCGCGCGCTGGAGATCGCGCGGACGCAGCCGGGCGTTCAACTGCGCGTCAAGATCATCGGCAACATCGCCAAGGCGCTGCTGGAGCAGGACAAGATGGAGGAAGCCTCGGGCGTTCTCCAAGAGGCGCTGCGCATCACCGCCACCCCCGCGGCCGCAGGCTGGCGACCGCAGATTGCCGGAATCGCCGCGCAACTTGCATTCCAGCGCCGCGACCTGGAGCGCGCGCGCGGCTGGCTCGATCAGGCGTTCTCGGGGATCGACCTCACGCGCACCAATGCCAGCTTCCGCGACGCGCATTCGACCGCATACGAGGTCTATCGGGCTAGCGGCGACACGGTGCGCGCACTCGCGCATCTTCAGGCGCTGCGCCGGCTGACCGACGAAGAGACGCGGCTTGCCGCCTCGACCAACACCGCGCTGATGGCGGCGCGGTTCGACTTCGCCAACCAGGAACTGCGCATCGCCCGG
Organism: uncultured Sphingomonas sp.; assembly: GCA_913775315.1. Taxonomy (GTDB): domain Bacteria; phylum Pseudomonadota; class Alphaproteobacteria; order Sphingomonadales; family Sphingomonadaceae; genus Sphingomonas. The sequence continues at coordinate 9,808 of CAJYIX010000027.1, read as the reverse complement.
CTGAAAGCCGAGGAACTGCGCGCCAGCGTCGCGCTGGAGCGGTCACGCGCGCAGTTCCAGCGCACGCTGACGATCGGTGTCGTCGGCGGCGCGATCGCGATCGTCGGTCTGCTGAGCTTCGGCATCGTCACGCTGCGTCGCAGCCGCAACGAAGTGCGCGCCGCCAACATCGACCTGGCCGCATCGAACACCGCGCTGGAAAAGGCGCTGGCGGCCAAGACCGAGTTCCTCGCGACGACGAGCCACGAGATCCGCACCCCGCTGAACGGCATCCTCGGCATGACGCAGGTCATGCTGGCCGACCGCACGCTGCCGCCCGCGCAGCGCGAACGGGTGCAGGTTGTGCACGGCGCCGGGCTGACGATGCGCGCGCTGGTCGACGACATTCTCGACGTGGCCAAGATGGAGACGGGGCACCTGACCGTGGCGCCCGAGCCCGTCGATTTGCGCGCGTTGCTGGCCGAGATCGCGCGGATGTGGGCGGAGCAGGCGCGAACCAAGGGGCTCGCCTTCGACCTCGACATCGATGGGGCACCGCACTGGATCGTCACCGATGCCGGGCGACTGCGCCAGGTCGCGTTCAACCTGCTCGGCAACGCGCTGAAGTTCACGCAGGACGGCTCGATCGGGCTGGCGGTGCGGACGATCGAGGACGGGCGCCGCTTCACCCTGTCGATCAGCGACACCGGCATCGGCATTCCCGAGGAAAAGCACGAGGCGATCTTCGAATCCTTCCGTCAGGCCGATTCGACGACGACGCGTCAGTTCGGCGGCACCGGGCTCGGCCTCACCATCTGTCGCAACCTCGCGCGGGCGCTGGGCGGCGACATCGCGGTGGCGAGCCGGGAAGGCGAGGGGGCGGTGTTCACGGTCACGCTGCCGCTGGTCGAGGCGGAGGCGCTCGCCGATGTGGCCGCAGCACCGCGCGGCGACGGGATCGTCATTCTCGAGCGCAATCCGATCGCGCGGGCGGTGCTCAAGACCGTGCTGGCGCCCCGGACGGGCGACATCGCGCTGACTGACAACATGGTCGATGCACTGGCGAAATTGCCGGGCGCGACGCGGTTGATCGCGGATGCGGCGACGCTGGGCGAGGACGATCCCACCCGTCTGGCCGGCCTCGCCCGCCTTGCCGCGGCGGCGGCGGAACAGGGGGCCGCCGCCTTTGTTCTCTGGAAGGAACCGGACGCCGCCATCGTCCGGCGGATCGAGGAGATGGACGCCATGACGCTCATCGAAAAACCGATCGCAGGCCGGGTGCTCGCCGAGCGGCTATTTGGGGTGCAGAACGACGATCCACCCCTTGTCACCGAGGCGGCTTAGGCAGATAGCACGGTCATGGTCGCAAACCACATCCGTAACGATCTTCAGCCGGATCACCGGCGATGAACGTTCTCTTCATCGAGGATGACGCCATGAACCGGCGCGTCGTCCGCGATATGCTCGACGTTGCCGGGGCGCAGATGGCGGAGGCGGACCGCGCGGAGGCGGGGCTTGCCCGCATCGATGCCGAGGAGTTCGACGTGATCCTCGTCGACCTGCGCATGCCCGGGATCGACGGGTTCGAGACGATCGAGCGTATCCGTTCCCGGCACGATGCCAAGCGCGACCTGCCGATCATCGTCGTCACCGCCGACACCGCGCCCGATCTGACCGAGCGCTGCAAGCGGCTGGGCGCCGACGAGGTGCTGTTCAAGCCGGTTGCCATGGACTCGCTGTTCGACGCGATCGGGCGGATTCTGGCCACCCGGTCGGGCGAAGCGGGCGTTCTGATCTGATACTTTTTCGCATGTGACTGATCGGGCGCCGCAAAAAACCCGCGCCTGCGATCCTTGCACGCGGTAATATCGGGCGGCGCGAAAACGGATGCGCACGGGGAGTTCGTCTCGATGCGGCATTTGTTGACGGTGGGGGCCATCATCGGCGTGGCTGCTGTGCTCTTCCTCGTGATCGCCGGGCGGCGGCGCGCCTTCGTCCAGCGGCGCGACCGCGCCGAGCGTCGCAGGACGCACCGCGCGCAGCAGGCCGACTGGGACCGCGAGCATCCCCCCGAAACGGTCTATGGCCGCCGGCAAGCACTGGGCGATCAACCGCCGCCGACGGCTTGAAATCGTCCGCCGACACGCGTACAGGGCGCGCAACGTGCGAGGGGGTTCCTTCGGCGAACCCTATGCAATTGCGCTGAGAGATTTGGAGCAAGACCGACTTATGCAGATCATCGTTCGCGACAACAATGTCGACCAGGCGCTGCGGGCGCTCAAGAAGAAGCTGCAGCGTGAGGGCGTCTATCGCGAGATGAAGCTGCGTCGCCACTACGAGAAGCCGAGCGAGAAGCGTGCGCGCGAGCGCGCCGCCGCGGTCCGCCGCGCGCGCAAGCTCGAGCGCAAGCGCCTGGAGCGCGACGGCGCCCGGTAAGCGATCCGGCCGGCCCCAACGGGCCGGCCGCTTTGTTTCAGCGCGCTGGCGTCGGCCGATTGGCTGCGACGCCCGACCGAACCCGATCATCAGGAACGCGTAACCCATGTCGATCACCGCCGTCCCGATCGCGCCCGTCAAGCGCGGCTATCTCGTCTGGCTCTGGATCGGGATCGCGGCGGCCGTGCTCGCGGGCGTGGGCCTTGCCTGGAAGGGGACGGCCGCGGTCGTCGCCGACACGGGCACCAATGCGCAGTTCCTGACGTTCAATGGCGGGCAGAAGGGCGTCACGACGACGGCCAGCGGCCTGCAGTACAAGGTGCTCGACAAGGGCAAGGGCGGGCCGACCCCGACGAACGAGGATCTGGTCCTCGTCAACTACAAGGGCACGCTGCGCGACGGCACGGTCTTCGACGAGAGCCGCCAGCCGACGCCAATGGACCCGACGCAGGTCGTCCCCGGCTTCGGTGAGGCGGTCAAGCTGATGCCGAAGGGCGGCAAGTACCGCTTCTGGATCAAGCCCGAGCTTGCCTATGGCAGCACCCCGCCCGTCGATCCGCGGACCGGCCAGCCCGGCGTGCCCGCCGATGCGCTGCTGATCTTCGACGTCGAACTCGTCGATTTCGTGCCCAAGGCGGTCGTTCAGCAGATGGAGATGCAGCGCCAGATGCAGATGCAGCAGCAGGGCGGCCAGGGCGCGCCGGGTGGGCAGCCGATGCCCGGCGGCGAGGGTGCACCGACGCCGCGTTGAGCCGCCGGCGTACCGATCGCCCCGATCCCCCCAAAGGGTTGTTTTTAATCCGGATTTGACGCTCGCAATTGCCTGAACGCCGGATTAATGTCGGCTTGTTCGGCGGTGCAGCATTTGCGCGAGCCCAATGAGAGAAGGCCGCGTGACCCGTCCAGACGCTCCAGACCAGACTGATGGAGCGTCGATGGGTTCGACCCGGCCGAGGATCATCGCGACCGGCTTCATTGCCGACCAGCCCGAGGAAGCGACCGTCTTTCCCTCGGCGGGGCGCAATTCGGCGGCGCCGAGTTTCCAGGCGCTGTATTGGCGTTGCATCGCGATGGCGATGTATTCGGTCCGGCTGAGCAATCCCGACATGCGGCCGATGCTGTTCAGCAACGTCCGCCCGCCGATCGTCGACGGCGTGGATCTGGAGGCGGTGTTCGGGCGGCTGGGGGTGGAGGTGGTCCGGCTTCCGCTGACGCACCGGTTGCCGGTCGGGCGGGTGCGTTCCTGGGGCAGCGTCTTCTATTTCCTTGATATCCTGCACTGTCTGAGCGAGCGGGAGCCCAACGCCCAACTGGCGCTGATCGACAGCGACGTGCTGGTGCTGGGCGACCTGACCGGGATGTTCGCCGCCACGCTGGGCGGCTATGGCGGCTATGCGATCGACACCCTGCCGGACGAGGATTTCAACGGCCTGTCGCGGACGCAGATGACGTCGATCGCGATCGAGGATGCGGCGGCGATCGGCGGGCCACCCAACGTCGATTGCGTGATCCATCGCGGCGGCGAGCTGTTCGTGGCCGACATGACGAAGGTGGCGAGCGACCTGCCGCGCTTGGATGCGATCTGGCGCGCGATCCATGCCGGGCAAGGGGCACTTGGCCGGATCACCACCGAAGAGCATTTCTGGAGCGTTTATTTCGCGAGTGCGGCGCGGCCGATGGTCGAGCTTGCCGCCTATGTGAAGCGCATCTGGACCAGCTGGCGGTTCTTCACCGCCGAGCCGGGGGACGAGAAGCTTGCCATCTGGCACCTGCCGGCCGAGAAGCGCTATGGCCTGAAGGACCTGTTCCGCTGGGCGGCGCGGCACGATTTCGACCTCGACATGCCCGTCGACCAGTTCCGCGCGCGTGCCGCGCGGCTGTGCGGGCTGCCGCGCATCTCGGTCGCCAAGCGGCTGCGCGATGCGCCGCGCTGGATCCGCTACCGCTTCTGAAGCGCTTCGTCGACGATCGCCTCGAACCGCGCGCCGAACGCGCGCGCCCGCTCGGGCAGGGAGGCGCGCGCCGCGGCCTGTGCCGCCGCATCGGCGGCGGGGTCGTTCGATGCCAGCGCTTCCTGCATCGCCGCCGCCAGCGCGGCGGGCGCGTCGGGGTCGAAGAAGCGGCCGCGGGGCGGGGCCTGTTCGCGGTGGACGGGGATGTCCGCCAGGAGGATCTGCTTGCCGAAGGACTTGGCCTCCTCGACCGTCGAGCTCCAGCCTTCGAAATAGGACGGGTTGATGAGCGCGACCGAGCGGCGCATCAGCGCGTGCAGTTCGGCATGCGAGACGATGCCGAGCGGGCGGAAGCGATCCTCGATCCCGCCGGCGCGCACCGCGTCCATCAGCCGCCCGAAATGCGCGGGGTCGCGGGCATCCTCGGTCTTGCCCGTCGCGAGGACGAGCGGGACGGGCGCGCCCGCGGCCTTCAGATGCGACAGCGCGGCGATGACGACGGCATGGTTCTTGTGCGCCCAAAACTGGTTCGGCAGGTGGAAGAACGGCTCGTCGATCGCAAAGCGCGAGAGCGTCGCGGCGTCCGCGTCGGCGCTCGGCGGCTCGGCCGCGTCGTCGATGCCCGAGACGAAGTGGAGCACGCGCGATCGGTCCGCCGCTTCCGGCGCGAAGCCGATCAGGTCGCCGAGCGCGTCGGCGCTGCTGAGCACCATCAGCGTCGATTCGGCGGCCATGCGGGCGTAGTTGGCGTCGCGGCGGGCGCGCTCGTCGGCAGGGAAATAGTCGGGCAGGCGGCGGTGCTGGAAGTCGGGGATCCAGTTGATCGACGGCACCGACGATCGCCGCCCCAGCGCGCCGCTGTGCGACAGCACGTCGATCCGGTGGCGGCGCAGGAACCGCTCGAGCGGCAGGTCGCGACCTAGCAGCAGGCGCGTCGCCTTGCCGACCTTGCGCAAGCGCGCGCCCGGTTCGGCGATGGGCGCGCGAAAGCGTTCGACCGGCGGAAACTCGGCGAACAGGCGCTCGTCCGCCGAGGGGGAGAGGATCAGCACCGGCTCGATCCGCCGGTCGGGGTTCATCAGGATCGCCTGGAGCAGCGAGCGGCGATAATTGACGCCGCCCAGCCATCCATCCGAGCGGTCGGCCATCATGAAGCCCACGCGGATCACGATGCGTCCGCCCGGAACCAGTCGACATAGCCCGCTATGCCCGCGGTCAGGTCGTGCCGGGGCGTCCAGCCGAGCGCGCGGGCGTCGGCGATGTCGGCGACATAGTGGAGCGGGTCGCCGGGGCGGACATGGCCGCTGAAGGCGGGGGCGGGGGCGCCGGGCAGCGCGGCGGCGATCTGGCCCACGATCGCGCGGATCGGCGTGCCGGTGCCCGAGGCGCCGTTGACCACCGGTACGGAAGGCGCGGCATGGCCGGCCAGCGTCACCATCAGCGCGGCCGCATCCTCGACATGCAGCCAGTCGCGCGTTTCGTCGCCGGTGCCGCCGAACCCGGCCTCGCCGCGCGACAGCTTGAGGCAGGCGTCCCAGAGGAGCTGCTTGCGAAGACCGGGGCCGTAGATCGAGAACAGCCGCACGATCGCGCCCGCCACGCCGAAATGCCGGCCGTAGCTGCGCACCAGATCCTCGGCCATCCGCTTGTGGAGGCCATAGGGGGAGGCGGGGTTGCCCGCCGAGCCGACCGCGATCGGCAGCGCGGACACGTCGCCGTACACGCCCGCGCTGGACGGCAGGACCAGCCGCGCGGCCGGGTGGTGGAGCCGGACATATTCGAGCACGTCGCGGGTCGTGCCCACGGTGCGGTCGAAGTCCTGTGCCGGATGCGCCATCGAGAAGGCGACCGAGCCAGAGCCCGCGCAGTGGAAGATCACCGCCGGTTCGCCCCCATGGCTGACCAGTGCGTCGAGCGTCACGTCGGCGGCATGCCAGTCGGCGATGCCCCATTCGCGCCATTCCGCCCGGCCCCAACTGCCATGGCCGATGCCCGTCACGAGGTAGCCGGCATCGGCCGCGGCGCGCGCGACGTGCCGCCCGACGAACCCGAACGCGCCGGTGACGAGCGCCGAGCGCGGCATCAGGCGGGCTTGCGCGCGACGAAGGTGTAGAGGCGGCCGGGCGAATCGATCCGCGCGCCGCGCCAGCCGAGCACCGCATCGGGCACCAGCCCGGCCAGCGACGCGAGGCCGAACTTGCCCGCCCAGCGCCGCTTGATGTCGGCCATCGTCGCGGGGGCGAGGTTGATGTCGCTTTCCATCGGATTGAAGTTGTGCGTGATCGTCAGGCCCGCACCCTCGATCGCATCGACATATTCGCGCTCGAGATAGGCATATTCGCCGCCATAGAGCGCGTGGAGCGGGTGGCTGGCCTGAAAGGCGGGAATATCCTCGTGCCGGGTCACGACATGCTCGCGCGCGGCGACGAAGGTGCCGCCGGGCTTCAGCACGCGGCCGATTTCCTTACACAACTGGCCGAGGTCGTGCGCGTGGTGGAGCACCGCGCGGCAATGGACGACATCGAAATGCGCGTCGGGATAGGGCAGCGCCTCTCCCCATTCCTGATCCACGGTGATCGACACGCCCCCCTCCGCCGCGAGCGAGCGGATCGCGCCCGCGCCGACGAGGTCGCTGGCATCGGGTTCGAGCGCGTGCGTCGTCCAGCCGTCGGCGGCGAACGCATAGGCCGAGATGCCACGGCCCGAGCCGATGTCGAGCGCGCGGCCCGGCGGGCGGGGGATCAGCCCGCGGATCGCCTGCCACTCGCCGCCGCGATGATAGCGCCGCGCCGCCTCGATCAGCGGATCGTCGTAATAGCAGGCGCGGACGAGTTCGGCCTGATCGGGCCGGTCGCGCAGCGACTGCACGGCCTGTTCCCAGGTCATTTCTGCGTTCGGCATGACGTTCCCCACTTCCCCAAGCTCAGACGGCGTCGGTTGACTTCCTGACGCGACTGTCTTCCCGAATGATACGCGCCGGATTGCCGGCAACGACGGCGTAGTCTGGAACGTCGCGGGTCACGATGCTGCCGCACCCAATCACCGCCTCGTTACCCACCCTGACGCCAGCCAGAATGATCGTGTTGAAGCCGATCCACACCCGATCGCCGATGATGATCGGTGCCTGGTGAACGGCGCTCCAGTCCTTCTTGCCCTGATACCAGTCCCGCACGTCATTCTCGCGCGAGGGCCAGTCGAGCGCGTGCGAATGGTGATCGACGATCGTGCAGCCCCACGAGATCAACACGTCGTCGCCGATCGTGATGCTACGCGCGGCGATCAGGTTCGAGGCGCCGATGAAAGTATTGCGACCGATGCTCACCTCGGCTTCGGGCCGGTCGGCGACGATCGAGCATTCGCAGATTGTTCCCTCACCGATCGAGAGACGAGCGGGCGTCCGACCGGCGAGTTTCCGGAAACGCGGCTTGGCCGACGCGTGAATCAATACGCCGGGTCGCGCCAAGACCGCGCGCTTAGCTCGCGCTTCCATCAAAGATGCTAGCTTGGCTCGCATGATCGATCAGGCTCTGGCGCGAAGAAAGAAGAACATGGGTAGCCCGGTGCATAGCAGGTAAACGCAGATCGTCACCCAAGGTATGACTTGAATCCCGAACTGGGGCAGCAGGAATATCTTGAGCGTGATCGCGCCCGCAGCCGTCAGGATCGCGGTGACGACCTGAAAACCGACCGCTCGCATCCCGTTGAGGAACATCGACGATGCGCCCACGCTTGCCTCGACCGTGCGCCACACGGCGAAGCCCAGCAGCAGGAAGAAGGGGGGCTGGATGCTCGGCCCGACCCACCAGTGAAGGAGGAGCGGGCCGGCGACGACGAGGAACACGCCCATCGCTCCCGCGACGCTGGCCGAGACGATCGTCGCGCGGACCAGCGTGCGGCGCGCCCAGGCCCGGTCGCCGCGCGACAGCGCCTCGCCGAAGGCGGGCCAGAGCGGGGTGACGGCGAACCCGACGATCATCGAGGCGAGCGCGAACAGCCGGTCGGGCACGCCGTACTGCGCCACGTGGCCGGCGCCCAGCATCCGTGCGATGACGAGGTTGTCGGACATGTACGCGACCGCGACGACGACCTGAAGGACGAAGAACAGCGAGCCGGTGCGCGCCAGCTCCGCCCCGTGCCGGCGCGAGGCGGCCCCGCGCCGCGGCGCGAACTGGGGCCGGACGCGCGCGAAGAACACCGCGCTGTTGATCGCCGCGATCAAGACAGGCGCTCCGGCCAAGGCGAGGACGAGCCACGGCAGCCCCGCCTCGAGGCTGATCGCAATGATGACGCCGACCAGCGCAGTCACGCTGGCGGCGCACTGCCACAGGCTGGCCATGAAGCCCATCTGAAGCCCCATCTGCACCCGCTGGACGATGGTGAAGGGGAGGGAGAGGGCGAAGCAGCCGACGAACACCGCGATCGCGGGTGCCGCCTCCGCCCGCGCGAGCGGGGTGGTCACGTTGAAGAAGCCGCCCCAGTCCACCAGCCCGCTGGCGGCCGCGATCAGCCCTAGGATGACGAGCGATATCGTGCCGAGCAGCGCAAAGGCGCTGGAGACATAGGCGCGGATCTCCTCCAGCGCCTCTCGCCCCGAGGCGCTGGCGACGGCGCTGAGCACGCCGTTGCCGATACCGAAGTCGGCGAAGGACAGCATCGCGGTGACCGACGACATCGTCAGCCACATGCCGTACCGCTCCGGCCCCAGATAATGGAGCGTCAGCGGAACCGAGACGAGCGCGGTCAGGATCGAAGTCCCGCGCGCCGCCGCCGAGGCGAGCGCCGACAGCGCGACGCGGCGATGCCGTTCCGCCGCGCGACCCGCTTCGGTCGTCGTGTCGAACGGACGCAGGCTGAGATGCGCCGCCATGTCGCGAACACGGTTGAGAGCTGACGCGGCCATGACTTCTTCTTGGCCACAACTTGCGCGACTTGTCGATGCCCCTTTCGCACCTGCACAATCGGCGGGGCTGTCCTACATGAACGAAAAGGGAACATAGGGTCGTTGCGCCGGCCGAATCGAACGGCCGGGCAACAGGAGATCCATGGCGATGGCGATCAACATCACCGCGCCCGCCGGCTTTGCGCCGATGACGGGCCTGGCATTCGAGGACGGCGGCGGGGCCGCGGTCAAGGTGGGCGGCGCGACGCCGCTGCCGGTGGCGGCGCAGACCGTGGCGGCGCGGGCGGCGCCGCTGACCGGCGCGATGGCGGCAAGCGGTGCGGCGGGGCCGTTCGTCCCCGACCTCGACCGGCGCATCTATGTGACGCTGTCGGGCGACTTTACCGGCGCGGTTCGGCTGCTGCGCTCGACCGACGGCGGTGCGACGCGGCTGCCGCTGACGGTGGCGGGACGGCCCTGGGGCCGCTTCACTGGCCCGGCGAACGAGCCGATCTGGACCGAGAGCGAGGCGGGGGCGACGCTGTGGCTCGATGCGGTGCTG
>CAJYIX010000026.1 GCA_913775315.1 uncultured Sphingomonas sp. | reverse complement strand
AGACGCGGGTGCAGACACCGCGCTTCTGCGGGTTCTGGTCCATCGCAGGGACCTTCGACTTGGCCTTCTGCGGTTCGCGGCCCTTGCGGACCAGCTGGTTGATCGTCGGCATGAAGCCCTTCACCTTCCAAATGGTTACTTTGCTGGAGCCCTTTACGAGCGAATACGAAAACGACCCGGACGCGCGCGCCCAGGCCTTTGACGTCTCCAGCAACGTTCAGCGCATGTCCGGTCGTGACTCGAAAGACCCCGACAGGAACCGGCGGGCCTATACGCGGGGCATGGGGGACGGTCAACACCGCCCCGCCCCCGCCCCGTTAGCGAAGCCCCCGTCAGCCGAGCGCGGCGAGCAGCGCCTCGTGGAAGCGGTCCGGCGCCTCGACCTGCGGGGCGTGGCCCACCCCGTCGAGCCGCATCAGTTTCGCGCCGGGGATCTTCGCGACCGCGGCCGGCGCGATCGCGGGGATCGGCTTCAGGAACTGCTGGAGCGAGGCGGGCGCCTGTCGCTTGCCGAACACCGTCGTGTCGCGGGTGCCGACGATCACCGTCGTCGGCGCCTTGATCCGCCCGAAGGCGTAGACGACGGGCTGGGTGTAGATCATCTCGCTGGTCTTGGCCTGTGCGTTCGCCACCGCCTCTCGCCCCGCCCCCGCCGACTGGCCCGCCAGCATCCGCACCCAGCGGTCATAGGCCGGTCGCCAGTCGCCGTGATAGTAATTGGCGAGCTGATACGCTTTGATCGTCGCGGCGGTCGTCTTGCGCTCGTCGGCGATCAGGTCGGCGAGCGGGCGATAGGGCACCCCCTCCGCCGCGCGATCCGACAGGCCGAGCGGGTTGACCATCACCAGCCGGTCGGTGAGCTCGGGATAGTCGATCGCGAACCGTGCCGCGAGCATGCCCCCCATCGAATGGCCGACGATCACCGCCCGGTGGATGCCCCGCGCCTTCATCAGCCGCGCGGTGTTCGCCGCCAGCCCCGACAGGGTATATTGCGCGCCGGCCGGCTTGTCCGATTTGCAGAAGCCGATCTGATCGGGGATCAGCACCCGCCAGCCGCGCGCGACGAGCATTCGCGCCGCCGCTTCCCACGTCGCCCCGCAGAAGTTCTTGCCGTGAAGCAGCACGGCGACGCGGCCGTTCGCGGTCGCCGGGCGCACGTCCATGAACGCCATCTGCGCGACCTCGCCGCCCATGGGCACGCGCAGCCGCTCGACGGTGAAGGGATAGTCGAACCGCTCGAGATTGGCGCCGAGGTCGGGGGTCGCCGGCACGGGGACCGGCGCCGCCGCCGCGACCTGAAGCAGCGCGAGGGCCGCGATCAGGCTCATGGCGCGACCGTCCCGGCCACGACCTCACCCCCCTTGATGACGGCAACCGGCTTTTCGAGCGTGCGGATGTCGGCCAGCGGATCGCCCGCAACCGCAACAAGGTCGGCATAGCGCCCGACCGCGATCGCACCGACGTCTTGGCTACGCCCCAGCGCTTCGGCCGCATTCGAGGTCGCCGCCTGGATTGCCTGCATCGGGGTGAGGCCATAGCGGACCATCACCGCGAACTGACGCGCATTGTCGCCGTGCGGATAGATGCCGGCATCGGTCGAGAAGATCATCCGCGCCCCCGCCTGCGCCGCTTTGCGGAAATTCTCGCGCTGGATCGTGCCGACGCGGCGCTCCTTTTCGATATTCTCGGGCAGGACGCCGTTCTTCTCGCCCTCCGACAGCGTATATTCGGTGTTGTAGATGTCGAAGCCGAGGAAGGTGCCCTTCGCCTTCGCCGCCTTGATCCCGGCGTCGTCGATGAAGCTCACATGCTCGATCGTGTCGAACCCCGCCTCGATCGCGGCGCGGATGCCGTCGGCGCCGTGCGCGTGCGCGGCGGCCTTCAGCTTCCAGAAATGCGCCTCATCGGCGATCGCCTTGAGCTCATCGAGGCTGAGTTGCTGGACGCCCGGTTCGGTATTGCGGCTGAAGACGCCGCCGGTCGCGCACGCCTTGATGATCTCGGCCCCGTATTTGCGCTGCTCGCGCACGCGGCGGCGCAGTTCCTCCGGGCTGTCGCCGACCGCGGGCGACTTCTTGTTGTAGGAGGGCGGCAGGAACGTCTCGTCGCAATGCCCGCCGGTCGCACCCAGCGCATAGGCGGCGGGGACGATGCGCGGGCCCGTCACCCATCCCTCCTCGATCGCCTGCTTGATGCCGACATCGGCATAATCGTCGCTGCCGACGTTGCGCACGGTGGTGAAGCCGGCGCGCAGCGTGCGCTCGGCATTGCCGACCCCTTGCGCGGTCCAGAAGCTGTCGGTGAACTGATAGCGGCTGTAGCCGCCATATTTGGGGTTGCTCGTCAGGTGGACGTGCATGTCGATAAGGCCGGGGACGAGCGTGCGGCCGGACAGGTCGATGCGCCGAGCGCCCGCGGGGATGACGGGCCGCGACGTCCCCTCGCCCACGACCGACACGATCCGCCCCCTGGTCGCGACGATCACGGGGCGTTCGATCACCTTGCCGGTGACGACGTCGATCATCCGGTCGGCGGTGATGACGACGCTGTCGGCAGGCGGCGAAGCGGTCACTTCCTGCGGGGAAGCGGCGACAAGGGCGAGCGCAAGCGGCAGGATCGACATGGGGACGACCGTTGCCGCGTCGCAACGAAGGGTCAAGGGGGATTGGGAATTGGCCGCCTCAATCCTTGAGCGGATCGTGACCCCAATTCATCAGCGAATAGCGCCAGTCCGAGTGTTCGGCGTCGTCTTTCGGCCCACCTTGGGCCAGGTGGCGGCGGACATAGCTCACCACCTTCTTCATATGCGCATAGTCGTCGCCGGTCAGGTCGGCCTGCTTCGTTCGTTTGATCTCGACGATCCGCCGCCCGGAGGCGTGGCCGACGCTCTCGCCGCCGCCCTGCTTCTGCCCGACCGATTTCGATTCCTCGGTGTCGAGAAACTTCTCGATCGCGGCCGGCGGCATGTTGACCGCCTCTGCGAAATCGTCGCGGACCTGCTTCTTCTCGGGGTCGTCCATCACATGCCGTTCGCTGGCGCGGCGCCGTTCATCGCGGCGGCATCATCGGCGGCGGTGTTCAGGATCGCGTCGTTCTCGAACGACATGTTCGCCTGCGCATCGTTGAGGATGACGTTGCCAGTGTTCGTCGTCGTCGCGGTCTGATCGGTCGCGGTGCCGCCGCATGCCGCCAGCAGCGCGACTGGCGGCAGGGCGAGGAAATAGCGCGATTTCATCGGGACTTGCTCCGAGCTGTTACCCGTGTTCAACACGCGAGATCGCAACTCGTTGCGTCACGGGATGGACAGCCCCGCGCGCCGGATCGCCGCGCAATATCGCCGCATCCCCGTCACCGCCGTTTCGCTCAAGCCCACATAGGCGCGGCGGCGGTCGAAGGGATCGTCATGCCGCTCGAACAAGCCGGCCTCGCGCATCGTCGTGATCCAGCGCAGCGCCGTCGTCGCGGGCACCGAGGCGGCGATGCAGAGGCTGGAGACCGAGACGCGCACATGCTCCAGATGCGCGGCGAACAGGTCGAGCAGCATGTCCCAGGCGGGATCAGCGAATAGGTCGCCGGCGAAGAACTGATCGCGCATCCGGCGCGCGCGAATCGCCGCGCGGATATCGGCGGGATCGACCGCGGGCTCGCCATCGTCGGGCGAGGCGCGGAAGGCGGGCGCCCGGTCTGCTACCTGCGTCATCAGCGCGGCGGTGCCGGGCTCGGCCCGCGCGAGCCGCGCGAGCGTCTCGGCGATCCGCGCCACCTCGTCATTCAGCTGGCGCAGCCGCCGCTGGTCGGATTCGCGCGCGGCGTCGTGGAGCGTCTGCGACGGCGGCGCCGCGAGCGCGAAGGCGGCAAGCCGGTCGATCGGCGTCGGACTGCACAGCAGCTCAGCCCGCACGCCGTCGAGTGCCGCCGCGACCACGTCGATCGCCTCGGGCGGGAACGCCGCGACGACCAGGGCGTCGTGGCGATGCGCCGCCGCCGCCGCCGCGTCGAGCACCGCCATCGTCGTCGCATCCGCCTCCCCGGCGGGCAGGTCGAGCGCGACGACATGAAGCCGCGCCTGCATCGACAACCGCCGCGGCCCCTCCGCCAGGGGGACGCGGCCCGCGACCCGCGCCCCTGCCGCGCGCGCCGCCTCCGCCATCAGTTCGACGGCATCGCCATCGCCGATCGCGACCACCACCCGCTCGTCAAGGTCGAGCGCACCCAGATAACTTGTCGATCCTTCCATCCCGTGCACCCCTGTCGATGGTTTCGATCCGGAGACGATATTGACGCAAGTTACATGGACCCCAAATGTTCCGTTTGCTTCATTTCGGATCATCCGGTCGCCGGGGCCGTCGAGCGCTGGAAGGGGCCAATCCGAAACGGTGCAATTTCAACCGGGTGGTGTGCCGGAAGCTCCGATCCGGCGGGGTCGTTTACCGCGCGACAAGCGCCGCATCGCGAAGGCCGCGCCAGATACGCAGCGCCTGCACGCTTTCCTCGACATCATGGACGCGCAGCCACTGCGCCCCCTGCTCCGCCCCCTTGAGTGCCAACGCGATCGAGCCGCCGAGGCGCTTTTCGACCGGCGCCTCCCCCGACAGCGCGCCGACGATCCGCTTGCGGCTGGCGCCCAGCAGGATCGGACAGCCAAGGCCATGGAACAGCGACAGGCCGTTCAGGACCGCCATGTTCTCCGCCAGCGACTTGCCGAAGCCGATGCCCGGATCGACGAGGATCTTCGCACGCTCGATGCCCGCGGCGACCGCCGCCTCGATCCGCGCCTCGAGCCAGTCGAACGTGTCGGTGAGCGCATTGCCGCCCACCATCGACCCCTCGGCCCCGCGCTTCGGATCGGCCGAATGCATCAGGATCACCGGCACGCCCGCCCGCGCCACCACCTCGGCCGCGCGGTCGTCGTAGAGGAGCGCCGACACGTCGTTGACGATGTGCGCGCCCGCCGCCAGCGCCGCTTCCATCACCGCGGCCTTGCGCGTGTCGATCGAGACGGGGGTGCCGCTCTTCGCCAGCCGTTCGATGACGGGCACGACGCGGGCGATCTCGTCGCCTTCCCAGACGGTCGCCGCACCCGGCCGCGTCGATTCGCCGCCGATGTCGATGATTGCCGCGCCCGCCGCCGCCATGTCGACCGCCGCCGCGGCCGCCGCCGCCGGTTCGCCGTCGTGCCGCCCGCCGTCGGAGAAGCTGTCGGGGGTCAGATTCAGGATCGCCATCACCTGCGGCTGGTCGAAGCGCAGCACGCGCTCGCCCGCGGTGATCGCCGCGCGCGGGGCGGAAATGCGCTTGGCGAGCAGCCTTGCCCGCTCGGGCTGCGCGTCCGGCAGCGTCGTGACGAAATCGTCGAAGGCGGCGACCGGCACGACCCGGCGCTCGCCACCGCCGATCACCTCATAGGCGGCGAACCATTGCAGCCCGCCCGCGAGCCGCGCGACTTCCCCGTCCCGCCCGACCGGCGTGTCGACGAACTGGACGGGACGAAGGTGCATCGCCGCGCTCAGGGCTGCGTCGCGAGCAGCCAGCGCTGGCGAAGCGTGTCGATCGGCGCAAGCCCGCCCTCGGCCTCGATATGCCAGAAGGTCCAGCCGTTGCACGACGGCGCGCCCTGTACCGCGGCGCCCAGCTTGTGGATCGACCCTTCGCCGCCGTCGCCCGCCAGCGATCCGTCGGCGCGCACGGTCACGCGCCAGCGCCGCTTGGCATCGGTCAGCACCGCGCCCGGCGCGATCATGCCGTTCTCGACCAAAGTCCCGAACGCGACGCGCGGCGCATTGCGCGGCGCCTGCATCGTCCGCAGCAGCGATTCGTCGAGCGGCAGCGCCGCCTCGATCCGCGCCTCGGCCGCGGCGATATACGCTTCCTCGCGCTCGATGCCGATGAAGCGGCGGCCCAGCCGCTTGGCGACGGCGCCGGTCGTGCCGGTACCGAAGAAGGGATCGAGCACCACGTCGCCCGGATGCGTCGCCGCCAGCATGACGCGATAGAGCAGCGCCTCGGGCTTTTGCGTCGGGTGGACCTTGTGCCCGTCCTCCCCCTTCAGCCTCTCCGCGCCCGAGCAGATCGCGAATTCCCAGTCGGAGCGCATCTGGAGCTCGTCGTTGAGCGTCTTGAGGCTGCGATAATTGAAGGTGTAGCGCGCCTTCTCGCCCATCGACGCCCAGATCAGCGTCTCGTGCGCGTTGGTGAAGCGCGTGCCTTTGAAATTGGGCATCGGGTTCGACTTGCGCCAGACGATGTCGTTGAGGATCCAGAAGCCCATGTCCTGGACCGCGGTGCCGACGCGGAAGATGTTGTGATAGCTGCCGATCACCCAGATCGTGCCGTTCGGCTTCAGGATGCGGCGCGCTTCCTTGAGCCAGGCGCGGGTGAAGCGGTCATAGGCGGCGAAGGTGTCGAACCGGTCCCAGTCGTCGGTCACCGCATCGACATGGCTGCCGTCGGGCCGGAACAGCTCGCCGCCGAGCTGGAGGTTGTAGGGCGGGTCGGCGAAGATGCAGTCGATGCTGGCATCAGGCAGCGCCTTCATCGCCGCCACGCAGTCGCCGCGCAGGATCGTGTCGAGCGGCAGCGGGGCCGCGACGCGGAGCTTGCGGCGCGAGGGTGCGCGCACCTTTTCGATTACTGGCATCGTCGTTCGCTTCCCCGGCTCCCTTGGAAACGCACTCCGAATCCAAAGTGACGGCAACGTCAAGCTTGCGATGGTTGTCGGAAATACCTTCCAACCCGTTCACCACGCCGAACATTTCGAGTCCGCAACCAGATATGGGGTCGCTTACCCCGCCCCCGCCCACCAGCGCTTGCGATGTGGCGCGCCGGACTCACCGCCGACAAAAGTTACCAGAGCACGCCCTTAACCGGGGTCAGCGGCTTCGGCGCCTCGTCGCCGATCGCCTGCTTGAGGTCGATCTCGATCGTCCGGCACATCGCGTTCATCGGCAGGTCGTGGGGCGTGTTACTGAACGGATCGACCAGATCGTCGCCGATCTGAAGGGCCGCGAGGAACATGAGGCCCGCCAGCGTCGAGCCGATCGGCGTCGCCCAGCCCAGCGTCTCGACCAGCCCGATCGGGAGGAGCAGGCAGAACAGCCGCGTGAAGAACGAGGGGAAGAAGCGGTACTGGACGGGCAGCGGCGTGTTCTTCAACCGCTCCATGCCGCCCTGCGCATTGGCGATGTCGACCAGGATGCGCTCCATCTGCGTCTGCTGGATCGTGTCGATCCACCCCTCCTGCCGCGCCAGCTCGATCCGCTTCGAGGTCCCGTCGAGGAAGCCGTTGGCGCCGTTGACGCGGCTCATCGGCTCCGAGCCCTCCTCCTTCGAGACGAAGTCGTAGACCTCGGGACAGTCGCCGAGCTTGCGAAGCTGTGCGCGCAGCGCGTTGACATAGGCGATCTGGCGCAGCGCGATCGAGCGCTTCAGGTCTTTCGCCCGCGCCGGCTCGTCGGGGATGAAGGCGATTGCCGCGCGGGCGAGGTTGCGCGAGGCGTTGATCATCAGCCCCCAGAGCTGCCGCCCCTCCCACCAGCGCTGGTAGGCGGAATTGTCGCGAAAGCCGAGGAACAGCGCGAGCACCGTGCCGAAGATGGTGAGCGGCAGCGACGGCGCCTTGAACGTCGTCATCATGTAGAAAGCGGTGACCGCGATGTCCCAGACGAACAGCGCGAGCAGCGGCTTCCAAACCTCGACCACGATCGAGCTCATGCGGGGGGCGTCGTTGACGATCATCTATGGCTTAACCTGTGTTGGACGCCCACATGAATTGTTGCGATCGCGAAGTGTTCCGGTCCGGTTTGTAAGGAAGCGTTACCGTCGCTAGAGGCTCCTCCCATGCCGACCGTAACCCCCGAACTCCGCACCGCCGCCACCACGTCCAAGGCGTGGCCCTATGAAGAGGCGCGCAAGCTCCTCGCCCGTTATCCGGAGGGCAAGCCGGGCGGCGCGCCCATATTGTTCGAGACCGGCTACGGCCCCTCGGGCCTGCCACATATCGGCACGTTCAACGAGGTGCTCCGCACGACGATGGTCCGCCGCGCGTTCGAGACGCTGAGCGACCAGCCGACGCGCCTGATCGCGTTCAGCGACGACATGGACGGCCTGCGCAAGGTGCCCGACAACGTGCCCAACCGCGAGATGCTCGCGGAATATCTGGGCAAGCCGCTGACCAAGGTGCCCGATCCGTTCGGCAAGTTCGAGAGCTTCGCGCATCACAACAATGCGATGCTGCGCGATTTCCTTGACCGCTTCAGCTTCGACTACGAATTCGCCTCCGCCACCGATTACTATGCCAGCGGTCGGTTCGACGAGACGCTGAAAGCGGTGCTGCGCCACTATGACGCGATCATGGGCGTGATGCTGCCGACGCTGCGCGAGGAGCGGCGCGCGACCTATTCACCCGTCCTGCCGATCAGCCCGACCAGCGGCATCGTCCTTCAGGTGCCGGTCGAGGTCGTCGATGCCGATGCCGGCCTGATCGCGTTCGAGGATGAGGGACAGCGCATCGAGCAGTCGATCCTGGGCGGCGCGGCCAAGCTCCAGTGGAAGGTCGACTGGGCGATGCGCTGGGTCGCGCTCGGCGTCGATTACGAAATGGCGGGCAAGGACCTGATCGATTCGGTCGTGCAGTCGTCGAAGATCGCTCGCGTCCTCGGCGCCCGCCCGCCCGAGGGCTTCAACTACGAGATGTTCCTCGACGAGCACGGACAGAAGATCTCGAAGTCCAAGGGCAACGGCCTCAGCCTCGACCAGTGGCTGACCTATGGCCCCGAAGAAAGCCTCGCCTTCTACGCCTATCGCGAGCCCAAGAAGGCCAAGCAGCTCCACCTCGGCGTTATCCCGCGCGCGATCGACGAATACTGGCAGTTCCGCGGCAACTATGCCGGCCAGCCGGTCGAGCAGCGGCTGGGCAACCCCGTCCACCATATCCACAATGGCGAGCCGCCGGCTGAGACGTTGCCCGTGACCTTCGGGCTGCTCCTCAACCTGATCGGCGTGATGGGCGAGGCGACGAGGGAACAGGTCTGGGGCTATCTTGGCAACTACGTCGCCGATGCCTCGCCGGAACGCTATCCCGCGCTCGACGCGCTAATTAGCCATGCCATCGCCTATGTCCGCGACGTGGCGGAAAAGCCCGTCCGCCGCGCGCCCGAGGGGGTGGAGGTCGACGCGCTGCGCCGTCTCGACGCCGAGCTTGCCGCGCTGCCCGCGGGGGCGAGCGCGGAGGACATACAGAACATCGTCTACGAGATCGGCAAGACCGGCGGGTTCGAGAATCTGCGCGACTGGTTCAAGGCGCTCTACGAAACGCTGCTGGGATCGAGCCAGGGGCCGCGCATGGGCAGCTTCATCGCGCTCTATGGCGTGGAAAACAGCCGCAAGCTGATCGCGGAGGCGCTGGCGCGGGGCTGACCCCCGCGCCGCGTCACGCGTGCGTGCGGCCGAAATCGGCGCGCGCGTCGTCCTGTCCCTGCTCGACGATCGAGCGGCGGATGGCGCGGGTCTGGGTGAAATGGTCGAACAGCGCGTCGCCCTGTCCCCAGCGGATCGCGCGTTGTAGGAGCGCGAGGTCCTCCGAAAAGCGCTGCAGCATGTCGAGCACCGCCTCGCGATTGGCGAGGAACACGTCGCGCCACATTGTCGGGTCGCTGGCGGCGATGCGGGTGAAGTCGCGGAAGCCACCGGCCGAATATTTGATGACTTCCGACTGGGTGACTTCCTCGAGGTCCGAGGCGGTGCCGACGATGGTGTAGGCGATCAGGTGTGGGAGATGACTGGTCACCGCCAGCACGCGGTCGTGATGGTCGGGCGCCATCGTCTCGACCTCAGCCCCCAGCGCGCGCCAGAAGCCGGCGACGCGCTCGACCGCGGCGGGGTCGGTGCCCTCGGGCGGGGTCAGGATGCACCAGCGGTGGTTGAAGAGCGTCGCGAAGCCCGCGGTCGGGCCGCTCTGCTCGGTGCCCGCGACGGGATGCGCGGGGACGATGACATGGCCGGGGAGTGCGGCGACCAGCGCCTCGACCACGCTCGCCTTGCACGAGCCGACGTCGGTCACGATCGCGTCAGCATGCAATGACGGGGCGAGCTCGCCGGCCGCGCGGCCCATCGCGCCTACCGGCACACAGAGCACCACCAGCTCGGCGTCAAGCGCTGCCGCGTCGGCATCGTCGGCGATCGCGTCGCACAGCCCGATGTCGCGCGCGACGCGCCGGACCTCCGGATCGGCGTCGTAGCCCGTCACCTGCACGCCCTCGATCCGCGCCCGCGCCGCGCGCGCGACCGACGAGCCGATCAGGCCAAGCCCGACGACGGTGATCCGCGAAAAGCTCATCCGCGCTCGACGATTGCGCGCAGCGCCGCCATCACCCCTTGCGTCTCCTCGGCGGTGCCGATCGAGATGCGCAGGCCGTGCGGAAGGCCCTGTCCGGGCAGCCAGCGGACGAGGTAGCCCGCATCCATCAGCCCCTTGTAGGCGGTTTCGGCGCTCACCGGCCCCTCGAACAGCACGAGAACGAAGTTGCACATCGACGGCACCGCGCGGAGGCCCGCATTGCCGAGCTTGCCGATCTCGGCCGCAAACCACGTACGCCACTCTTCGTTGTGGACACGGCTCGCCTCGACGAAGTCCTGCGCGGCGAGCGCGGCGAGCGCCGCCCCCTGCCCCGCGGTGGTGATGTTGAACGGCATCCGGATGCGGTGCATTGCCTCCACCGCCTCGGCCGAGCCGTATCCCCAGCCGATCCGCTCGGCGGCAAGGCCGTAGATCTTGGAGAAGGTGCGCGTGACGATCACGTTCGCCTGCGTCTTGGCCAGCTCCAGCGCGCCGTCGTCGTCGCCCGCGTCGATATACTCGGCATAGGCCTGATCGATGACCAGCATCACGTCGCGCGGCAGCCCGGCGTGCAGGCGCGCGATCTCCGCGCGCGGGGCGAAGGTGCCGGTCGGATTGTTGGGATTGGCGACATAGACGACCTTCGTCGCGGGCGTGATCGACGCGAGGATCGCATCGACGTCGGTCGCATAATCCTTGTCCGGCGCGATGACGGGCGTCGCGCCGACGCGCCGCGCCGCGATCTCATACACCGCGAAGCCATAGCGGACGAACACCACCTCGTCCCCCGGCCCGGCATAGGCGCCGGCGACGAGGTGCAGCACCTCGTCCGACCCGGTGCCGTAGATGATCCGCGCGGGGTCGAGGTCGTAGCGCGCGCCGATCGCCTCGCGCAGTTCCGCCGCGCCGGGGTCGGGATAGCGTTCGAGGCTGGTCGCGGCGGCGGCGAACGCCTCGCGCGCCTCTGGCGCGGTGCCGAGCGGGTTTTCGTTCGACGACAGCTTGACGACCTTGCGCCCGTCGTCAGTCTTCGACCGGCCGGGCACGTACGGAGCGATGCCCATGATCCAGGGCTTGGGAACGGGTGCGAACATGGGGCCTGCCGATAGGCCCCTGCGCGGAGGCTCGCAAGGCCGGCCCTTTTCGGCGGCGACGCGCTCGGCTAGGGCGCGGCCTCAATGTCCGCCCCCGCCCTTGGTCAGAATTGCCGCGCTGTCCTGCCCGGCCCGCTCCGCCTCGACGGCGGGGTCCTCCTGTCGCCGGTCGAGATCGCTTACGAGACCTACGGCACGCTCAATGCAGATGGGAGCAACGCGATCCTCGTCTGCCACGCGCTGACCGGCGATCAGTATGTCGCGTCGAACCATCCCGTCACCGGCAAGCCCGGCTGGTGGACGCGGATGATCGGGCCGGGAAAGCCGATCGACCCGGCACGCGATTTCGTCATCTGCTCGAACGTGCTCGGCAGCTGCATGGGCACCTCCGGCCCCGCGACGGTCAACCCGGCGACGGGCAAGCCCTGGGGCATGAGCTTCCCCGTCATCACCATCCGCGACATGGTGCGCGCGCAGGCGATGCTGCTCGATCATCTGGGCATCGGCCGGCTGAAGGCGGTGGTCGGGGGGTCGATGGGCGGGATGCAGGCGCTGAGCTGGGCCGCGACGTTCCCGGAACGCGTGGCCGCCGCGGTGGTCATCGCATCGACCGCGCGACATTCGGCACAGAACATTGCCTTTCACGAGGTCGGGCGACAGTCGATCATGGCCGACCCCAACTGGAACGGCGGCGACTATTATGAGGGGACGCCCCCCGCGGCCGGGCTGGCGGTCGCGCGGATGGCCGCGCACATCACCTACCTGTCCGAAGCGGGACTGACCGAGAAGTTCGGGCGGCGGCTGCAAGCGCGCGAAGCCAAGTCGTTCGGGTTCGACGCCGATTTCCAGGTCGAAAGCTACCTCCGTCATCAGGGCCTTGCCTTCACCGACCGGTTCGATGCCAACGCCTATCTCTACATCACCCGCGCGCTCGATTATTTCGACCTGGCCGAGGAGCATGGCGGCGTCCTCGCCAATGCGTTCCGGGGGGCAGCGACGCGCTTCTGCCTCATCAGCTTCGATACCGACTGGCTCTATCCGACGCGCGACAGCCGCGCGGTGGTACAGGCGCTGCACGCCGCGGGCGCGGCTGCGAGCTTCGTCGAGCTATCCTCCCCGTTCGGCCACGACGCGTTCCTGCTGGACAGTCCCGAACTGAACCGGGTGGTCGCGGGGTTTCTGGGGAACGGCCGATGAACTTGCGCCCGGACCTCGCGATCATCGCGCAGAATGTCGCGCCGGGGTCGCGTGTGCTCGACGTGGGCTGCGGCGACGGGGCGCTGATGGCGGCGCTCCGCGACACGGCGAACGTCGATGCGCGCGGACTGGAGCTCAACCCCGCCAACGTCGCCGCGGCGGTGGGGCGCGGGCTGTCGGTGGTGCAGGGCGATGCCGACACCGACCTGGCCGACTATCCCGACCAGAGCTTCGACTATGCGATCCTCAGCCAGACGCTCCAGACGACGATGCGCCCGCATGTCGTGCTGGACGAACTGCTAAGGATCGGTCGGCTCGCGTTCGTCAGCTTCCCCAATTTCGCGCACTGGCGGGTGCGCGTCTCGCTCCTCTGGGGCGGGCGGATGCCGGTGACGCGGCTCCTGCCGCTCGCCTGGTACGAGACGCCGAACATCCACCATGTCACCATCGACGATTTCCGCGCCTTCGTTCGCGAGCAAGGCCTGACCGTCGAGGGCGCGTGGTTCCTTTCGGACGGACGGCCCGCCCGGCCGGCCGCAGCGAACTTCTTCGCCGAGCATGCAGTGTTTTTGCTCAGGCGGTAAGCTTGCGAACCGAGGCGGTATCGCAGACGTCGCGATAGCGCGCCATCACCAGGCTGAAGACGCCGAACAGCATCAGCCCGCCGGCCACCCCCGCGAACAGCCAGCCGCGCCCATCATACGCCGCCAGCGCATCCTGAAAGCCGACCTCGTCCGCCTCGCCAGACCGGCCGAGATCGACCAATGCCCAGGCGATCGCCGCAAACACCGCCGCCCGCGCGGCATAGCCGATGCGGCCGACGACCTCGCTCCAGTGCGGCGCCTCGCGGGTAAGCAGGCGCATGAAATTGGCGCTCCACGCCTTCTCGGCCTGCGCGAAGGCCGCCACGCCGAAACCGATGCCGCCGACGATCAGCAGCGCCCAGCCGAACGGCAGACCGAGCGCATAAGCGGTGGCATCGCGCCCCGCCGCGCCGTCATCGGGCTGTGTCCCCCATGCAAAGAGCGAGGCGGCACCATAGGCAAGGCCGAAATGCGCGAAGCCGCTCAGCGCGTGTCCGGCGCGCTTGGCGATCCCCTTGGCATCACCGCCATCGGCCTCAAGATCGACATAAGCGCCATAAAGCCGGAACAGGCCATAGGCGGCGAGCCCGACCGCCAGTCCCGCGGTAAGTGCCTCACCGCCGGGAATGCGCGACAGGGGCGACAGCACGCTCGTCGTCCCCTCCGCGCGGCCGGTCGCCAGCGACAGATAACCGAGCGCGAAATAGATGATCGCCCGCGCCAGATAACCGATGCGCGCGAGCATCGCGATGCGTTCGTCGGGCTTCATCGGCATTCTCGCTCCCCTTGTAACGGGGGCGTAACGCCGGTCTGCCCAAAAGGATCAGGGCAAAAGGATCAGCGCACCACGCCGAGCCACAATCGCTCGCCGCGGCTCACCTCGCGCTCGACCACCGCGGCAGTGAAGCGCTGGACCGCGCGCTGGGCACGGACGAACGGCCCCTCGTCGCCGTCGACGACGCTGCTGCCCCAGCCGTCGGCAAGCGCGCGCATCTCCGCATCGCCGACCACGACCGAGGGAAAGGGCAGCGCGACCCGCGGCGAGGCGAAGCGCGCCTCGTCCTTGGCGCCGGGTTCGAAGAACAGGGCACCGGCGACGCGGCCGACATAATCGGCGGGCGACAGTCGCGCCCACCAGGCGGCGGCGAAGCAACCCGCCCCCTCCGCCACCAAGAGCACCGCGCGATCGGCATCGAGCACCGCCCGGTCGATCTTCGCGGCGAGCAGGTTGCGGTCGGACAGCCGGCGGGCGCGGACGGGCACATGGCCGTTACCGGCCGCCGGCCAGTCGAGCAACCGGGACCAGGCAGGGACGCACCGCTCGGCCAGCGTGACGACCGAGAAGCGATTGGCAAGCGCAGGCATAGCAAGATCCATCGCCGCGACTCCAGTTGAAGGCCGTTCAGCAAAACTACAGCAACCTTGTGGGCGATCAACTGCGCAAGCTGCAATCGGTGCCGAAGCGCCGCGAGTCGCACCGATCGGCCGACGAATCGCTGCGACGACGCGCGGGCAAGCGGGACCCCGGCCCTTTTTCCATGCTTGTTCGCGCGGGATCGGACTGAAATAAGGCGCGCTTTATCCTCCGCCCGAGTCCAAGCGTCCGATGTCGAAGTTCATGACCGATCGCCGTACGCCGCTGATCTATGCCGGCCTCGGCATCATGCTGGCGGTCCCCTTTGCGGCGGATGCGGTGTTTCCGCTGGGGACGGCGGTCTGGATCGCCTATTTCGTGCCCGTCGTGCTCGCCTATCTGGCGCCCCGGCCGGTCGTGCCGCCGGTCGTTGCGGCGCTGGCGACGCTGCTCACCATCGTCGGCTTCACGCTGGCGCCCGCGGGGATCGACCCGGCGCTGGCGATCCTCAACCGCTCGATCGCGATCCTCGCGGTGTGGATCCTCGCGCTGACGGGCGCGCTGTTCATTCGCAGCCGCATCGCGGTCCGGCATCAGGATTGGTTGCAGACCGGTCAGGTCGGCCTTGCGCGCGCGATTGGCGGCGAACAGCCGCTCGACACGCTGGGCGACAATGCGCTGCGTTTCCTCGCCGACTATCTGGGCGCGCAGGCGGGCGCGATCTTCGTGCGCGATGGCGAACTGTTCCGCCGCCGCGGCACTTATGGCGTACCGGCACAGGCCAGCGTGCCCGACACGATCCTGGGCGGCGACGGGATGTTGGGACAGGCGATCGCCGACAAGCGCAGCTTCGTGCTGACGACGGTGCCCGACGACTATCTCTATTACGGCACAGCGCTTGGCCAGGCGAAGCCAGCGACGCTGATCGTCACCACGACCGAGGCCGACGAGACCGTCAACGCGGTGATCGAGCTCGGCCTGCCCGCCGGCGACCCGGCACCCGCGCTCGAACTGCTGGAGCGGGTAGGCGCGCAGCTCGGCGTCGCGATCCGGTCGGCCAAGTATCGCGCGCGGCTTCGTGAGCTGCTTGAGGAGACGCAGCAGCAGGCTGAGGAGCTTCAGGCCCAGTCGGAGGAACTGCGCGCCAACAACGATGAGCTGGAGGTGCAGAGCCGCCAGTTGCAAGACGCCGCCGCGCGCCTCGAACTCCAGCAGAGCGAGCTTGAACAGACCAACGCGCAGCTGGAGGAACAGACGCGCCAGCTCCAGATGCAGCGCGACGACCTCGAACGCGCGCAGGCCTCGCTCCAGGCGCAGGCCGGCGATCTGGAGACGGCCAGCCGCTACAAGTCCGAGTTCCTCGCGAACATGAGCCACGAGCTGCGCACGCCGCTCAACTCGCTGCTCATCATGGCGCGGCTGCTCGCCGAGAACCGCGCCGGCAACCTGTCGCCCGAACAGGTCCGCCATGCCGAGACGATCGAAACCTCGGGCAACGACCTGCTCACGCTCATCAACGACATCCTCGACATCTCGAAGATCGAGGCGGGGAAGCTGGAATTGCAGCCGCGGCAGGTGCGCGTCGCGCCCGTGCTCGACAAGCTGCGCGCGCTGTTCGCGCCGGCGGCGGAGGCCAAGGGCATCGGCTTCCGCATCGACCTCGACGTCGGCGTACCGGGGCTGTTCGAAACCGACCCGCAGCGGCTGGAACAGGTGCTCAAGAATTTCCTGTCCAACGCGATCAAGTTCACCGCCAAGGGCGAGGTGTCGCTGACCGCCTCGACCGATGCCGCCGGCCGCATCGCCTTTACCGTACGCGACACCGGCGTCGGCATCCCCGCCGAGCAGCAGCAGGCGATCTTCGAGGCGTTCCGCCAGGCCGACGGGACGATCAGCCGCAAATATGGCGGCACCGGCCTCGGCCTCTCGATCTCGCGCGAGCTAGCCCGGCTGCTCGGCGGCGAAGTGGCGGTCGAGAGCATCGTCGGCGAGGGCAGCGCGTTCACGCTGTTCCTGCCGACGAGCTTCGACGCCCCCGCTGCGCCCGCTCCGGCGTTGCGCGCAGAGCCGGTTCGCCCCCTCCCCTCCAACCCCAAGCCCGGCCGCCGCCGCGCGGCCGAAGCGGCGGAGGACGACCGCGAGCATCTGTCGGGCGACGCGCGCGTCATCCTGATCGTCGAGGACGATCCGGTGTTCGCCGCGATCCTGCGCGACGTGGCGCATGAACTCGGCTTTCAGGCGCTGATCGCCGGTACCGCGGACGAGGGCGCGCTGATGGCGCGGCAATATCTGCCGCACGCAGTCATCCTCGACATGAACCTGCCAGATCATACCGGCCTGTCGGTGCTCGACCGGATCAAGCGCGACGTGCGCACCCGCCACATCCCCGTCCACGTCGTGTCGGTCGACGACGACAGCCAGGCGGCGCTGTCGGGCGGCGCGATCGGCTATCTCTTCAAGCCGGTGAAGCGCGACCAGCTGATCGACATGCTCGAGGGGCTGGAGGCGAAGATGGCGCAGCGCATGCGCCGCGTGCTGGTGGTCGAGGACGACGCGCAGCAGGCCGAGAGCGTGCGCCTCCTCCTCGCCAGCCGCGAGGTCGAGACCGTCGAGGCGCATTCCGCCGCCGAATGCGTCGAGCTGCTCGCACGCGAGACGTTCGACTGCATGGTCTTGGACCTCAACCTGCCCGACGCCTCGGGCCTCGACCTGCTGGAACGGCTGAGCCACGACGAGAGCGTCGGCTTCCCGCCGGTGATCGTCTATACCGGCCGCGACCTGGGTCATGACGAGGAACTGCGCCTGCGCCGCTATTCCAAGTCGATCATCGTCAAGGGCGCCAAGTCGCCCGAGCGCCTGCTCGACGAGGTAACGCTGTTCCTGCACCAGGTCGTCGGCGAACTGCCCGAACCGCAGCAGCAGCTGATCGCCAAGTCGCTGGGCCGCGATGCGGCGCTGGAGGGCCGGCAGATCCTCGTGGTCGAGGACGATATCCGCAACGTCTATGCGCTCACCAGCATCTTCGAGCCGCACGGCGTCAAGGTCCGCATCGCCCGCAACGGCAAGGAGGCGCTGACCGCGCTCGACGAAAGTGCGCGCGGCGTCGCCGATCCGGTGGACCTCGTCCTCATGGACGTGATGATGCCCGAGATGGACGGCCTGACTGCCACGCGCGAGCTGCGCGGTCAGAGCTGGGGCAAGACGATGCCGGTGATCGCGCTCACGGCCAAGGCGATGGCGCGCGACCAGCAGGAATGCCTGGACGCGGGCGCCAACGACTATCTCGCCAAGCCGCTCGACGTCGACAAGCTGCTCAGCCTGGTGCGCGTATGGATGCCGCGCTAGAGGACCGCGCCTTCGCCGCGCACGAGGCGATCGAGCTGGATTTGCTGCTCCAGGCGATCCACCGCCATCACCACTACGATTTTCGCGGCTACTCGCGCGCCTCGCTCCAGCGGCGCGTCGACCGGGCGATGCGCCGTTTCGGCCTCGACAGCCTGTCGCAGCTCCAGCACCACGTCCTTCGCGAGCCCAGGGTCTTCAACGAGCTCATGGGCTTCCTCACCATCCAGGTGAGCGAGCTGTTTCGCGACCCGCATTATTACAAGGCGTTGCGCGAGCACGTCGTGCCGCATCTGCGTACCTGGCCCTCGCTCAAGGTTTGGATCGCGGGCTGCGCCAACGGCGAGGAATTCTATTCGCTTGCCATCCTGTTCCGTGAAGAGGGGCTGGAGGATCGCACGATCTTCTATTGCACCGACATTAGCCCCGCCGCGCTCGAAAAGGCCGAAGCCGGCATCTACGATGTCGAGCGCATTCCCCAGTTCACCGAGAACCACCGCCGGTCGGGCGGAAAGTCGTCGCTCTCCGACTATTATACCGCCGCCTATGGCGCCGCCGTGTTCGACAAGTCGCTCCGCCGCCGCGCCGTCTTCGCCGAGCACAACCTTGCCAGCGACGAGGTTTTTTCGGAGATGCAGCTCATCTCCAGTCGCAACGTCCTCATCTATTTCGACCGCGACCTACAGGATCGCGCGATCGGCCTGTTCGGCGACTCGCTGGTGCGCGGCGGGTTCCTGGGGCTGGGATCGAAGGAGACGCTGCGCTTCTCCAGCCAGTCGGCCGCGTTCGACGATTTCGACGAGCGCGAAAAGCTGTACCGCCGCAACCGAACCGCGCTAGGACGCGCGAACCATGCCGCCTGAACCCGTCAAGATCCTCGCCGTCGACGACATCGACGAGAATCTCGTCGCCCTGGAAGCGCTGCTGCGCCGCGACGACGTGCAGTTCATCACCGCACGCTCGGGCGTGGAGGCGCTGGAGGCGCTGCTCGTTCATGACATCGCCCTCGCGCTGCTCGACGTGCAGATGCCGGGCATGGACGGGTTCGAGCTGGCCGAGCTGATGCGCGGGACCGAGCGGACGCGGCGCGTACCGATCATTTTCGTCACTGCCGCCGGTCCCGACGAGCGGCGCACGTTCCGCGGCTACGGCACCGGTGCGGTCGATTATCTGTTCAAGCCGCTCGACCCGCATGTCGTGCGCAGCAAGGTCGATATCTTCGTCGAGCTGGCCCGCCAGCGCCACGAACTCGCCCGCCAGCGCGACGAGCACGCCGCCGCGCTCGCAAGGCTCCACGCGCATCACGACAACTCGCCGCTGGCCTATGTCGAGATCGGCGCCGACCAGCGCATCACCGGCTGGTCCGACAGCGCCGAGCGACTGTTCGGCTGGCGCCTGTCCGAAGTGGCGGGCTTCCGCCCCGACGATCTCGAATGGCTCGATGCCGCCCATGCGGGCGCGTTCGGCGAGCTGATCGGCGGGATGATCGCCGGCCACCGCCCGCGCGCGGTCCATGCGATGCGGATGCGCAACGCGGTCGGCCTGACGCTGGAGGTCGAATGCTATTGCTCGGCGCTGCTCGACGCCGGCGGTCGCCTTGCCTCGATCGGCATCCAGATTCTCGACGTGACCGAGCGCAAGCGGGCCGAGGAAACGCAGCGGCTGCTGATCGGCGAGCTCAACCACCGGGTGAAGAACACGCTCGCCTCGGTCCAGGCGATCGCATCGCAGACGCTCAGGCATTCGAGCGGGCCGTCGGACTTCGCCCCCACCTTCATCGGCCGCATCCACGCCCTCGCGCGCGCGCACTCTCTATTGAGTGCGACGACGTGGCAGGGCGCGTCGCTGCGCGAACTGGTCGAGGGGCAGCTGCTGACCGGCACCGTCGCCGCGAGCCAGCTCGTCATCGACGGCCCGGACGTCGATCTCGCCCCCGAGCCCGCGCTGCATCTGGCGCTGGTGCTGCACGAACTCGTCACCAACGCGCATAAATATGGCGCGCTGTCGGTCCCGACCGGGACCGCGTCGCTCCGCTGGACTCGCGCCCGGGGCCAGCTTCTGCTCGAATGGCAGGAGCGCGGCGGGCCGCCTGTCGCCGCACCGCAGCGCCGCGGCTTCGGCTCGGCGCTGATCGAGCGGAGCCTGCGCGCCGAAGGCGGCGGGGCCGAAGCCGAATTCGCGCCCGAGGGGCTGACCTGGCGCCTGCGCCTCCCCTCCAATGCGCGCCTCCACACCGCGCCGCGCCCGATCGTCGCCGAGCCGGTGACGACGAAATCCGCCGACCCGCTGTCGTTGACGGGCAAGCGTATCCTGGTGGTCGAGGACGAGCCGCTCGTCGCGCTGGAACTGGGGCAGGTGCTGAACGATGCGGGCGCCGTCGTGATCGGCCCGGCGGCCAGCGCCGCGCACGCGCTGGCGCTGATCGGGACCGAGCCGGTCGATGCCGCGCTCCTCGACGGCAATCTTCAGGGCGAGATGGTCGATGCCATCGCGCTGGCGCTGCAAACGCGCGGCATCCCGTTCCTCTTCGTCAGCGGCTATGGCCGCGACCATCTGCCCGCCGGGTTCGATGCGGTGCCGATCGTTGCCAAGCCGTTTGCCGCGCCCGCGCTGGTGTCCGCCGCCGCTGCATTGTTCGCCGGCGCGCCCGCGCCGATCATCGCCACGCCCATCGCATAAACGCGAAAAACCCCGGTCGGGTGTCCGACCGGGGTTCTCGCCTTGCCGTGTCCGCTGTCCCGGCGGACCGGCCGGGCCGGCGCCTTCCGCCCTCATTCAAGGGGGGAGGCGGGCGGCGCCGGTTACGCTCTACTCTATGGCCGGTCCGCTTAGCGGAGCAGCGACAGCACGCCCTGCTGCGACTGGTTCGCCTGGCTGAGCATCGCGGTCGATGCCTGGCTCAGGATCTGCGCCTTGGCGAGCTGCGTCGTCTCGGCCGAGAAGTCGGCGTCCTCGATGCGGCTGCGCGCGTCGGTCAGGTTGGTCATGTTGTTGGTCAGGTTGTTGACCACCGACTGGAGGCGGTTCTGGCCCGCACCCAGCTTCGCACGCGCCGTGGCGATCGCCTCGAGGTCGGTGTCGACCGCGTCGATGGTGCCATTAGCGGTCGTGCCGTCGGCGCCCGAGACGTCGTACGAGCCCGCCGCACCGCCGCTGGCGGCCAGCGCCGTCAGGTCGGCCATCTGCAGGTCGACCTTGTCGGCGGCGTTCGCACCGGTCTGGATCGTCACCGTCGCAGCCGAGCCGTCGAACAGCTTGACGCCGTTGAACTCGGTGTTGGTAATGACCTGGTCCATCTGCGCGGTCAGCTCGTCGACTTCGGCCTGGATGTTGTCGCGGTCGGTCGAGGAGTAGGTGCCCGACGACGACTGGACGGCCAGTTCGCGAACGCGCTGCAGCATGTTGGTGACTTCGCCCATCGCGCCTTCGGCGGTCTGCGCCAGGCTGATGCCGTCGTTCGAATTGCGGATCGCCTGGTTCATGCCCTTGATCTGCGAGGTCATCGACTGCGAGATGGCGAGGCCGGCGGCGTCGTCCTTGGCGCCGTTGATGCGCTTGCCGGTCGACAGACGCTCCATCGACGACTTGAGGGCTTCACCCGCCGAGGTGGCGGCGTTCGCTGCACGAAGCGAACCGATGTTGGTTCCGATTACGGTCATTGTCCGATCTCCATAGTTCCCGGACCGCCCTGAGGCCCCCCCGAATGAAAACCTCGGGGCTGGGCAGTCATGCCGGGGAACGACCGGACGGCGGCGGGCTTAAGCGAAAAAATCGACGGCCCCTCGCCCACGCACCCGGATTTCCACCCCGTACGTGCGCGGGGGATACAGGAGCGGAAAATTCTTGCCGGGGGCGGCAGATTTTACCGGGCATTAACTATCGTAAGTGCATGGATGAGTCCTCAAGGGGGCCAATCAATGTCGTCGATCATCCCGTCGCGCGCCGTCCAGCGTGACCATTTCCTGCTTTTGTCGATGCTTCGCACCGCCGGGCTCGAAATCGCCGAGCCCGACTCGGTGCCGCGCCCGGGGGATCGCTTCCTCGTCGCGGGTGGCGAGATGGCGGCGGTGCCGGCGCGCACGATGATCGTGGCGGAAGGGCGCCAGATCGCCCGGCCGTTCGGCGACGGCACCCCGGCCATGATCGGCTTCGATCCCGCCGATGCGGCGACCGGCGCGGGCTATGCCGCCGCGATGCTGCGCGGGCCCGAGGCGGCCGTGGCCGCGGACCCCGAAAGCATGGCGCTGTTCGCGCTGGCCGAGCGGGTGGGCCGCAGCGACATCACCGTCCTGATCGGCGGCCCCACCGGCACCGGCAAGGAAGTGCTGGCCCGCGCGATCCACCGCGCTTCCGACCGCCGCGACGGCTCGTTCGTCGCGATCAACTGTGCGGCGCTCCCCGAGACGATGCTCGAGGCGATGCTGTTCGGCCATACCAAGGGCTCGTTCACCGGCGCGTCGTCGGGTGGGCAGGGCTTCTTCCGCGCGGCGAACGGCGGCACGCTCCTCCTCGACGAGATCGCCGAGATGCCGCTGCCGCTCCAGGCCAAGCTGCTGCGCGCACTCCAGGAGCGCGAAGTCGTACCGATTGGCGCGACCGAGCCGGAAAAGATCGACGTGCGCGTCATCGCCTGCGCCAACCGCGACCTTCAGGCCGAGGTGGCCGAGGGCCGCTTCCGCGCCGACCTCTACTACCGGCTCTCGGTCTTCCCGCTGACGACGCGCGCGCTGGCCGAGCGGCCCGCCGATATCGCGGCGCTCGCGACCGCGATGCTCGTCCGCCACGGCGGCAGCCGCGCCCAGCTTCCCTGGCTTTCGTCGGAGGCGCTGGCGAAGCTCGAGGGCTATGACTGGCCGGGCAATGTCCGCGAGCTCGAGAACGTGATCCAGCGCGCCCTCCTCCTGTCCGCCGGTGAGCGGGTCGAGGCGGGCGACATCATCTTCGACCGCCCCGCCGCCCGCCCCGTCGTCGCCAATGACGAGGGCAATGGCCGCCTCTCGAACATCGTCCAGATGCACGAGTTCCAGGCGATCCGCGAGACGCTGGCCGCCTGCAACGGCAGCCGGATCGAGACCGCCCGCCGCCTCGGCATTTCGGAACGAACACTCCGCTACCGCCTCGCGCGGCTTCGCGAGCAGGGTGACGCCGGCCTCGACCGGAGGGCAACGGCATGAGCGTTCCCGGCGTCGGCGGCGCGATGAGCGTCGACCGGATCATGGCGATGCGCCAGCAGATCCTCGAGAAGAACCAGGCGCTGTCGCGCGCCGGGACCGACGTGGCGACGCCCGCCATCGGGACGCCAGCGCGCACCACGCCCGCCGCGACCGACTTCGCCGCGACGCTCGAAAGCGCGCTCGGCCAGGTCAACCGCCAGCAGCACCAGGCAAGCGAGATGTCCGCCGCCTATGAACGCGGCGAGACCATCGACATCGCCAAGGTGATGCTCGCCCGCCAGCAGGCCTCCGTCGGGTTCGAAGCCACGCTGCAAGTCCGCAACAAGCTGTTGTCCGCCTACAAGGACATCATGAGCATGCCGGTGTAACGCGCCATGTCGAACGCTCTCGCAACCCTCCCGCCCGCCATCGTCCAGCCGCTCCGGCAGGCGCAGGGCTTCTTTCAGCAGCCCGCGGTCAAACGCGCGCTGCCGCTGGTCGCCATCGTCAGCCTGATCGCGGCCGCCGCGCTTGCGTGGATGATGATCGCCCAGCCGCCGCAGCGCGTGCTGTTCCCCAATCTTGGCGATGCCGACAAGGCCGCGGTCAGCGAAGCGCTGTCGGCGGCCAATATCGCGTCGGACTTCGACCAGTCGGGCGCGCTCACCGTTGCCGAGGACGACTATCACCGCGCGCGGATGCTGCTCGCCAGCCAGGACCTGCCCAAGGCGGCGCCCGGCGGCTACGCGATCCTCGATGAGCTGCCGATGGGCGTCAGCCGCGCGGTCGAGGGCGAACGCCTTCGCCAGGCGCGCGAGACCGAACTGGCCCGCTCGATCGGCGAAATCGATGCCGTCATCGACGCGCGCGTCCACCTCGCAACGCCGGAGGCGTCGGTGTTCGTGCGCGACAATGCCCGCCCCTCCGCTAGCGTCATCGTTCGGCTGGAGCCCGGCCGCACGCTGTCCGACAATCAGGTCCGCTCGATCACCAACCTCGTTGCCGGGTCGGTGCCCGGCATGAAGACCGACGACGTGACGATCGTCGATCAGATGGGCGCGCTCCTGTCGTCCAAGGACAGCCAGACCGGCACCGGCGCGGGCGATGCGCGCATCGACTATCAGCGCCGGGTCGAGGACAAGTTCCGCCTCCAGCTCTCGAAGCTGCTGACGCCGCTGGTCGGCGCGGGCAATTTCTCGGCCGAGGTGCAGGCCGATGTCGACCTCGACGAGCAGCAGGCGACGCGCGAGAGCTACGACAAGTCGGGCGTGATCCGCGCCGAACAGGGTAATTGGCAGTCGCCGCAGGCGCCCGCTGGCCAGGCCCCCGGCGGCATCCCCGGCGCGCTGTCGAACACGCCGCCCGCCGCCGCGACGCTGACCAATCCGAACAATCCCGCGACCCAGCCCGGTGCCGGCAACAGCACGGCCGCCGGCAAGGCGAGCGAGGAATATGCCCGCACCTACGACCTCGGCAAGGAAGTGTCGGTTAGCCGTCAGGCCCCCGGCGCGATCAAGCGGCTGTCGGTCGCGGTGCTGCTGCGCGAACCTGCCGGCGCCAAGCCGCGCACCCCGGCAGAAATCCGCCAGATCAACGACCTGGTCCGCGCCGCGGTCGGCTATTCGCAGGCCCGCCAGGATCAGGTGACCGTTATCAGCCGCCCCTTTTCGTCCGAGGTGACCGAGGCGGAAAAGGTCGCGTGGTACGACGCCGCCTGGGTGCCGATGGCCGCGCGCAACGGTACCGCGCTCGTCATCGCGCTGCTCGTCCTGTTCGTCGGCATCCGCCCGATCGTGCGGTCGATCGCAAAGAAGAAGGGCGAGGACAAGCCCGAGGGGGCGATGGCACTGCCCGCCGCCGATACCGCCGGCGCCGCCGCGCCCGTGACGCTGGACGAAAACGGCGAGCCGCTGCCGCCGCCCGCCCCCGACGCCGCCCCCGCCGCCCCCGTCAGCATCGAGATGCTCCAGGGCGCGCGCAGCTATGACGAGCGCATCGGCATGGTCCGCGGCTTCACCCGCGACAATCCCACCCGCGCCGCGCTTGCGGTGCGCGACATGATCCGGGAAGGCGCACAGTGATCGAGCCCCCGCGCCAGTTCTCCGGCACCGAGCGTGCCGCGGTGCTGATGATGCTCGTCGGCGAGGAGGAGGCAGCGGCCATCCTCCAGAAGCTGGAGCCCGAGGAAGTTCGCCAGCTTGGCAAGGCGATGTTCGCCGTCGCCGACGTGAGCGAGGAGGAGGTCGAACACGTCCTCGACGATTTCGTCGCTCATGCCCGTGAGCGCACCGCGATCGGCTTCGACCCCCGGCCGAAGATCGAGGGGATGATGAACAAGGCGCTCGGCCCCGAAAAAGCCGACAGCGTGCTCGCCCGCATCACGCCGGCCGAGGCCGCCTGCGCGATCGACCTGCTCGACTGGCTCGACGCGGGCGAGATCGCCAGCCTGATCGAGACCGAGCATCCGCAGATCGCCGCGGTCCTGATCGCCAATCTCGACCCCGCGATCGCCGCGCA
Organism: uncultured Sphingomonas sp.; assembly: GCA_913775315.1. Taxonomy (GTDB): domain Bacteria; phylum Pseudomonadota; class Alphaproteobacteria; order Sphingomonadales; family Sphingomonadaceae; genus Sphingomonas. The sequence continues at coordinate 16,481 of CAJYIX010000026.1, read as the reverse complement.
GGTGCTGGAGATCCTGCCCGAGCATCTGCAGCCCCAGATCCTGCACCGCGTCGCGCGTCTGGGGCCGATCACGCCCGAGGCGATCGAGACGCTGAAGACCGCGCTGTCGAATCGCATGGGCCAGTCGCAGTCGGCCGCCGGGCTTCAGCTCGGCGGGACCAAGGACGCGGCCAAGATCCTGTCGAGCGCGCGCAAGGCAACCGAAGCGCGCGTCATGCCCAAGCTCGCCAAGATCGACCGCGACGTCGCCAAGGCGATCGAGGAGGCGATGTTCGTGTTCGAAAACCTGCTCGACATGGACGACAAGAATATCGGCGTCCTCATCCGCAACGTCGAGACCGACCTCCTCGTCCGCGCGCTGAAGGGCATCGACGAGGCGGGCCGCAACCGCTTCCTCGGCTGCATGTCCGCGCGCGCCGCCGACGGCATCCGCGACGAGATGGAAGCGCGCGGGCCGATGCGCCTCACCGAAGTCCTCGACGCGCAGAAGGCGATCATCGCCACTGCGCGCCAGCTCGCCAAGGACGGCACGATCATGATGGGCGGGGGCGAGGACGATTATGTCTGAGGCGTTTGCAGATACCGGCCGTTTCGCGATGGGCGGCTTTCCCTTTGCCGCGGGCTTCGCCGGCCGTCACGCCGATATCGGTGATGCGCTGCGCCGCGCCTTCTCGCCGCCGCCGGGCTTCGCGCCGACGCCGCCGGGCCGGCCCGCCGAGCCTGCAACCGCAGCCCAGCCGGCCGCTGAAGGCCCGCGCCACTTCCATCCCGCCGACCGCGACGCCGGCACGGCCGATGGCTGGGACCCCTTTGCCGCACCCGTCGATCCCGTCGCGATCGCCCGCGCGGAGGGTTATGACGAGGGCCTGCGCGCCGCGACCGACGAGGCGACGGCCGAGCGCGCCCGCGACATGGCGCTGATGGACCAGCTTGCCCGCGCGATCACCAGCGCCGCCTGGCTCGACCGCGACCAGTTCGCGTTGCGCTTGCGCCAGACCGTGCTCGCGCTGGTCGGCAACCTCGTCGAAGAGGCGGGCATCGACGGCGCACGCATGGCCGCGCGGGTCACGGCCGCCACCGACCTGCTCGCCGACAGCGCCGAGGCGGCAATGCTGCGGCTCAACCCCGCCGACTTGCCGCTCGTCGAAGGCCGCCTGCCCAAGACCGTCTTCCCGGTGGGCGACGCGAGCATCGCCCGCGGCGCCTTCAGCCTGGAGGCCGCCTCGACCATCGTCGAGGACGGGCCGGCGCGGTGGCTCGAACAGCTCAGCCAGGCAATCGATCAGGTGCCGCTGCCCAAATGCTGACTCGCTTCGCCGACGACTATCTGGGGGCGATCGGCGCCACCGGCTTTGCGCCGCGCCCGCGCGTGTCGGGTCGCCTCGCTTCCTATGACGGCCTCCTGATGGAGGCGGTCGGCCTGTCGCTGCCGGTCGGCACCGTTTGCGAGATCGGCGAAGGCGGCGCCCGCGTCGAGGCCGAAGTGATCGGCTTTCGCGGGCCCCGCACGCTGCTCATGAACCTCGGCGGTCCGGCCGCGCTGCTGCCCCAGGCGCCCGTCCGGCCGATCGGCCCGCCGGGCGAGGCCGAGGTAGGCCCCGCCCTGCTCGGCCGCGTCGTCGACGGGGCGGGCAAGCCGATCGACGGCCTGGGTCCCATTCGCGGCGCTGGCCGTTGGCCGCTCGCCGGCAAGCTCCAGTCGCCGCTCGACCGCGGGCGCGTGCTCGAACCGCTCGACGTGGGCGTGCGCGCGATCAACGGCCTGCTCACCATCGGCCAGGGGCAGCGCGTCGGCATCATGGCGGGCTCGGGCGTCGGCAAGTCGGTGCTGCTCGGCATGATGGTGCGCGCCGCCCAAGCGGACGTGATCGTCATCGGCCTGATCGGCGAGCGCAGCCGCGAGGTCGCCGACTTTCTCGAAACCAAGGTGGCCGGCGCCGCCCGCGCGCGCAGCGTCGTCGTCGCGGTGCCCGCCAACCACTCACCCGTCCTGCGCATCCGCGGCGCGCTTCGCGCCACCGCGATCGCCGAGGCGTTCCGGGCGGAGGGCAAGAAGGTCCTCCTCATCATGGATTCGCTGACCCGCGTCGCGCATGCGGGGCGCGAGATCGGCCTTGCGCTCGGCGAGCCGGCCTCGGCGCGCGGCTATCCGCCAAGCGCGATCGCGATGCTGCCCAGCCTGATCGAGCGGGCGGGTACCTGCGTTTCCTCGGGCGGGTCGATTACCGCGATCTACACCGTGCTGGCGGACGGCGACGACGGGAACGACCCCGTGGTCGATTCGGCGCGCTCGATCCTCGACGGGCATATCGTCCTCGGCCGTGCGCTGGCCGAACGGGGCATCTATCCGGCGATCGACGTCGGCCCGTCGGTCAGCCGCGTGATGACCGACATCGTCCCGCGCGAGCATGTGCTGGCCGCGCGGACGCTGCGCCGTCACCTCGCCACCTATGAGGAGAATCGCGACCTCGTGCTGATGGGCGCCTATCGCGCGGGGGCAGACCCGGCGATCGACGCCGCCATCGCCGCGCACGGCGCCGTCCTCGAATATATCCGCCAGGATGCGCACGAGATCGTGAGCCTCGAGGATGCCGTGACCGAGCTCACCGGCGTGTTCGGCGATGCCGGCTGACGCGAAGAAGCTGTCGCGCATCCTGCGCGTCCGCACGCTCCAGCTCGGCCTGACCCGCGCTGAGGAGGCGCGCGCGGTCGACCGCGTGGCGAGCGAACTTGCCCTGCGAGATCGTATCGCCCGGCTGGCGGACGAGGTGGCGCCCACCCCCTCCCCCCAGCCCGCCGATTCGCTGAGCTTCGCCGCCGCCGCCCATTATCGCGAACGTCTGCATCAGTCGGCGCAGGCGGCCCAGACGCGCGTCACCGCCGCGCATGACGGCCTCGCCCACGCCCAGGCCGCCACGCGGGAAGCGCGGCGCGACCAGAGCGCGGTCGAGAAGCTGATCGTCCGCGCCGATCACGCCGCCGCATTGAAGGCGATCCGCGCGCTCGAAGCGCTGCCGCCGGGCCGCGGGCCAAAACGGCACGATCCTTGCTGATCGCTCGGGCGAACCATGCCCGACGCGATCTCGCCCCCTCTTCCGACCGCGCTCACTGCGCCGACGTCCGCGATTTCCCTGCCCGGCAAGCCGGTCGCGGGTGACTTCGCCGCGCTGATCGCGGCGAACCAGCCGGCGGCGAAGCCCCAACCGGAAGTGCCGCTCGTCGTGGCTGCGCTCGCCGCCGATTCCGCATCACCCGCCGATCTGGCCCCCGCCACTGCCGATCCGCCGGTCGCGAGCCCACCGCCGCCCTCGCCCGAACTTGCGCGGCCCGCGCCCCGGCAAGCGCATGCCGCGACCGGCAAGACCTTGCCGCCCGCCCGCCCGGCACCGCGTGCGGGCGCCCCCGTGACGGACGAGGGAGACGGGCCGGCCGCGACCGACGACACCGCAGAATCTGGCGACACTCCGGCGGCGGCGCTGCCGGCCTTGCCGTTGCCGCCCGCCCTTCCGGCCCCCGATCTTCGCGGAGAGGTCGCCGCAACGATCCCCGTCGCGACCAGCGGAACCGAGGCGGTCGCCGCCCCCACGGTGCATCGCGGCTCCCGCGCTGATGCGCCAGGTCATGCGCCGCCGCCTATCTTGCCCGATGCCACGCAAGCGCTCGATCGGTCGCCGGGCGAACTCGTAGCGTTGCCGCCGGCCGCTACCGCCGCACCCGTGCTCGCTGAGCGCCTTGCGGTCACGAAGACGCTTGCCGTCGTTCACGGAACGACGACGGCCCCCGCGCTGGCAGCCGCGCGTGATCCGGCGGCACCTTCCGGGCAAGGCACCGTGCCGACCCCGGCCCCGACAGTCGAAAGCACCGCACCGGCGATCCGCGGCCCCTTGCCGCTCGGACCGACACAGCCAGTGATGGCGCCGCCTCCCGGCATCCCGGGTTCACCGGCCGCTGCCCCCCCTGCATCTCCGGTGATTGCGCCGGTCACGACGACAATGCGCGCCCGGTTGCCGAGCGTGGCCAACGCTCACATGCCCGCTGCGGGCACCGCTTCTCCCGACCGGCCGATCGGCCGACCGCTTTCGGCCGAAGCGACCGACCGGCTGCTGCGCGCGCGCCCCAACACCGCCTTCGCCCCCGGCCCTGTCACCGCCACCACCGACGCATCGCTCGCGGCCGCCCAGACCGTTCCGACCCAGCCGGCCGCGCCGGCGCAAGCGGCAGCAAGCGCGCCGCCACCGATCGATACGCAGGCGCGCGAGTGGCGCACGCAGATGCTCGACCGGATCGAGCATTTCGCCGCCGCCACGCCCGCGCATGGCCGCGAGACGCAGATCCGCCTGTCGCCCGACGCCCTGGGCGAAGTCGCCGTGCGGCTGAAGGAAACCGATCGCGGGATCGAGGTCGTGATGGATGCCGCGCCGGAGGCTCGCGCCTTGCTGGCGGAGGCTGCGCCGCGGCTGACCGAGCTCGCCGAATCGCGCGGCCTTCGCCTGACGATGAGCCAGCCGGGCGCCGGCGAGGGAAGCGGCGACCGGCCGCAGCCCCAGCAGCCGCGCCAGCAGGCCGATGCACCCATTCCGAACCGGCGCGCCGCCCATCGCGGCGCCGCCGACACGCCAACCGACGAACGAATCGCCTGAACGGGGGGACTGACCGATGAGCGATGCCAAGGACGACAAGGCCGATGCGCCCAAGAAGAAGGGCGGCAAGAAGAAATGGATTCTGATCGGGGTCGGCGCGCTGATCCTGGCCGGCGGCGGCGTCGGCGGCGGCCTCTATGCCACCGGCATGATCGGCGGCAGCGGCGACGCGCATGAAGAGAAAAAGAAGGACGTGCCGCACCTCGTCCCCAAGAGCGAGCAGAAATATGCCGGCGCGGGCGAAGGCGGCGAGGGCGGCGGCGAGGGCGGCGCGAGTGCCAGCGCGGAGGGCGGCGAAGGCGGCACCGATGCCAACGCCTCATCCTACTACACCTTCGACAAGGAGTTCACCTCCAACCTCCTCGACAGCGTCCACTTCATCCAGGTCGGGATCGCGGTGTCGACCCCCTATGACGAGAAGGTCATCACCAACCTCAAGACGCACGAGATTGCGGTCCGCTCGGCGATCCTGATGGCGCTCACGGAGACCGACGAGGAGCAGGTGTTCACCCCCGCCGGCAAGCAACAGCTGCAGAAGCGGCTGGCCAAGGCGATCAACGACACGCTCAAGGAAAAGGAAGGGTTCGGCGGGGTCGGTAACGTCTACTTTACCAATTTCGTTGTTCAGTGAACGTCGATGGTTAACACGGCTTCAGGAACCGCGAACGAGCGGCGACAGCGCCCCCGGCAGGACGCGGCCCATGCCGCGGCGCTGGGCGTCGCCAACCTGAATCCGTTCGGCGACCTCCACACGCTCCAGCATCTGTCGGCACGGTTCGCACGCGGGCTTCGCCACGTGTTCGAGCCGATCCTGCGCCGCGCGACGCGCAGCTGGGCCGAACCGCTCAGCGTCATGCGCTTCGCCGATTACGTGGCGGAGCGCCCCAAGGTGCTGACCGCTTGGCTGCCGCTGGCGATTCGCCCGGCGGGCAGCCCCGTCACCGGCCACGCGCTCTTGGTAATGGACGGGCGCTTCACGCTCGAGATGCTGGACCTCTACTTCGGCGGGCTCGGCGAAGCGCCGCCGGTGCTGCCGACCGAATTCTCGCCCGCGGCAGAAGCGCTGGTCGAGCGGCTGGGCCGTTCGGTCGCCGAGCCGCTTGCCGCCGCGTGGGAGCCCGTCTCGCGCATCGATCTGACGCCCGGCCGGGTGGAGATCAACGCGGCGATGCTGTCCGACTTCGATGCGGAGGACGCGGTGATCGTCACCCGCTTCGGCATCGCCGCCGCCAGCGACAAGCCCGTCTTCGTCGATCTCGTCTATCCGGTTGCGGCGCTGAAGCCGATCGGCGCCTCGCTCAACGCGCGCGTCCATGGGCGCACCGCCGATCCCGAACCCAAGTGGCGAAACGGCCTGACCCGCGCGGCGATGGGCGTCCGCTTCCCCGTCCGTTCCGTGCTGGCGGAGCCGACCATGTCGCTCGGCGCGCTGATGGAACTGAAGGAAGGCGACATCATCCCGGTCAGCTTCGGCCAGTTCGTGCCGATCATGGTCGGCACTCACCGGCTCGGCACCGGCGTCGTCGGCACCCAGAACGGCAAGGCCGCGATCTGCATCCATCATCTCGAACAGCTCGATCTAGAGGACGAACATCCATGAACGACATGACCGGCGGCTTTGCCCAGGATGCGCCGCTCAGCCCCGGCGTGGCGGCCAATTTCCGGCTGCTCCAGGACGTCGACGTCAAGCTGACGGTCGAGATCGGCTCGACCAGCCTGACGCTGCGAGAACTGCTCGCGCTCGGCGAATCGAGCGTGATCGAGCTCGACCGACAGGCGAACGAACTGCTCGACGTGTTCGTCAACGGCACGCTGATCGGGCGCGGCGAGGTCGTCACTGTCGGCGACCGCTTCGGCGTGCGCATGACCGAACTGGTCAGCCCCGAGCGCCGGGTCCGCTGACGCGCCATGATGTGGTCCTACATCCTCAAGCTGGTCGTGCTGCTACCGCTGGTCTGCGGCCTGCTCATCGGCTGCCTCTATCTCTGGCGCCGGCTCGAGGCGCGGATGCCCGGCAATCAGGGCGAGCGGATGCTCAAGGTGCGTGAGACGATGATGGTCTCGACCGGCACCAAGCTCGCCGTGCTCGAGTTCGAGGGGCGTCGCCTGCTCGTTTCGGTCAGCCGCGCGGGCGTGACCCTGATCGACAAGGCCGAGTGATGCGCTTCGCCAAGCCTTTCCTGTTCGTGCTCGGCGCGTTCCTGCTCGCGCTGGTGATGACGCAGCCCGCCCTGGCACAGGCGGTCCCGGCGGCGCCTGCCGCGCCGTCGGCGACGGGCGCGCTAGACCGCGCGCTTGGCCAGCTTGGCGGCGGCAACGACGCGCCGCTGGCGCTGTCGCTGCAAGTGCTCATCATCATGGGCCTGCTGACGGTCCTGCCGGGCATCATCCTGATGATGACCAGCTTCACGCGGATCATCATCGTGCTGGCGATCCTGCGACAGGCGCTCGGCCTTCAGCAGACTCCGCCGAACCAGGTGCTGATCGGCCTTTCGCTCTTCCTGTCGCTGTTCGTGATGGCGCCCACCATCACCCGCGTGAACGATACCGCGATCAAGCCCTATGCCGCCGGCCAGATCGGCGCCGAACAGATGATCGAGACCGGCGGCGCCTCGCTCCACGCTTTCATGCTCAAGCAGACGCGGGTGAAGGACATCACGATGTTCTCGGGCATTGCCAAGACCGGGCCGTACGCCAACCCGAACGACGTGCCCTTCTCGGTCCTGCTCCCCGCCTTCGTCACGTCGGAACTCAAGACCGCGTTCCAGATCGGCTTCCTCGTCTTCCTGCCGTTCATCGTCATCGACCTCGTCGTCGCGACGGTGCTGATGAGCCTCGGCATGATGATGATGTCGCCGACGATCATCTCGCTGCCGTTCAAGCTCCTGTTGTTCGTCCTCGTCGATGGCTGGGCGCTGACGATGGGCAGCCTCGCCAACAGCTTCGTGAGTTAGGCGGATGGACGCCGAATATTTCCTCTCGGTCGCGCGTCAGGCGATGTGGATCCTGGCGCTCGCTTCCGCGCCGATCCTGCTGCCCGCGCTGATCTCCGGCCTCATCCTCGGCATGATCCAGGCGGCGACGTCGATCCAGGAGCAGACCTTGAGCTTCGTGCCCAAGCTGATCGTCGTGGGCGTCAGCCTCGTCATCTTCGGCGGCATGATTTTGGGCCTGCTCAGCGACTTCACGGTCAGCATCTTCGAGCGCATTCCCGACCTGGTGCGGTAAGCGATGCTCGGCTTCGGCCTTGCCGTCGAGCCGCAGCTGTGGACGCTGCTGTTCGTGATGGTGCGCGTCGGCGCGGCGTTCGTCGCGGCGCCCGTGTTCGGCGCGGTGAGCGTGCCCGCGACCGTCCGCGTCACGCTGTCGGCGGCGATCGGCGTGCTCGTCATAGGGTCGATGCCGATCGCCGCGCCAACGCAGGTCTTCGCCTTCACCACCTTCCTCGCCATCGCAGCCGAAGTGCTGGTCGGTCTGGCGCTCGGCTTCATCCTCCAGATCGCGTTTGCCGCACCGCTGATCGCCAGCGAGATCATCGGCGGGTCGATGGGCCTCGGTTTCGCGACGATGATCGATCCGCAGCGCGGCGCGGCGACGCCTGCGCTCGGCACGTTCCTGTCGACGCTGCTCACCCTCCTGTTCCTGTCGGTCGACGGGCACCTGATTCTCGTCGACCTCGTCGCGCGCTCCTATGAGCTGCTGCCGCCGGGCGCGGCGTGGCTCGGCGCCGCCGCGATCAAGAACATCGCGCTGTTCGGCGGCTATGCGTTTCTCGCCGGGTTCCTGCTGGCGCTGCCGGTCGGTTTCCTGCTGCTCTGCCTCAACCTCGTCGTCGGCATGCTCTCGCGCTCCGCCCCGGCGCTCAACCTGTTCGCGGTCGGCCTGCCCGCCAGCCTCGCGGTCGGCGTGATCGCGCTGTTCGTCGCGATGCCGGCGATGGGCGACTACATGCTGGTCATCGTCCGCGAGGGGCTAGACGCCGCCAAGACGCTGGTGCTCGGCTGATGTCGGAGAGCGCCGGCGAAAAGACCGAAGCCCCAACCCCGCGGCGCAAGCAAAAAGCCGCGGAAGAAGGCAATGTCCTCAAGTCGAAGGAACTGGGCACCGCGCTCGTCGTGTTGCTCGGCTGCGGCTGGCTGGTCGCGTTCGGGCCGATGCTGCTCGGCGCGATCCGCGAGGTGGTGATCGCCAGCCTCAGCTTCGGCCGCGCCGACGTCGAGCATTTCGAACCCGCCCGCCCGCTGATCGAGGCGGGATGGAAGCTCGCCCCCGCGCTTGGCGGCCTGTTCGCCGTCACGATCCTCGGCGCGATCGCGAGTCAGGGCATCCTCGGCGGCATCAGCTTCAATTCGAAGGTGCTGGCGCCCAAGGGATCGCGCATCAACCCCGGCGCCGGCCTTGCCCGCATTTTCGGCCCCAATGGCTGGGTGGAACTCGGCAAGTCGCTGCTCAAGGTCGCGCTGTTGGGCTCCATCGGCTGGTGGCTCCTGTCGGCGACCGCGCGCCAGGGGCTCGGCGTCGTTTCGACCGACCTGCAACAGGCACTCGGCGGGCTGGGCAGCCAGCTCACCACGCTCATCCTCACCATGGCGGGCGGCCTCGTCCTGATCGCCGGCATCGACGTGCCGATCCAGATCGTCCAGCGCCTCAAGAAGCTGCGCATGTCGAAGCAGGAAGTGAAGGACGAGCACAAGGAGACCGAAGGCTCGCCCGAGGCGAAGGCCGCGCAGCATCGCCGCCGCCACGAAATGACCAAACGCAGTTTCCGCAAGGCACTGGGCGAGGCGCATGTCGTGCTTACCAACCCGACGCATTTCGCCGTCGCGCTCCGCTACGAGCGCGGGCGCGACAACGTACCCGTAGTGGTGGCGAAGGGCCGCGGCGCCACCGCGCTCGCGATCCGCGAACTGGCGGGCGAGATGGCGGTGCCGGTGCTCGAATATCCGACGCTTGCCCGCGCGGTCTATTACACCAGCCGCGAAGGGCAGGAGGTGCGCGACGACCTCTATCTTGCGATCGCGACGGTTCTTGCCTTCGTGTTCGGGGTCAACACGGCGGCGGGCGGCACGCCGCCGCCGGTCAACGTGCCGCTGGGCGCCCGCTTCGACGAAAACGGTCATGCGGTCTCTTAAGTCTTCGCCCGCGCGGTCGTTTCCCCGGTGGAAAGGGAGCGCGTAGATGGTCGATTCGATAACCACGGCGCTGGGCGTCGGCTCCGGCATCGACATCAAGTCGCTGGTCGACAACCTCGTCAACGCGCAGTTTTCGCCCAAGAATGCCCTGCTCGACACGCGCGAGGCGGCGCTCAAGGCGCAGATCTCCTCCGCGGGCGAACTCAAGAGCGCGATCAGCGGCTTTTCCAACGCGCTGGCAACACTCGCGCGCGGCGGCACGCTCTCGACCCAGCCGACCAGCACCGACACGAGCGTGGTGAAGGCAAGCCTGCTCACCGGGTCGAGCGCGGCGGGGCTGTCGGCGACCGTCGAGGTACGCCAGATCGCCGGCGCACAAGCGAGCAATTCGAACCTCGTCACCGATACCAGCGCACAACTGGGCGGCGGCAAGCTTACCCTCACCTTCGGCAAGGCGGAGGTGGCGAATGGCCAGATGACGGGCTTCGCCGCCGGGGCTGGAACGCCGGTCGAGATCACGATCGACCCCGCCGCCTCCAAGCTGTCCGACATCGCCGCCGCGATCAACGCCAAGAAGGCGGGCGTCACCGCCAGCGTCGTCGGCGACGCCAACGGCTCGCGCCTCGTCCTGAAAGGGGCAACGGGCGAGAGCCAGGCGTTCACGCTGACCGCCGACACCCCCGACCTCACCGCGGTCGAGGTGGGCGTGGGCAAGGGCAATATCGGCACCGCCGCGCGGGACGCGATCGTCGTCGCCGACGGCGTGCAGGTCCAGCGCGCATCGAACAGCATCAGCAACCTGTTGCCCGGCGTCCGCCTCGACCTCGTCTCGGCCAAGCCGGGCACGGTGATCCAGCTCGGCTCGACCCCGCCGACTGACGGCCTCAACCAGGCGGTGCAGGACTTCGTCTCGACCTACAATCAGTTGCAGACGATGCTGAAGACCGCGACCGATCCCAAGGGCGGCCCGCTGCGCGCCGATCCCGCGGCGAAGGCGATGCAAACCGCGTTGTCGCGGCTGGTCGCGACGCAGATCGTCAGCGACCCCGGCGGTCCGCGCACGCTGGCCGAGATCGGGGTGGCGACGCTGCGCGACGGATCGCTGACCGTGGACGCGGGAAAACTCACCACCGCGCTGTCCAAATATCCGCAGGCGGTGGAATCGATGTTCGCATCGGGCGCGGCACTCCCCGCGGCGCTCCAGACGATCTCGCTCGCCGCCGGCAGCGTCAAGACCGGGCTTGGCGCGAGCGAAGCCGGCTATACCAAGGCGGCGGACCAGATCGCGCAGCAGCGCGAAAAGGCGTTGGCGGAGGCTGATACCGCGCGCACCCGCATGACGCAGCAGTTCGCCAGCATGGATGCCAAGGTCGCCGCCTATAAGTCGACGCAGGCCGCGCTGAAGCAGCAGGTCGACGCCTGGGCCAATTCGGGCCGCTGAGCATGGCTCGCTACGCGACCGCCCTGGCCGGCGATCCGGCCGCGACCTATCGCCAGATCGACCTGGCCAGCCGGACGGGGGGCGCCGACGCGCACGCGCTCGTCGACCTTCTTTATGTCGAGGCGATCCGCGCGCTGTCGGGTGCCGCCTGGGCGACCGAGCAGGGCAATTACCGGATCAAGAGCGAGCGGGTGACGCGCGCGACCGCAATCCTCTTTGCGCTGGAGAACAACCTCGATTTCGAGCGCGGCGGCGACGTGTCGCGGACGCTGGCGACGCTCTATCGCGGGCTGCGCGCACAGGTGATCGACGCCAGCATCGGCCAGGACCCGGCACCGTTTCGCGCAGTGGCACAGGACCTCAAGGAAATCGCCGACGCCTGGGCCTCGCTGAAGCACTAGGTCTTAGCAGGCAATTCCATCACCATCTGCGCCTCGCGTACCGGGGCGAAGCTGCGGCGGTGGATCGGGCTCGGCCCCAGCCGCTTCAGCGCGGCGCGGTGATCGGGGGCGGCATAGCCCTTGTTGGACGCCCAGCCATAGCCCGGCCACGCCGCGTCATAGTCGCGCATCATCGCATCGCGATGCTCCTTGGCGATAATCGAGGCCGCGGCGATCGACAGGCAGCGCGCGTCGCCGCCCACCACCGCCTCGCTCGGCCACTGCCATTTCGGGCAGCGATTGCCGTCGACCAGCACCATCGCAGGCGCGATTCCCAGCGCCTCGACCGCGCGGGTCATCGCCAGCATCGTCGCCCAGAGGATGTTGAGCTCGTCGATCTCTTCAACGCTGGCAATGCCGACGCCGACGCGCGCACAGCCGAGGATCGCGGTGCGCAGGTCCGCCCGGCGAGCGGCGGTCAGCACCTTGGAATCGTTCAGGCCATCGGGAATGCAGTCGGGGTCGAGGATCACCGCAGCGGCGACCACCGGCCCGGCGAGCGGCCCTCGCCCCGCCTCGTCGACGCCCGCAACCGGCCCGGCATGGCGCGCCTCGAACGTGAAATCAGGCATCGGCGAGCCGCCATGGCGGGAAGCGGCGCATCTCGCCCGCCTGATAAAGGCAGACGATATTGCCCGACGGATCGACGAGCCGCGCCTCGCGCCAGCCCCAATTCTCGTCGCGCGGCTCCTGAGTAAAGGTCAGCCCCTGCGCCTTGAGATAGGCGACGGTGAGGTCGAGGTCGCCGCATTCGAGGAACACCACCGGCGCGGGCAGTTCCTCCTCCGCCTCGAGGCTCAGCGTCGCGCCGCCCTCGGTCTCGAACCGGGCATAGCGGTCGTCGGCGCGGACGATCTGGCGAAGGCCGAGCAGCCGCCAGAAATGCTCGCTCGCGGACAGGTCGCGCGTCGGCAGCGTCACGTGATTGAGCATCGGCGACCAGCGAGACTGATTGAGGTCGAGGCGCACCGACTGCTGCGCCATCGGCCCGTGCCCCTGCCCCAGCCCGGCGGCATCCTGCATCGCGATCCGTACGAACCGGCGCGCGCGGGCGATCGCCTCGGGCAGCGACCAGTCCTTGGCGAGTTCGCAGGCGATCGCGGTGGACAGCGTGCAACCGGTGCCGTGCGTCGCCTCCGCATCGATGCGCGGGTCGGTCCATTCGACCTCGGGCGCCGCGCCTTCCCGCGGCGGCTGGAACAGGCGGTCGGTCACCTGCCGGCCCTTCGCATGACCGCCCTTCACCAGCACCGCCGAGCCACGCCGCGACACGAGACTCGTCGCCGCCCCGCGCTGCGCCGCCTTGTCGAGGATGCTCATCCCCGACAGCGCCTTGAGTTCGGGCAGGTTGGGCGTGGTCACCGTGGCGACGCGCATCAGCCGCTCGAACGCCGCGACCGTCGCCTCGTCAGCCAGCGCCGCGCCGCTCGTCGCCACCATGACCGGATCGAACACGATCGGCAGCCCCGGCATCTCGGCCAGCCGCTCGGCCAGCGCCGCCGCCGTCCGGGCCGAGCCGATCATGCCGATCTTGACCGCATCCACGCCGATGTCGCGCACCACACAATCGACCTGCGCCAGTACCATCTCGGTCGGGACGGGGTGCACCGCATCGACGCCCAGCGTGTTCTGCGCGGTGATCGCGGTGATCGCGGTCATCGCGTGGCAGCCCAGCATCGAGGCGGTCTTGATATCCGCCTGGATCCCCGCCCCGCCCCCGCTGTCGGACCCCGCGACGATCAGGATGCGCGGCGTCATCCGCGGAATATCCGCGTCGTCGAGGCGGGATTGCGCTTCAGCCGCTCGCCCGTCCGCGTCGGACGATCGGTCAGTTCGCCGCCGCAATTGGGGCATTTCTCGTCAAGTTCGTCCGCGCATTCGGCGCAAAAGGTGCACTCGAACGAGCAGATGAACGCGCCATAGACCTGCGGCGGCAGGTCGGTGCCGCAGCGTTCGCAATCGGGCCGCATTTCCAGCATCGCGCTTCCATCGCGCCCCGCGATGCGCTTTGCAAGCGCACGCAATCGGGCGGCGCACGCGCGCTTGGCAAGCCGGGTGACTTGGTGTCTGCTGCGACCAAAGAACATCGAAGGGGGATTGCCATGCGTTTCGCGTTTCTTGCTGCCACCACCGCGCTTGTCTGCGCCGCACCGCTCGCCGCACAGCAGGCGCCGGCGCCCGCCGCCGCGAAGGCGGCCAAGGTCAGCTATATCCATGCTGGCTCGCTGCTCGCTCGCCCCGGCGAACGCGCACGCGGCAATTCGACGATCGTCGTTCGCGACGGGAAGATCGCCGAGATCCGCGACGGCTTCGCTGCGCCCGAAGCGGGCGCAGCGCTGATTGACCTCAAGGACCAGACCGTCTTGCCCGGCCTGATCGACATGCATGTCCATTTCTATTCGTCCGGCTATCCGCTCAAGGAGCGGCTCGACGCCTCGGGCAAGGACCTCGAGGACCAGTTCGTCGATGCGATGGGCCAGGCGAAGCGGACGCTCGACGCCGGCTTCACCACCGTCCGCGATCTGGGCGGCGAACCACGCGGCATTCGGGCGCTGCGCGACGGGATCGAGCGCGGCGAGATCGCCGGGCCGACGATCGTCAATGCCGGGCGCATGATCTCCGTCACCGCCGGGCACGGCGACGCCAACGGCCTTCGCCGCGAGCTGGCGCATGTCGAGCGCGAGCAGTCGCCGGAGCTCTGCAACGGTCCCGACGATTGCCGCCGCGCGACGCGCGAGCAGATCTTTACGGGCGCGGAGGTCATCAAGTTCGCGGCATCGGGCGGCGTCGGCTCGAACATCGCCGGCGGGCTCGAGGCACAGATGACGCCCGAGGAGATGAAGGCGATCGTCGACACCGCCCACGCCTTCGGCCGCAAGGCGACCGCGCACGCGCACGGCAAGTCGGGCATCGACACCGCGATCCGCGCCGGCGTCGATTCGATCGAGCACGGCAGCTATATCGACGATGAGACGATCGCGCTGTTCAAGGCCAAGGGCGTCTACCTCGTCCCCACGATGCACGCCTTCGAAAGCGTGATCCGGCAGGGCCGCGCGGGCGAACGTCCCGCCGCCAGCGTCGCCAAGGCTGAGCAGGTGGCCAAGGTGGTGAAGGAAAGCCACCGCCGCGCCTTCGCCAGCGGCATGAAGATCGCGTTCGGCACCGATGCCGGCGTCGGCCCGCACGGCACCAACGCGCTGGAGTTCAAATACATGACCGATGTCGGCATGGACCCCGCCCGCGCGATCCGCGTCGCGACGATCGACGCGGCGACGCTCCTCGGCCGCGCCGACCGCATCGGCTCGATCGAAGTAGGCAAGGACGCCGACATCATTGCGGTTTCGGGCGACCCGGTCGCCGACGTGACCCGGCTCCAGACCGTTCCCTTCGTCATGCGCCGCGGCGTGGTGCACAAGATCGGCGGCGCACACACCGTCTTCCCGGCGGACTGACCCGAACGAGGCGGCGGGGCCACCGCGTTTTCGACGCACCGCGGTTGCGTGGGCGTGCCGATGCGCTATTCGCCGCCGCCTGATTCACCATAAGCCAAGCCAGGGACATCATGAGCGACAACATCTCCGCCGAGCAGCTTCGCCTCCTGATCGAGCGCGTCGAGCGGCTCGAGGAAGAAAAGAAGGGCATCAGCGACGACATCAAGGACGTCTATGCCGAGGCCAAGTCGACCGGCTTCGACGTCAAGACGATGAAGACGATCGTGCGCCTGCGTAAGATGGAGAAGCATCACCGCGACGAGGCGGAGATGCTGCTCGAGACCTACAAGCAGGCCCTCGGCCTCGCCTGATCGCGATGGACAGCGTTCCCCACACCGTCGAGGCCGCCCGCGCGCTGCTCATCCGCAGCGACGGGAGTCTCGACGACGAGGAACGCCGCGTCCTTGCCAGCATCGAGGCAGGCACCCTCGTCGCGCGCGACGCCGGCGACGAGGCGGAAGCACGGGCGAGCGTCGGGGATCGCCTGTCCGACCGCGTGGCGGCGATCGGCGGCTCGTGGGGGTTCATCATCACCTTCACCGCCGTGTTGCTCGGCTGGATGCTGCTCAATTCCGAGGTGCTCTCGCGCCTCGGCCTCGCCTTCGACCCCTACCCCTACATCTTCCTGAACCTGATGCTCTCGACGCTGGCCGCGGTGCAGGCGCCGATCATCATGATGAGCCAGAACCGGCAGGCGGCGAAGGACCGGCTCGCCGCGCGGCTCGATTATGAGGTCAATCTGCGCACCGAGCTGGAGATGCTGCGGTTGCACGACAAGATCGACCTCGCGGTGGCGGCGCGGCTCGACGAAGTGCTGGAGCAGCTGCGCGGGGCACCCGCCACCCAGCCGGCATCGCTGCGTGCTTGACAGCGAGGACGATTCGCGGCGTCGTTGCGACGAACTGACGGGGGGCACGCGCGTGGCAAACAAGATCCTGCTGGTCGAGGACGACGCCTCCACCGCCGACTTCATCGCCAAGGGGCTGGGCGAGGAAGGCTTTGTCGTCGACCGTGCGACCAACGGTCGCGACGGGCTGTTCCACGCGACCGACGGCAGTTACCACTGCATCGTGCTCGACCGCATGCTGCCGGGCATGGACGGCATGGCGGTGCTCGCCGGCATGCGCGGAGCAGGGGTGGAGACGCCGGTGATCGTCCTATCCGCGCTCGGCGCGCCGGAAGACCGGATCAAGGGGCTGACCGGCGGGGCCGACGATTATCTGACCAAGCCGTTCACCTTTGCCGAGCTGCTCGCACGAATCCGCCTGCTGATTCGCCGCGGCGCGCCGAGCAACGCGCCCGACACGCTGCTGCGCTGCGACGATCGGGAGATGGAC
>CAJYIX010000025.1 GCA_913775315.1 uncultured Sphingomonas sp. | reverse complement strand
GAGGGCTGGGACGATATGCGCCGCAGCCTGGAGGCGAGCTGGATCGAACCCGTCGGCGCGAACCCGCCGCCGACCGCGTGCGATGCGTTGCAGACCACGCTGGTATCGCCGCTGACCTTCGACGTGCTGTCGCGGCGCGATGCGACGGGCGTGGCGGTGAGCGAGGCGGAGATACGGGCGGCGCAACGTTGGGCCGCCGTGCGGCTGCGGCTGGTGGTGGAGCCCGGCGGCGCCGTGGCACTGGCGGCATTGCTCGGCGGCCGAGTGACGGTCGAGCCGGGAATGCTGGTGCTGCTGTCCGGCGGGAACGTCGATCTGGCGGCGTATGGCCGCGTCCTGGCGGAGGTGGTGGCGTGAACGGACCGCTGAACGGCGTGGCGGCGATGGCTCCCGCGGTCGCGATGCTGGCGGCGTTCGCGTGCGCGATCGGTGGCGGCTATCTGCTGGTGAAACGGCGCGAGCGGCTGAAGGGCGTGCTGATGCTGGTGATGGCGGCGGTGTTGGTCGGGAACGTGCTGATCTGGACGATGTGAGAACGCGGTGAACCGAGCGCGAATGTTGTGAATGTTGAGACGCCGGCGGGGTGTCGCGCGGGCGTGAATGTTGCGAATGTTGAGACGATAGCGGGGGTGAGGGCGGACGGTCGGGATCATTGTCATCGGACCTATCATGCCGATGATCGTGTAGGACAGCCGTCGTCAGCGCGATCGTGCTATCGTCGGCTACCCCACCGCCAGCGCCATCCGCCGTCGGTCTTGAAGGCGGCGATGGCGGCAAGAAGGAGCGCGCTTATCAGGATCGTCGCCAACCGGGCTTTATGATCCAGCAATATGTTGGCGAACGTCAGGATCGCGAAGAAGAGCGCAAGGAGCGTCCAGCCCTGCCACGCGACCGGCAAGCCTGCGCCGTATCGGTAACGTTTCGGGGCGAACCACGGCTTTGACGGACGCGAAGGCATGGCGTGTACCTCCGGCTACCATATAGCGCTGGAGCGGACGCGGGCCAAGCCCGTCCTTCGACAGCCCGCCTTGGCGGGCGCTCAGGACAGGCCAGATCGGTCGGCGCTTTGCGCCGCCGGCCGGTGAGCCGCCGAAAGCGGGCGCAGGCGTTCGCCTGCGCATCCGCGCGGCTCACTTGATGGGCGAGTTCGGATCCAGCCGCATGTCGAGGTAATTGTCGACCGACTTCATCAGGTCGGGCATCTCATGCTCGAAGAAGTGGTTCGCGCGCGGGATCACGTCGTGATGGATCGTGATGTGCTTCTGCGTGCGCAGCTTGTCGACCAGCTTCTGCGAGGCGAGCGGGGTCGCGACCTCATCCTCGGCGCCCTGGATGATGATGCCCGACGACGGGCACGGCGCCAGGAACGAGAAGTCGTAGAGGTTCGCCGGCGGCGCGATCGAGATGAAGCCGCGGATTTCCGGGCGGCGCATCAAGAGCTGCATGCCGATCCACGCACCGAAGCTGACGCCTGCGATCCACGTCGTCTGCGCCTCTGGGTGGAAGCTCTGCACCCAGTCGAGCGCGCTCGCCGCATCCGACAGCTCGCCGATGCCGTTGTCGAACGTCCCCTGGCTCTTGCCCACGCCGCGGAAGTTGAAGCGCAGCGTCGCGAACCCGCGGCGCTGGAACGTCTTGTAGAGCTCCTGCACGATGCGGTTGTTCATCGTGCCGCCCGACTGCGGGTGCGGATGCAGGATCATCGCGACGGGCGCGCGCGGGCGGGGAGCGGGGGCGAAGCGCCCCTCGAGACGGCCTTCGGGGCCGGGAAAGATCACTTCGGGCATCGGTTTCCTGTACGACTGCCGGCGCCGCGAAAGCTGGCGCCCACCAATGCGACGGCTATATAAGCCGGGCGGCCTCACAAGCAACGCCGCTGGGAGACGAAGCGCTTGGGCAGTCGCCTCTATCTGGATCACGCCGCCGCCACGCCGATGGTCGAGCCCGCGATGGCCGCGGTCGCAGCGGCGATGACCGACTGGGCCAATCCGTCGAGCCCGCATGCCGAGGGGCGGGCAGGGCGCGCGGTGCTGGAGGCGGCGCGGACACGGCTCGCCGCCGCCTATGGCTGGACGGGCGAGGTCATCTTCACGGGCGGCGCGACCGAGGCGCTGGGCATGGCCCTGACCCGCGCGGAAGTGTCGCGGGTGCTGGTCGGCGTGACCGAGCATGAGGCGGTACTGCGTGCTGCGCCCGATGCGGCGCGACTGCCGGTGCTGGAGGACGGGACGCTCGACCTTGCGGCGTTGCAGGCGGCGCTGGCGGAGGGCCCATCGCCGGCGCTGGTCGCCGTTCAGTGGGGCAACAACGAGACGGGCATTCTTCAGCCGCTGGGCGAGATCGCGCGGATCGTGCACGCCGCGGGCGGGCTGGTGCTCGCCGATGCCGCGCAGATGCCGGTCGGCTGGGACGACGAGGATTTGCCCCAGCATCATGCCGATTTCATCGCGCTGTCGGGACACAAGCGCGGCGGGCCGCCGGGAATCGGCGCGCTGCTGATCCGCGACTTCGCCGCCCTGCGCCCCTCGGGTGGGCAGGAGCGCGGCTATCGCGGCGGGACCGAGAATGTGCCGGGCGTGCTCGGCTTCGTCGCGGCGGTAGACGTGCCTGAGGACCTGATCGACCTAGCCGAGCTTCGCGAGCGGCTCGACCACGCACTGTTGATGGCGGGGGCGGAGCGGATGGGGGCCGACGCGGAACGGCGGACGCCGACGATCGCGGCCTATCGGATGCCGGGCGTGGCGGCGGCGACGCAGCTCATCCGCTTCGACCTGATGGGCATTTCGGTTTCGGCGGGCGCGGCCTGCTCGTCGGGGACGATGCGGCCGAGCCATGTGCTCGCGCAGATGGGCGTCGCGCCGGAAGCGGCGGGCGAGGTGATCCGCGTCAGCTTCGGCCGGACGACGACGGCGGAGGACGTGGACCGCTTCGTCGATGCCTGGACGACGATCCGGCGCGAGGCGGGCGGCGCGGTGGCGGAGGGCGACCTCCTTATATGATCTATCTCGACCATCAGGCGACGACGCCGCTCGCTCAGCAAGCGCTGGCGGCGATGCTGCCCTGGCTGGAGGCGCAGCATGCCAATCCCCACAGCCCCCACGCCCCCGGCCGCGCCGCGCGGGCGGCAGTGGAGGTGGCGCGCGATGCCGTCGCCGCGCTGCTGCCGCCGGGCGGCCGCGTCGCCTTTACGAGCGGCGCGACCGAGGCGCTGAACTGGGCGATCAAGGGCACCGTCGGCCCGATCGTGACGATCGCGACCGAACATGCCGCCGTGCTCGACACCGCCGCGGCGACGGGGCGGCCGGTCACGGTGCTGCCGGTCGGTCGGGACGGCGTCGTCGACCTGCACGCCGCGCGCGCGGCGCTCGTGCCGGGCACCGGGCTGCTGGCGGCGATGCTGGTCAACAACGAGATCGGGGTGGTCCAGCCGATCGCCGAACTCGCGGCGCTTGCCCGTGCGGCGGGCGCGCTCATGCTGTGCGATGCGGTGCAGGGCTATGGCCGGATCGCCATCCCGCACGGATGCGACCTGATCGCGGTGTCGGCGCACAAGATCTACGGACCGAAGGGGATCGGCGCGCTGTGGGTGCGGGACGGGATCGATCTCGCGCCGCTGATGCACGGCGGCGGGCAGGAAGCGCCGGGGCGGTCGGGCACGCTCAGCCCCGCGCTCTGCGCCGGCTTCGGCGCGGCGGCGCGGCTGGCGAGAGCGCGCATCGACGCGGATGCGGCGCACGTCGGGCGTTTGTTCGACCGGGCGCTGGCGGTGCTGGGCGACGGCTGGACGCTCAACGGATCGGCGATCGAGCGTTGGCGCGGCAATCTCAATGTGCGCCGGGACGGGCTGGACGTGGCGCGCCTCATGTCCGAATGCCGCGACATTGCCTTTTCCGCGGGCTCCGCCTGTGCCAGTGGGTCGGGGCGGTCCAGCCACGTCCTGCGCGCGATCGGCTTGGCCGAGGCCGAGGCGCGGTCGAGCATCCGCATCGGCCTTGGCCGCGACACCACGGAGGAAGACCTGACCGACGCCCTCACCCGCATCGACGCCGCCGCCCGGTCGCAGCGGATCGCCGCATGACGCGCATCCGCTTCGTCGCCGCCGATGGCGAGACCGTGCGCGAGGTGACGGGGGCGCCGGGCGACCGGCTGCTCGACCTTGCCCAGAATGACGGCCAGCCGCTCGAAGGGACGTGCGAGGGGCAGATGTCCTGCTCGACCTGCCACGTCATCGTCGCGGCGGAGGATTTCGACCTTTTGAAACCCGCCAGTGAGGAGGAGGAGGACATGCTCGACCTCGCCGCCGGGGCAACGCGGACCAGCCGGCTCGCCTGCCAGATCTGGATCGAGGACGGGTGGGAAGCGCTGACCGTCCGTATCCCGCCCGAACGCCGCGACATGCGCGGGCGCGGCTGAACACGGAACCGCGGCTCCTGACAGGGATTAGGAAGGCTCTTCCTTCCTGCCTCTGGAGGCTCCCATGCCCGGTTATGTCGCCTATTCCCCCGCCCTCGAGACGATTGGCGAGGACGAGCGCGAGACGGTCGAGGGGCTGAAGGAGCAGTTCGGCCACATCCTCGACACCACGCTGGCCGACTATGGCCGCGGCGTACGGTCGGTTCATGCGAAGGGCCACGCGATCGCGCGCGGTCGGTTCGTCGTCACCGAAGGCTTGCCGGCCGAACTTGCGCAGGGGCTGTTCGCCAAACCCGGCGAGTATGAAGCCGTCTTCCGCATCTCGACCAATCCAGGCGACATCCTCGACGACGCGATCTCGGTTCCGCGCGGAATGGCGCTCAAGGTGCTGGGCGTCGATGGCGAGCGGCTGCCCGGCAGCGAAGGGGAGGTGACGCAGGATTTCGTCATGGCCAACGCCCCCGCCTTTGCCGCCAAGGACGCCAAGGCGTTTCTCGGCAACCTCAAGCTCTTGGCGAAGACCACCGACAAGGCGGAGGGGGCCAAGAAGTTGTTCTCCGCCGCGCTTCAGGGGATCGAGGCAGGGCTGGAGAAGCTCGGCACGGAGAGCGGGCTGCTCAAGACGCTTGGCGGCGCGCCACAGGTGCATCCGCTCGGTGCTACCTATTTCAGCCAGACGCCGTACCGCTTCGGCGATCATGTCGCCAAGTTCCAGCTTCGCCCGGTGTCGCCCGACCTGCTCGCGCTGGTCGGCGAGCGGATCGACGTCAAGGGCCGCCGCGATGCAATCCGTGAGGATACCGGCGCGGCGCTGGCGCGCCATGGCGGCGTCTGGGAACTGCGCGTCCAGCTTTGCACCGACGCTGAGGCGATGCCGATCGAGGATGCGACCGTCGCCTGGGACGAGGAAGCCAGCCCCTATCGCACCGTTGCCCGGCTGGAGATCGATCCGCAGCCTGGCTGGGGCGAGGCGCACGAGGCTCTGGACGAGGCGCTGTCCTTCCGTCCGTGGCATGGGCTGGCGGCGCATCGCCCGCTCGGCAATATCAACCGGGCGCGCAACGAGACCTATCGCTTCTCCGCCGATACGCGGCGGCGGGCAAACGGGTGCCCGCTGCACGAACCCGCGACGCTCGCCGAAGTTGCCTGACCGCTTGCCAACCCGGTCCCGCGCGGCCATATGCGGCGCGGGAGTCGGGCGGACGTAACTGTCGCCAACTCGGTCAGGTCCGGAAGGAAGCAGCCGTAACGACCTCGTTGCGGGTCGTTCCGGCTCCCACCGCTCCCCCTTATTGCTTCCCTTGCGATTCCTCGGTGTAGGCGTGCCCGCCCGCCGGATAGGGATTGATCGCGACGCGCGTACCCCATTGCCCCTCCGCCCCGCCGAAGCTGGCACGATGCCAATGGCCCTGCGGCGCGGAGATGACGTCGCCGGCAGCGGCTGTGAAGACCGGCTGCCCCTCAACCTGAAGCGTTACGTTGCCCTCCATCACGAACCAGAACTCGTCATAGCCGACATGGAAATGACCGAGGTTCGAGGCGGGCGGCGTCGGTGTCGCACGGCCGCGGATGTTGTTCACGAACATGTGCTGGTCGGCGATGAACGCGCCCGGCCGCGCGCCCTTGCCGACGATCTCGCCATAATAGTCGAGGAAGGGGCGGTGGCGGTCGTCGAACCCGCCGGGGCCGCCGGTAACGATCCGCTTCTCATACGCCCAGCCCGCGACTTTTGCCGGGGCGAGGCCGTCGGCGGGATAGAGCGGCATGTCGCTGGCGGCGTTGAGCTGGAAGTAGAGCGCCGGCGCATTGCCGACGCTTTCGAGCGTGAAGGGGACGCGGAAGGGCACATTCACCTCGAACCCCTTGCGCGCGACAAAGGGTTCCTGCCCCGCCATCGTCACGCGAAGCTCGCCCTCCCACACGATGATCGCGGTGCGGTTGTCGGAATAGGCCAGCGTCGTCGTTCGCCCGCCGGGGGCGAGCTGGTGCCAGTCGGCGACCAGGTCCTTGTTGCGGATCACCGCTTGCGTCCAGTTCGCCTTGCCGCGGTGGAGCGCCTTGACGTCGGCCAGCTGCCACCACGGGCGGTTGGGCGCGCGCCACGGGGTCGCGGGCGTCTTCTTCGGCGTCCAGGCGGCGAGCGGCGGGGGCGGGGCGGGGCGCTGCTGCGCGGGAGCGGCGACGGCGATCGCCGTCAGGGCGGCGGCGGCTGCGAACTTCATGGTCATTCCCCTGTTCAGACCGCGACCGGCGCGGGTTCGGTGCCGAAATCGTCGTTCGGCGCGGGCTCGATCAGCCGGTTCGGATCGACCATCGCCCAGGCAAGCGTTCCGGCGAGCACGATCACCGCCCCCGTCCCGAACGCGGCGACCCAGCCATATTGTGCGGCGATCCACGGCGTCAGCGAAGAGGTGATCGCTCCGCCGACTTGGCACCCGACGTTCATCAGGCCCGAGACGACGCCCGTATGCCGCCCGGCAATGTCCGCGGTCACCGACCAGAAGCTGCTCTGCGAGACATAGATCGCGCCGCCGCCGAGCGCGAGGACCGCGACCGCCAGCGGCGCACTGTCCACCCGGCTGCCGATCAACAGGAAGATGCCCGTCAGCACGAACGCGACCATCGCGAGGCCCGATCGCCCGGCATAGAGCCCGCGCCGCTTCGAGATCGCGTCGTTGAGCACGCCGCCGCCGAGGCACCCGACCGTCATCGCGAGGAACGGGGCCATGCCGTAGAGCGCGCTTGCCTTCAGATCGAGGCCGCGCGCCTCCGCCAGATAGATGAAGAACCAGGAAAAGAAGATCCAGATGACATAGCCGAACGCGAAATAGCTGAGGAACAAGCCCCAGACGTTGCGGCTGGACAGGATCGCGCGCCACGGGATCGAGACCTGCTCGGCGGGCGGGGCGGGGGGCAGGCCCCCTTCGATATGGGCGAGCTCTGCAGGCGAGACGCGCGCATGGTCCTGCGGCCGGTCGCGAGCGACTGCATACCAGATGATCGCGACGACGATGCCGATCGCCGCGCAGACGTAGAAGGACGCGCGCCAGCCGCCCATGACGATGATTGCGGTGATGAGCGGCGGGGTGAGGCCCGACCCCGCGCCGACGCCCGCGAAGATCAGCCCGTTGGCCTTGCCGCGCTCGCTCGCGGGGACCCATCGCGAGACGAACTGGTTGGCGGACGGATAGACCGCCGCCTCACCGATCCCCAGCGCGAAGCGGACGATCGCAAGCATCAGGATCGCATGCGCGCCGTCCGGCGGGACCAGGGCGGTGGCGATGCTGAACAGCCCCCACCAGACCAGCGCCCAGGTCAGCAGCAGGCGCGGGCCGTAGCGCGCGGCGAGCCAGCCCGCCGGCACCTGAAACGCGGCATAGCCGATCAGGAACGCGCTGAAGACCCAGCCGAGCTGAATCTGGTCGATGCCGTATTCCTGTCGCATCTGGACGCCTGCGACCGAGATGTTCGTCCGGTCGAGGAACGCGATTGCGCTGATGACGAACAGCAGGAAGACGAGCCCCACCCGCACGCGCGTCCGCTGCTCTGCCGCCATCACCCTCTCCCTTCGCTGATCGCGAAATATCCTATATGATTCTTGTGTAGAGCGGTTATATCTTTGCGTAAAGGCCGGAAGGGCCGATCGAGGGGAGGCGAGGGCGATGATGCGAACGGCATTGGCGACGATGATGATGCTCGCGCTGCCCGCGTCGGCGCAGACGCTCGGCGCGCGAATCGGGCACCATGATCCGGACAAGCTGCGGGACCTCAGCGCCGTGCATGGCGGGGCGGGGACGATGCGCTTTGCCGGGCTGCTGGGGCCCGATGCGCTGTCGACCAACCTGATCTTCGTCCACCGCGGCGTGATCGCGCCGAAGAGCAGCATCGGTCAGCATTTTCACAGCCAGTGCGAGGAGATGTTCGTCATCCTCGATGGCGAGGCGCAATTCACGGTCGACGGGCGTACCTCGACGATTAAGGGACCGGCGGCGGTGCCGGATCGGATGGGTCATTCGCACGCGATCTACAATCCGACCGACAAGCCCTTGCAATGGCTGAACATCAATGTCGGCATGACCAAGGCCTATGACAATTTCGATCTTGGCGACACGCGTGAGGGGGCGGCGCTCGACCGGGTGCCGCAATTCATCTCGATGCGGTTCGACCGCGCGCTGCTGAAGCCGCTGCCGGGCAGCACCGGGGCGTCGTGGCGCCGTACGCTCGGGCCGGAAATCTTCGCGACGACGTGGAGCTATGTCGATCACCTGCTGCTCGCACCGGGCGGCACCGTGCCGTCGGCTGCGACCCCCGGCATGAGCGAGATGCTCTACGTCATCGGCGGTGCGGGTGAGGTCGAGGTCGCGGGCGAGCGTGCAGCGATCCGGGCGGGTGATGCGATCCCTGTCGAGGTGGGACGCGCGCGCGCGATCCGTCAGACGGGTGCGGTGCCACTCGAACTCATGATCGTTGGCGTGGCCAGGGATCAGGCCGCCAAGGCTGCCTTAGCCGCCGCCCGCCCGGCGCGCTGAACCTCAGGGAGACTGAAAATGAAGCGACGTACATTGCTGCAATTGCTGGGCCTGGCCGGTGTCGCGGGTACCGCGTCCGCCGTCGCCATGCCGCAGGCGCGCGGACGCAAGCCGATCGTCCTCTATTGCGACCTCGCCATCGATCCGGCGCGCGAGGCCGAGATGCTCGACCATTTCCACAAGCGGTTTCGCCCCGCGGCGGAAAGCTTTCGCGGGCGCGGCTTCCTTGACCTCAAGATGCTGAAGATCCGCTCGGTGATCCAGGGACAGCCGGCGCCCGCGAACGGCATCAACTATCGCTTCCAGTTGACCTATGAGAGCGAGGAGCAGCGGCAGGTGTGGGTGAAGTCCGACCTTCACCAGCGGGTCTGGCCGCTGATCGAGAACACCGTGACGAACAAGGACTATCTCGTCCTGCTGACCGACGCGGTTTGAGGAGCCTGCCGATGCGTTTCGCCATTCCGATCGCCGCGCTACTTTGCGCCGCCCCGACGCTTGCCCAGGAGGCGCCCGCCCCGCGGATCGAGCGGACCGACGCCGCGCTCGACGCGCTGATCGCGCCCGATGCGAAGGTCGAGCGGGTCGCCACCGGCTTCACCTTCGTCGAGGGACCGTTGTGGCACCAGGGTAAGCTCTGGTTCTCCGACGTCAACGGCGACAAGCTGCGGACGGTGACGCGCGACGGCAAGGTGGTGGAGGTGCTCGCCAATTCGGGCGGGCTGCCCAATCCGCCCGCGGGCAAGAGCATCGGCTCGAATGGCCTCGTCCCCGCCGCCGACGGACGCGTGCTGATGGCGCAGATGGGCGCGCGGCGGATCGTGAAGGTCGACGCCGCGGGCAAGGTCGAGCCGTTCCTCGACCGGCTGGACGGCAAGCGTCTGAACAGCCCGAACGACATGGTCTATGCCGCCGACGGGTCGCTATGGATCACCGATCCGCCGTTCGGCCTGTTCAACGGGATGGACAAGGACCCGGCCAAGGAACTGCCGTTCAACCCGGTGCTTCGCTATGCGAACGGCAAGCTGACCGCGCCGATCACCGATCTGGTCCTGCCCAACGGCATCGGCCTGTCGCCCAGGGGTGACACGCTCTATGTCGGCGATTTCGGGCAGGCGACGATCTTCGCCTATCCAATCGCGCGCGGCGGCAAACTGGGCACGCGGCGGACGGTGTTCACCTTTCCCAAGGAGCCGGGCGGCGGGGCGGACGGGCTGAAGGTCGACAAGCGGGGCAACATCTGGGCGACGGGGCCGGGGGGGATCTGGATCATGACGCCCGCAGGCAAGCAGATCGGCCGCATCCGCCTGCCCGAAGTGGCGGCGAACATCGCGTTCGGGGAAGGCGGGAACGCGGCGTGGATCACCGCGTCGACGAGTGTTTACCGGGTGCCGATTAAGGGCGTGGGGATGATGCCACGGTTCACGAGATAACGTTCAATCCACGCGCGTCAGGTTCGCCTTGAAGTACGCCTGGCGCGCGGCATAGCCGGCGGCCGAGGCCTTGAGCGCGGCCAGCGCCTCGGGCGGCAGTTCGCGCACGACGCGGGCGGGGGAGCCGACGATCAGGCTGCCGGGCGGAAAGGTCTTGCCCTCCGTCACCAGCGCGCCCGCGCCGACCAGACAGTCGTCGCCGATCACCGCATTGTTGAGCACCGTCGCGCCCATGCCGATCAGCACGCGGTCGCCGACCGTGCACCCGTGCAGAATCGCATGGTGGCCGATCGTGCAGTCCGCGCCGACCGTCAGCGGTACGCCGGGGTCGGAATGCAGCATCGCCCCCTCCTGCACATTGGTGCGGTCGCTGATCACGATGGGCGTGTTGTCGGCGCGGATGACGGCGCCGAACCAGATGCCGACTTCGTGCCCTAGCTGAACATCGCCGATCAGGTCGGCGGAAGGGGCGACCCAGCTGTCGTCGGGCACCTGCGGCGAATGGCCGTCGATCGCGTAGCGCGGCATCAGTTCTGTGCGGGCGCGGGGGCCGAGCCGTCCGGCCCGGCGAGGTTGGCGGCGAGATAGTCGGTCAGCACCTTCTGCTCCTCGGGCTCCAGTTCCGCGCCGCGGTCGATCATCGACTGCACCGTCGCGGCCCAGGCGGCGGGGGTCTTTCGAACGCCCGTCACCTGTGCCGTCGAATGGCAGAAGCCGCAACGCCCCTTGATGAGGTCGAGGCCGGGGCCGGGCGGCGGGGCGGCCTGTTGCCCCGCCACGGCGGTGCCGATGCCGGCAGCGGCGATCAGAAAAGCGGCGGCTAGATTACGCATGGAACACCTCGTTCAGGGAAGCGCGTAGACGACGACCTCGTCGGCGGTCGCGGGCTGGAAGGCGAAGCCGCCGGTGGCGACGACGCCGAGCGCCTGTCGCCCACCGGGCAGGGCAAAGGTCATCGGCGTACCGTAGTTCGAAGCGGGCAGGCGATCCTTCCACAGGAGCTTGCCGGTCCTGGTCTCGAACGCGCGGATCATCGAATCGCGGGTCGCGCCGATGAAGGTGAGGCCGCTCGCCGTGGTGATCGGCCCGCCCGCGCTGATCCCGCCCGCGTCCTTGAGCGCGGGGTCCTCGTTATCGCCGAGGACGCTGCGCCACGCGACATCGCCGGTGTTGACGTTCACCGCGACCAGCTCGCCCCAGGGCGGCTTGCTGCACGGATTGCCCGTCTCCGGGTCAAGGAAATAGGCATAGCCCGCTTTGAGGCCCCAGGTGCCGTCCTCCTGTTTCGCCATCTGCTGCGGGCTGGCGAGGTTGTTGATGTTGACGACGTAGAGCCCGCTCGCCGGGTCGAAGGCGCCGCTGCCCCAGTCGATCCCGCCGAAACTGCCGGGGAAGAAGGCGACGGCGCTGTCCGCACGCAGCGGCTGAAACATCTTCGAGGGCGCCACCTTCATGTCCGCGACGATCTTGTCGCAGGTGGCGCGAAGCGCCGGCGGGCCGGCGACCATCTCGTCCATGCGGAACGACAGGCGGCTCAATGGCGCGGGCTTGGCGGGCATCGGCTGCGTCGGCCAAGGGTGCTCGCCCGTGTCGTTGTCGGTCGGCACCGACACCTCGCGCACGTCGTAGAGCGGCTTGCCCGTCACGCGGTCGAGGATGAACATGATCGCCATCTTGTTCATGACCGCGATGGCGGGAATCGTCTTCCCCCCGCGCTTCACGTCGATCAGCGTCGCGGCAGGCAAATCGACGTCCCAGATGTCGTGATGCACGGTCTGGAAGTGCCAGAGATACTTGCCCGTCGCCGCCTCCACCGCGACGATCGAGTTGCCGTAGAGGTTCTGGCCCTTGCGGTCGCCGCCCCAGCGGTCGAACGTCGGCGTGCCGATGGGTAGGTAGGCGATGCCGCGCTTGTCGTCGACGACGACGAACGTCCATATGTTGGCGCCAGACCGCTCCTTCCAGCTCTCCCCCTCCCACGTCCCGAAATTGGGCTCGCCCGGGCGCGGGATGGTGTGGAAGGTCCAGACGAGCTTGCCCGTCCGCGCGTCCCATGCGCGCACGTCGCCCGAGGCGCCCTTGACCGGCATTTCCTGTACGCGGCTGCCGGTGATGATGAGGTTCCGGTAGATCGCCGGCGGGCTGCTCATGCCGAGCGGCGCGCGGGTGCCGTTCATCACCTCCGGCGTCTTCATGTCGACGATGCCGTCGGTGCCGAAGCCGCTCGCCGGTTTCCCCGTCGCTGCGTCTAGCGCGTAGAGCTTGCCCGTCCGCGTGCCGAAGACGATGCGCGCGGGCGTCTTCCCCTCGCCCGGCCAATAGGCGACGCCGCGGGTCGAGGCCTGGTCGTTGCCGGGAAAGGAAAACACCCATTTCTCGCGCCCCGTCGCCGCGTCCAGCGCGACGACGCGGCGATAGGGGGTGGAGAGGTACATGGTGCCGCCGATGACGAGCGGTGTCGCCTCCGACGCGGAGAAACCGGTGCGGAACTTCTGCGGGACGCCATCGGGCAGCGGCGCCTGATCGGCCGCGGCGTCGGCGGGGCGCATATGGTAGGACCATAAACGCTTCAGACTGGCGACGTTGGCAGGGGTGATCTGGCGAAGCGGCGAGTGGCGCGCATGGCTCTCGTCGCGGCCATAGCTGGCCCAGTCCCCCTGGCCTTGCGCGGCAAGGGGCGTTGCGGGCAGAGTGCAGGCGGCGATCGCGCCGGACAGCAAAAGGGGGAAGGGTCGCGCGGTGCGGATTGTCAAGCCAGCTCTCCTCGTCGTCTGCCCTGACGGAACTAACCCCGGCGGCAAATCGCGTTGCACCGCAGATTAGACCGACTATAGATCATATACAATATGATCTGAGCGGATTTGTCCGCGTTTTTGAGGAGAGGGACGGCAATGGCCGATCTGCCGCTCGCGGGGCTCCGCGTACTCGATATCTCACAGGTGATGGCGGGGCCGTTCGCCTGCATGCTGCTGGGCGACATGGGTGCCGACGTCATCAAGATCGAACCGCCGAGGGCGGGCGATTCGACGCGCCATTCGATGGGGTTCAGGCTGAAAGGAGAGGACAGCCCCGGCTTCCTCGCGCTCAACCGGAACAAGCGCAGCATCACGCTCGACCTGAAGGACAAGGGCGATCGCGAGGTCCTCTACGCGCTCGTGAAGACCGCCGATATCCTCGTCGAGAATGCCAGGCCGGGCGTCGCGGCGCGGCTGGGCATCGACTACGATACGCTTGCCGCAATCAACCCGCGGCTCGTCTATGCCTCGATCTCGGGCTTCGGGCAGACGGGGCCGTGGGCGCAGCGCCCGGGCTTCGACCTGATCGCACAGGCCATGTCGGGGATCCTGTCGTCGAACGGCTTTCCGGGCATGGAGCCGGCCAAGAACTCGATCGCGGTCGCCGATCTGGGGGCGGGGCTGTTCAGCGTCTATGCGATCCTGTCGGCCGTTATCGGCCGGCAGGCTTCGGGCAAGGGCCAGTATATCGACGCCTCGCTGCTGGAAGCAGCGATGGGCCTGTCGATCTGGGAGACGACGGAGTTGTGGGGCACCGGCAGGGCGCCGACGCCGATCGGATCGGCCAACCGCATGTCGGCGCCCTATCAGGCGGTCGAGGCGTCGGACGGCTGGTTCGTCATCGGTGCCGCCAATCAGGGGCTATGGCTGACGTTCCTCAAGGTGATCGGCCGGCCCGAGTTGCAGGACGACGACCGTTACTCGACCAACGCCGCACGGGTGCAGAACCGTCAGGTGCTGATCGACGACCTCGCGCCCACCTTCGCCGCGCGGATGAAGCAGGAGTGGATCGACGCGCTGCTCGCCGCCGGCGTGCCCGCCGCGCCGATCCTCGATTATGGCGAGGCGGTGGAAAGCGAGCAGGCGGTCGCGCGCGACATGGTGCAGATGGTGCCGCACCCGGTTGAGGGCGAATTCAAGGCGCTGGGCTTCCCGGTGAAGATGCGCGGCACCCCGCAACAGGTCCGGATGCCGCCGCCGCTGCTGAACGAGCATGGCGATGCGATCCGCGCCGAACTGGCGGCGGCGGGGCTGCTGCCGGCGCGCGAGGCCGCGGAATGAGCGGCCGGGTCGTCGTCACGCGCGACGGGCCGGCCGCGCATGTCCGGTTCGACAACCCCGCGGCGCACAACGCGCTGACGGGCGAGATGTGGCTGGCGCTGCGCGATGCCGCGCTGGGGTTTGCGCAGGACCCTTCGATCCGTGTCGTCACCTTCCGCGGGACGGGCGGCAAGGCGTTCATCTCGGGCACCGACATCTCGAAGTTCGCCGACTTCGCGACGGGCGAGCAGGGCGTCGAGTACGAGCGCGGCATCGACGACTGCATGGCCGCGGTCGATGCGATCCCCTGCACGACGATCGCAGTGGTCGAGGGATGGGCTGTGGGCGGCGGGATCAATATCGCCTCGGCGTGCGACTTCCGCATCGCCACGCCGGATGCGAAGTTCGGCTCGCCGATCGGGCGGACGATCGGCAACTGCCTGTCCGCAGCCAGCGTCGCGCGGATCGGCGGCGCGGTGGGGGTACAGTTCGCCAAGCGGATGGTGCTGCTGGGCGAGATGCTGACCGCCGAGCAGTTGCTGGCGAGCGGCTTCCTGCTGAAGATCGTCGAACGGGACGCCCTTGATGCCGAAATCGCGGCACTGGTCCCGCGGGCGGCGGAGAATGCGCCGCTGACGACGCGCACGACGAAGGCCACGATCCGTGCGATGACGTTCGGCGACCTGCCCGCGATCGAAGCGCTGATCGAGGAGGTTTACGGGAGCGCGGACTTCCGGCGCGGCGTGGCGGACTTCCTCGCGAAGACGAAACGCGTGCCCGAGTGGGAGGGGCGCTGACGCTTCTTCGTCACCCCGGATCGGTTCCGGGGTGACGCACGGTGTTCTACCAGCTCACGGCAATATACTTGGCCTCGCAATATTCGATCAGGCCGTGGTGCGAGCCTTCGCGGCCGAGCCCGCTTTGCTTGACCCCGCCGAACGGCGCGGCGGCGTCCGAGACCAGCCCCCGGTTGACCGCGACCATGCCGCATTCGATCCGCTCGGCGATCCGAAGCGCGTGGGCGAGGTCGCCGGAATAGACATAGGCGGCGAGGCCGTATTCGGTGGCGTTGGCGAGCGCGACGGCTTCGTCCGCCTCGTCGAACGGGATTACGGCGGCGACCGGCCCGAACACTTCGGTCGAGAGGATTTCCGAGCCCGGCTGGACATTGGCGATCACCGACGGCGGGTAGAAATAGCCCGGCCGGTCGAGCGTCTGCCCGCCCAGCTTCACCTCGGCCCCGCGCGACATCGCGTCGGCAACCAGCCGCTCGATCTTGTCGATCGAGGCGCGGTTAATCATCGCGCCGCATTGCGTTCCCGGCTCGGTGCCCGGCCCGACGGTCAGTGCGCCCATCGCCGCCGACAGCCGCTCGACAAAGGCGTCGTGGATGCCGCGCTGGACGTAGAAGCGGTTGGCGGCGGTGCACGCCTCGCCCGCATTGCGCATCTTCGCGACCATCGCCCCCTCGATCGCCACGTCGAGATCGGCATCGTCGAAGACGAGGAAGGGCGCGTTGCCGCCGAGCTCCATCGACGAGCTGATAACCTGATCCGCCGCCTCGCGCAGGAGGATACGCCCGACCTCGGTCGAACCGGTGAAGCTCAGTTTGCGCACGCGCGGGTCGTGGAGGATCGCGCTGCACACCGGGCCGGGGTCGCTGGTGTTGACGACGTTGACGACGCCCGCCGGTACGCCCGCGCGGCGCATGATCTCCGCCACCGCGAGCGCGGTGAGCGGCGTTTCCTCAGCAGGCTTCAGGATCACGGTGCAGCCCGCCGCCAGCGCCGGGGCGATCTTGCGCGTCGCCATTGCTGCGGGGAAGTTCCAGGGGGTGATGAGCAGCGCGATGCCGATCGGCTGATACTGCACGAGGATGCGGTTGCCGCCCGAGGGCGAGACCGACAGCTCGCCGTTCACGCGCACCGCTTCCTCGGCATACCAGCGGAAGAATTCGGCGGCGTAAGCCACTTCGCCGCGCGCATCGGTCAGCGCCTTACCGTTCTCCAGCGAGATGAGGTGCGCCAGCCATTCCTGCTCGGCCATCATCGCGTGGAAGCAGGCGAGGAGGATATCGGCGCGCTTGCGCGGGGCGGTGGCGGCCCAGGCGGCGGCAGCAGCATCTGCCGCGTCGACTGCGCCCATCGCCTCGTCGACGCTGGCATCGGCGACGCTGGTCAGCACCGCACCGGTCGCGGGATCGGCGATGTCGATCCGGTTGCCGCTGGCCGAGGGGACCCAGGCGTCGCCGATGAGATTGTCGGTGGGGATGGCGAACGGGGCCGGCCGCCCGGCGGGCGTGTAGCTTTTGACGGTCATGATCGGATCGGTCCTGTCAGATTGCGGCGAGGCGCTGGCGCTCGCCGGCAAAGGCCGCTTCGGTGATCGCGGTCATCGCCGCGAGGTCGAGCGGGCGGGGATTGTTCTTGACCAGCCGCTGTGCACCCAGCGATGCTTCGGCGACGTAGGCCTGCTGATCGGTGGCGAGGCCGAGATCCGCGAGCGTGCGGGGGATGCCGATCTCGGCGAACAGCGCGGCGATGGCGTCGATGAACCCCTGCGCGCCGCCCTCGACCCCCACCAGCGCGGCCAGCTCGGCAAAGGTGGTCTCGGCGGCGGGGCGGTTGAATTGCATGACATACGGCAGCAGCGCCGCGACACCCGCGCCGTGCGCGGTGTGGGTCAGGTTGCCGATCGGATATTGCAGCGCATGCGCCGCCGCCGTGCCCGCGGTGCCGAACGCGCAGCCGGCCATCAGAGAGGCGAGCATCACGCCCTCGCGCGCTTCCATGTCGCTCCCGTCCTTCACTGCGCGGGCGAGGAACTTGAAGAGGTTGGCAACCGCCACTTTCGCGAACTGGTCGGAGATCGCGTTCTTGCCGACGAAGACGTGATCCTCGGTCAGGCGCGGGTCGATCGGGCGCGCGGCGTTCGAGAACGCCTCGACCGCATGGGTCATCGCGTCGGCACCCGACAGCGCGGTCAGGAAGGGTGGGCAGGTCGCGGTGAGGTCGGGGTCGCAGACCGCGACCTCCGGGATCAGATAGGGGCTGGCGATGCCGATCTTGGTCCCGCGTGCCTCGTCATGCACGACCGCGACGGGGGTGGCTTCGGAGCCGGTGCCCGCGGTCGTCGGTACGGCGATCAGCGGCAGGATCGGGCCGGGGACCGCGAACTCGCCATAATAGTCCGCGACGTCGCCGCCATGCGTCAGCAGGACCGCGGCGACCTTGGCATGGTCGATCGCACTGCCGCCGCCGATGCCGATGATGACGTTCGGCATGAACTCACGCGCCGGGGCGACACAGGCGTCGATCGCCGAGACGGGCAGGTCGGGGATGACGCCCGCGAAGACCTGCACCTCGACGTGGTTGGCCTCCAGATCGGCGAGGATCGCGGCGAACTCGGGCTGCGCGGCCTGCCGCTCGTCGGTGACGACGAGGGCGCGGCGACCGATCCGGGCGGACGCCGCGCCGATCGCCGCGCGCTGGCCGCGCCCGAACAGGATCGCGCGCGGCAGCCGGGCGGCGCCGAAGACGGGGGGCAGGCCGGTCACTTGCCCGAAACCGTCTTGAGGTAAGCGACGAGGTTCGCCTGATCCTGTGGGTTGGTGACCGGCGGGGCCATCATCTTGGTGCCGGGGACCAGCTTCGACGGGCCGGCGATGAAGCGGCCAATCGTCGCCTCGTCCCAGGTCAGCCCCGCCTTCTGCATCGCGGGCGAATAGCGATAGCCGGCGACCGCGCCCGACTTGCGGCCGACCACGCCGGCCAGGCTGGGGCCGACACCGTTCTTGCCGGGTACGACCGCGTGACAGGCGGCGCAGCGTGCGAAGACCGTCTTGCCCTTGGCGGCATCGCCCGGCGGTGCAGCGGGTGGCAGCGCGGCGGCGGCGGCACCGAGGCCGGCCAGCCCGAACGCGAGGATGGAAGTGCGAAGCATCAGGATCTCCAAGGGGTCAGACGAGGCGCCCGGGGCGCTTCAGATATTTCTCGCGGATCGCATCGGCCGCCCAGAAGGCGAGCGCGCCGACCGGCCCGGTGGGATTGCGCGCGGCATTCTGGGGCAGCGCACTCGCGCCCAGCACGAACACGTTGGGCACGTCCCACGACTGCATGTACTTGTTAACCGCGCTGGTCCGCGGATCGTCGCCGAACACCGCGCCGCCGGTATTGTGCGAGGTCTGGTATGGGACCGAGCTGAACCGCCGCCCCGCCATCGCGCGGCCGGGGGTGGCGGTGGCGGGCGCCTTGCCGCTGATCTCGCCGGCGATGCGCTGGCAATGGGCGAAGGTCGCAGCCATGATCTTCTGCTCGTTCGCCTGCCAGTCGAAGGTCAGGCGAAGGAGCGGGCGGCCCCAGGCGTCGCGATAGGTGGGGTCGAGGTCGAGATAATTCTGACGGTACGACATGACCGCGCCCTGGAACCCGACGCTCATCGTATGCTGGTACGCCTCGACCAGCCCCTTCTTCCACCCCGCGCCCCAGCGCGGCGCGCCGGGGGTGGTGGGGCGGTAGGTGAGGGGATCACCGCTGTTCTGCCCCGCGCTGATGCCAGCGCCGCCGATATAGCCGGCCTCGGCGAAGTCGAAATTGTCCGCGGCGAAATCGTCGATCCACGTGCCGAGCGCGCCCGATCCCATGAACGGGTTGATCGCCACGTCCTTCGGCACCTCGACGCGCGCGCCGCCAAGGCTCTGATAGGCATAGTTGCGGCCGACCACGCCCTCGCCCGTCTGCGGGTCATAGGGCTTGCCGATGCCCGAGAGGAGCATCAGCTGGACGTTGTTCATCACGAACGCGCCGACGACGACGAGGTCGGCGGGCTGTTCATACTCGCGCCCGCGCGCGTCGGCATAGGTGACGCCGGTCGCCTTCCTGCCCGTCGAATCGAGGTTGATCTTGAGCACCATCGCGTTGGTGCGCAGCTCGAAATCCTTGTTGGCGCGCGCCAGCGGGATCATCGCGAAATGCGGGCTCGCCTTGGCGTTCGCCTCGCACCCGTAATTGGTGCAGTGCCCGCAATAATGGCACGCGCCGAGCGCGACGCCGTCGGGATTGGTGTAGTCGGCCGAGCAGTTGGACGCGGGGATCGGGAAGGGGTGGTGGCCCAGTCGTTTCGTCGCCGCCTCGAACATCGTCATGCTCTGGCTGGGCGTCATCGGCGGCAGCGGATATTCGTTCTGTCGCCGCGCCTCGAACGGGTTGCCGCCGGGCTGGATCTTCCCGCGAAGGTTGCCCGCCTTGCCCGACACGCCGCAGACCTTTTCGAAGCGGTCGTAATAGGGCTCGATCTCCTTGTAGCTGATCGGCCAGTCCTGGATCGTCATGTCCTCGGGGATGAGGCGGCGTCCGTATTTCTCGACGGTGCCGGAGCGCATCCGGTGCTCCCACTCGGCCCAGCGCCAGGTGAGGCCCGACCAGTGCGCGCCCGACCCGCCGACGCCCGATCCCGGAATGAAGAATCCATATTGCCGCATCGGCAGCGCGGTCTGGCCGCGGTCGTTGCGGAACGTGATCGTTTCTTTCGACAGGTCCTGCGCCAGGTCGAGGCGGCGCGAATATTTCAGCGCGTCGTGCGATTGCGGCGCGAGGAAGTCGGGATTGGTATCCTGAAATTTGCCACGCTCGAGCATCAGGATCTTGAGGCCGGTCGACGCCAGTTCCTTGGCGATGATACCGCCGGTCCAGCCGGAGCCGACGATGATCACGTCGACGGGGGGAAGCTTGGTCGCCATCAACTGAGGTCCAGGATCGATTGGGGGTCGTCGACGCGGAACGGGCGCCCACGCCATTCGGCGATCTTGTCGGCGTACATCTCGCCGACGCCGGGATAGCCGACCATTTTCCACGACGCCTTGCCGCGATTGCCTCCATGCAGCGGGTCGGCGAAGAAGCCGTCGGTGACGAGCTGATAAAGCATGTTGAAGAAGACCGGCGTCGGTACCGCCGCCAGTTCGACCTTGTTCGCTTCCAGCGCGGTGACGATTTCGATGCGCTGGGCGTCGGTCACGGTGTCGAAACTGTTGTCGGTATAGGTCCTGCGCACCCAGCCGTTGAGGTCGGCGATGCCGTGGCGGACGATATCCGCGGGGGCGAGCGCCATCTGGTATCCCTGTTCGGGCGTGCCGTCCTGAAAGGGGCCTTGAAGATACATGTGCCGCCCCTGGCCCCAGGCCGAATAGAGCTGGCGATCGACGAAGGTCGCGACGCCGAGGTCGGTACCCTTGGCGCTGTATTCGTCGGCGGGGATGATCGTGTCGACGAACGCCTCGACGAAAGCGGCTTCCTCACTGTCGAGGAAGACATAGCCGAGGCGGGGCACGTCGCCTGCCGGCTTCGGCGCGGCCATGTGGGCGGCCATGTCGTGCGCCTTGGGCGGCGACGGCGGGGCGGGGACGGGGGCGGCGCCCGGTTGCGGGATCGCATCGGTCTGCTGCGCGGCGAGCGGCATGGCCGCGGCGCCCATGCCGAGCCCGGCGAACTTCAGGATCGTGCGCCGGTCGGCGCGCGGACGGTCGTCGTCGGTCATGCCTGACCCTCCGGGACGTAGAGCGGACGCGAGGCGTCGATGCGCGTGAAGAGGAGCGCGGCGATCACGCACAACACCGCCAGCACCGCGAATGCCGCGAACCAGCCGCTGGCCGCGACGATATAGCCCGTCACCGCCGCTGCGATCGCCGCGCCGCTGTTGCCGAGCGTGTTCATCACCGCCGATACGGAGCCTGCGTATTCGCCGCCGATGTCGAGTGTGACGGCCCAGCTGACGCCGACCGTCAGCTCAAGACCGAACAACGCGACGCAGAAGAAGAGGATGCTGGCAACGTGTTCTTCCGATGCGGCGGCGAGCGGAATCATCACCGCGGCAATCGTGAAGCCCGCGATAGCGACGATGCGGCGCCCCATCTTGAGCCCCGCGCCCCGCTCGACCAGCCGGTCGCTGAACCAGCCGCCGGCCATGTCGCCCACCACGCCGGACGCAAGCGGCGCACTGGCGAAGATGCCCATGGCGACGATATCGAACCCGCGCGCGTCGGCGAGATATTTGGGAAACCAGGTGAGGAAGATGTTGATGCTGTAGGCGTAGCAGAAATACATCGCCGACAGCGTCCAGAGCTGCGGCCGGGCAAGCAGCTTGCGCCACGGCACGCTGACTCGCGCCTTGCCCTCGCCCAGCGCCCCCTCGATCAGCGCGAGTTCGCCGGGATTGACCGAGCGATGCTCACGCGGGGTGTCGCGATAATACCAGAACCAGAGCGCCGCCCAGGCAAGGCCGATCAGCGCGAACAGGAAGAACGGCATCCGCCAGCCGAAGGCCACGATCAGGCCGGCGACGAAGAACGGCGTCACCGCGCCGCCCAGCC
This sequence comes from uncultured Sphingomonas sp., assembly GCA_913775315.1. Taxonomy (GTDB): domain Bacteria; phylum Pseudomonadota; class Alphaproteobacteria; order Sphingomonadales; family Sphingomonadaceae; genus Sphingomonas. Next base: position 81,343 of record CAJYIX010000025.1, on the reverse strand, counting down.
GCGCGCCGGCATGCGTCACGCCCTGCGCCCAGCCGCGCTCGGCCGGCAGCATCCAGCGCGACAGGCTGCGCGTGGCGATCGGGAACGCGCCCGCCTCGCCCATCCCGAAGAGGAAGCGGGTGACCATCATCGACCCCGCCGAAAAGGTCGTGGCGGTGAGCGCGGTGAAGGTCGACCACCAGACGACGACACCGGTCAGCGCGCGCCGTGGCCCGAACCGGTCACCCAGCCACCCGCCGGGGATCTGGAACAGCGCATAGGCGATCGAAAAGGAGGCGAAAACCCAGCCCAGCGTCTGGTCTGAAAAGCCGAACTCGCGCTGGATCGACGGCGCCGCGGTCGCGATGACGACGCGGTCCATATAGGTGATGAGATAGGCCAGCACCGTCAGCCACAGCACGACATGGCGCGCGCGCGTCGGCCGCGCCCGCGTGATCGCTGTTGCTTGGGGTGCCAGCACGCGATCGGTCATCGCGGCGCCGGGCCGCAGGCGTCGGCGGCGCGGCCGGTGCAGGTCTGCCAGATCGTCGGCTGCTTGATGCCGGCGACATAGACCGCGCGGATGCTGCGCGTGTTGCGGATGTCGGTGGTGGGATCGCGGTCGAGGACCAAAAGGTCGCCCCATTTGCCGCGCTCCACCGTGCCGATGTCGCGGGCGTTCAGGAACTTCGCATTGGTGCCGGTGGCGGCGGTCAGCGCCTGAAGCGGCGTGACACCCGACTTGACCATCAGCTCCAATTCCCAGTGCGCGAAATAACCGGGGAAGCGAGCGGTCGGCCCGCTGTCGGTGCCCATGCCATAGGGGATGCCTGCCTTCGCCATGGTACCGAAGTTCTTCAGCGCCATGTCGAGCACCGCCGGATACTGGCCGAAATGCTTGCCGGCGGCGAGGCGCGCCTGCCGTTCGGGGCTCTTTAGCGCGGCGATCGTCGCGGGCGCGACGCCGCGGGCGAAGAAGGGATCGTCGACGAAGGGGAGGAGCTTGTAGGTGAACGACGCCTCGCGGCTGAGCGTCGAGGCGAGCTGCCACGTCCGCTTGGCCTTCATGTCGGCGATCAGCTTCGGCCCGATCGCCTTGTCGCGCACCTGATGCATGAAGCCGTCGACGCCCTGTGCGACGAGGCCGGCGGCATTTTCGTCGTAGAAGATGTGCCCGACCGCCTTCTTGCCAAGCGCGTGGGCGGTGTCGATCGCCGCCTTGCTGATCGGATAGGGCATGCGTTCGGCGACGTCGCCGAACTCGTCGTCCATCCACAATTTGACGAAATCGTCGCCCTTGGCGACTTCGCGCCGGACCATCGCCGTCGTCTCGGCCGGGGTCGACACCTGCTGGTCGAGGCCGGGTACGCCGCCATAGCTGCCCTTGTAGACGACGCCGCGCCCCGCGGTGAACGCGCGGGCGCCGTTGATGCGGCCGACGCGGCGCTGGTCGGCGATGATCGTGTGGATCTCGTCCCCGTCGGTGCCGAGCGTGTAGACCGAGGTGACGCCGTAGGCGGCGTAAAGCTTCAACTGCTGCTCGACGTTGACGCGGTCGTAATATTTGGGGAAGCTCTGCTCGATCCCGTCGACGAGGCCGAGGTGGACGTGGCTGTCGATGATGCCGGGCATCAGGAACTTGCCCGTCAGGTCCTCGCGCGTCGCACCCTTGGGCGCCTTGATCCGGGCGGCGGGCCCTACCTCGGTCACGCGGCCGTCGACGAGGATCAGCGACTGGTCGCGCTGCGCCGCACGGCCAGTGCCGTCGATCAGCGTGAAATGCTCGAGCACCAGCGTTTCTGCGCTTGCACCCGAGGCGAGAAGCGCGATGATAGCGATACCGGCACCGATCCGCCCGATCCGTCGCCCTGTCGGGCCGCGTTGCAGTCGCTGCCGCATCCGCCTCTCCAATTTCCTATCCTATAGGATTTGGGTACGCAGCGAGCCGCCGGGTGTCAAGCGATCAAATCGGCGTCATCCGCTGGCGAGGACGCGGTCCATGCGCTGTTGCGACCGTTCGAGGTGGGTGCGCACCGCCTCGCTCGCCGCCGCGCCGTCGCGGGCGATCAGCGCGTCGATGATCGCGCGGTGCTCGGCCGCCGCCTCGGTCGGGGCATTGGTGCTGTAGAGAGCGCGGAAGATGTGAAGGTGCGCGTGCAACCGCTCGACGGTGTCGGCGATCAGGCGATTACCGCTCAGCGCCGCGATCAGCCGGTGCAATTGGTCGTCGGCCTCGGCAAAGCGCGAATAGCCGCCCGCCGCGCCGTCCTCGACCCCGGACATCGCCTGGTCGATGGCTTCAAGTTCCTCGACCGCATCCTCGGTCATCGCCTCTGCCGCGCGGGCGGCGGCATAGGGTTCGATGAGCTGGCGAAGGGTATAGAGGTCGCGGACTTCCTCGCGCGTCATCTGCGCGCTCGCCCGGTAACCGACGTTCGGCATCTTGTGGACGAGCTTCTCGGCCTCGAGCTGGCTCAGCGCCTCGCGGATCGGCGTCTGCGAGATGTTGAGGCGGCGCGCGACCTGATCGATCGCGATCCGCTCGCCCGGCGCGATCTGAAGCGTCATCAGCGCGGTGAGCAGATGATCATAGGCCTGCTGCACCATCGTCGGCGCAGCGGCGGGGCGGCTGGTGCGCGAACGCGGGGCCGCGCCCTCCGCCAGGGTGGCGTTATCGTTCAAAAGGTGCCGCATCGTCGTTTCGCCCATCGTCATCGCCGTATCCTATAGGACCGGCAGCTCGCGCGAAAGGCGATTTGACAAGGGAGAGCGGACCGTTCAGCCGCGGGTCAGGCGAAACACCGACGCCGGCGGCAGGTTGCGATACGCGATGCCGATTCGCCGCGAAGTCAGGCCCAGTTTCGCCAGGATATCTGCCGGCACGGAGCAGCGGCGCCCGTAGGTGAACAGGTAGAAGGCTGCGCCCGGCGCCATGTGCGCGAACGCCCCGGTCAGGATCGCTTCGATCAGCTCGGGCTTCATGTTGCGCAGGCCGAGGCCGCAGACGATCGCGCCGAAGCGCGGCGTGTCGGCGGCGATCGCGGTGCCGAGCTCGCCCGCATCGGCGACGAGGATCGAGGCGTGCGGATGCCGATCGCGCAGCAGCTGCGCAAAGGCGGGATTGCGCTCGACCAGCGTCAGGTCCCGCTCGTCGACGCCGCGCGCGACGAGGGCGCGGGTGAAGACGCCGGTGCCGGGCCCCAGTTCGAGCACGGGGCCGGTCCAGTCGCCGATCTCGCGCGTGATGAGCGCGACCAGTGCCTCGCCTGACGGCGCTACCGCGGCGGTGGCGACGGGATTGCGGAGCCACTCGCGAAAGAAGCGCGCGCTGTCGTTGCCGCCGCGCCGCGCCTGCTTGCCGCGGTCGATCCGCCCGCGCCGTGCGCCGAGCCGCGCGCGGCTGTCGAGCCCAAGCCACACGCGCTTCCACCGCGGAAGATCCAGGCTGGGGTCGAGGTCGGTCATCGTCGCTCCGTCGAATGGACCCGGCGAAACCGGGCGCGGCAGCGGCTTTAGCCTGTCTTAATGCGCCAAGTCACGATGCAAGCGACGATCGTGTGCGACGAAATGAGGGGCGTTGCGTCGAACGGACCCTGGGCTATGCTCCGACTAAAGCCCGCGCGCCGGGCAAGGGAGAGGATGACATGAGCCGAGCAACGCCCCGCCGCCTTCGCGATCTTTCGGTCTGTATCGGGCTGGCGACCGCCGCCATGCCCGCGGCGGCGCACGCCGCGGTGCCCGACTGTCCGCTGGCGACGACACCCTATTCGGTCGACGGGCCGCTGATCGACCTGCTGATCGATCCTCGCGCGCGGCAAGTGCTCGATCAGGCGGGGCTGCTCGCGAAGATACCGCCGTTCCTGTCGGGCACGACGCTGCCCACCTTCTCGGCGATCGTGTCGCTCGACGGGCTCGGCGACTACAAGGCGATGCCGGCGGCGGCGCAGGCGGACCTGCGGGCGAAGCTGGCGGCGATCCCGATCGATGCCGCGGCGACGGCGCGGCGCTGTGCCCGCTATGTCGACGGCCCGCCCCCGGCCGAACGGGTGAAGCCGGGCAAGCCCGCGATCCTCGTCTTCGACCGGATCATCGGGTTTAAGGACACCCCATCGGTCAACGCCGCCACCGCGGCGCTGCGGGCGATGGCGGCGCGCAAGGGGTGGCAGGCGGTGTTCACCGACAATCCGGGGGCGATCACGCCCGCCTATCTGAAGCAATTCGGCGCGGTCGTCTGGAACAACGTGAGCGGTGATGTGCTGACCGTTCGCCAGCGACAGGCGCTGCGCGATTTCGTTGAGAAGGGCGGCGGTTTCGTCGGCTTTCACGGCGCCGCGGGCGATCCGCGCAACATCTGGGACTGGTATTCCGACGTGCTGGTCAGTGCTCGCTTCGCCGGTCATCCGATGGATCCGCAGTTCCAGACCGCGACGATCCGGGTGGAGGATCCGAAAAGCCCGCTGATGCGGGGGCTCGGCACCGGCTGGGCACTGAACGAGGAATGGTATTCGTTCACCGCCAATCCGCGGGACAAGGGCGTCCACGTGCTGCTGGCGCTCGACGAGGCGAGCTACAAGCCGGGCCGGCTGGCGATGGGCGACCACCCGATCGCCTGGAGCCGCTGCGTCGGCAACGGCCGCTCCTTCTACTCGGCGATCGGGCATCGGCCGGAAAATTACGCCGACGCGAAGAACGTGACGCTGCTCGAGAACGCGATCGGCTGGGCGCTGGGCGGTGCCGGCGCCAAAGCGGGGCCGGTGTGCCGCGGCGGGCGCGAGGTGGCTCGCTGATCCCCGCCGCGGCGATCGGTCAGTCGGCGGCGGTGTCGCTCTTCTTGCGGCGCCGCGTCGGGGCGGCGGCGGGCGCGGCCGCCTCCTTCGTCGCACCGGCGCGGGCCTGACGACCCTTGGAGCCCAGGCCGATCTGCTTGGCCATCGCGCGGCGCGCCTCCGAATAGCTCGGCGCGACCATCGGGTAGTCGGCCTTGAGGTTGTACCGCGCGCGATACTCGTCGGGCGTAAGGCCGTTGGTCGACAGGTGGCGGCGCAGCGTCCGATAGGGCTTGCCGTCGATCATCGACAGGATGTGATCCTTCGACGCCAATGACTTGCGCACCGAAACGGCGGGCGTGAAATCGCCGTCGACGGTCGGCGTTTCGGCGTGTTCGACGGTCTGGCCCGTACCGCCCGAAAGTTCGTTGATGGTCGAGTGCATCGTGCGAAGGAACGCCGGCACATCTTCGGCCGATACGCGATTGTTCTGGTTGCCGAGCCAGGCGATCGTCAGTTCGGTGGCGAGTTCGACGGCATTCAACGTGGCTTCTTCGGACATGAGACGTTCCTGTTCTGGCTGCGACCATTTGCGGACGAGCGCAGTGCTCGCGGTTCGCCTATGCAACGTCCGAACAGTAAAGTCGATGCGTCCGGTCTTGCTTCTTTGGCATCAATGAAGGACCGGCATCGATCTTTCGATCCGATGCTGGTCGTTGCAGATTATTAAGGACATTGGATCGAAGCACCGATCGCAACTGGGGCCGCGACGTTGGAATGTCACGGCCCCAGTGAAATCAATCAGTTCTTCGCGACGCCGAGCTGGTCGAGGACAAAGGCCTGCCATTCGGATGCGTCGCGATACCGTTCGAACCGGCCCGACTTGCCGCCGTGCCCCGCCTCCATGTTGGTACGGAAAAGAAGCGGCGCGGTGCCCGTCTTGGTCGCGCGAAGTTTTGCGACCCATTTGGCCGGCTCGTAATATTGCACCTGGCTGTCCCAGAGGCCGGTGCCGACGAACAACGCCGGATACGCCTTCGCCTCGACATTGTCGTAGGGCGAATAGCTCAGCATGTAATCATAGTAACCCTTCTGCGCGGGATTGCCCCATTCGTCATATTCGAAGGTGGTGAGCGGAATGCTGGCGTCGAGCATCGTCGTGACGACATCGACGAACGGCACCTGCGCGACCATCACGCGGTAGTCGGTGGGCGCTATGTTGGCGACCGCGCCCATGAGGAGCCCGCCGGCGCTGCCGCCCATCGCCGCGACGCGATCCTTCGCCGCGACCTTTTGCGCGACGAGGAAGCGGGTCACGTCGATGAAATCGGTAAAGCTGTTTTTCTTGTTGAGCAGATGCCCGTCGTCGTACCAGCCGCGGCCCATTTCCTGGCCGCCGCGGATATGCGCGATCGCATAGACGACGCCGCGGTCGAGCATTGCGATGCGGCTGGGGTCGACCGCCGGATCGGTCGAATAGCCGTAGCTGCCATAGGCGTACTGGAACAGCGGCGCGGTGCCGTCGCGCTTCACGCCCTTGCGATAGACGATCGAGACGGGGATGCGCGTGCCGTCGCGCGCGGGTGCCCAGAGGCGTTCGGTGACGTAGTTGGCGGGATCGTAGCCGGGGACCGGCGCGACCTTGAGCACGCGGCGCTCGCCGGTCCGCGCATCGACCTCGTACGTCGTCGTCGGGGTCTTCAATGAGCCATAGGTATAGCGGACGGTTGTGGCGTTCGCCTCCCGGTTGGTCGAAAGCGCCATGCGATAGGCGGGCTCGTCCGCGGCGACGGGTGTCGAGCGGCCGTCATTGCCGAGCAGGCGGATCATGCGGTTGCCGCCCTGCCGCTGGTCGATCGCGACGAAGCTGTCGAAGGGCTGGAACCCCTCGATGAACACCTTGTCGTCGGCGCGCGTCAGGTCGGTCCACCCGGCGGGGCCGCGGCCGAGCGCGGCATCGGCGATGGTGACGAGCTTGTAGTTCTTCGCCCCCTTGTTGGTGCGGATCACCCAGCGGCCGCCGGCATGGTCGGCCGAATAGCGGAACTCGCGCGCGCGGGGCGCGAGGACGGTGAAGCGCGTCGGCTGGTCGACCGGGGCGCAGCGTTGCTCGTCGCTGACGGTGCTGGAAACGGTGATGCAGATGAACTTGTCGTCGGCGGTCCGGCCGATGCCCATCTGATAGGTGTCGTCCTTTTCCTCATAGACCAGCCTGTCGGCGCTGGCGGGCGTGCCGAGCGCGTGGAGCATCACGCGGTAGCCGCGCAGCGTCACCGGGTCCTTCGCCACATAGAGCAGCGACTTGCCGTCGCCGGTCCAGACGATCTCCGGCTCGAGGTTGGTAAGGCCCTGATCGAGGATGCGGCCGGTGGCGATGTCCTTGACCTTCAGCACATATTGGCGGCGGCCGACGGTGTCCTCGGCCCAGGCGATCGTCTTGTTGTCCGGGCTGACGGCGAAGGCGGAGAGCGAGAAGAAGCCGTGGCCCTTGGCCATGGCGTTCTGGTCGAACAGCAGTTCGGCTGGGGCCTCGGGGGTGCGGCGACGCTCGATCAGCGGATAGTCGGCGCCCTTCACGAACCGCGTCTGATACCACCAGCCATTCTCGCGGTACGGGACGGTCGTGTCGTCCTGCTGGATGTGCGAGACGGTCTCGGCATAGAGCTTGTCCGCCAGCGGCTTGAACGGGGCCATGCGCGCGTCGGCATAGGCGTTCTCGGCCTTCAGATAGGCGAGTATTTCGGGACTCTTGCGCGTGTCGTCGCGCAGCCAGTAGTAGTCGTCGTTGCGGGTCCCGTTTGGCGAGACGACGGGATGCGGGCGCTTCGCGGCGCGCGGCGCTTCCTGTGCGGTGGCCGCCACCGCGATCGCTGCCAGACTTGCCGCCGCTACCCATCGAATCATGCCCGAACCCCTGTGCCTTGTGGTGAGAGAGGGCTAACACGCCGGTGCCACGTGTCGAGGTGCCGCATGACCAACCTGCTCCACCCACTACCCGATGCGTCCGGGGGCGAGGTTTTCGAGGACCTGCTGACCCGCCCCGGCTGCCGGGTCGAGCGGATCGTGTCGCTGGGACAGGTGACGCCGAGCGACCGCCCCTATGTCCAGGCCCATGACGAGTGGGTGCTGGTGCTGGCGGGCCGCGCGGTTGTCGAGGTGGAGGGGGCCGCGACCGCGCTGTCGCCGGGCGATCCCCTGCTGATCCCGGCCGGGGCCGCGCACAGGGTCACTTTCACCGATCCCGACAAGCCGACCGTCTGGCTGGCGGTGCATTTCGCCTAGATCACGAAGCGCACCGTCCCGCCGATCGTGCGCGGATCGCTGGGGCTGCCGAGGATCAGGCCCGAATTGCCCGCCTGGATCGTCAGGTTCTGGATATAGTCGGCATCGAGCAGGTTGCGCGCCCAGACGATCACCTCCGTCCCGTCCGCGAAGCGATAGCCGATATTGGCGTTGGTGAGATTGTAGCCGCGGATGCGGGTGAAGCGCGACAGGCTGGGGTCGCCGTTGAACCCGCCGCGCGAGGCGCTGTCGACATGGACGATGAGCTTGCCGCGCCCGACCGGACGGACATAGTCGAGCCCGCCCGTCACCGCGAGCCGGGGGAGGGAGGCGAGGCGGCGGCCGGTCAGGCTGCACCGCGCGGTCGCCGCGGTCTGAACCTCCAGCGGGCAGGGACCGGCGGGATAGTCGGTGTAGACGCCGTCGGCATAGGCGACGCTGCCGCGGATCGACAGACCGTGGACGACGATCGCCATCAAGTCCGCCTCGATCCCCTGCACGCGCACGGCGGGGATGTTCGACAGATAGCCGCGAAGCTGCACCGTCTGCGTTGTCGAATTCTCGACGATCGTCGCCTGGAAATCGCGGACGCGGGTGCGATAGGCGTCGATGTTGAAGATCAGGCGCCGGTCGAGGAGCGTGTTCTTGAGGCCGATCTCGACCGTCTCGTTGCGCTCGGGCCGGACGACGGCGGTGGCGAGGACGGGCTGATTGGCATTGTCGAGCGGCAGGCCCGACATGTTGATGCCCCCCGACTTGAACCCGCGCGCATAGCTTGCATAGGCGAGGGTTCGGTCGCTCACTGCCCAGGCGATGTTGCCGCGGCCCGACAGGCTGCCGTCTCGGTCGCTCGCGGCATAGCTTTGCGGTCTGAGGACGCCGAGCCGCGCATTGATAAGCGCAGCGTTGGTCGTCGCCGGCCCGCCCGACACGGTCGTGCGATACGAGCCGTCCTTTTCCTCATAGGTGTAGCGAAGGCCGCCGGTCAGCGTCACGTCGGGGACGATGCGCCAGTTGACCTCACCGAACGCGGCATAGCTCGACGTACGAAAGACCGTGCGCCCGTCCTGGCCGTAGCCGTCGAGCAGGTCGGCGGGGACGGGGGTGTTGTTCGCGCCGGTCGTCGTGCCGATCAGATAGCGGGCGGCGGCGGGGCCGTAGATGCTGATCGGCCGCCCGATGATCTTCTGCCAGAAGCCGTAAAGGCCGACGACATAGGTGAGCGGGCCCGTGCCGTTCGAGGCGAGGCGTAACTCCTGGCTCGCCTGATCCTGCCGCGAGGGGATGTGCTGCGACAATTGCACCGGCAGGCCGGTATAGTCGCGGTCGTTCTCCGCATCCCAGTTCCAGAATCGCCATGCACTGACCGAGGTCAGCGTCACGGGGCCGAGATTCCAGTCGGTGATCGCGCTCACCCCGCCCTCGTTCGTGTCGACGCCGAGCGGGCCGTCGATATCGGTCAGGCGATCATAGGGGTTCGTGCTCGGCGGGGCATAGCCGAACTGAGACGCGAGCCCCTGCGGCCCGCCGAACTGGCGGGCGGGGGCGCGAAGGCTGGTGCCGGTGCGCAGGTAAACCTGCCCGCAGCAATAGGCCTGGAAGTTGGAGAAGTCGGCGATCAGGCGGGTCTGGAACCCCTCGCGCGGCTGGAACAGAAGCTGCCCGCGAACCGCCTGCGTGCCGAGCGTGTTGGTGTCGCGGCCGGTGCGGACATTCTCGATCACGCCGTCGCGGCGGGTCGAGACGCCCGACAGGCGATAGGCGAGGGTGTCGCCGATCGGCCCCGATGCCCAGCCGCGCGCCTGGACGAAGTTGCGCTCGCCCAGCGAAATCTCGGCAAACCCCTCGGGCGTGAAGCTGGGTGCGCGACTGGTGATGTTGAGCGCGCCGGCGGTGGTGTTCTTGCCGAACAGCGTCCCCTGCGGCCCGCGCAGTTCCTCGACCCGCTCGATATCCGCGAAGTCGAAGGCGGCGGTCGCGGGGCGGGCGTGATAGACCTGATCGACATAGAAGCCGACGCCGGGTTCAAGGCCGTCATTCGCCTGGCTGACCGCCACCACGCTCGACCCCAGTCCGCGGATCGTGAAGGCGGTGTTGCGCGGATTGGCCGAGCTGTAGTTCAGGCTGGGGATCAGCGTCGTCAGCGCCTGCGTATTCAAGCTGTAGCTGCGGTCGAGCAGGTCGCCGCCCACGACCGAGATCGCGGCAGGCACGTCCTGCGGATCCTCCTCCCGCCGGCGGGCGGTGACGGTGATGGCAGGAAGGCGGTCGTCGTCGGCCTGCGCTGCGGCCGGGCCGGTCTGCATCGGGGATGCCAGTAGGGACATGGCGACGAATGCAAGCATGACCGGAACCCCTTTTCGGCAGGGGTGGTCCCCGCTCTATGTTCCGGCGTATATCGAGGCTGTATCTGGCCGTATATAGAGGTCGCGCTATTTCGACGGCGCGAGCGGCGTCTCGCGAAGATGGGTGCGCAGGCGCGCATAGGCGGGGCGTTCGGCGAGCGCCGCGGCGTCGCGCTCCATCTCCCGATAGGCGGCAAGGACGGCGGCGCCGGTGTCGGTCACGCGCGCCCCGCGCTCGGTCCCGCCGCCGCGCAGCGTCTCTACCAGCGGCGGGTCGAAGCAGCGGTTCATCTCGTCGACTAGCAGCCAGGCGCGGCGATAGCTCATCCCCATCGCCGCCGCGGCGCGCGCGATCGACCCCTCTGCGGCGATGGCATCAAGGAGATCGGCCTTGCCCGGACCAAAGGCGACGGCATCGCCGCACGCGACCTGGAGCTTCAGGCGGAGCGGGCCGAGTTTCATGCCGGGCGAGTCTGGCGGATCATGCCCCAGCGTACCGGCGCGCCCCCGCATGTGGAAGCGGGCCGGCGCGCGATCGAACCGCTTCGCTCTCCTTTTGCGTTGCGACAGAAGACGGGCGGCCGGTCAGCAAGGCGATGCTCAGGGCGGGGGCGTGAGCATGCCGAGACCGCGCAGCCACGCTTCCATCAGCTCGGGCCAGCGGGCGAGCGCGGGGTCGTAGCCGCCGAGACCGGTCCCGTGATCGCCGCGCGCAAAAACGTGGAGCTCAGCCTCGACCCCCTTGGCCTGAAGCGCTTCGTAGAAGCGCAGGCTGCCCATCGCGGGGACGAGCTTGTCGCCGGTGGTGTGGTAGAGGAAGGTCGGCGGCATCCGGGCGGTGACCGAGTTGAGCGGCAAATACCGGGTGTATTGCTTGGGATCGCATTTCACGCCGGTGAAGTCGCAATATTGCGACCGGCCGTTCGCGCCGATCTGCATCCCCTCGAGCCACGGATAGCCGAGAACGAGGAAGTCGGGGCGGCTATCGGTTTGGTCGACTGCATCGCCGGTGCCCGGCGCGCCGGTCGCGGCGATGGTGGCGCTGAGGTGCCCGCCGGCGGAAAAGCCGATCATGCCGATCCGCTTGGGGTCGATGCCGTATTTCGCCGCGTTGGCGCGCACGAAGCGGATCGCGCGGTGACCGTCGGCGAACGGGATGGGCAGCCGCGCCTTGGCCCCGACGCGATATTTGAGGACGAAGGCGGTCACCCCGCGCGAGGCGAACCAGTCGGCCACCTGTCGCCCCTCCAAATTGTCGGCCAGCCCCATGTAACCGCCGCCGGGTGCAACGACGATCGCGGTGCCGTTTTCGTGCCCCCGGTGCGGGCGCATGATCGTCAGCGTCGGCGTCTCGTCGGGGCCGTCGCCCTTCGCGCCGGGCGCGCGGCCGGGGTAGAGGCGGATGGTCTCCATGCCCAGCATCGGCTCGCCGGGTGCCTCGCCGCTCTGGCGCGCGGGTGCGGCCGACGGGATGAGCGCCAGCACCAGCAATCCTGCCAGCCAATGAATCGATCCGGCCATGCCTATCCTCCCCGATTTGTCGGGGCATTCTGCCGCGCGGCAATGCTCAGTGTAAAGCAATCGCTTCGCCCGTCGCGAACCCGCTCGCCCAGGCCCATTGGAAGTTGTACCCGCCCAGCCAGCCGGTCACGTCCACCGCCTCGCCGATCGCGTAGAGGCCGGGGGTGCGACGCGCCTCCATCATCTTGGACGACAGCTCCGCGGTGCTGATACCGCCCACGGTCACCTCGGCCTTGGCATAGCCCTGCGTCCCGTTCGGATGGAACGCCCAGTTGCCGAGCCGCTGTTCGGCGGCGGCGAGCTTCGCGTCGGTGAGGTCGGCGAGCGTGCCGGACAGCGCCAGTCGCTCGCCGAGGACCGCAGCCAGCCGCTCGGGCAGCGCGGCGGTCAGCGTGCGGGCGACGGTCGTGCGCGGCGCCTCGCGCTTCAGTTGCTTGAGCCAGCCCGGCGTTCGGCCGGGGAGGAAGTCGATCGCGATCGGCTGGCCGTGGCGCCAATAGCTCGACACCTGAAGGATCGCGGGGCCGGACAGGCCGTGATGCGTGAACAAGGCCGCTTCGCGGAACGCGGCCTTGCCGGCGCTCGCCACCACCTCGGTCGCGACGCCGGAAAGTTCGCGGAACAGCACCTCGTCGCCGCCGAGCGTCAGCGGGACGAGCGCCGGGCGCGGCTCGACCACCTTGAGGCCGAAGCGGCGGGCGAGGTCGTAGGCGAAGCCGGTCGCGCCCATCTTCGGGATCGACGGCCCGCCCGTCGCGATGACGAGCGCGGGGGCGCTGGCGGTGCGGTCGCCGAACGTCACGCGATAGCGACCATCGGCATGATCGACCGCGGCGATCGGCTGGCCGAGCGCAACCTCGACGCCGCCCTTTGCGCCCTCTTCCATCAAGAGGTCGACGATCTGGCGCGCGGAGCCGTCGCAGAAGAGCTGGCCGAGCGTCTTTTCGTGCCAGGCGATGCCATAGGCGTCGACCAGCTGGATGAAGTCGGCGGGGGTGTAGCGGGCCAGCGCCGACCGCGCGAAATGCGGGTTGGCGGAAATGAAGCGATCGGGAACGGTGCCGGTGTTGGTGAAGTTGCAGCGGCCGCCGCCCGAAATCAGGATCTTCTTCCCCGGCCGGTCGGCATGGTCGATGACGAGCACGCGTTTCCCGCGCTGGCCCGCGACGCCCGCGCACATCAGGCCGGCGGCGCCCGCCCCCAGCACGATCGCGTCGTAATCGGCCATCTCAGCGCAGCTTGGCGATCGACAGTCCGTCGGCCTTGGCGCGTTCCTTGGTCGATTCCTCGCTGCGGGTCAGCGCCTTGGCGATCGCCTTCAGCGCCATGCCCTTTTTCGCGAGGGTGTGGAGCTTCTGGATCTCGTCGGCGGTCCAGGGCTGGCGGTGTCGTTCGAAGCGTTCGGCCATGTTCGGTTCTTACGCCTTGCGCTTGAGCCGCACCAGCGCCTCGTCGAGCGACTGGAGGAAGCGTGAGCGGTCGGTCTTGGAAAAGGGAGCGGGGCCGCCGAGCTGGTCGCCGCCGGCGCGCAGGTCGGCCATGATCGCTCGCACCGCAACCGCCGATCCGATCGAGGCGGCGGTGAAGGGCTTGCCGTTGGGCGCGATCACCGTGCCGCCCGCCTTGATGCAGCGATCAGCGAGCAGGATGTCGGCGGTAATCACGACGGTTGCCGCATCCACCCGCTCGGCGATCCAGTCGTCGGCGGCGTCGAACCCGTCGGAGACGACCTCGCGCCCGATCAACTCATGCGGCGGCACCCGGATCGGGCTGTTGCTGACGATCGTGACGGGTACCGCGTGGCGCAGGGCCACGCGGTATACCTCGTCCTTCACCGGGCAGGCATCGGCATCGACGAGGATGCGCAAGCGATCAGCCCGGACGACGCGGCTTATGCGGGGGGCGGCCGCCGGCGGGCTTGGCGCGGTAGGGCGGGCGGCCGGGGGGGCGACCCTGCGGCGGACCGCTGCGCTCGCCGCGATGGCCGGGCGAGGGGGGCTGGCCATCGGCCCGCTCGATGCGGACGCCGCTCTCGTCATCGGCCTGCGGATCGCCGCTGCGCTGGACGGCGCTGGCGAACTTGGCGGCGATGCCGCTCGGCACCTGGAACCAGGTTTCGGTCGGCAGGATGCGGATCGCGCCGATCTCGTTCTTGGTGATGTGGCCGCGGCGGCAGAGCAGCGGCAGGATCCAGCGCGGATCGGCATTGTGGCGGCGGCCGATGTCCATGCGGAACCACTGCACGTCGTCGAAGCCGGGGCGGTGATGCGCGGTCGCTGGATCGCGCGGGGCCGCCTCGATCATTTCCTCGGGCGCGGGCAGCTTGGCACGGACGCTCTGGACGAAGGCGGCGGCGATATCCTCGGCGCTCATCTTTTCGAGGAGCTGCGCGGCGAGCGCGCGATCGTCCTCATCCGCCTCTACGGGGGCGAGCAACGTCGCCAGCATCCGCTCGCGGTCCTTGGCGCGAATGTCGTCGGGCGTCGGCGCGTCCATCCACTCGGCGGCGATGCGTGCGGAACGCAGCATCATGTCGACGCGGCGGCGGCGGGGGTAGGGAACGATCAGCACCGCGGTGCCCTTGCGCCCTGCACGGCCGGTGCGGCCCGAGCGGTGCTGAAGCGTCTCGGCATCGCGCGGCAGCTCGACATGGACGACCAGGCTGAGGCTGGGCAGGTCGATGCCGCGCGCCGCCACGTCGGTCGCGACGCAGACGCGGGCACGGCCATCACGCAGCGCCTGAAGCGCGGCGTTGCGCTCGTTCTGGCTGTGCTCGCCCGACAGTGCGACCGCGGCGAACCCGCGCTCGGTCAGGCTGGCGTGCAGGTGACGGACATTGTCGCGCGTGGCGCAGAAGAGCATTGCCGTCTCCGCCTCGTGCAGGCGGAGCAGGTTGATCGCGGCATGCTCGATATCGGCGGGCGAAACGGCGATCGCCTGATATTCAATATCGCCGTGCCCGCGATCCTCGCCCACGGTTGAGATCCGCTCGGCATCGCGCTGATAGCGACGGGCGAGCGCGACGATCGACTTGGGCATCGTCGCCGAGAACAGGAGCGTGCGGCGCCCCTCCGGCGTCAGGTCGAGGATCTGCTCGAGGTCCTCGCGGAACCCCATGTCGAGCATCTCGTCCGCCTCGTCGAGGACGACGGCGCGCAGGGCCGAGAGGTCGAGCGCTCCGCGCTCAAGGTGGTCGCGCAGGCGGCCGGGAGTGCCGACGACGATCTGGACCCCGCGCTGTAGGTTGCGGCGCTCCTTGGCCGCGTCCATCCCGCCGACGCAGGTGGCGATGCGGGCACCCGCCTTTTCATACAGCCACATCAGCTCGCGGCTGACCTGGATCGCGAGTTCGCGGGTCGGCGCGATGACCAGCGCCAGCGGCGTATCGCTCCGCGCGAGCGCGCCGTCCTCGAACAATTGCGACGCGATGCCGAGGCCGAAGGCGACGGTCTTGCCCGAGCCCGTCTGGGCCGAGACGATGAGGTCGCGATTATGATCGGGCTGCTCCAGCACGGCGGACTGGACGGCGGTCAGCGTGTCGTAACCACGCGCGGCGAGCGCTTCCGATAGAAGCGGGGGGAGGGTTTCGATTGTCATGAACGGGGCTCCCATGCGCCTTTGTGTGCTGCAACGCAAGTCTGTAAGCGGTTACAGGCCCAACTGCACCCGATCCACGGTCGCCGCCACCAGTTCGGCGCGGGCGGCCGAGCGGCGATATTCGGCATCGAGCTGGCGCAGGCGGGCGTCGGCGGCACTCTCCTCTCGCAGGTTGACGACGATGAAATCGCTGGCGCCGAGCTGGAAGCGGCGGCGCTCTGCCTCCGCCATGCGGTTTGCGAGCGCGGTTTCGTCGACGGCCAGCGCTAGCAGCCGGTCGGCCGTCGTCGCCTGGATGGCGAGGCCGTTCACCTCGACGAGGATCTGATCCTCGATCAGCTTGCGGCGAAGGCGCAGCCCGTCGGCCTCGGCGGCCGCCTCGGCGATCTTGCCGCGGGCGGCACGGCGTTCGAGGGGGAGCGAGAAGCGCAGGCCGACGATCCCCTCCGCCGGCGTCCGCGACGACCCGCCAAGCCCGACCGGCCCCACGTCCTTGGCTGCCTCCGCCCGGATATCCAGCCGCGGGAGCAGGTCGTTCTCGGCAAGCAGGCGCTTCACTTCGACCTGATCCAGCCGGACGAGGATCGCTTCGAGGTCCGGCCGTTCGATCCGCTGCGCTAGGTCGGGCCCGAGGGCGGGGAGGCGCAGTTCCGGGAAGCGGTCGGGCAGGCGCTCGGCGGCGGGGACCAGCCGCTCGCCATTCTCGTTGCGGAGGTAGAAGGAGAGGGCGTTGGCGGCGGCGGCGAGGTCCTGTTCGGCGCGGACGAGCAGCGTCTGGCGGCGGACGATGTTCTGGCGGTTCTCCGTCCCCAGAATCTGCGGGCGCGCGCCGAGGGCGATCAGCCGCTCAATCGACGCCTGCCGCTCGGTCGCGAGGCCGAGAAGGTCGCGATAGACGCGCACGCGCATGCCGGCGACGACCCATGCCTGATAGGCGTCGATCGCGCGCCGCTGTACGCCGATTGCCACCATCTCGCGGTCGAGTCGCGCGAGGGCGATGTCGCCGCCCGCCAGCCCCAACCGTCCGCGCCGCTCGTCGATCAGCCGGTCGCGCATGAGCGAGAACACTGCGCCGACCTTCACCTCGCCTAAGCGATTGGTGAACGCCTTGTCCTCGTAGATCGGGAAATCGCCACGCGAGACGCGGTAGCCCCCGAAGAGATAGCCGCCGTTGTTGGCGAGCGGGCGGGTCGCCTTCCCCTCGACAACGGTACCGTCATAGTATCCCGCCACCCGCGACTGGGCGTCCCCCTCGAACAACAGGTCGAACGCGCCCTCGGCCGACAGGCGGCGACCGTTCGCCTGTCGCTCGCGCGTGATCGCCTCGAGGATCGCGGGGGCGTGGGTGGCGGAGGAGCGCAGCACCTCGTCCAGCGGCAGTTGCTGGGCGGCGGCGGGGGCGGCGACGAAGACCGCCGCGGCGATGGCGATCGGGCGGATCATTTCTTTACCTTCACGACCGGATCGGGACCGGGGCCCTTCGGCTCGTCCGCGGGCCGGCGGAACTCGAGCGGGAAGTCGTTGAGCTGGCGCCAGAGTTCGTAGCCGATGCTCACCGTCTCACCCTGAATCCAGCCACGCACCTTACCGCCCAGCCGGACGAAGCCGGTGCCTGGCCAGCCGGGCTTCCCCGGCATCGGTTCGACCAGCACGCGGAACAGGCCGGTGGTCTGGGCCGAGGGGTCGATCGAGCGGACGCGGCCGTCGAACATCCCCTGCGCGACCGAGGGCCAGCCGCTGAACTGGATCGCGGGCCACCCCTCGAACGCCAGCCGCACCGGGCGGCCGGGACGGATGATCGCAATGTCGCGGCCGTCGACCATCAGCTCGACCACTCGCACCGGCGTTTCGGGCGCGAGCGTCGCGAGCAGGTCGCCCGCCGAGACGAGCGTCGCGCCGGCGGCGGCGTTGATCGACTGGATACGCCCGTCGCGCGGCGCGCGGACAAGCTGTGCCGACTGGCGGTTGAGCGTCACGTCGACGCGGGTCAGCTTGGCGCGTGCTTCGGCGAGCTTGGCGCGCTGGTCGGCGACCTTGATCTGCGTGGCTTCATAGTCGCGGCGCGCGGCCAGCCCCTCGGCCAGCAATTGCGCGGAGCGGCCGACGTCGATCTGCGACACGGCCATCGCCTGCTGCGCGGCGGCGATCTCGGCGAGCACTTGCGCGCGTTCGGCGGCGAGGCGGGCGAGGAGATCGGGGTCGTTGTCGGTTATCTTCGCGATCGGGTCGCCGCGCTTCACTAGGTCGCCGTCGCGAACGTACCAGCGCTCCACTCGGCCGGGGACGAGCGCGGTCACGTCCTGCACGCGATCCTCGGGATCGAGCGCGGCGATCTGGCCCGCGCCGGCCGAGGTCTGGACCCAGGGGACGAGGATCAGGATCGCGACTACCGCCGCAATGGCGAAGACGACCAGCCACGCGACGACTCGCGTCACTCGCGGCGGCCGGATGCTCGCCAGCGTCGGGAAATGGACGATATGGTCAGGCTGGAAGGGCATCGCTGCCTCCTTCGCTGGCGAGTGCGATCAGCTCGGCCTCGGTGGCGCAGCGGCGCTGTTCGTCGGTGCCGATCCAGAGCGCGCCGTCGCGCGAGAGGCCCTGCGGTCGCCGCGTGAACTGAAGGACGGTGGTATCGCCGCGCAGCCGCGCAAGCACCGCATCGACGCGTTCGGGCGGGAGCAGGTCGTAGAGCGGCGAGAGGACGAGGAGCTTGGGTTTCGCCAAGAGCGCGGCAGCGAGCTTTAGCGCCATCAGCTCGCCCACCGACAGCGGCCAACCGGAAGTGGAGATCACGGTGTCCAGCCCCTCCGCCAGACCGCCCAGCCGCTCGGCCAGGCCCACCGTTTCCAGCGCCTCGACCATGCGTGCGGCATCCCCCGACGCGGCAAGCGTCAGATAGTCGCGGATCGACATCTCGACGAAGCTCGGCCGGTCGAGCACCATCACTTCGGCCCGCAACCGATAGGTATCTAGCCCGCCGATCTCTCGCCCGCCGATGACGGTGAGGCCGCGGGCCGGGCTCTGATGCCGCTTGAACAGCATCGCCAGCGACCGCTCGACCCCCGGTGCGGCGACGACCGCCAACTGCTCGCCAGCGGCGACCTCGAAGTCGAAGCGGCGGCCATCATGTTCGACGCGGGCCATGCGGATCGAGCCATCCGCCGGGCCTTCGCCATCGGCCTTGCCCGCTTCCTGCGGCACGTCCCAGAAGAGCGACAGCTCCTCGAGGCCCGCGGCGAGGTCGTACAGCGCCTCCAGATACGGACCGAACTGGGCGATGCCGTAAAAGACGCCTGACAGGATGAGCTCGGCGGCGACGAGCTGGCCGATCGAGAGCTGGTTCTGGATGATGAGCCAGCCGCCCAGCGCGAGCAGCGCGGCGCTGGCGACCGCATAGATGAGCAGCAGCGCACACGTCTGGGCAAAGGTGTAGCGGAAATGGCGGCGATGCGCGGCGACATAGCCCGCGGTCATCGCCTCCGACCGGTCCATCGCGAAGTCGAGGTGGCGGCTGGATTTATAGAAGCCGTTCGACCCGCCGACGCTGTCCAGCCAATATGCGGCGGCGTGCTTGGCATGGCTTTTCTCGACCGCGCTGCGGATCGCGCCAGAGGCCCAGAACTGCCAGACGAGGAACAGCGACAGCGCCAGCACCGCGTTGAAGGCGAGAAAGAAAGGGTGGTAGAAGCTGGTGACGACCAGGCCCACCGCGCCCTGAAGGAAGATGGTGAAGCCGCCGATGATCAGGCTCGGCAGCGCCTTTTGCACCGTCATCAGGTCGAAATAGCGGTTGAACAGGTCGCCGCGCCGCGCATCGGCGAAGAACGGGTTCTGTGCATGGACGGCGCGGATCGTGATCTCCGCGACGATCCGCGCGAACAGCCGCCGCTCGAACTGCGCGAGCAAATGGACGCGGAAGGCGGCGAGCACGCCCGCGATCATCAGCAGCAGGAAGAGCAGCCCAGCGAGCGTGAACAGCGGCGTCGGCAGCGCGGTGTTGGCAACCGAATTGATGAGCAATTGAACCGAAATCGGCGTCGCCAGCGACAGGAGCGAGATGGCGATCCCATAGACGATCGCCAGCCTTACGAAGGCCGCGTCGGGGGTCAGCACCAGCCCGATCCACCCTACAAAGGCCCGGATACCCGGGCGCTGGTCCGCCATTGCCGTTTCTCCCTGACAGACGCGCTATCTGTAAGGGGAGGGCTATTGGGGCAACGGTGCCCAGACTATATGCCCGATAGGGTTATCCTATTGCGCAACATCGCGTAGCAATTGCGCAAGCGTGAGAAATGCGGGCGCTCGCCCGGCCCCCGATCGCCACACCAGACCGATCTCGCGATACTGGCGCCCGCCAGCGAACGGTCGGACGATCAGGCCGTCCCCCTCGCGAATTTCCTGGCGGATATAGAGGCGGGGCAGCAGCGCGAGACCCATGCCCATGCCCGCCATTTGCCGGATCGCGTCGAGGCTGGTCCCCTCGTAATCGCGCAGCACGTGCGCTCCCGCTTGTTCGGCAAGAGCCGCGACCTGCTCGCTCATCCGGTATTGCGGCTGGAGCGTGAGCAGCCCGCGCCCGGCCAGATCCCCGACGGCGATCGCCTCGTGCTTCTTCAGCGGATCGTCGGAGGCCATGCCGAGAAACAGCGGCTCGCGGAACAGCCGCTCGACGTGCAGGCCGCGGTCGGCGATGGGTAGCTGCACGAGGATCACGTCGTGCGTGCCGTCCGCCAGCAGCTCGACGAGCCGGTTGGGCAGCCCTTCGCGCACATGGACCCGAAGGTCGGGGCTGACCGCGTGCAACTGCGCGACCAACTGGGGCAGGATATAGGGGCCGAGCGTCGGCGAGACGCCGAGGCGGATGGTGCCCGACAGCGCATCGCCGCGACGGTCGGCCAGCGCCTCGAACGCCGCCACCTCCGCCAGCACGCGGCGCGCGCCCGCCACGGCCTCTCGCCCCAGCGGAGTCAGGATCGTCTTCGTCGCGCCGCGCTCGGCCACCCGGCCGCCGAGCAGCGCCTCGAGAAACTGGATCTGCTGCGAGAAGCTGGGCTGCGACACCCCCGCCGCCGCGGCACCGCGGGTGAAGCTGCCATGATCGGCGAGCGCGATCAGGTAGCGAAGCTGTCGGAGCGTCGGCTGCGTGGTCACTTGGCGGGCAGCGTGACGATGCGGCCGGGGGCGTCGCGCAGTTTCAGGTAGAGCATGCCATCGGCCGGGCGCGGCACCTCGATCGCCGGGCCGGTGAAGCCGTCCGGAACGGCAACAGCATCGCCGAAGGCGCGGGTCGGGGCGACCGCCTCGATCAGGAACAGGCCCTCGCCCCGCAGCGTGCAGCGCGCCTTCGCATCGCATTTGACCGGCTGGAGCGCGGGCAGGCGGACGAGTGTGGCCAGCGGTCGCCAGTCGCTCGCCTCGATCCCACGGACGAGGCGGAAGCGGAGCGGCCCGAACGCCGAGGGGCCGAGCGCGGCGGGATCGAGCGCGGCGACGAGCACGTCCTTGCCCTGAAGCTGAAGCCGCGGCCCGGCGACGAGGCGGGCGGTCTGCCCCGCCGGACCGGCGATCTCGATGGTGTCGCTCGGGGCAAGGTCGCCGGTCGAGGCGCGGACGGCGAAACGGAGCGTTGCGTCGGCGGGAAGCAGCGGCTCTCCCGGTTCGACTGGAGTGAAGGGGGTGGTGCCCTCGACGCGGACGCTGCCCTCGATGATCGCGGCGGCGACGCGAGGCGGGCGGACGGTAACGGGAATGGTCAGCGTGCGGCCATCGCTGAGGATGACGCGCGCGGTCGCATTGCCCGCGGCGGGCGCGGTGCCGGCGCCGGTCAGTGCCAGGCGATCGGTCTTGGCTTCGCGCGTCAGACCCTGCGGGACTGCGCGCAGGTCGCCGATCTCGACGCGCTCGACCAGGTCGAGGCGCTGGCCGGTGAGTTCGGCAGCGGCGTCCCCGGCATGGACAGTGACGGCGTCGATCCGGCTCGCTTCGCGATAGGCGCGCAGGGTCAGGGTCGTCGGTTTCGCCGCGCCGGTTTCGCGCAGCTCGATCGACACGCGGCCCGCCTTCGCGTCGGCCAGCGGGAGCGTGAGCGCTAGACGGCCGTCGTCCTGCGGCTTGAACGCGACGTCGCGGGCCGGGCCGTCACCGATGCGCATCGTCGCGCCGGTGATGCAGGCGGGGGCCGCGCCGCGCAGGTCGAGCATGTTGTCGCGGCCGACGACGAGCGTTGCGTCCTCCGCCGCAGTCCAGCCCTTGCCGTCGGGGAATTGCAGGCGGAAGGCGGGGCCGGTCAGCGGTTCGAACCCCCAGCGCCCCTCGATCCGGCCCTCTACCGTGCCCATGCCGGTGAGCGGCGCAGTAACGACATAGCCGCCGCGGTCGGCGCGAGCGCGCAAAGCTACGCGCTGGCCGCCGGCGACCAGTGCCATGTCGCGCGCGAAATCCGTCGAATAGATCAGCGGCGCGCCCTCGACAGGAAGCGTTAGCGCGGGGTCGGCGCCGCACAGCGGGGCGTCGCTGGCGGCGCGCAGCCGTGGCGGGCTGTCGCCGCCGATCGCGGGCATCGGCGCGACGATCACCGAGCGCGGCTTGGCGAAGGAGGGCGCGGTGTCGAGCAGGAGCGACATGCGATCCCCGCCGCGCAGGCCCAGCGCGGGGAGGTAGCGGAATTGCGGATTGCTGAACGCGCCGAACAATCGCGCGATGTCGCGGACGACGGCGATATACTGGCTGTAGTAACCGAAGCCCGCCTCGCGCGTGTAGCTCAGTTGCAGCGCCAGGTTGGTGGGCGCGCCGGCGATCGTCTCGGCCAGCGAACTGCTGTGCACGTCGGTCAGGACGAGCGACTCGCGGTTCTCGAGCAGGCAGGCGACCTGATAGTCGACCACCTTGTCGAGGCATTCGGCATTGAGCTTGATCGCGAGGCTCTTGGCGAGCGTCGGCGCGACGCGCTTCAGGTGCGCGGGATCGTCGTCCTCCTCGCCCCGAATCGCCGCGACGAAGGCGTTGAGGCGCGAGCGGTCGAGCGACGCGCGGTTGATCGCCTGGGTCGCGCGGACGAACTCGCCGGGCTTGCCGCGGACGGCGCTGGCGATGGTGCCCTCCGCACTGCCGGTCTCGGGGACGAGGAAGACGGCGAGCTGGCGGGCGCCCTCCGGCACGGTCAGCGTGAGGACGCGGTCCTTCTCCTTCGTTTTCCACGTCTCGGCCGAGCGGATCCAGTCGCGCGGGGGCGGGTTGGTCGCACCGCTCAGGAAGGCGGAGACGAGGATGAAGCGTGCGCGCTGGTCGGCGGGCAGGTCGGCCTCGATGCGGACCGTGTCGCCCGCGGCCAGCTCCGGGACCTCGGCGATCGGCAGCATCGCGGTGCCGCGCGTGACGCGGATGCGAAGGTCGGGGCCGGCAAGGTCGAACGGCGCGGGATCGGCGGCGCGGACCGCGGCCGGTGCTGCGGCAGCGACCAGTAGCGCGGGGAGGGCGAGGCGATGCAGGCGGGAAAGCGGATACATGCGGCCCCTTAAGACCCTGCCAGGCGCGGGGTTTCAACCCATCGGGTGCAAGGGGACCCGCGCGGCGCAACCGATGCGCGCCGCGCGGGGCGGGGGTCAGGCGACCTCGGGCAGCTTTTCGAGGTGCTTTTCAAGCGTGATCGGATAGTCGCGCACGCGCACGCCGGTGGCGTTGTAGATCGCATTCGCGACCGCGCCGCCGACGCCGCACAGGCCCAGCTCACCGATGCCCTTGGCCTTCATCGGGTTCGCCTTGTCGTCCGCCTCGTCGAGGAAGATCACGTCCTGATGCGGGATGTCGGCGTGGACCGGTACCTCGTAGCTGGCGAGGTCGTGGTTCACGAACATGCCGAACCGCTTGTCGACGGCCAGCTCCTCCATCAGCGTGGAGCCGACGCCCATCGTCATCGCGCCGATCACCTGGCTGCGCGCGGAGACGGGGTTGATGATCCGCCCCGCCGCGCACACCGCCAGCATCCGGCGGACGCGAACGACGCCGGTATAGCTGTCGACGCCCACCTCGACGAAATGCGCGCCGAAGGTCGAGATCTGGTAGGTCTTGTCCAGCCCGGCGAACTCGATCTTGTCCTCGCCCACCAGCTCGCCGCCGCGGCCCGCGTCCTTGAGGCTCGCCGAGCGATTGCCGCTCGTGACCTTGCCGTCGGCAAAGGTCACGTCTGCCGAGTTGTAGCCGAGCCGCTGCGCCACTGCCTCGCGCAGCTTAACGCAGGCGGCATAGACACCCGCGGTCGCGTTGGCCGCGCCGAACTGGCCGCCCGAGCCGGCGGACACGGGGAAGCTCGAATCGCCCAGCTTCACCACCACCTGCTCGGCCGGCACGCCCAGCATCTCGCCCGCGGTCTGCGCGATGATCGTGTAGCTGCCGGTGCCGATATCGGTCATGTCGGTCTCGACCGTCACGACGCCATCGGGGCCGAGCCGCACGCGCGCGCCCGAGGTCATGTTCATGTGGTTGCGGAAGGCCGAGGCGACGCCCATGCCGACCAGCCACTTGCCGTCGCGGACCGAGCCGGGCTTGGCCTGACGCTTCGACCAGCCGAACTTCTCGGCGCCGGTTTCGAGGCAGCGGACGAGCTGGCGCTGCGAGAACTTGCGGTCGGGCTTGGCGGGATCGACCTGCGTGTCGTTCTTGATGCGGAAGGCGACGGGGTCCATGCCGAGCTTCTCGGCCATCTCGTCCATCGCGGCCTCGAGCGCCATCATCCCCGGTGCCTCGCCCGGCGCGCGCATCGCGTTGCCTTCGGGCAGGTCGAGCTCGGCAAGCCGCATCGCGACGAGGCGGTTGGCACCGGCGTAGAGGAGTTTGGTCTGCGCCGCCGCGATCTCGGGCGAGCCGCCGGGCTGGTCGCCCGACCCGCTTTCGTGCGCGATCGCGGTGATCGTGCCATCCTTGGTCGCGCCGATGCGGATGCGCTGGTGCGTCGCGGGACGGTGCGTGGCATTGTTCGCCATCATCGGCCGCGCGAGCGCGACCTTGACCGGCCGATTCGCCGCGCGCGCGCCAAGCGCCGCCATCACCGCATCGGTGCGCAGGAACAGCTTGCCGCCGAACCCGCCGCCGACATAGGGCGACATCAGCCGCACCTTTTCCTTGGGCATCCCCAGCGTCTTGGCGAGGTCGCCGTGGCCCCAGGCGATCATCTGGTTCGAGGTCCAGACCTTGACGCTGTCGCCCTCCCACACCGCCATCGAGGCAAAGGGCTCCATCATCGCGTGGCTGTGATCGGGGGTCGTGTATTCGACGTCGATCTTAACCGGCGCTTCGCCGAACACCTTTTCGAAGTCGCCGACGCGATCCTCCTTGGCCTCGTTCCCGCTGTCGCCGCCACCGGCCAGCTTGGCGGTCTTGAGCCCCTCGGTCAGGTCGAAGCGGCCCTTGGCGCGCGCATAATCGACCTTGATAAGGCCGGCGGCGGCGCGTGCCTGTTCGAAGGTTTCGGCAACGACGATCGCGATCGCCTGGTGGTAATGGTCGACCTCCGGCCCGCCGAGCAGCTTCACGGTGTTGAAATTGCCCTTGCCGAGCTTTCCGGCATCGGCGGCGGTGACGACCGCGATGACGCCCGGCGCGGCCTTGGCGGCGCTGGCGTCAAGATTGGTGATCCGCCCCTTGGCAATCGCGGAGCCCACGACATAGCCATAGGCGGGGTTTTCGACCTCCTTGTGATGCTCATAGGCATAGGGGGCGAGGCCCGTCACCTTGAGCGGGCCGTCGATGCGGGTGTGGGGGCGGCCGACGACGGCCTCGTTGTCGATCGGGTTGGTGCCGGCCGGCGTGTCGAACTTCATCGGATCAGCCCTTTGCTTCGGCGAGGACGGAGGCCAGCGCGCGCGTGGCGAGCGGCAGCTTGAAGGCGTTGTCCTTCGTGGGGGTCGCGCCTTGGAAGGCGCGTTCGGTGACGGCGGCGGCGCCCTTGGGGAGCAGCGCCTCGGCTTCCTCGACCCGCCACGGACGGGGGGCGACGCCGCCGAAGGCGACGCGGCCGGTGCCGTCCGGCTGGATCACTGCCGCCACCGAGACGAGCGCATAGGCGTAGGAGGCACGGTCGCGGACCTTTTCGTAGAAATGCTTGCCGCCGAGCGGGCGGGGCAGGGTGACGGCCGTGATGAGCTCACCGGGTTTCAGCACCGTGTCCTGTTCAGGCTTGTCGCCCCACAGGCGGTGGAACTCGGCGATCGGGATCGAGCGGCGCTGCCCCTCGGCGTCGATCGTCTCGACCACCGCATCGAGCACGCGCATCGCGACGGCCATGTCGCCGGGGAAGGTGGCGATGCACTGGTCGCTGACGCCGATGATGCCGAGCTGGCGCGAATAGCCGCCGATCGCGGCGCAGCCTGAGCCGGGCTTGCGCTTGTTGCAGGCCATGTTGGTGTCGTAAAAGTAAGAACACCGCGTCCGCTGCAGCAGGTTGCCAGCGGTCGACGCCTTGTTGCGAAGCTGGCCCGAGGCACCCGCAACGATCGCACGGGTCAGCACGGCATAGTCGCGGCGCACCCGCTCGTCGGCGGCAAGGTCGGTGTTGGTGACGAGCGCACCGATGCGCAGTCCGCCGTCCTTCGTCGCCTCGATCTTGTCGAAGCCCAGATCCTGCACGTCAACGAGGTGGGTGGGTGTCTCCACCTCGATCTTCATCAGGTCGAGCAGGTTGGTGCCGCCCGCGATGAACTTGGCGCCGGGCCGCCCGGCGACCGCGCGCGCGGCGGCGACGGGGTCCTTGGCGCGCTCATAGGTGAAGGCCTTCATGCGCTCGCTCCCGCAACCTCGGCCATCGCCTCGGCAATGTTCGAATAGGCGCCGCAGCGGCAGATGTTGCCGCTCATCCGCTCGCGCATTTCCTCGCCCGTCGCGCCGGGCGCGGCGGTGAGGTCGGCCTGCGCGTGGCTGGGCACGCCGCGCTTGATCTCGTCGAGTACGGCGACCGCCGAACAGATCTGGCCGGGCGTGCAATAGCCGCACTGATAGCCATCATGCTTGATGAACGCCGCCTGCATCGGATGCAGCTTGTCAGGGGTGCCGAGGCCCTCGATCGTCGTCACCTCGTCGCCTTCGTGCATCACCGCCAGGCTGAGGCAGGAATTGATCCGCTTGCCGTTAACGATGACGGTGCAGGCGCCGCACTGTCCGTGGTCGCAGCCCTTCTTGGTGCCGGTGAGCTGCAGATGCTCGCGCAGCGCGTCGAGCAATGTCGTGCGCGGGTCGAGCTTCAGCTCGCGGGGCTTGCCGTTGACCTTCATCTTCAACGGCAGGTTGGCCGGGGCGGGGCTGGGCGTCGTGCCCTGCGCCACCAGCGGCGCGGTGCCAGCAGCAGCGGCGGTCGCGGCGGAGCCCATCAGGACCCCCCGACGGGACAGTTCGACCCCGGAAGCGGGGGCAGCATTTGCAGACATTCTGGACCCTTTTTTGATCGTGGGGCTACGCCGACGGCACGCGCACTCGGGGGGATAACGCATGATACGAAAAAAGGCGCAATCAGACGTAACATTCATGGCCCAAGGGCCGTGTCGCCATTCAGGCGACGGCGACGGGATCGAGGACGAAGGCCTGTCGCTCGGCCAGCGCTTCGATCTGCGAAAGATATGCTTTGTAGTGTGCGCTGGCGCGGTGCGCGGCGACCGCATCCGCGTCGGCGTAGAGCTCGTCCACAATGAGGCGGCCGGGCGTCGCCGGGTCCGTCCACAGGTCGTAGCGGCGATTGCCGGGTTCGGCGCGCGAGGGGGCGAGCATCGTATCCAGCAGCGCGCGAAGCTCGGCTTCCTTTCCGGGCCGCGCAGTGAGGATCGCGACGATCTTGACGGGGGTAGGCATGGTGTTGCTCCAGTCGTCGGCGGGACGCGTGCTGAGCGCCCCGCCGGTCGTCGTTATCCGCGCGCGGCGAGCGCCTCGACGAATGCCTTGGCCAGCGGCTTGTCCGAAGCCGGGTTCTGGCCGGTGATGAGCTCGCGGTCGGCGACGACGAACGGGGCGAAGTTCTCGTCCCCGTTCTCGACGGTGCCGCCCGCGGCGGTGAGGGCGCGCGGCATGTCGAAATAGAGCTTGGCCTTGAGGATATGCTCCTCGGCCACCGCCTCTTCGTTTGCCGAGAAGATCGTCATGCGATAGCCGCGATAGGGCCAGTCGCCCGCCGCCTCACTCGCCCTGGTATCGTCGCCCGCGACCATCGCGGCGCGGAAGCCCTTGGGATCGGCGGCGGCACCGGCCAGCGCGATCGGGCCGTGGCAGAGGAGTGCGGTCGGCTTGCCCTCCGCGTGAAAATGCGCGAGCGCGCGGCCGACGTCGGCATCCGGCATCAGGTCGGTGATCGGCGCGTGGCCGCCGGGCACGAACACGCCGGCAAAGCCGTCGAGGCCGGCATCGATCACCTCCGACAGCTTCTTCGGCGCGTTCATCGCGGGCGAATTGGCGTAGTAGTCGCGCGCTTCTTCAAGCGCCTTTTCATCGCCGCCGAAATGCTCGACCGCGTCGGAGACGGGGTCGATGGTCGGCTTTGCGCCGGTCGGCGTCGCGAGGACGATCTCGTAGCCCGCTGCCTCGATCGCCATCGCGGGCACGACGGTTTCGTTGAGATACTGCCCGGTCTCGACCGTGCCGCCGCCGTGCACCTCGAGCGTGGTCGCGTTCGAGCCGATCACCAGCACCTTGCCCTTGCTCATCGAAGCCTCCTGTCCGTCGTTGATTGAAAGATGCGCGCATATGGGACCGCGCCGCGCGGTTTCGAGGCCGGTCGCTCAGGCGGCGCAGTCGTTCGCGGCGACGTGCGCGGCGATCTCGCCCGCGGTGGTCCACCAGATGCGCGGGTCGTCCGCCTCGCGCAGCCGGGTCAGCACGCGGGCAAGCGCGGGGACGCGGTGCGCCTGGCCCATGATGTAGGGGTGGAGCGCGATGCCAAGCACGACGGGGCGGCGATCGCATTCGGACAGCAATTGCTCGACCGCGGCATCGATCATCGCGGCAAAGGTCTCGGCCTCCTGCTTGCGGCCGATGATCGCGGGGATGTCGTTGATCTCCTGCGAATAGGGGACCGAGAGGAGGTCGCCATGCGCGGTCGATAGGCGAACCGGCTGGTCGTCGTGCGCCCAGTCGAGAACGTAGCGATAGCCGGCCTCGGCCAGCAGGTCGGGGGTGTCGGCGCTTTCCGAAATCCAAGGGCCGAGCCAGCCGGTGGGCCGCACGCCGAGCGCCGCGAGCCGGTCGGTCACGTCGGCGATCAGCCGCGCCTCCTCCGCGCGGCTGAGGTCGCCCTGCGCTTCGGCATTGGTGGCGCCGTGGGCGGCGATTTCGTCCCCGCGGTCGCGGCACGCCTCGGCCAGGCCCGGGCATTGGTCGAGCACATCGGCGTTTAGGAGCGCGGTGGTGCGAAGCTCCAGCCGGTCGAACAGGTCGAACAACCGCCACACGCCGACGCGATTGCCGTAATCGCGCCAGGCATAGTTCATCACGTCAGGCTGCGTCTTGGCGGGCGCGAGTTCGGCGCCGTGGCCGTCGCCGAAGCGGAACACCTCGTGATTGACGCCGAAATAGAGGGCGAGGCGCTTGCCGCCGGGCCAGTCATAGACAGGGCGGTCGGTAATCGGGCGATAGAGGTAGCGGCCGTGGGGCGATGACATGTGGCCCGAACGCAGCGCCCGCCGATATTATCCCGCCGCGCGCATCCGCTCGTCGACGCGGCGCGCCGAACGACGCAGCGCGGCGGCGAGCTCGACGGGTGGACTGGGCTTGGGACACACGGTCGCGGCCGGATAGCGGCGGCGCATCTCGCCTTCATCCGCATGACCCGAATGGAAGATGATGGGCACGCCCGCAGCATCGAGCTGGTCAGCGGCGGGGAAGACGGTCGCGTCGGCGAGGCGCACGTCGAGCACCGCGGCGACGAACTTCGCCTGATGCCGCGCAATCGCCTCCTGTGCCTCGGCCAGTGTGGTGTAGGGGCCATCGACGTGGAAGCCCTCGCCCTCGATCGTCGCCTGAAGATCGAGGGCAATGAACAGCTCGTCTTCGACGAGCAGGACGGTGTCAGTCACCCGCCAGCACGCTTTCGGGCAGGCTGACCTCGATCCAGAAGGCGCCGTTATCGGTGCCCGTCGTCATGTTTCCACGCAATTGCCGCACGCTCGTTTCCACCAGGATCGATCCGAACCCCCGCTGGGCCGTTGCGGCATCAAACCGACTGGCGCCTTCCTCGTTCCACCGGAGCGTGATTCCGCCGGCCTGTGGCTTCCATGCAATGGTGAGCGAGCCGGCATGCTCGGTGCCGAGGACGCCGTACTTGACTGCATTGGTTGCCCATTCGTGAAGGATGAGCGCCAGCGGCGACAGGCAGCTGCGGTCGAGCGCCACGGGCGGCCCCTCGATGCGGACGGTCGCATGATCGCGGTAGGGGGCCAGCGTCGCCTCGACGATTTCGCCCAGGCTCACCGCCTGCGGCTCGCCCGCCGGCGAGGCGAGCGAGTGCGCGCGGCCGAGCGCGGCGATGCGCGTGCGCAGGTCGTCGGCGAAATGGCGGACGTCGGTTTCGACCCGCGCCGCCACCGAGATCATGCCGGCGATGACCGCGAACAGGTTCTTCACCCGGTGGTTCATCTCGCGCAGCATCAGGTCGCGTGTCTCTGCGAGCGCATATTCCGGCGTCACGTCGATCGACACACCGATGAGCCGCGGCGGCACGCTGCCCGCGACGATCCGGCCGAACCCCTTGACCCACCGGACCTGTCCGTCGCCCTGCCGGACGCGGAAGGTCGCCTCGAAATCGGCCTGGGCATCGACCGCGCGGGCGATCGCGGCGCGCACGGCATCGCGGTCGTCCGGCTCGATCTGCTCCATCAGCGGGTCGATATGGCCGGCATCGTCGGCCTCGACCTCGAACAGGCGCTGCTCGATCCCGTCGAGCACCGTCTCGCCGGTTTCCGGGCAATATTCCCAGACGCCGATACCCGCGGCCTTGATCGCAAGGTCCAGCCGCTCGCGCTCGCCCGCAAGCTGCCGCTCGAGCGACAGCGCGTCGGTGATGTCGGTGAGGACGAGCGAGGCGCCCGCCACCTCGCCGTTCTGCGTGCGATAGGGGAGGACGCGCATCGAGAAGACGTGGTTGCCGTCGCGCGTCGTCACGCGCCGCTGCGTCGCGGGTGCGCCGCCGGCGACCGCGCTGGCGTCGTCCAGATGCTCGTGGCCCAACAGGCGGCTGGCCACGTCGGTCAGCGGGCGGCCGCGATCGGCGGGCTTCAGCGGGAAGATCGCGGTTGCCGCTTCGGTATAGTTCCGCACGTTGAGGTCGGCGTCGAGCACGACGACGGCAAGGTCGGTCGAGGCATAGAAGTTGCGCAGGTCCGAATTGGCGACCGTGAGCTGGTCGACCTTGCTCTTCAGCTCGTCGTTGACGGTCGAGAGCTCCTCGTTGGTCGACTGAAGCTCCTCGTTCATCGACATCATTTCTTCGTTGGAGCTCTTCAGCTCCTCGTTCGCGGTCTCCAACTCCTCGATCGCCGAGCGCAGGCGATGGCGCGTCAGGCGCAGTTCGTCCTCCAGCGCCTCCATATGGTCGTCGCTGTTCTCGAGGTCGTGGAGTTCGCCCTGATCGGCGGGGCGGAACGGGCCGCTGTCACGGAACACGAAGAGGAGCGTGCCGTCGCCCAAGGGATCGCAGATGATCTCGGTCGGCTGGATCCCGTAGTCGCCCTCGATCGCGACGTCGCGCGCGACCACGCGGCGGCGCTCGTCGCGCGCCTGGCGCAGCAGAGGGCCGATGACGGTGCGCAGGCCCACGCGGGCGAGGTTGACCGCGCTGCTGCCGCCGGTGCGCGTGACCGGAAATTCGAAATAGCGCGACAGCTTGCCGTATGCCGCGACGATGCCGCCATCCTGGTCGACGATCAGGCTGGGCGGGGCATAGCGCTCCATCACCCGGCGGACGGCCACCGCCTCGTTCGCCAGCGTCGCGGGGCTGTTGCCGATGTCGCGGTCACGCCGCAGGGCGGGGGTGCGGCCGTTGCCGGGCAAGTCGATCGGATAGCTCGGCGCGCCGGGGCCGCGCTCGAAGATACGCGCCTGCTGATCGACCGCGTGGAAGAGGTGATCGAACCGACCGACGCTTTCGGACGGGCCGAGGAACAGGAAACCGCCCGGCCGCAGCGCATAATGAAACAGCGGCAGCACCGCCTGCTGCAGCCGGTCGTCGAAATAGATGAGCAGGTTGCGGCACGACACGAGGTCGATGCGCGAGAAGGGCGGGTCCTTGACGAGGCTGTGGCTCGAAAAGCGGATCAGGTCGCGGATGTGCGCGGTGATCTGAAACCGCTCGGCATGGGGGATGGTGTAACGCTCGCGAAGGTCGAGCGGCAGGTCGGCGAGCGCAGAGGCGGGGTAGTTGCCGTCTCTCGCGATCGCCAGCATCTGTTCGTCGATATCGGTCGCGAAGATCTGGATCGCGAGCGGCTGGTTCGTCCGGCGCGCGGCCTCGGCGAACAGCATCGCGATCGAATAGGCTTCCTCGCCGCTGGAGCAGCCGGGCACCCAGATGCGCAGGTCCTCGTCAGCGGGCCGCCCGGCCAGCAGCGGCTCGACGACGCGCGTGCGCAGCGCCTCGAACGCATCGGCATCGCGGAAGAAGCGGGTGACGTTGATGAGGAGGTCGCGGAACAGCGCCTCGCACTCTTCGGCATCGGTCTTGATCCGCGCGAGATACGCCCGGCCGCTGTCGAGGCCGAGGACGTGCATCCGCCGCTCGACCCGGCGGACCAGCGTCGACCGCTTGTAGCCGGAAAAGTCGTGGCCGACCGCGGTGCGCAGCGTCTTGCACAACTCGTCGATATGGTCGGCGACGACGTCGGCCTCGTCGTCAATCGGATCGCTGCGGCGCCGAGCGAAGAAGCCCTGGAGGCAGGCGAGGATCTCGCCCGCGGGCTTCACGAAGTCGATGAGGCCGGTTCCCACCGCCGACAGCGGCATCCCGTCGTAGCGCGCGCTCTCGGGCTGCTGGACGACGCAGACGCCGCCATTCTCCTTGATTGCGCGCAGCCCCGTGGTTCCATCCGCGCCGGTCCCCGACAGGATGACGCAGGCGGCGTTCGCCTGCTGGTCAGCGGCGAGCGAGACGAAGAAGTCGTCGATCGGTCGCCGCAGTCCGCGCGGTTGCTGGAAATCGGTGAGTTCGAGGACGCCCTTGTCGATCGCGAGACCGCGACCTGGCGGGATGATGTACACGGTATCGGGCTCGATCCGCTCGCCGCCCGCGCTTTGCAGCACGGCGAGGCCGGTGTTCCGATCGAGCAGCTGCGCCATCATCGATTCGTGATTGGGATCGAGATGCTGGACCACGACGAAGGCGAGGCCGGTCGGCAGGCGCGCGGGCGCCAGCATCTCGCGCAATGCCTCCAGCCCGCCGGCGGAGGCGCCGATGCCGACGATCGGAACGGTAGCGGCGCTGTCGCCCTCCGCCCGGTTATGCATGATCGGCCCGGTTGAGATCGTCGAGCATGATCTTTGCCTGCGCGACGGTCGCGGCGGTATTGGCGATGGCGAGCAGCGTCCCCTCGACCACGATACCGGCATCACCCGCGATCGGCGCGAGCCGGCCGAGCGTCGCCGCCAGTTGCACATCGTAGTCGGCGAGCAGGTTGGGCTGCGACCGGCTGACGTCGAACTGCGACGCGAACATGAAGCGTACCGTCCCGTCGGTGCCGCGCAGCCGCGACATGTAGAGGAGGTTGACGAAGGGCGTGCCGTCCTTGCGAAAGTTGACGATCGGCGTGCGGACATTGGCCTGTCGCGGCTGGGCCAGGAAGTCGCGCAGCCGCGCGCGCGCCGCCTCATTGGCGGCCTGGCGCTGGAGCATCCGGCAATTGCGGCCGAGCACGTCGTCCGCGTCATAGCCCGTCAGCGCGCAAAAGGCCTGGTTGACGAAAAGGAGCGGGTTGTCGGCATCGGCCGACGCGATCGCCAATGCGACGCGGGAGTCCCGGAGATAGCTGGATAGCGCCTCGGGTAGATGGGTTTCCAAACGCTGGACCACTTTCGAACGACGAACCGAAACATCGTTCGATAACAGCCCGGCGGGGATACACAATCGGCGAAAGCGTGCGCTCGCGCACCGTCGATGGTGCGGTTCGGGCCGCGGGCGCCGGTTGCGCTCAGGCCGGAGCGGCGGCGAACAGTTCCTTGAGCGGCATCGCCGTGTCGGCGAGCGCGGCGGGATCGGGCCGCGCGCCTGCCTCGATCAGCTTGCGGCCCTGGACATAATCCTTGACGCTGTTGACCGCGTCGATCGCGATGATCCGCCCGTCCTTCAGATATGCGACGGCGAAGGATCGCGTCGCCGGATCGCCGCGCAGGACGGTGCGGTCGTGGCCCACCGACAGCCCGGCGGTCTGGAGCTTCAGGTCGTACTGGTTCGACCAGAACCAGGGGAAGGCGGCATATGGCTGCGCATCACCGGTGATCGCGCGCGCGACGCAGGTCGCCTGGTCGTTGGCGTTCTGTACCGACTCGACGCGCATGCGGATGCCGCCGGCATGGTCGCTCTCGAACGCCGCGCAGTCGCCGATCGCATAGATGCCGGGCAGGGAGGTGCGGCAATGCTCGTCCACATCGACGCCGTTGCCGCCCGCCGCGCCCGCCGCCAGCAGCGGCTCGACCGCGGGGACGATGCCAATACCGACGATCACCGCGTCGGCGGGCAGGATGCTGCCGTCGGCCAGCTTCACGCCATCGACGCGGTCCGTGCCGACGAGGCAGTCGACGGCGACCCCGGTGCGCAGGTCGACGCCGTGCGCGCGATGCTCCGCCTCGTAGAATGCCGAGAGCTCCGGGCCGGCGACGCGAGCGAGGACGCGCGGCAGCGCCTCCAGCAGCGTCACCCGGCAGCCGAGCTTGGTCAGCACCGCGGCTGCCTCCAGCCCGATATAGCCGCCGCCGATCACGACGATGCCCCGCGCGCCGCCGTCGATCTCGCCCATCAGCTGGTCGCAATCGGCGCGGGTGCGAATGGCATGAACCCCCGCCAGCGCCGCGCCCGAACAGGTCAGCCGCCGCGGCTCGCCGCCGGTCGCCCAGACGAGCTTTCCGTAACCGACCGTTCGCCCGTCCGAGAGCGTCAGGCGTTTCGCGGCGGGATCGACCGCGGTCACGGCGACGCCGAGCTGCATCTCTACCGCCTTATCCGCCCAGAAGGCGGCAGGGCGGATATAGAGCCGCTCGAAGCTCTTCTCGCGTGCGAAATATTCCTTTGACAGCGGCGGGCGTTCGTAGGGCAGTTCTGGCTCGCGCCCGATCATCGCGATCGAGCCGCCAAAGCCCTGCTGCCGAAGTGCGATCGCGCATTGCGCGCCGCCATGGCCCGCGCCGACGATGACCACGTCATAAGCGATATCGGTCGTCTGCATCGCTCAACCCGTAAGGGATTCGCCCACGATTGCCAGCACGTCGCGCGCGAGTTCGGCGCGGCAGATCAGCAGGTCGGGCAGGTAGACGTCCTCGCGATTGTAGCGCAGCGGCGTGCCGTCGATCCGCGAGCAGTGAAGCCCGTGGGCAAGCGCGACCGCGACGGGCGCCATCGAGTCCCACTCGTACTGGCCGCCGGTGTGGAGATAGATGTCGGCCTCGCCGCGCACCACTGCCATCGCCTTTGCCCCCGCCGATCCCATCGGGATGAGCTCGGCGCCCAGCCGCTCGGCGACCGCGACGGCTTCGGGGGCCGGGCGGGACCGGCTGACCACCATCCGCGGCGGGCTGGACGGCGCGGCCAGCGGCTCAGGTCGGTCGGAGCGCAGGACCACGCCCGCATCGGGCAGTGCCACCGCGCCGAGGACCGGCTCACCGTCGATGGTCAGCCCGACATGAACCGCCCAGTCGGCGCGCGCCTCGCCATATTCGCGGGTGCCGTCGACCGGGTCGATGATCCAGACGCGCGATTTGGTCAGGCGCGTGCCGTCGCACTTCGCTTCCTCCGACAACAACCCGTCGTCGGGGCGCGCGGCGCGCAGCGCGTGGACGAGGAAGGCGTTGGCAGTCTGGTCCCCCGCCGCGCCCAGCGCCGCGGGGGAGAAAACGCCGCTTTCGCGCACGTCGCGCAGGATGCGGCCCGCGGTCTCGGCCAGATGCGCGGCGAGGTCGGCGTCGTCCATCGCGCTCATGGGATCAGCCTCGCGACGATCGCGTCGGCGGCTTCCTCGGCGGTCATGGCGGTCGTGTCGATGCGGATTTCGGGATCGTCGGGCGCCTCATAGGGGCTGTCGATGCCGGTGAAGTTGGCGAGCTGGCCGGCGCGCGCCTTGGCATAGAGGCCTTTCACGTCGCGCGCCTCGGCATCAGCCAGCGGCGTGTCGATATGCACCTCGATGAACTCGCCGGGCGCCATCATCCGGCGCACCATCTCGCGCTCGGCACGGAACGGCGAGATGAAGGCGGTGATGACGATCAGGCCGGCATCGGTCATCAGCTTGGCGACTTCGCCCACCCGGCGGATATTCTCGACGCGGTCGGCATCAGTGAAGCCCAGGTCCTTGTTGAGGCCATGGCGGACATTGTCGCCGTCGAGCAGGAAGGTGTGGCGGTTCATCCGCGCGAGCTTCTTCTCGACGAGATTGGCGATCGTCGACTTGCCCGCGCCCGACAGCCCGGTGAACCAGAGGACGGCGGCCTTCTGGTTCTTGAGCGCGGCGTGATGCTCGCGGCTGGTGTCGACGGGCTGCCAATGGACGTTCTGCGACCGGCGCAGGCTGAAGTGCAGCATCCCCGCGGCGACGGTCGCGTTGGTCAGCTTGTCGATCAGCACGAAGCCGCCGAGCATGCGATTGTCGGCATAGGGCTCGAACACGATCGGCCGGTCGGTCGACAGCGTGGCGACGCCGATCGCGTTGAGGTCGAACGTCTTGGCCGCCAGCCGCTCCATCGTGTTGACCGCGATCTGATATTTAGGCGCCTGTACCGTCGCGCTCACGCTCTGGGTGCCGAGTTTCAGCCAGTAACTGCGGCCCGGCAGCATCGCCTCGTCCGCCATCCAGACGAAAGTCGCCTCGAACTGGTCGGCGGTCTGCGGGGGCGCGTCGGCGGCGGCGATCACGTCGCCGCGCGAACAGTCGATCTCGTCGGCGAGCGTGAGCGTCACCGACTGGCCCGCGACCGCCACGTCGAGGTCGCCGCCGAAGCTGACGATCCGCGCGACGCTGCTCGTCTTGCCCGAGGGGAGCACGCGGATCCTGTCGCCCGGGCGCACCTCGCCGCCGGCGATCAGCCCGGCAAACCCGCGAAAGTCGAGGTCGGGGCGGTTGACCCACTGGACGGGCAGGCGAAACGGCCGGGCGCGATCCCGCTCGGCGTCGATCTCGACGGCTTCGAGATGCTCGACCAGCGACGGGCCGGTGTACCAAGGCGTGTTGGGGGAGGGGGCAGTGATGTTGTCGCCCTTGAACCCCGAGATCGGCATCGCGGTAAAGCCGGAGATACCGATGCTCTCGGCGAAAGCCCGATAGTCGGCGACGATACGCTCGAAAACTTGCCGGTCATAGCCGACCAGATCCATCTTGTTCACTGCCAGCACGAGGTGGCGGATGCCGACCAGGTGCGCGAGATAGCTGTGCCGCCGCGTCTGTGTCAGCACGCCCTTGCGCGCGTCGATCAGGATGACGGCAAGGTCGGCGGTCGACGCGCCGGTCACCATGTTGCGCGTATATTGCTCGTGCCCGGGCGTATCGGCGACGATGAACTTGCGCTTCTCAGTCGCGAAGAAGCGATAGGCGACGTCGATCGTGATCCCCTGCTCGCGCTCGGCGGCGAGGCCATCGACCAACAGCGCGAAGTCGATCTCGCCACCTTGGGTGCCCACCCGCCTGGAGTCGCTTTCCAGCGCGGCGAGCTGATCCTCGAAGATCATCTTCGAATCGTAGAGGAGGCGCCCGATCAGCGTCGACTTGCCGTCGTCGACCGAGCCGCAGGTGATGAAGCGTAGCAGGCTCTTGTTGCGATGGAGCTCGAGATACGCGTCGATATCCTCGGCGATCAGCGCGTCGGTGCGATAGGCGGCGTCGGCGGGGATCGTCGCCATCAGAAATATCCCTCCTGCTTCTTTTTCTCCATGCTGGCCGAGCCCGCATCCTTGTCGATCGCGCGCCCCTGTCGCTCGCTGGTCGTGGTCAGCAGCATTTCCTGGATTACCTCGCTCAACGTCGCCGCCTCGCTCTCGACCGCGCCGGTCAGCGGATAGCAGCCGAGCGTGCGAAAGCGGATCGAGCGTTCCACCGGCACCTCGCCGGGTTCGAGGCGGAAGCGCTCGTCGTCGACCATCAGCAGCATGCCGCCGCGCTCGACCGTGGGGCGGGGCGCGGCGAAATAGAGCGGGACGATCGGAATGTCCTCGAGCTGGATATATTGCCACACATCGAGCTCGGTCCAGTTCGAGATGGGGAAGACGCGGATCGATTCCCCCTTGGCCTTGCGCGTGTTGTAGAGGTTCCAGAGCTCGGGCCGCTGGTTCTTGGGGTCCCAGCGGTGATTGGCCGAGCGGAAGCTGAACACGCGCTCCTTCGCCCGGCTCTTCTCCTCGTCGCGGCGCGCGCCGCCGAACGCCGCATCGAAGCCGTGGAGGTCGAGCGCCTGCTTCAGCCCCTCGGTCTTCCACATGTCGGTGTGGAGTGGGCCGTGGTCGAACGGGTTGATCCCGCGCGCCTTAGCCTCCGGGTTTTGGTGGACGAGCAGTTCCATCCCCGTCTCGCGGGCGATCCGGTCGCGAAGTTCGTACATCGCGCGGAATTTCCACGTCGTGTCGACATGGAGCAGCGGGAAGGGCGGCGGCGCGGGGTAAAAGGCCTTGCGCGCGAGGTGGACCATGACCGCCGAGTCCTTGCCCACCGAATAGAGCATCACCGGCTTCTCGCACTCGGCCACGACCTCGCGCAGGATGTGGATGCTCTCGGCTTCGAGCCGCTGGAGGTGGTTGAGGTGGGTCATTGGACGCTTCTCTGCCTGCTCGCTTGCAGGAGAGCCTCCCATATGGGAGGTTTCGAGGCATGGATTTATCTCGCGTCGACCAAGCTGAACTGCTGACCGCACTGTACTCGATCGGCGACACGGCGCATTTCTCCGCGTTTCTGGAGCGGTTGCGGCGGCGAACACGCGCGGACGAGGCGTTCGTGATCGAATGGAGCGAGCGCAACGGCTGGCGTTCATCGCGGCATGGGCGGGCGGGGCAATCGCTGGCGACTGCATTGCCGCTGGATGCGTCACGGGCGCTGCGGGCCGGCCGCGTCTATGATCTTGCGGAAATCGGGGTGCGCGGTGCGGGAAAGGTGATCCGATCGACGGGCACACTCGGCGACGCCTGGCTCGGCGTTCGCGGCGATACGCCGTTCGAAGCGGCGGACGGCGCGCTGCTTGTCGCGCTGTCGCCGCACGTCGCAATCGCCAGCGACAATCACGCCCGGCTAGCAGCGATGCAGCGCGATCTGGCCGCGGCGCAACTGGCGCTCGACCGTGCCGGGGTGGGCTGGACCCGGCTGGATCGGCACGGCGAGCGTCAGGCGGGAATGTCGCCGCCGGCCTCGCCGCGGCAGCGCGCCGCGCTTGCCGACGGCATCGCGGCGGGCGCGCCGATCGCGGCAGCGGGGCAGATGGTGGCGCTGCCCTTCCCGGACGGCGGTCCGGACGCAGCGCTTGCGCTGTTCAGGACGGAGGTGAAGGCGATCGACCGCGTCGCCGCGTTCGCCGCCGCATTCGGGCTGACCCGCGCCGAAGCGCGGATCGGCGCGGCGATCGCGACCGGCACGTCGATTGCGGAGGCCGCGAACGCGCTCGGCATCACCGAGCAGACGGCGCGATACTACACCAAGCGGCTCTTCGCTGCGACCGGCACTCGCGGGCAGCCGGACCTCGTCCGCCTGTTCTGGACGGGCATCGCTGCGCTTGCCTGATCCGGCGGGTCGTTCGTTTCGAATGTCGCTTTGAGATCCGCTGATCCGCCGGCTTCGGCAAAGATGGTGACCCCTACGAGAATCGAACTCGTGTTTTCGCCGTGAGAGGGCGACGTCCTAACCGCTAGACGAAGGGGCCGTCAGCGAGAGGGGCGCGGATAGCGGGGCGGTGAGGGTGCGTCAAGCGCGATCTTTGCCGGGAACTCGTCGCGCGCCATGCGTTGTTCGCACATGCAGCAGATCATGCTTTTCTGGCAGCGACTGCCCGTGTTCGCCGGGGATATCGCGGTCGTGGCGCTGGCGGTCCTGATCGCGCTGGCGCTCCACTGGGCGGGGATGCGCGTCCTCGACCGGATCGCACGGCGCACGCCCGGCTCGACCGACGACATCATCGTCGACCATGCGCGAAAGCCGCTGCGCTGGATCGGCGTCGGCATCGCACTCGCCACGTTGCGGCGGTTCCTCGACCTCACCCCGCTCGCCGATGCGGTGTGGACGCAGGCGGCGGGGCTGGTCGTGCCGCTGTTGGTCGGCAGCCTTGCGATCCAGATGATCCGCGCGACGGGCAAGGCGATCGAGCTCGACGCCGATATCACCGTCGCTGACAATCTGCGCGCGCGGCGGCGGCGGACGCGGTCGGCGATTCTGGTCCGCATCGCGGTGTTCGGGGTGGGATTCCTCACCATCTGCCTCATGCTGCTGAGCATTCCGAGCATCCGGAGCGTCGGCGTCACGCTGATGGCCTCGGCGGGGCTGGCGGGCCTTGCCGTGGGTGCCGCCGCGCAGCCGCTGCTCAAGAACCTGATCGCCGGCGTGCAGATGGCGTTCACCGAGCCGATCCGGCTCGACGACGTGGTGATCGTCGAGGGGGAATGGGGACGGATCGAAGAGATCCGCCTTACCTATGTCGTCGTGCGCATCTGGGACGAGCGGCGGCTGGTCGTGCCGGTGTCGCAATTCCTCGAAAAGCCGTTCCAGAACTGGACGCGCAACACCAGCCAGCTGCTGGGGTCGGTGTTCCTGATGCTCGATCCGGCCGCCGACATCGCCCGGCTGCGCGCCCATGCCGAGCGGGTGGTGAAGGACAATCCGCGCTGGGACGGGCGCGCGTTCGTGCTCCAGGTCACCGATTCGAAGGCCGACGCGATCGAAGTGCGCGTGCTGGCGACCGCCAGGGACGCCGCGACCGCGTTCGACCTGCGCTGCGACGTGCGCGAGGCGCTCTACGCATACATCCGCGCGGAGATGCCCGAGGCGCTGCCGCGGCGGCGGGTTGCGATGGACGCGGCGCCCACCTCAGGCGCGGCGTGACGCCTCCCACCGCTCGACATTCTGGGCAAGGACGTTGAGCGGCACGCCGCCGCCCTTGACCACCACGTCGTTGTAGCCGCGGAAATCGAAGCGCCCGCCAAGCCGCGCCTGCGATTGGGTGCGCAGGCGGTTGATCTCGCTGTGCCCGACCTTGTAACCGCAGGCCTGCCCCGGCCATGCGCAATAGCGGTCGACCTCGCTCGTCACCTCGTCCAGCCCGGAGCCGTTGGTTTCAGCGAACCACTGGATCGCCTTTTCGCGGGTCCAGCGCTTGGCGTGGAGCCCCGTGTCGACAACGAGGCGGCAGGCGCGGAACGCGATCGACTGGAGATAGCCGAGGCGGCCCACGGGATCGTCGTCATAGACGCCAAGCTCGCCCGCCAGCTGCTCGGCATAGAGCGCCCAGCCCTCGGAGAAGGCGTTGAAGCCCATCTGCGTGCGGATCAGCGGCAGCTTGTGCGTGTATTCGCCCTGCCAGACGTGCCCGGGGATCGATTCGTGATAGGTCAGCGTCGGCAGGCTGAACTTCGTGTGCAGGTCGGTGGTGCGCAGGTTGATCCAGAAGCGGCCCGGTACCTTGCCGTCGATCGACCCCGCGCCGCCATAGGCACCCGGCGCGCCCGGTTCTTCGGCCGGCGCAATGCGGCGGACCTCGACCCGGCCGTCGACGAGCGTGGCGAACGCGCGCGGCAGGCGGGTGCGGATATCGGCGATGCGGTTCTGGATCAGCGCCATGATCTGCGCGCGGCCGCTGTCGTCGTCGGGGAAGGTGTAGCGCGGGTCCTTGCCCAGCGCGATCATCCGCGCACCGACGCTCCCCTTCGTATAGCCGAGCTTTTTCAGGATCGTGTC
Source organism: uncultured Sphingomonas sp. (assembly GCA_913775315.1). Lineage (GTDB taxonomy): Bacteria > Pseudomonadota > Alphaproteobacteria > Sphingomonadales > Sphingomonadaceae > Sphingomonas. Next base: position 39,772 of record CAJYIX010000025.1, on the reverse strand, counting down.
CATCTCGGCTTGGAGCTTGGCGAGTTCCGACAGCCCCATCGCGTGAACCTCGTCCGGGGTCATGCGCGTGGTGGTCGAGGCGCGCAGCGCCCAGGCGTAATAGGCGTCGCCGTCGCGGAACTTCCAAACGCCGGCATCGGCAGTGGCGACCTTGCGGTGCGCTTCGAGCTCGGCGATCTGGCGGTCGAGTGCGGGGGCGATGCGGCTCTCGGCGATCTTGGCGGCGTGCGGCCCCCAGTTGCCGGGGATCGCGCCGGTGCGCTTGGTGAGCGAGGTGACGACGTCCCACGTCGCCGGCTCGCCCTTTCGCGTCATGCGGATCGCGCCGAGCGTCTTGTCCATCAAGACGTCGCTGGCGACGATACCGCGCGCGCGCGCATCCTTCAGCCGCCCGGTCTCGCCGTCGAGCTGGTCGGCGAAGGCGTCAAGGCGGGCGAGATACGCTTCCGCATCCGCCGCTTCCTCGACCGTGTGGCTCGAATCGAGGAATTTGGGCACGTCGATATAGGCGCCCATGTTCTGCGCCACGACATAGGGCCCGTTGCGCCAGCCGCCGATATCGACCGCGCCAAAGGGAAAGCCGTAACCGTCGAGTGCCGTGGCATAGGCGGAGCGCGCGACCGCGGCATCGACGCGCGAGGCTTCGGTCGGCTTCAGCGTGTCGATCTTGGCGAGCGCGGTGCGCAGCCACGCGGCCTCCTTGGCCCGGCCCGCCGCCGAACGATCGGTCAGCCGCGACTTGAGTGGCGCGCGCTTGCCGGTGTCAATGCCAAGGCCCGTCGCCCCCTCCGGCTGGAGGACGAGGAAACTCTCGGCGATCGCGTCGAGCGCCAGACCTGCCGGATCGGTCGGCGCGGCGATCTGCATCGCCCGGGCGGGGGCGGCGGCGAGCGCGAGGCTCGAGCCGGCAGCGGTCATCAGGTCACGGCGCGACAGTGAAACTGGCATGAGGCTTGGTTACTCCGGTAACGAGAGCAGAGGTTCGACGACGAGCGTCAGCCCGTCAATGGCGACGACGCGCGCACGGGTGCCCGCGGGCATGGCGGGGCCGCGCGCGGGCCATTCGCCGTCGCCCAGCCGCACGCGCCCCTCGCCATGCGCAAAATCGGTGACGGCGACGACGGTCGAACCGATGCTCCGCGCCGCGCGATCATTGAGCAGCGGATCGGCCGAGGCGACGGCATCGCCGCCATACCAGCGCCGCCCGATCGCCACCGCCACCGCCGACCAGATCGCGAAACTGGCCAGCTGCCCGCCGAGCCCCAGGTCGGGGAAGATGAGCGTGAACGCCCCGGTAATCGCCGCCGCGACCGCGAGGAAAACGAGGAACACCCCCGGCACCACCAGTTCGATCCCCGCCAGCAGCGCCGCGGCGATCAGCCAGAGGATGCCGGGTTCGGCCAGCCAGTCGGCCAAATCAGCCCTCGCGAACGACAGGCACGCCGGTGCGCGGCGGCGGGTTCGGTGTCGCGTCGCGGCCGAGTGCTTCCTTCGCGATCTCGCCGATACCGCCGAGCGTGCCGATCAGTTGCGTCGCCTCGACCGGGAACAGCACGGTCTTGGCATTGGGACTGGTCGCAAACTTGCCGATCGCCTCGACATATTTCTGGGCGATGAAATAGTTGATCGCCTGCGCCGATCCCTGCTCGATCGCGTCGCTGACGAGCGCGGTCGCCTTCGCCTCGGCCTCCGCCGCGCGCTCGCGTGCCTCGGCGTCGCGAAAGGCGGATTCGCGGCGGCCCTCGGCTTCGAGGATGCGGGCCTGCTTCTGCCCCTCGGCGCGCAGGATCTCGCTAGCGCGGGTGCCCTCGGCCTCGAGGATGTTGGCGCGCTTCTCTCGCTCGGCCTTCATCTGGCGACCCATCGCGTTGACGATGTCGGCGGGCGGGCGGATATCCTTGATCTCGACGCGGGTGATCTTGATGCCCCAGGGATTGGTCGCATGATCGACCACGGACAGGAGCCGCGCGTTGATCTCGTCGCGCTTTGACAGCGTCTCGTCGAGATCCATCGACCCCATGACGGTGCGCAGGTTGGTTGTGGTGATCTGTTGGAGGGCCACGAACATGTCGGAGACTTCGTAGGCAGCCTTGGCCGGATCGAGCACCTGGAAGAAGACGACGCCGTCGGTCGACACCATCGCATTGTCGCGCGTGATGATCTCCTGCCCCGGAATGTCGATCACCTGCTCCATCATGTTCACGCGGCGACCGACGCGGTAGAAGAAGGCTGGGTAGAAGTTGAAGCCCGGCTTGGCCACGCTGGTGAAGCGGCCGAAATGCTCGATCGTGTATTGATAGCCCTGCCGCACGATCTTGATGCTGGCGAAGAGATAGGCGAGCGCGACCAGCACCAGCATGGCAAGCGCGCCAACGAAACCGTCCATGTTTCCAGACCCCTCCGGTGTTGCGGACGCACTCTAGCTGGGCGGCGGGCGAAGTCGAGCGGAACCGGGATGACGAACGGGGCGGGGGCAGGGTAGGTAGGTGGCATGACCACCGCTCCAAATCCGCCGCCGCAGACCGCGCTGTTCCTCCCCGCCTCGAACGCGCGGGCGATCGAGAAGGCGCGGGGGCTGGCGGCCGAGATGATCGTCCTCGACCTCGAGGATTCGGTGCGCGAGGAAGACAAGGCGCGCGCGCGGGATGCCGCCGTCGCTGCCGCAGCAGAGGGGTTCGGCAACCGGCTCGTCGCGATCCGAGTGAATGGCGAGGATCACGACTGCCACGCCGCCGACGTGGCGGCAGTCGCCGGGTCGGCGGCGGATTTCCTCGTCGTGCCCAAAGTCGAAACCACTGCGCTCGCCTTAAAGGTCGCCGCAACGGGCAAGCCCGTGCTGGCGATGATCGAGACGCCGGCCGGCGTGCTCGCCGCGGCTGCGATCGCTGCGGTGCCGGGCATCGCGGGGCTGATTGCGGGCGTAAACGACCTGCGCGCGACGCTGGGCGTGCCGGCGGACAGCGGGCGGGCGGGGATCGGTTATGCGCTCCAGGCAATCGTGCTCGCGGCGCGGGCGGCGGGCGGCTGGGCGCTCGACGGCGTCTACAACGCGCTGGAGGACGAGGCGGGGCTGGCCGAGGATTGCGCCGCGGGCCGCCTGGCCGGCTTCGACGGCAAGACGCTCATCCACCCGAACCAGATCGCCGTCGCCGCGCGCGCCTTCGGCCCGAGTGAGGCGGAAGTTGCCGATGCAGAGGCGCTGATCGCCGCCGCCACTGGCGGGGCCGAACGGTTCCGCGGACGGATGATCGAGGCGATGCACGTGGAGCAGGCACGCACGCTGCGCGCGCGCGGCGGACGGGGGTAGCGCCAAACGCCGCCCGCGTTTAGATGGGCCGCCAATCCTCGACTCGAACCGGATCCGGCGCCCCATGGACATTACCCTCGGCCTCACCTTCGACGATGTGCTCCTGTACCCGGCGGAATCGGACGTACTGCCGAGCATGGCGGACACTCGGACCAAGGTGGCGCGCGGGCTGGACCTCAACATCCCCGTTCTCTCCTCAGCGATGGATACCGTGACCGAGGCGGACATGGCGATCGTCATGGCGCAGATGGGCGGCATCGGCGTCCTTCACCGCAACCTGTCGGTCGAGGAACAGGTGGCCGCGGTGCGCCAGGTCAAAAGGTTCGAGAGCGGTATGGTCGTTAACCCGATCACGATCCGTCCCGACGCGCCGCTCAAGGAAGCGCAGGCGCTGATGCAGCGGCACAGGATCAGCGGCATCCCGGTGGTCGAGGCGTCGGGCAAGCTCGTCGGAATCCTGACAAACCGCGACGTTCGCTTCGCCGAGAACCCGGACCAGCCCGTGTCCGAGCTGATGACGCGCGACAACCTCGCCACCGTGAAGACCGGCGTGACGCAGGAGGAGGCGCGCCGCCTGCTCCACCAGCGCCGGATCGAGAAGCTGCTGGTCGTCGACGACGCTTATGCGTGTGTCGGCCTCATCACGGTGAAGGATATCGAGAAGGCGGTCCTCTATCCCGAGGCGACGAAGGACGCCGCCGGCCGCCTGTGCGTGGCGGCGGCGACGACGGTCGGCGACAAGGGCTTCGACCGCACCGCGGCGCTGGTCGATGCCGAATGCGACCTGATCGTCATCGACACCGCCCACGGCCACAACCGCGACGTGGCGCGCGCGGTCGAGCGGGTGAAGAAGCTGTCCAACTCGGTGCAGGTCATCGCCGGCAACGTCGCGACGGCCGAGGCGACCAAGGCACTGATCGACGCGGGCGCGGACGGGATCAAGGTCGGCATCGGCCCCGGCTCGATCTGTACCACGCGCGTCGTCGCCGGCGTCGGCGTGCCGCAGCTGACCGCGGTCATGGACGCCGCGCGCGAGGGGGCGAAGGCGGGCGTGCCCGTGATCGCCGACGGCGGCATCCGCACGTCGGGCGATGTGGCCAAGGCGCTGGCGGCGGGCGCGTCGGCGGTGATGATCGGTTCGCTGCTCGCGGGCACCGAGGAAGCGCCGGGCGAGACGTTCCTGTACCAGGGCCGCGCGTACAAGTCGTACCGCGGCATGGGCAGTGTCGGCGCGATGGCGCGCGGTTCGGCCGACCGCTATTTCCAGCAGGATATCAAGGACCAGATGAAGCTCGTCCCCGAGGGGATCGAGGGACAGGTGCCGTTCAAGGGCCCGGCGCGCGACGTGATCCACCAGCTAGTCGGCGGGGTGAAGGCGGCGATGGGCTATACCGGCAGCAAGACGCTCAAAGACCTGCGCGAGCGAGCGCGGTTCGTGCGAATCACCGGCGCGGGCCTGCGCGAAAGCCATGTCCACGACGTGACGATCACGCGTGAGGCACCGAACTATCCAACGCGCTGAGGGCCGGACGGGGGCGGCGGCGTGACCGACCAGCAGAAGGTGCTGCTGATCGTCGCGATCACCGGCCTCTACATCTTCCTGCGCATCCGCTGGCTGCGGCGCAAATGGCATGTGACGCGCGCGAAGCTGGCGGCTGAGCAACAACGGGAACGCGGCGAATGACACCGGGCGCGCGGGTACAGTCCGCGATCGAGATCCTCGACCTCGTCATCGGCGCGGCGAGAAGCGGCGGCGCGGCGGCGGACACGATCCTGGCGCGCTGGTTCGCGGGGCACCGCTTTGCCGGGTCGAAGGACCGGCGCGCGATCCGCGAGCTCGTCTATGCCGCGATCCGCCGCTGCGGCGAGGTGCCGGCAAGCGGCCGGGCGGCGATGCTGGCGGTGGCCGAGGTCGATCCGGGCGTCGCGGCGGCGTTCGACGGGTCGGGCTATGGCCCGCCGCCGATCGGCGCGAACGAGCAGGCCGCGGTTGCGGGCGCGGTGCCTGCTTGGCTGGCCGACGCGCTGGTTAAGTCCGGCCTCGATCAGAGCGCACAGGCGGCACTGCTCGACCGCGCACCACTCGATATCCGCATCAACCGGCTGCGCGTGGCGGAGGTCGTGATCGAGGGCGCCGAACCGATTGACGGCTTGCCCGATGCGCTTCGCCTGTCGCCCGACACGCAGGTCGAGCGGCTGCCGGAATACGAGACGGGCGCGATCGAGGTGCAGGACGCGGGCAGCCAGATCGTCGCGATCGCGTGCGGCGCGAAGCCCGGCGACCGCGTCGTCGACCTGTGCGCGGGGGCGGGAGGAAAGACGCTCGCGCTCGCCGCAGCGATGGGCAACGACGGGACAATCCTCGCCGCCGACACCGACCGCGCGCGGCTTCAGCGGCTGCCGCCGCGGGCCGAGCGGGCGGGGGTGACGATCGCGGAGACGCGGCTGCTTGATCCGAACCGCGAGGCCGCCGCACTGGAGGATTGGCGCGGTACCGCCGACGTCGTGCTGGTCGACGCGCCCTGTTCGGGGACGGGCACATGGCGGCGCAACCCGGAGGCGCGCTGGCGGCTGACGCCCGAGCGGCTGGCGCGGCTGACCGACACGCAGGCCCGCCTGCTCGACATCGCTGCCGACCTCGTGCGGCCGGGCGGTCGGCTGATCCACGTCGTCTGCTCGCTGCTCGATGCCGAGGGCCGCGATCAGGCCGCGGCGTTCGTCCAGCGCCATCCCGGCTGGACGAACGCGCCGGTCGAGGTGCCGTTCGGAACGCCCCACGGCCTTGGAATCCGGCTCGATCCCGCCCATCATCGGACCGACGGCTTTTTTGTCGCGGCCCTCACCAAGCCGTGATAGCCCTGTGAGCGTGGTTTCGGAGAGCATCATGCGGTTCACCAGCGTTTCGGTCGCCCTTGCCCTGGCAGCGGTCAGCATCTCGACCTCGCTGCACGGCCAGCGCCCCGACGACCAGATCGACCCCAGGTCGATGGCGCTGGTGGAAAAGGCGAAGGCAGCGCGCGCGGCGGGCAACCTGACGGGCGCCAACGACCTGCTCGAAAGCGCGACCGTCGTCGATCCGCGCAATCGTCAGGCGTTCATCCTGCTGGCCGAAGTCGCGCGGCAACAGGACCTGCCCGGCAAGTCGATCCGCTTCTATCGCGAGGCGCTGACGATCGAACCCAACGACGCCGCCGCGCTGGCGGGGCAGGGGCAGGCGCTGATCGACAAGGGCGCGGTGTCGAAGGCGCGCGAGAACCTCGCCAAGATCAAGACGCTGTGCGGCACGAAGCCGTGCGGCGAGGCGACGCTGCTCGCCGCCGCGATCGCCAAGGGCCCGCCGGTCACCGCGACAGCACAGCAGTCGGTGGCGCCGACCCCGACCGCGACGCCCACCAAGAACTAGGCCGCGCCCGCGAGTTTCGCCTGCGCCCAGGCCGCTTTTGCGAGCGGCACGACGCGCTCGGCCATCGCCGCCGCGCCGGCGTTCGAGGCGTTGCCGTCGATCACGCGCTTCTTGATTCCCTGGACGATGCCGACCAGGCGGAAGAGGTTGTAGGCGAAGTACCAGTTGAGGTTGGGCAGCCCGTCGCGGCCGGTCGCCGCACAATAGCGCGCCGTCGCCTCGTCCATCGTCGGAATGCCCTGTGCCGCAAGGTCAAGGCCGGCCAGACCCGATCGCCCGTCCTGCGGCATCGCCCAGTTCATCGCCAGATAGGCGAAGTCGGCGACCGGGTCGCCCAGCGTCGCCAGTTCCCAGTCGAGCACCGCGCGCACGCGGCCGTCATCGCCGTAGATCAGGTTGTCGATGCGATAATCGCCGTGGATCACCGACACACGGTCCTGCGCGGGCAGCGTCTGCGGCAGCCAGTCGATCAGCCGCTCGACCTCCGCCACGTCGTCGGTCTGCGCAGCGCGGTACTGGCGGGTCCAGCGCGCGACCTGTCGCTCGATATAGTTGCCGGGCGGCGCAAAGTCGGAAAGGCCGATCGCGGCGGGGTCGAGCGAGTGGAGCGCCGCCATCGTGTCGATCATCGAAAGGTAATGCGGTCGTCGCGCCTCGACGGGCAATTCGGGCAGCGCGCCGTTCCAGAAGGTTCGGCCCTCGACCATCTCCATCAGATAGAAGACCGCGCCGATCACCCCCTCGTCCTCGCACAGCGCGATCGGGCGCGGGACGGGAAAGCCGGTGGGGTGGAGCGCGCTCAGCAGCCGGTATTCGCGATCGACCGCGTGGGCGGAGGGGAGAAGCGGGCCGAAGGGCTTGCGGCGCAGCACCACGTCGCCGCTGGTCGTGCGTACGCGATAGGTCGGGTTGGACTGGCCGCCGGCGAACTTCTCGATCCCCGTGACCTGCCCCAGGGCGGGGCAGGCGGCGTCGATCCAGTGCGCGAGCGCAACCTGGTTCAGATCATGCGGTTCGGGCATACTCGTCCTTCGATCGCGCGGCTTTGCTACTTCGCTCGATGCATACCGATCGCTCCAATCACCGCGCAACCCGGACACAAAATGAAATGCGCGGGCGATGGCACCGTGGGAGCGCTGCTGCGTTCTATGTCCATGGAGAGCCGGGCTTTTTTCCGGGTGTAAGAACAGCGACAATGACCGACGAGCAGACCGTGACCGATGCCGAATATCTTTACCGCCGTGCCGAACAGGAACTGCTTCAGGCGCAGCGCGCCGAACACCCCGCGGTGGTAAAGGCGCACTATATGCTCGCGGGCTACTATCTCGATCTCGTCTACGGTCCCGGCGACGTGGAGAAGGCGGCGGCTGAATAGGCGTCAGTCGTCGATCATCGTCTGTAGCGGGGCGGTGAGCACCTCTCCCGACTGCGTCACGATCCGCGCGGCGGGCCGGAGCGGTTCGAGCGCCGCCAGGTCAGGCCACGCGATCGCGATCGCGGTGGCGAGCGCGTCCGCGGCCATCGCGGTTTTCGCGACGACGCTGACACTGACAACACGGTTGTCCGGCGCACGGCCGGTGCGCGGGTCGATCGAGTGGCCACCGCGGACGTAATCGCCGCTCGTCGCGACGCCCATCTGGTGCAGGGCGATCCGAAGCGGCGGCAGCGTCGGGCCGGGCGGCGCCTCCAGATCGACCCACCACGGCTCGCCATCAGGCCGGATGCCGCGCCCGACGAGTTCGCCGCCCACCTCGACCAGGCAATGGCCGATGCCCATGCGCCCAAGAAGGTCAGCGAGCTCGTCGGCGGCATAGCCCTTTGCGATCCCCGACAGGTCGAGCCGCACCCCGCCCGGCTGACGCAGCCGACGGCTCTCGCGATCCCAGTCGAGCCGCTGCCAGCCCGAGACTGCGCGTGCCGCCTCGATCGCCGCCTTGTCCGGCAGCGGCCTCGGGCCGGGCGGGCCGAACCCCCACAGGTCGACCAGCGCGCCGATCGCCGGATCGAACGCGCCGCCGCTCAGCCGTGCCAGATGCAGCCCGGCATCGACGACGCGGGCGAAGTCGCGGGGCAGCGTCACCCACTCGCCGGCCGTCCGGTTGAAGCGGCAGAGCGCGGAGGTGGGTTCCCAATGGCTGAGCGCCCCCACCAGCTCGGCCAGGCGCGCCTCGATCGCGGCCCGCACCTCGCCGGACGCGTCTTGGCGCGCGGCATAGAGCACGCGCCACGTCGTCCCCATCGTCTCGCCCGCCAGTGTGACGACCGGCGCATCGGGGGCGTGGTCCGCCAGCGCGTCCGGGTCGATCCGCGGCGGCAGCGCGATGCGCGGCGGCGTTATTGGGGTCTTCAGGGCGTCATCACCTCGACGGTCGAGGTATAGCTCATCCGCCGCCCCGTCGCGCGCGGCTGCGTCGTCTTTGCATCCTCGGCGACCGCGTTGAGCCAATACATGCCCGCCGCCGGCCAATCGAGCGCGACGATGCCGTCCGCGCCCGTCGTCAGGTCGCGCGCGCCCTCGGCATCGCGATACCGCTTGCCGCCGGGGACGAGCGTCACCTTGAGGTTTGCGGCGGGCTTGCCGTCGATCAGGAATCGGACGCGCGCCGGCTCGCCCGCGACGAGTTCGTCGGGATGCGTCTGCCAGTCGGCCTCCAGCCCCTTGCCCGCGGGTTTCAGCACCGTCGTCGTCGGTTCGCCCGCGGTCACGTAGATCTCGTTGCGGCTCGAAACCTCGGTCAGCTTGACCTCGGTCGCGTCGGCGGGAATGTCGGCGGCGGTCAGCGGGGGCAGACGCTTGCCGTCCGGCCCCATCTGCGGCCGGCCGCCGATGCGCTTCTCGACGCCGCCCACCTTGAAGCTGCCCATCAAGCCGTCCTGCACCATGCCGATCTTCCATGTGCCTGGCGCATCGAGCTGAACGTCGAACACCGAGCGATAGCGGCCGGTCGAGCCGTTCTGCATCCGCCCCTCGCTCCCATCGGGGCGCCAGACCTTGACGCCCTCCAGCCGGCCGGGCTGGTGGTCGGCGTAGAACAGGTCGTTCGATGCGGCCATGTCGACCGTGACCCAGCTGTCGGTGCCCGAAAAGATGGTGCCCGAGGGCAGGAACCACAGCCGGTGCGCGGACACGCCGACCGGGATCGAGGCGAGCGCGGCGGCGGCGAGCAGGCGGAGGGTGCGCTTGTTCATCGCTTGGGTCCTCAACGGGCGGAAAGGGTGACGGCGCCAAGTTCGTGGCTGCCCGCGGCGCGCGCGGGCTTCACGGGTACGGACAGCGGCACGCGGACGAGCTCGCGCCCGCCGGTCTCTCGCGCCGCCTCTACATTGAGGACATAGTCACCGGGCTTGAGGTCGGCGGGGAGCGGGATTGTGTGGCTGCCCGGCGCGCGGGTCGCGCCGCTGATGCCGCTGGCGGGCATCTTCATCGACCGGCCGCCCTTTCGCCACCAGGCGCGCAGCTCGGAGAGCCACTTGGTGCCCGGCTCGGCTCCCGCCTTCTTCACGTCGTACCAGATGGCGATCGTGCGCGCGGGGCCGCCAGCGGCGGGCTCCACCCAGACTGCCACATAGGGCCGGTGATATTCGGCGACGTTGAGGCGCGGGATGGTGATCGTCACCGAACCGGCCACCGCCGGCGCGGCAAAGGCGCCGCCGAGCAGGACGAGCGAAGAAAGGCGCATAGGGGCTCCGGTCAATGGATGAAGAAGATGGCGAGGATCAGCGGGAGAATTAGCCCCGCCGCGACGATCGGCCAGGTCGAGGGGCGACGACGGGCGTGCATATAGAGGAGCAGCAACCCGGTGATCGAGAAGACGACGCTGGCGACCGCAAACACGTCGATGAACCAGAACCACGCGGCGCCCGAATTGCGCCCCTTGTGCAGGTCGTTGGCCCAGGCGATCCAGCCGCGATCGATCACCTCCGCCTGAATCGCGCCGGTCGTCCGGTCAATGCTGACCCAAGCGTCACCGCCGGGGCGGGGGAGCGCGACATAGACCTCGCCATCCGACCTTTCGCCGGGCTTGCCGCGGGCGTCGAGGCCGACGGCGTTCTCGACCGCGTCGGCGACGACGGGCGCGAGCGGCTCCGCCCCGCTGCCGGTTAGCCGGCGGACGAGGGGGGCGGGTAGCTGGCCGGTGCGCTGCGTCACCTTCGGTTCGGCGGAGATCGTCGCGGCGTGGTTGAGCGTGATGCCCGTCACCGCGAAGAGCAGCATCGCGGCGAGGCTGATCGCGGCGCTGATCCAGTGCCAGGTGACGAACTGGCGCATCCAGAAGCTGCGCAGGTTCTTACGCGGCGCGGCGCGGACGGGGGTTTCGGCGTTCATGCGTCGGCCCAGCGGCGAAGGAGGTTGTGATAGACGCCGGTCAGCTCGACAACGGCGCGGTCGCCCTGTCCCTTCTCGCTCGCCACCCTCTGGATCGCGCGGTCGAGGTCGAACAGGATGCGCCGCTCGCCATCGTCACGGACCATCGACTGGACCCACAGGAACGAGGCGAGGCGCGTGCCGCGCGTCACCGGCTCGACCCGGTGAAGGCTGGAAGCGGGGTAGAGCACGGCGTCGCCCGCGCCGAGCTTCACCCGCTGCTCGCCGAACAAATCCTCGACCACCAGTTCGCCGCCGTCATAGTCGGCCGGATCGGTCAGGAAGACCGTCATCGACAGGTCGCTGCGCAGGCGAAAGTCGCTGCCGCGCTTCAGCCGCACGGCATTGTCGACATGGGCGTCGAACGCCTGCCCGCCGGCATAGCGGTTGAACAGCGGCGGGAAGACCTTGAGCGGCAGCGCCGCGGCGACGAACAAAGGCGAGCGGCCGAGGCAGTCGAGGACGATCCGCCCCGCCTCGATGCCCGCCACATGGTCCTCCGCCAGTTGCTCGTTGCGCTTGGCGAGCGCTGCCTGCGGCCCCGACGTCGAGTTGCCGTCGATCCACGCGCCCCCCTCCACTAGCGCGCGGACGCGGGCGAGGGTGGGGACGTCGATGAGGTCGGGGATCGCGAGGAGCATTTGCGAACGCCTATCGCGATCAGAAGCTGTAGAACAGGCTCAGCGTCGCCTGGCGCCGGTCGCCGGGCTGCGCCCAGCCACCGGTGACGATGCCCGTCGTCGCCTGTCCCGCGGTCGTGTTCAGGTTGTTGCGCACGCCGGTCAGATATTGCTCGTCGGTGAAGTTCTGCACGTTGAGTTGCAGCGTCCAGCGATCGGCGAGCGTGTAGGCGGCGAACGCGCGGTGGATCACGTAATCGTCCGCCCGGTACTGCGCCCGGTTGGCGGCGATCGGCGCGTTGGTCGTGAAGCTGCCCTGATAGGTAAGGCCGTATCCGATCTCGAGCCCGAACGGCAGCTTGTAGGTGGTAAACAGGCTGCCCGAATGGTCGGGCGTCTGGATGAGGCGGCTGTCCTTTTGCGGGTCGGCGATCCCGGCGGCCAGATCGCGGTCGGAAATGCTCTGCAGCACCTTGCCGTCGAGATAGGTGTAGTTGGCGAACACCGTCCAGGCGGGGGTGATGTTGCCCGACAGGCCGAGCGCGATGCCGTCGACGCGGCTGCGCCCGTCGAGCACCTGCAGCCCCGCGGGTAGCGCCGGGTCGTTGGAGGGGACGCGGAAGTTCGTCCGCTCGTTGCGGAACACGGCGGCGGTAAATTGGAGCGTGTTGTTCCAGAGCCCCGCCTTCACGCCCGCCTCGAAATTCTTCGCGGTTTCGGGCGCGACGGCGCACGGATCCGCACCCCCCGCGACGGTCGGCACGCCGCAGCCGAGGCGGACGGTCGCCGACGACGGCGTCTTGGCGTTGCCGTAGCCGGCATAGAGGCTCACGTCCTTGACCGGATGGAACACCGCGCCCACGCGCCAGGAGAACAGATCCTCGCGGCTCGTCTGCGGCAGTTGCTGAAGCGGGGTCAGCGCGGTCGTGCCCGGCGGCACGAAGGCGAGGGGGATGTTGCGGAAGGTCGCGCGCTGATGCTCGAACCGGACACCGCCGTTGAGTTCGAACATCGGCCCGAGCTCCAGCGTGTCGAACGCGTAAACCGCGATGCCCGACGTCTCGCTGCGCGACTGGGCGGTCAGCGTATAGTTGACCGGGCCGGTCCAGTCGGTCTGCGGGTTGGCGATCTCGATCAGCGGCGGGGTCACGACGCTGCCGTCCGGGTTACGCAGCAGCGACCCCTGCGACAGGCGATATCCTTCCCAGATCGCGGCGACGCCGACGTTGAGGACGTTGCGCATGGCCCCCTTCGCGCCGGCTTCGTGGCGCAGGTCGGTCTGGTTGTAGAGAAGGTTGTTGACCTGATCGCGGACCAGCCCGCGCGGGCCGGAGGGAAGGTAGAAGCCGGGCGGCACGTTGGCCGGGCACGCCGCACCCACCGTGTCCCCGACGCGCGCGGTTGTCGGCTGACGCCCGGTGGGGGCGAGGCAGAAGGTCCCCTGCGGCGCGGAGGTGACGCTCGACTGTTCGACGCGCTGCCAGCGGGTCAGGTTGCGGACGCCGAAGCCGCCGCCCAGCCGATGCGCAAAGGTCGCGGTCAGGCGATCCACCGTCACGTCCTGTCGGTCGAGATTGGCGATGCCGAAGTAGTCGCTGCGGTCGACACCGGGCAGTACACCGTCCGTCACACCGTTGCGCACGAACGGGACGCCGTAGATCGGCGTGTTGCGATCCTCCTGATGCACATAGGCGAGCGTCAGGCTGGTCGGGCCGCCGATGCCGAAGGTGACGGACGGCGCGACGCCCCAGCGCTTGAAACGCTCGACATCGCGGCCCGGCACTTCGTTGCGATGGACCATCGCGTTCAGGCGAACCGCGGTGAAATCGTCGACGCGGACGTTGCTGTCGATCGACCCGCGATAGTAATTGTCGGTGCCGACTGACCCTTGTGCGATCGTCAGCGTCTCGGTGCCCGGCACCTTGGAGACGAGGTTGATCGTGCCGCCGACGCTGCCCGATCCGTTGAAGACGCTGTTGGCGCCGTTATAGACCTCGATCTGCTGCAAATTGAACGGGTCGGTGCGGCTGTACTGCGCGCTGTCGCGGACGCCGTCGATGGTGACGTCGTTGTTCGCCGAATAGCCGCGCAGGTTGATGCTGTCTCCATAGCCGCCGCCGCCCTCGCCCGCGCCGAAGGTGATGCCGGGGATCGTCTGGAGCACGTCGCGTAGCGTCTGGAGGTTCTGCTTGCGGATCGTCTGTTCGCTGACGACGGTGATCGTCTGCGGCGTGTCGATGATCGCCGAGGTCGCCTTGGGGCTTTCGACTTCCCTGGGCGCGCCAATCTTCTGGCCGGTGACGACGATGTCGCGGTCCGCCGGGCGCGACTGATCGCTTACCGGCGCCTTGTCTTCATCCGCGGCATAGGCGGGCGCCGTCGCCAGAAAGCCGACGCACGACAGCGCGAGAAACGTGTTGGACACCCCGGACCCCTTATCTTGTGTAAGGCCGGGCTATTGCGAGTCACTCTCACTGTCAAGCTTGTTGCGAATGATTATCGGTTATGTCGCAATGTGTCGCACGATCCTCCAGTCGATCGGCTTGAAGCTGCCGCCGTTGCTCGCCGGGGCGGAACAGGCGGTGAGGCCGATGATAACGTCCATTGCCGCGCGGAAGCGGATCGTGTCCCCCGCCTTGCTGAGCGGCGGCAGCACCTTGAATCGGCCGGTCTCGCCATCGACAGGCACGTTCATGAAGCAGTTGAACGCGACGGGGATCGCGTCGTCCTCGATCCCGTAGGGCGCCAGCGCGGCGGCAAGGTTGCCGTGGCACCCCCGATGCGGTGGCTCGTTCTCGTAACACAGACGGAACGTCGCCTCGCTACACGGCGTCAGGAGGAAATCGTGGCGGCCGACATCGTCGTGGACGATCTCGAGCATCACGTTCGAGCGGTTCGAATAGAGCCTGTCGCCGGTCGTCAGGTAGATGCGTTCCGCATAGTCGAGCGTTCGGCCCGACGACAGCATCTCACGCACGTCGCGGCGGGACGCGGCGAGCAGGTCGGCGACCTGGCCGCCCATCGGATCGATGACGACCAGTTCGTCGCCCGCGTTCAGCTCGAATGCGGTGCCGCTGCGCGGTTCGATGCGGCCGTTCATGACAGAATCTCCAACCCGGCATTGCCGCCGGGTTTGCGGGAAAACGGGCATTGCCAGTCGGCACCCACGGCGCGGCCGCTATATTGCCGCGCCTCCGACGTTTCGCCGTGGCGCGACAGCATCGGGTTGACGCTGCCCGCCAGCGCCACGTCGCGCGCGATGATCGAGGCGCGAAGCTGCTCGTAGCGGTTCTGTTCGCGCAGCGTCTCGAACTGGTCGTGCAGATTGAAGACAAGGGCGGGGCGCTCGAACCGGCGGGCGGGGCGGCTCGCGTTCGGATGCAGGCCGACGACGAAAAAGGCCTCGCCGCCGAAGCTCAACCCGAAATGCGGGTCGGCGGGGTCGCTGCTGACGCGTGGGTCTGCTGGCTGGCCGCGCCATGCGTCCTTGTCGGACAGCGATTGCAGCCGCGCCCACATCGCCGCCTCGAACCCCGCTTCGTCGAGCTCGTCGGCCTCTTCGAACAGCACGGCGAAGCTGCGGAACAGGCCCGGCTCCTGTTTATAGTCCCAGGCAAAGCGCATCAGCGCCTCATGGATGGCGAGGTCGTCCCACGCGCTGCGGATCGAGCGCGCGGTGAGCAGGTCCAACGTGCCGCGTCCCAGCGCCGACTTCGCGCCGACGCAGGGAAACGACTTTTCGAGGATCATGGTCCGGAACGCCTCGGCGAGGTCGGGCGGGGTATCGCTTTCAGTCACGCCGCCTGAAGGATCGAACCCCGACGAAAGTTCCCATATTTCTCAATTACCTGCGTCATCCAACATGCGTAATTGATCGTCATCAAGATGAAGCGTCCAGGCGCCGATCAGCTCGTCCAGCTGCTCGATCCCGGTGGCGCTGGCGATCGGCGCGGTAACGCCCGGCTGCGCCGTGAGCCACGCCAGCGCGACCTGCGCGTGGGTGGCGCCAGTCTGTCCGACGACTTCGTCCATCGCCGCCAGCATCGCCGCGCCCTTGCCCTCGAGCAGCTTGGCCATGTTCGCGCCGCGCACGCTTTTCTTCAGGTCGTCGGCAGTGCGGTACTTGCCCGTCAGGAACCCCGCCGCGAGCCCGAAATAGGGGAGCACGCCCAGATTGTGGGTGACGCACAGGTCCTGCAACTCGCCCTCGAACTTGCGGCGGCTGACGAGGTTGTATTCGGGTTGGAGCGCGCGGAAATGCGGCAGGCCCTGCTCGGTCGCGAGATCCAGCGCCGCCTTCAGCCGCATCGCGTGGAAGTTGGAGGCGGCGATGTGGCGCACCTTGCCCGCCTCGATCAGCCGCTGGAACGCGCCCAGCAACTCGGCTTGGGGCACGCTGTCGTCGTCGCAATGCGCGTAGTAGAGGTCGATCGTCTCGACGCCCAGCCGCTGGAGGGACGCGTCGCAGGCGGCGGCGATTCGATCGGGCGCCAGGCCCTTGCCGCCTTCTCCGGGCAGCATTCCGACCTTGGTGGCGATCGACACGTCGCCGCGGTGGCCCGATGCCTTCAGCCAGCGACCGATCACCGCTTCGCTCTCGCCGCCCTGATGCCCCTCGACCCAGGCCGAATAGACGTCGGCGGTGTCGATCATCGTGCCGCCAGCGCCGATAAAGCGGTCGAGGATGGCATGGCTCGTCGTCTCGTCCGCGGTCCAGCCGAAGACGTTGCCGCCGAGGACCATCGGCGGGGTTTCGAGGTCGGTCGCGCCGATACGGCGAAGATCGGTCATTGCGTGTTCCCGGTGTCGTTGAGCGCGTCTGCCGACACCGCGTTGACGTCGAGCATCTCGGCCGCCTCGTTCAGTTCGCGCGCCTCGCTCTGCGTCACGCTGCCCGGGCCCGGATCGTTGTCGCCCGCCCCGCAGGCGGCAAGAGCGAGGATAGGGAGGACGGCGAGGATCGTGCGCATGAACGGGCCTTCGAACATGAAAAGGGCCGCGCCAGCCTTAAGGCGCGGCGCGGCCCCGTCAACGGCATCGATCGGCGTGGATCAGCGCTGCATGTCCTTGCCGGCCGCCTCGAGGCTCTGGCCGGCCTCACGCTTGGCGTTGTCGGCGGCGGCATCGGCCTTGGCCGCGCCGCGCTCGACCGCAGCGCCCGTACGGTCGGCGGCGTTCTCGATCTTGTCGCCAGCGCGGTCGGCTGCCTTCTCGGCCTCGCCGAACGCGTCCTTCGTCGCGTCCTTCACGTCGCGCGCGGCCTCGCCCACGGTCGAGTTCACGTCAGCGGCGACGGCACCGGCGGCCTCGCCCGTCTGCTGCTGGGCGTTCTCGCTGCACGCGGCGAGCGCGAGGCCGGCAAGGGCGGGGAGGATCAGCACGGTCTTCTTCATGGGACTTCCCTCTTAGGTCATGATTGCTGGCGAGCACGACGCACGATGCCGCCCGTTCGTTCCGCCCCCGTGCATTCGTACCCGGACCCATCTTCAAGATTGACCCCATATAAAGATATCTTTATATGTTCATCCCATGCCCGGTGCTGTCGAAATCTTTCAAGCGCTCGCCGATCCGACCCGGCTTCGGATCATCGCCTTGCTACGCGCGATGGAGCTGTCGGTCGGCGAACTGGCGCAGGTACTGGGGCAGAGCCAGCCGCGCGTCAGCCGGCATGTGAAGATCCTGTGCGATGCCGGCCTCGCCCGCCGCCGCAAGGAGGGCAGTTGGGTGTTCGTCGCGATGGGCGAGGGGGCGGCGATGCCTGACTTGCTCGCGGCGGTCGATGCCGTCTGGGAAGCGTCGGGCAGCGACCATTGGGCGGTCGCCGACACCGCGCGCCTCGCCGCCGTCCGCGCTGACCGTGCGTCGGCGGCGGCGGAATGGTTCGAGGCGAATGCCGGCTCGTGGGACGCGATCCGCAGCCTGCACGTCGCGGACAGCGAGGTCGAGGCGGCGATGGCCGCGATCCTCGGTACCGGCGAGATCGGCCAGCTCATCGACATCGGCACCGGCACCGGCCGGATGCTCGAGCTGTTCGCGCCGCAGGCGGAGCGCGCGCTCGGCATCGATCGCTCCTCCGAAATGCTGCGGCTGGCCCGCGCGAAGCTCGCCGAACAGGGGCTTGCCCGTGCCGAACTGCGTCAGGCGGACCTCTACGCGCTGCCGCTGGCCGACGGGGCGGCGGACGTCGCGATCCTGCACCACGTGCTACACTTCGCGCAGCAGCCGGGGGCCGCGATCGCGGAGGCGGCGCGCGTACTGGGGCGGGGCGGACGGCTGCTGATCGCCGACTTCGCGCCCCACGAGCGCGAGGAGTTGCGCACCCGCGACAATCACGCCCGGCTCGGCTTTTCGGACGAGCAGATGCTCGGCTGGTTCGCCGGCGCTTGCCTTGCCCCCGTCCGCACCGAGACACTGGGCGGCGGCGAACTCACCGTGAAACTATGGCTGGCGCGCCGCACGGGCGACGCCAAATTGGAGGTCAAGGCGGCATGACGCTTTCCGTTGGACAGCTAGAGGAAGCGCGCCGCGCGCTCGACGGCCCGCTGTTCGCCGATGTGGGCGGCGACGCCGACGTGTCGTTCGAGTTCTTCCCGCCCAAGACCGAGAAGATGGAAGCGGCGATGTGGGAGGCGGTGCAGACGCTCGCTCCGCTCGGGCCCCGCTTCGTCAGTGTGACCTATGGCGCGGGCGGCACCACCCGCGACCGCACCCACGCGACCGTCGCCCGCATCGCGCGCGAGACGAGCGTGCCCGCCGCCGCGCACCTCACCTGTGTCGAGGCGAGGCGCGAGGAAGTCGACGCCGTGGCACGCGAATATTGGGCGGCGGGCGTCCGCCACATCGTCGCGCTGCGCGGCGATCCGCCGACGATGGGCGGGAAGTTCGTGCCGCACCCCGACGGCTATGCCAGCGCCGCCGAGCTGGTTGCGGGCCTGAAGCGGCTGCACCCGTTCGAGATTTCGGTCGCCGCCTATCCGGAGGCGCATCCCGAGGCGACGAGCGCGTCGTCGGACATCGACAATCTGAAGCGCAAGCTCGACGCCGGCGCCACCCGCGCGCTGACGCAGTTCTTCTTCGAGCCCGAAACCTTCTTCCGTTTCCGTGACGCGGCGGCGGCGGCGGGGATCGGGGCGGAGATCGTGCCCGGCATCCTGCCCGTCTCGAACTATGCGCAGACGCAGAAGTTCGCTGGCATGTGCGGCGCGGCGATCCCCGACTGGATGGGCCGGCTGTTCGACGGCCTCGACGCGCATCCGGCCGCGCGCCAGCTCGTCGCCGCGACGATCGCGGGCGAGCTGTGCCGCCGGCTCTATGCGGGCGGGGTGCGCCACTTCCACTTCTACACGCTCAACCGCGCCGAGCTGAGCTACGCGATCTGCCACATGCTGGGGCTGCGGCCCAAGGCAGAGGCGGCGCTGGCTGCGGCGTGAAGGAACCGACGATGATCACCGCCCGCGACCGCCTGTTCACTGAGGCCGCCAAGCGCATCCTGATGACCGATGGCGCGTTCGGGACGGAGATCCAGAACTGGAAGCTGGCGGAAGCGGACTATGCCGGCGACCTGGGCCTGTCCCACGACCAGAAGGGCAACAACGACATCCTCGCGCTGACCAAGCCGGAGGTGCCACGGATCATCACCGAAAGCTATCTGAAGGCCGGGTCGGACATCGTCTCGACCAACACCTTCTCGGCCAACCGCATCAGCCAGGCCGATTACGGCGCGGAAGCGCTGGTGCGCGAGATCAACGTCGCCTCCGCCCGGATCGCGCGCGAATGTGCCGATGCGTTCGAGGCGAAGGATGGCCGCCCCCGCTTCGTCGCGGGCGCGATCGGGCCGACCAACAAGACGCTGTCGCTGAGCCCGGACGTCAACGATCCCGGCTTTCGCGAGATCGACTTCGACTATCTGAAGGACGTGTACCGCGAGCAGGTCGACGCGCTGGTCGAGGGTGGCTGCGACTTCATCCTGATCGAGACGGTGTTCGATACGCTCAATGCCAAGGCGGGCGTGATGGCGGTGATCGAGGCGGGGGAGGCGCTGGGGCGCGAGGTGCCGATCATGCTGTCGATGACGCTGACCGACCTCAGCGGCCGCAATCTGTCGGGCCATACCGTCGAGGCATTCTGGCACGCGGTCCGCCATGCGCGGCCGGTGACGATCGGGCTCAACTGCTCGTTCGGGGCCGAGCAGCTTCGCCCGCACGTCGCGGTCTTGTCGAAGCTCTGCGACACGCTGGTCATGGTCTATCCCAATGCCGGGCTGCCCAACGAACTGGGCGCCTATGACGAAGCGCCGGTGACGACCGCCGGCCTCGTGCGCGACTGGGCCGAGCATGGACAGGTCAACATCCTCGGCGGCTGCTGTGGATCGACGCCCGCGCATATCCAGGCGATCGCCGAGGCGGTGGCCGACCTGCCGCCGCGCCCGCTGCCCGGCGTCCCGGTGCAGACGCGGCTGGCCGGGCTCGAGCCGTTCACGATGGCGGCGTGATCTAGCCGTCACCCCAGCGACAGCTGGGGTCGCTCCGTTTCAATTTTCGCCCCCGCGGCACCCGATCCCAGCCTTCGCTTGGGATGACGAGGTTATGATGACCAACCCCACCCCCATCTTCGTCAATGTCGGCGAGCGCACGAACGTCACCGGCTCGGCCAAGTTCAAGAAGCTCGTCATGGCCGGCGACTACACCGCCGCGGTCGAGGTCGCGCGCGAGCAGGTGGAGGCGGGCGCGCAGGTCATCGACGTCAACATGGACGAGGGGCTGCTCGACGCGCACCACGCCATGACGACCTTCCTCAAGCTCATCCAGGCCGAGCCGGATATCGCCCGCGTGCCGGTGATGGTCGATTCGTCCAAGTGGGACGTGATCGAGGCAGGGCTGAAGTGCGTCAGCGGCAAGCCGATCGTCAATTCGATCAGCATGAAGGAGGGCGAGGCGCAGTTCCTCGCCCAGGCGCGCAAGTGCATGGCCTACGGCGCCGCGGTCGTCGTCATGGCGTTCGACGAGGTGGGACAGGCGGATACGAAGGACCGCAAGGTCGAGATCTGCGAGCGCGCCTACAAGCTCCTCACCGGCATTGGCTTCCCGCCCGAGGATATCATCTTCGACCCCAACGTCTTCGCCGTGGCGACGGGGATCGAGGAGCACGACAACTACGCCGTCGACTTCATCGAGGCATGCCGTGAGATCAAGGCGCGTTGCCCGCACGTCCATATCTCGGGCGGGCTCTCCAACCTCTCGTTCAGCTTCCGCGGGAACGAGCCGGTGCGTCGGGCCATGCACAGCGTGTTCCTCTATCACGCGATCCCCGCGGGCATGGACATGGGCATCGTCAATGCCGGCCAACTCGACGTCTATGACGCGATTGACCCCGAACTGCGCACCGCGTGCGAAGACGTCATCCTCAACCGCGACCCCCAGGCGGGCGAGCGGCTGGTGGCGCTCGCCGAACGCTTTCGCGGCACCGATGCGGTGGCGGAAAAGGCGGCGCAGGAATGGCGCGGTTTCGAGGTGCGCAAGCGGCTGGAATACGCCCTCGTCAAGGGTATCGACGCCTATGTCGTCGAGGATACCGAGGAGATGCGCCAGGCGATGGATCGCCCGATCGAGGTGATCGAAGGCCCGCTGATGGACGGCATGAACGTCGTCGGCGACCTGTTCGGCTCTGGCAAGATGTTCCTGCCACAGGTCGTGAAGTCCGCGCGCGTGATGAAGAAGGCGGTCGCCCACCTGCTTCCCTATATCGAGGCGGCGAAGGAACCCGGGGCCAAGGGCAAGGGCCGCGTCGTGATGGCGACGGTCAAGGGCGACGTCCACGATATTGGCAAGAACATCGTCGGTGTCGTGCTTCAGTGCAACGGCTTCGAGGTTGTGGACCTCGGCGTCATGGTGCCGTGGACCAAGATCCTGGAGGCGGCGAACGAGAACGACGCCGACATGATCGGCCTGTCGGGCCTCATCACCCCCAGCCTCGACGAGATGGTGACGGTGGCGGAGGAGATGCAGCGCGCCGGCATGGCGATGCCGCTGCTGATCGGCGGCGCCACGACCTCGAAGGTGCATACCGCGCTGCGCATCGCGCCTGCGTACAAGGGGCCCGTGGTCCACGTCCTCGACGCCAGCCGCGCGGTGGGTGTCGCGACGACGCTCGTCTCCGATACGCAGCGCGACGACTACGTCACGAAGATCGCCGACGACTACGACGCGGTCCGCCGCGCGCGCGAGGGGAAGGGTCAGTCCGACCTGATCCCGATCGAGAGGGCGCGCGAGAACGGCTTCAAGGCCGACTTCGCGATCAAGCCCGCCGCGCCTGTTGAGCCCGGCCTCCACGTGTTCGACGACTGGGACCTCGCCGACCTGCGCGAAGTCATCGACTGGACGCCCTTCTTCCGCTCTTGGGAGCTCGCCGGCAATTTCCCCGCGATCCTCGACGATGCGATCGTCGGCGAGAGCGCGCGGTCGCTCTATGCCGACGCACAGGCGATGCTCGATACGATCGTCGGCGAGAAGTGGCTGACCGCACGCGGTGTCGCCGGCCTGTGGCCGTGCCGGCGCGACGGCGATGACGTGATCGTGACCGACGAGCGCGGCGAGACCCGCTTCCCCTTCCTGCGCCAGCAGATCGCCAAGCGCGAGGGGCGGCCGAACATGTGTCTGGCCGATTTCGTCGACCCCGCTGGCGACTGGATCGGCGGGTTCGCGGTCGGCATCCACGGCATCGACGACCATATCGCCCGGTTCAAGGCGGGGCATGACGACTATCAGGACATCCTGCTGAAGGCGCTCGCCGACCGTTTTGCCGAGGCCTTTGCCGAGCGGCTGCACCAGCATGTCCGCACCACCCTGTGGGGCTATGCCGCGGGCGAGCAGCTCGACAACGAGGCGCTGATCCGCGAGCAGTATCGCGGCATCCGTCCCGCGCCCGGCTATCCCGCGTGCCCCGACCATTCGGCCAAGCCGATGCTGTTCGAACTGCTCGGCGCCTCCGCCCGCGTCGGCCTTACCCTGACCGAGAGTTTCGCGATGCTGCCGACCGCGGCGGTCTCGGGCTTCTATTTCGGCCACCCGGACGCCAGCTATTTCGGCGTCGCCCGCGTCGGCCGCGACCAGCTTCAGGACTATGCCGGTCGCCGCGGCGTCGATCTGCCGCTGGCCGAGCGGTGGCTGCGCCCGAACCTCGATTGAGGTGAGCGTCGAGGCGCTCATCGCCCGCTTCGGACTGCCCGCGCTGTTTGTCGGCGCGGGGGTTGAGGGGGAGACGGTCGTCGTCCTGGGCGGCGTCGCGGCGCATCACGGACTGTTCGGGCTGGTCCCCGCGATTCTCGCGGCGGCGGCGGGCTCGTTCCTGGCCGATCAGCTCTTCTTCTATACCGGTCGCCTGTTCCGCCACCGCCCGCGCGTCCGCCGGCTGATGGAGAAGCCCGCGTTCGAGCGCGCGATGGCGACGTTCGAGAAATACCCGACCGGCTTCGTTTTCGTGTTCCGCTTTCTCTACGGGCTCCGCACGATCAGTCCGATGGCGATCGGCACCAGCCGGATTTCGGCGGCGCGCTTCGCGGTCCTCAATGCGGTCGCGGCGCTGGTCTGGGCAGCGATCTTCGTCGGGCTCGGCTATGTGTTCGGCAACGCGATCGAGGCGGTGCTCGGCCGGCTGATGCACGGGGCCGAGTGGGTGGCGCTCGCCGCCGGGCTGGCCCTCGCCATTTGGCTGATCGCCCGCGGAATCGCCAAGCGCCGCGCTTGAACCGGCGGACCGACCGGCCGATAGAGGGGCCCATGTCGACCTATCCCGCGCTTCGCCTTCGCCGTACCCGCGTCAGTCCATGGAGCCGCGCGCTCCATGCCGAGAATGTGCTGACCCCCGCCGACCTCATCTGGCCGCTGTTCGTGACCGAGGGGGCGGCCGAGGAACCGATCGCCAGCCTGCCCGGCGTGTCGCGCTGGTCGATCGCCGAGGTCGCAAAGCGCGCGAAGGAAGCCGCCGCGCTCGGCATTCCCGCGATCGCGCTGTTCCCCAACACGCCCGAGCATCTGCGCACCGACGACGGGCGCGAGGCGACCAATCCCGACAACCTGATGTGCCGCGCGATCCGTGCGATCAAGGACGCCGCGCCCGGCATCGGCGTGCTGACCGACGTCGCGCTCGATCCCTATACCGCGCACGGCCATGACGGGCTGGTGGACGAGGCGGGCTATGTCCTCAATGACGCGACCGCCGCGGTGCTGACGCAGCAGGCGCTGGTCCAGGCGGCGGCCGGTGCCGATATCGTCGCGCCGAGCGACATGATGGACGGCCGCGTCGGCCTGATCCGCGCTGCGCTGGAAGACGGCGGGCACCATAATGTCCAGATCATGGCCTATGCCGCCAAGTATGCCAGCGCCTTCTACGGCCCGTTCCGCGATGCGGTGGGGTCGCGCGGGCGGCTGAAGGGCGACAAGAAGACCTATCAGATGGACCCGGCGAACGCCGAGGAGGCGCTGCGCGAGGTTGCCGCCGATCTGGACGAGGGCGCCGACAGCGTGATGGTGAAGCCGGGCCTTGCCTATCTCGACATCGCGCGGCGTGTGAAGGAACGGTTCGAAGTGCCTGTCTTCGCTTATCAGGTTTCGGGCGAGTACGCGATGATCGAGCACGCCGCCGCCGCCGGGGCGGGCGATCGCGACGCGCTGGTGATGGAAACGCTGATGGCGTTCAAGCGCGCAGGCTGCTCCGGCGTCCTCACCTATCACGCCGCGCACGCCGCGCGCCTGATGGGCGCGTGATAGAGACCGCGCGGCTGCGGCTGCGCCAGCCGACCGAGGGCGATCTCGACGCGTTGGCGCGGCTTTGGGGCGATCCCGTCGTTCAGGCCGATCTTGGGCCGGTGAAAGACCGGGCGAAGAGCGTGACGACGCTCGCGCGGCATCTCGGCTATTGGGAGCATGGCTACGGCTTCTGGATCGTCGAGCGGGACGGGCGGACGATCGGGCTCGCTGGCCTGAAACCCGGCGCGCCGAATACCCCGATCGAGGGTGAGATCGAAGCCGGCTGGATGCTGGCTGCCGACCAGTGGAAGCAGGGACTGGCGGGCGAGGCGATGACCGCGGCGCTCGCCTGGGGCTGGGAAACGCTCGCGCCGCCGCGCATCGTCGCGATCACTGCCGAGCAGAATATCGCCAGCCGCCGATTGATGACGCGGCTCGGCATGGCGCAGTTGCCCGACCTGACCTTCGATCACCCGCAGTTCGATCTGGCCGATCCGCGGCGGCGCACCGTGACCTACGCGATCGGCCACCCGTGATCGAAACCGAGCGACTGGTCCTGCGCGAATGGCGCGAGGCGGACGTGGCGCCGTTCGCGGCGATGGGCCGCGATCCGGAGGTGATGGCGTTCATCGGCCCGCCGCTCGACGAAGCGGGTGTCCGCGCCGCGATCGAGCGGCAGCGGGGGTTTCAGGCGGCGAACGGCCATTGCTTTTGGGCAATCGAACGCCGCGACGACGGCACGTTCCTCGGCTTTTGCGGATTGAAGCCGGGTGCGACCGGTACCCCGATCGAGGGCGAGGTCGAGATCGGCTGGCGGCTTGCCCGGCATGCCTGGGGGCAGGGCTATGCACGCGAGGCGGCGGCGGCCTGCCTCGCCTGGGGCTGGGCGCAGGGGATGCCGCGGATCGCGGCGATCACCGTGCCCGCGAACGTCCGAAGCTGGGGGCTGATGGAGCGGCTGGGGATGCGCCGGCTCATCGATCGGGACTTCGCCCACCCTTCGCTCACCGCCGACGATCCGCTGTCGCTGCATATCGTCTATGTCATCGACAAGCCCGGCTGAGCGATCCGCGCGGGAAGCGCGCATCGATATCGTGCGCGGTATCGCGATCCTCGTCATCCTTGTGAACCATCTGAGCCAAGTGGCGGAATTGGGCGGTATTCGTGCCGGCCTGATCCCGACGCCGACGCGATATGGCTGGTCGACCGCGGCCGAACTCTTCGTGATGCTGTCGGGCTATATGGTCGGTCTGATCTACCTGCGGCGGCCGGGGCCGGCACTGGCGGTCTGGCGCCGGGCGGGGCGGCTGTGGCTCTACGATCTGGCGCTGCTCGCGCTCGTCCTGCCGCTGATCGCAGCGATGCCGGGGGAGGAATTGGCCTTCTGGCGGCTCGATCCGTTCGTTGCCGATCCGCTGGCGGCGACGCTGCGCTTCGCCGCACTACTGTCGGCGCCGCGGCTGCTCGACATTCTCCAGCTCTATATCGTGCTGATGCTCGCCGCGCCGATCGCGATCGCGGTGCAGCGGCGATCGAACGCGTTGCTGATCGTCTTGTCGGTCGCGCTCTATGCGGCGGCACAGCTCTGGACGATCGAACTCGTCGCGGCGGGCGGGAGCAAGGACGGGGTGCTCGACCGGCTGGCGTGGCAGATGCTGTTCTTCGTGCCGATGGCATTGGGGGCGATGCGGGTGCACGAGCCGCTGCTCGGCTGGCTCGACCGCCATCGCTGGGTCGCGGCCCCGCTGCTCGCGCTGTTCGTCGCGGCGGCGTTCGCCAAGGGGCATGAGCCCGCGATGCTCGACCCGCGCCACGGCCTGACGCTGCTGCGCGTCGGACATGGCGTGCTTGTCCTCGTCCTCTACCTCGCGCTGCTCACGCTGGCGGGCGGCTGGACCCGTCGCCAGCCGCTGGCGGCGGTGGCGATGGTCGGGCGGCACAGCCTCGACTGTTTCGCGGCAGGGGTGCTGCTGACCTACGGCCTCGGCACGGCCTGGTTGAGGCTGGCGGGCGGCTATACCGGCTATCTGGTTGCGGTCGCGCTCGGTGTCGCCGCAACGATCGCCATCGCGGCATGGCGGGATCGGCAGCACGGCTAGCTTTCGCGGTCTGCTCCGTTAAGGTCGCGCGATGCGTATCGAGCCCGACGGCGGCGCGGGCGGCGAGGCCGTTCGCATCCGGCCGCCCTTTCGCCCCCTGTTCGTCGCCGCGATCCTGTCGGGGTCGTTCCTCCTTTTCCTCGTCCAGCCGATGGTGGCGCGGATGGCGCTGCCGCGGCTCGGCGGCGCGCCGGCGGTCTGGAACTCGGCAATGCTCGTCTATCAGGCGCTGCTGCTCGGCGGGTACGGCTATGCGCATTGGCTCGGCCGGTTCGGGGTGCGGCGGCAGGCGGGTATCCATCTGGCACTGCTGGCAGTCGCCGCGCTGTGGTTGCCGATCGGGCTGATCGAGGGGGCGCCGGGCGTCGGCGATGCGCCGGTATTGTGGGTGCCGTGGCTGCTCTTCGCCTCGATCGGGCCGCTGTTCCTGGCGGTGTCGGCGCAGGCGCCGCTGCTACAGCGATGGTTCGCCGCCTCTGCGCCCGCGGCGAATCCTTACGCGCTCTATGCCGCGTCGAACATCGGCAGCTTTGCCGGCCTGATCGCCTATCCGCTGCTGGTCGAGCCCAACATGGCGCTGTCGGGGCAAAGCTGGCTCTGGACGGCGGGCTACGCGTTCGTCGCGCTACTCGTCGGTGCCTGTGCGCTTCGCCTGCCGCGCGGCGGGGCGGCGGCACGGGTGCTGCCGACCAGCGCCGCGCCGACGCGTCGCCGCATCGCGCTCTGGATCGCTCTATCGCTCGTGCCGTCGGGGCTGATGCTCGCGACCTCGACGTTCCTGACGACCGATATCGTCGCGGTGCCGATGCTGTGGGTCCTCCCGCTCG
The DNA here is from genome assembly GCA_913775315.1 of uncultured Sphingomonas sp. Classification (GTDB taxonomy): domain Bacteria; phylum Pseudomonadota; class Alphaproteobacteria; order Sphingomonadales; family Sphingomonadaceae; genus Sphingomonas. The sequence goes on along the minus strand of CAJYIX010000025.1, from coordinate 12,407 downwards.
GCCTCTACCTGCTGAGCTTCAGCGTCGCGTTTGCCGCGGGGCGGCGGGTGGCCGATTTCCTGACGACGTTCGCGCCGGTGACGATCCTCGTCTTCGGCGGGGTGATGACCGGGGGGACGCACAGCTATCCCTACCTCAACGCGGTCATCGCGCTCGGCCTGCTCTTCATGGCGGCGACGGCGCTGCACACGCAGCTCTATCGTCTGAGGCCCGAACCTGATCGGCTGACGGGCTTCTACCTCGCCATGTCGGTCGGCGGCGCGCTGGGCGGCGTGTTCGCCGCTTTGGTCGCGCCGATCGTGTTCGACTGGACGTACGAGTACCCGATCCTGATCGTCGCCGCGGGCCTTCTGGTCCCGCAGGAATGGCTGCTGCCGGTGCTGCGCCGCGGGTGGGCGGAGAAGCGCTCTTTGACGCTCGCCCTCGTCACCGCGGCGGCGGGCGCGGTGATGCTGGTCGGGCTCGAAAATCCCGGCGAGGTTTTGGGGCCGAAGCACGAAAGCCTCGCCTTCCTCGCGCTCGCCGGCATCGGCATCGTCGCGATCGGCGCGCGCCCGGCCTATGTCGCGGTACTCGTCGCCGCGCTTCTCCTGTTCGGGGGCTGGCGCGCGCTTCAGGTAAGTTTCCAGGAGGATGCCCGCACGCGCAGCTATTTCGGCGTCTACACCATCCGCGACTATCCCGAGACGGGGACGCGCACGCTCGCCCACGGCACGACGCTGCACGGCGTCCAGTTCGTCGACGATCCGGCAAAGGCGCGCGAGCCGACCAGCTATTACGTCCCCGGATCGGGGATCGGCCAGGCGATGCGGGCGCTGCCCGCACTCTACGGCCGCGGCGCGCGCGTCGGCGCGGTCGGGCTGGGGACGGGCACGCTCGCCTGCTACGCGCGGCCGGGGCAGGACTGGCGCTTTTACGAGATCGACCCCGCGGTCGTCCGCATCGCTCGCGACAGCGGCAAGTTCGGCTATCTGAGGCGCTGCCTGCCCGACGCGAAGATCGTCATAGGCGATGCGCGCCTGTCGATCGCCGCGCAGCCAGCCGGCAGCCTCGACCTGTTGGCGCTCGACGCCTTCTCGTCCGACGCGGTGCCGATGCATCTCATGACGCGGGAGGCGCTGGCGACCTATGCCCGCGTGCTCGGCCCGCGCGGGCTGCTGATGGTCCACGTCTCCAACCGCTTTCTCGACCTGGAGCCCGTCGTCACCGCGACCGCGCGCGGCGGCGGCTGGCATGCGGCGGCGCTGCATTATGTGCCGGGGCTGGGCGACAATTCGGAGGCGACGCCGTCGGACTGGATCGCATTGACCCGCGATCCCGAGGTGCTGGCGGGGCTGTTCGAGGGCGGCGGCGACTGGCAGCCGCTCCGCTTCCGCCGCGACGTGCCGGCGTGGACCGACGACTATTCGTCGATCGTCCCGGTGCTGGAGGATCCGCTGGCCGAGCTCAAGGACTGAAGCGTCAGGCCTCCGGCACCGGGATGCCGGGTAGCGCCTTCGACGTACGGATCGTCAGAGAGGTCTTGACGCTCGCCACATTGTCCGCGGTCGTCAGTTGCGTCGTCAGCATTTCCTGGAAGCTCTTTAGGTCGGTTGCGACGATCTTGAGGATGAAATCGATCTCGCCGTTCAGCATATGGCATTCGCGGACTTCGGGAATATCGGCCACATGCCGTTCGAACGCGGCGAGGTCGCTCTCGGCTTGGCTTTTGAGACTGACGAGCGCGAAGACGGTGATGCCATAGCCGAGCGACAGCGGATCGAGCGCCGCATGATAGCCGCGGATCGCGCCGCCCTCCTCCAGCGCGCGCACCCGGCGAAGGCAGGGCGGGGCAGTCAGCCCGACGCGTTCGGCCAGCTCGACATTGGTCATGCGGCCATCCTCTTGCAACAGCGAGAGGATCTGGCGGTCGATGCGGTCGAGACTCATGAAGGCTCCGAAATTCTGGTACAAAAAGGCCGGCACGCGATGCCCCTTTAGAAGAAAATTGCTCGCCTGCGCAATTGTCCCACAATGCGACGTACCGTTTTAGGTAGTTCCTGTGGCGACTCCGCCGCGTTAAGAAATGATCGACGGCGCCCCCGGCCGTTCAGGAAACGATCCCGTTGCGCTTCGACGACACCCTCGACACCGTGCTTGCCGCCGACCTGTCGACGCCGCTGGGGCGCCAGTCGGTCTATCGGCAGCTCGTCGACCTGATCGGGCGCCGCCGCGTCGCCGCCGAGGCGCGCGCGATCGAGACGCTGGAGGCGATCGCACCCGCCGTCCCGCTCACGCACCGAACCGCGGCGGCGCGCGGCCTTGCCTTTGCGCAGCCGCCCTTCGCGCTGGTTCGCCTGTTCGCGCGCGATACGCTGGCGGTCGCGGCGCCGGTCCTGCGCACCGCGACGCTCGACCCCGCCGAGTGGCGTGCGCTGCTGGGCGAACTTGCGCCGCCCGCGCGCGCGGTGCTGCGCCATCGCCGCGATCTTGGCAGCGAAGTCGAACGCGCGCTCGAGGCGTTCGGCGCTGTCGACTTCGTGCTGGCGGACGAGCGGGCCGATGCCAAGCCCGTGCCAGCCACGACGCCGGTCGAGCCCGAACCCGCGCCGGTCGAAACGGCCGAGCCCGTCGTCGAGCCTGAAATACCCGAGCCTGTTCCGGAACGCCGTCCCGCGCTTCCGCCGACGTTTTCGAGTTTCGGTGCGGTCGCGCTGACGCTGCCCGTCGTGGCCGAAGCGGTCCGGCGCAGCGAGGTCGAGCCGGCGCCGCCGCCCCCGCCAGAGCCGATGCCGGAAGGCCCGTTCCGCATCGCCGACGTGGTCGCCCGGATCGACGCGTTTCGCGACGCGCGCGAAAGGGCGCGCCCCGTCGCCAACGACGAGAGCCAGCCTGCGGGCGAGGCGCGGATGCGCTTCGAGACCGATGCGGAGGGGATCATCCGCTGGGCCGACGGGATCGGCCGCGCTGCGCTGATCGGCCTGTCGCTGCGGCTGGCCGGCGGTACGGGCCTCGCGCGTGTCGACGGCGTGGCCGCGGGCGCGTTCCGCCAGCGATCGCGGTTTCGCGACGCCCGGTTGCGGATCGACGGCAACGGCCCGGCGACGGGCGACTGGCTGATCTCCGCGATGCCCGCCTTCGACCCTGCCTCCGGCCGGTTCACGGGGTATCAGGGCACCGCGCGCCGCCCGCATTTCGGTGAGGTCGCGGCGCCGACCGGCGCGCCCGCACCCGCGCCCGATGCCCTGCGCCAGCTGGTTCACGAGCTGCGGACGCCGACCAACGCGATCATCGGCTTTTCGGAGATGATCTCGCTCCAGATGCTCGGCCCGGTCGCCGACCCCTATCGCGACCGCGCGCGCTCGATCCATCGCCACGCCCGCGACCTGCTCGGCGCGATCGACGACCTTGACCTCGCGGCCAAGATCGAGAGCGATGCGCTGACGCTCCGGCCGGAGGCGGTGTCGCTGCGCGCGGTGCTGGGCTCGGTCGCGCACGATCTGGCGCCGCTGGCCGAGCTTCGCGGTGCGACGATCGCGCTGCCCGAGCGCGACGGCGCGGTGGAGGGGGACCGCCACGCGATCGAGCGGCTGTTCGGCCGGCTGATCGCGACGATGCTCGCTGCCGCCATCCGCGGAGAGGTGCTGGCGATGGCCATCGAGGAAGCGGGCGACCGCCTGACGCTGTCGATCTCGCGCCCCGCCGGCCTGCCCGACCATGCGCGCGCCGGCGGCGAGGTGAGCGAGGAGGACGCGACCTTCGCCGCGCTGCCGCTCGGCACCGGCTTCGCCCTGCGGCTGGCTGAAAATCTCGCGCGCGAGCTGGGCGGCGACATCGGCTTCGGCCCTACCGCGATCGAGGTGCGGCTGCCCGCCGCGATCCGTGATACGGGACGCGCCGCAACCAATTCTTGATGTGGGTGCGATAGGGCGGGGCCATGTCGACCGCTTCCTGGCCCGCCGCCGTCGCACCGCCGACCGGCCCCCGCTATCGCTGGCCCGCCGGGTTCGGCACGCGCTTCGCCATCTGCATCGATACCGAGGAGGAGTTCGACTGGAACGCCGCTTTCGACCGACAGGCGACAGCGGTGACGGCCATTCGCGCCCTGCCGGCGATGCACCGCCGCTTCGCCGATCGCGGCGTGCCGCTCACCTACTTGACCGACTATCCCGTCGCCTCGACGCCGGAGGCCGCGGACACGATCGCACGGCTGCTTGAGGATGGGGTGAGCGCGGTCGGCGCGCACCTCCACCCCTGGGTCACGCCCCCACATGAGGAGGTCGTCAGCCGCCCGCACAGCTTTGCCGGCAATCTGTCGCCCGCGCTGGAGGGGGCCAAGCTCGACGCGCTGGGCGCGGCGATCGAGGCGGGGTTCGGGCGTCTCCCGCGGATGTTCCGCGCCGGGCGCTACGGCATGGGCCCGTCCACGCTGGGGCTGCTCGCCGAGCGGGGCTATGTGATCGACAGCTCGATGCGATCGGGCTTCTGCTACACGGGCGAGGGCGGGCCCGATTTCCGGCACGTCGGCAATCACGCCTTTCGCGCCGGACCCGGCGGGGCGCTGCTCGAACTGCCGCTGACGACGGTCTGGCTGGGCGCGATGCGGGCGGGGGGCGCCGCGCTCTACGACCTGTTCGATCGCCTGCCGCGGGGGCGCGGCGTCGCCTCGCGGCTGGGCCTACTCGACCGGATCGCGCTGACGCCCGAGGAGATGCCGCTGGCCGAGGCGCTGCGCGCGATCGACCGCGCGGTCGCGGACGGGGTTCAGCTTCTCAATTTCTCCTTCCACTCGCCGACGATCGTTCCGGGGATGACGCCGTACGTCCGTAACGCCGACGATCTTGCACGCTTTCACGCATGGTGGGACGCGGTGCTCGACCGCCTCGACCATCACGGCGTCCGTCCGGCGAGCGAGGCCGATCTCGTCGTCGCCGCCATGACACCCCCGCTTGCCGTCGCCGCGTAAGGTCGGCTAGGCGAGAGGCGCTGGGGGCCTGTAGCTCAATGGTTAGAGCTGGCCGCTCATAACGGCTAGGTTGCGGGTTCGAGTCCTGCCGGGCCCACCAGCATTTCGTTCGGTCCGCCGGCGGTCGGCTTGGCCCTACCAGGAGGATCACTGGCCGTGCCGACCGCGAACGACGTCGCGCGATTGTCTCGATGCGGCCGGTCGGCGCGCACCGCTCGCCGGCCGGGCACGCTCTAGCATGATGCGGGGACCGACCCTTCGCCAGGCGCGGGTCGCGCTAAAGCGGCATGGGCCGACCGCCCCGGTCTGGCGGCGCCGGACCGCGATCCTTGGTGGTGCGGTACTCATCGGCCTCGTCGCGCTTGCCTTCGCTGCCGCTGCCGACCGGGCGGGGGAGGCGTTCGCCGCGCTTGCCGCCCGGTGGTGGTGGGCGCCGCTGATCGTGACGCCCGCCGGCTTCGCCGCGATCGCCTGGCTGACCGCGCGCCTCGCGCCGGGAGCTCGCGGATCGGGCATCCCCCAGGTGATGGCGGCGACGCGCGACCCCGATCACGCGATGACCGGCCTCGTCTCGCTCAGGACGGTTTCGGTCAAGCTCGTGCTGACGGTCGGCACGCTGCTGGTCGGTGCCTCGACCGGGCGGGAGGGACCGACGGTCCAGGTCGCCGCGTCAATCATGGGCTATGCCCACCGCCTACTCGCGGTGCCGCTGCGTGCCTCGGTGTTCATCGCCGGCGGCGCGGCGGGGGTGGCGGGCGCGTTCAACACCCCGCTGGCGGGCGTCGCCTTCGCGATCGAGGAACTCGCCGCCGCCTATGAGCAGCGGATGACGCTCCTCGTCATGACGGCGGTGCTGATCGCGGGGATGGTCAGCCTCGGCCTGTCGGGCGATTACGTCTATTTCGGCGTGATGCGACAGACGCTGAGCGTGCGCGAGACGCTGCTGGCGGCCCCCGTCGCGGGGATCGCGGGTGGGCTGGCAGGTGCGCTGTTCTCGCGCCTCGTCATCGGCGCAGGGCGCGTGCGCTGGGCGCCGCTGGCGGCGATCAAGCGACGGCCCGCGGTGTTTGCCGGCATGCTGGGACTGGTCGTCGCGGCGATCGGCGTCGCGACCGGCCTGACCTGGGGCACGGGCTATGGTGCCGCGCGCGGCATCATTACCGGGGCGGAGGTGCCTGTCTGGTTCGGCGCGGCGAAGTTCGCGAGCACGCTGGCGACGGCGGTGTCGGGCATGCCCGGCGGCATCTTCGCGCCGTCGCTGTCGGTGGGTGCCGGTCTCGGCGCGATGCTGCGCGAGCTTTTCCCCGCCTATCCGCCCGGCGCGGTCGTGCTGCTGGGCATGGTCGCCTATTTCACCGGCGTCGTGCGCGCGCCGCTGACCGCGGTCATCGTCATCGCCGAGACGACCGCGAGCCGCGGCCTGATGATGCCGCTCCTCGCCTCGGCTCTGATCGCCGACGGCGTTGCGCAGGTCGCCTGCAAGGAACGCCTCTACCACGCGCTGGCAAAGGGCTTCCTCACGCCGCCTGGCGAGGTGGACGATGATCCGCGTCGTGACGGGCGCTGAAGGGCAAGCGGCGGCTGATCGATCGGCGGTATGTTCCAACCGCCGATCGAAGGCGGTTCCAGGCCAGCGCCGTCCCGTTACTTTAGGCTGACCTCGCCCTACTTCCCGTTGCCCATCCGTTCGGCGCACCGCGTCACCCAGTCGCGGATCGCCGGATCGGCGGGCATCATGTCGGCGAACCAGAAGAACGGCGAACTGCACAGCATATCGGCGGCGGAGAAACGGTCGCCAAGCAGCCACGGCCCTTGGCGGAGCGGTTCGGCCAGACGTTCGATCATCGTATCGAAGTCGCGCAGGCCTGCAGTGATCGCGGGATGGCCGACGTTCGCCCATTTCAGGATCAGCAGCGGTTCGATGACGCCCTGATAGTAGAATAGCCACGACAGATAGGCGCCGCGCCCCGCCTCGCCGGGCAGCGGCCCGAGCCCGGCATCGGGATAGGCGTCGGTCAGGTAGAGCATGATCGCGCCGCGCTCGCGCACCGCATCGTTGCCGTCGGTCAGATAGGGCACCTTGCCTTCCGGGTGCGGATTGTCGGGATCAGGGCTGCCTGACCCGTCCTGTCGCGCGATGGTCACCTCGCGCATCTCGATGTCGATACCGAGCATCCGGACGAGCGTGACGACCGTGTCGGACCGGGAATTGGGCGAGTAATAGAGGGTGCGCATCGATTGCTCCTTGCGTTGGATGACGCCGGCCATTTACCGAGGGGTTCCTGACAGTTTCGGGCAGCAGGGATGGCACGATCCGATCGACTGATGCGGTTGCTCGATGCGCTGCGACGCCTTCCCAAGCCGGTGACGGCGACGCGCCTCGCCGCGGAAACGGAGATTTCGACGCGGCAGCTCTATCGCGACATCGCCACGCTGCGCGCCGGTGGTGTGCTGATCGACGGGACGGCTGGCTACGGCTACACGCTGACCGAGGACCCGGCCTTGCCGCCGCAGAGCTTCTCCCGGCTGGAAATCGAGGCGCTGATGCTCGGGGCTGCAAGCCTAGGCGCCTTCGGCGACGAGGCGCTGGCGACGGCGGGGCGCAATGCGCTGGCGCGGATCGTCGCGACCTTGCCCGACCGGCAGGCGCGGCAGGCCGCGCATGCGACGATGCGATCGTGGCGTCCGCCGGAGCCGCGCGCCGCCATCACGATCGACCTCGATCTGTTGCGTGAAGCCTGCTGGAACGAGTTCAGCGTCCGCATCGCCTATCGGGACGCGAAGGGGCGACGGACCGAGCGTGAGATCCTGCCGCTCGGCATGTCCTATAGCCCGACGACGCTGATGCTCGTCGGATGGTGCTTGCTCCGCGAGGCCCATCGCACGTTCGAGGTGGCGCGGATCGAAGCGCTGGAAAGGGGCGGGCAGAGCTTTCGTCCCCGCCGGGTGCAACTGCTTCGGGAATATGTCGTCCTGCGGACCGAGGAGTGGAAGCGGAAGGAGAAGGAGGCGGGGACTTCGTCGTGAAAGCGTCGCCCGCATGGCCGAGGGTCGGCGAATGGCATCCGACGACGAAATCCTGCGTTCGCGCGCCGTCGAGGGGATCAGGGCGTCGACACGACGCCGCAAATCTCTATCGAGGATATACGGATCGGCGGGCGCGACGATCCCGGCCGGTACAGCGCCTGAAACTCGTCGAAGGACGCACCCATGGCTTCGGCGCGCATCCTCGTACTTGGCGGCACTGGGACGATCGGTCGCGCGACGGTGCGCGAACTCGTGTCGCGCGGGCACGAGGTCGTCTGCTTCATCCGGCAACGCGGCGGCGGTCGCGATGCCGAACTGCTGCCGGGTGCGACGATCCGCGTCGGCGATGTTACCGATCCGTCGTCGCTCTCGAACGACGGGATCCGGGGCGAGCATTTCGACGCCCTGGTCTCGTGCCTCGCCTCGCGCACCGGCTCGCCGGAAGAGGCCTGGGCGATCGACTATCGCGCGCATGTCGGCGCGTTGCAGGTCGCTCGCGCGGCCGGCGTGAGGCAGATGGTCCTGCTCTCCGCGATCTGCGTGCAAAAGCCGGTGCTGGCCTTTCAGCAGGCCAAACTGGCGTTCGAGGACCTGTTGATCGCGTCCGGGCTTGACTATACGATCGTCCGGCCCACGGCGTTCTTCAAGTCGCTCTCGGGACAGGTGGAGCGGGTCAGGCGGGGCAAGCCGTTCCTCGTCTTCGGCGACGGCACCCTGACCGCGTGCAAGCCCATCAGCGACCGCGATCTCGCAATCTATCTGGCAGACTGCCTGGACGATGAAAGCCGGCGCAATCGCGTGCTTTCGATTGGCGGCCCGGGGGATGCGATTACGCCCCGCGAACAGGGCGAGCGTCTCTTCGCCCTGCTCGGGCGCCAGCCGCGCTTCAGGCAGGTGCCGCTATGGTTGCTGGATGCGATCATCACGGTGCTGAGCATGTCGGGCCGTCTATTGCCGTCGCTCGCGGCAAAGGCCGAGCTTGCTCGTATCGGCCGCTATTACGCGACCGAGTCCATGCTGGTTCTTGATCCGCGAACCGGATCGTACGACGCGAACGCTACCCCCGCCAGCGGGACCGAAACCCTCTTCGATTACTACGCGCAGCTCATCAGCGGCGAGGCGGCCGCCGAGCGCGGCGACCACGCCGTTTTCTGAGCGGCAGCTTGAGCAGACAGCGATAACGCGTTGCCGAAATCGTACAGCAGTATCGGCAGGACAAGCCGCCTGTCCCCAAGCGCGTCTAGACGGCGATGAGCCCTGATCCTGGGAGGAGAACCGCTCGAGCGGATAACGGAGACCGTAGCTCTTGATCGCTACCAGCTCCCGCCGGAGTCGCGGCGGCGTGAGCCGGGCGAAACACGTTATAGCTAAGTGCTTGATCTATTGGTCGGGGAGACAGGATTCGAACCTGCGACATCTTGCTCCCAAAGCAAGCGCGCTACCGGGCTGCGCCACTCCCCGACCGTGGGGCGGGCCTTAGACCAAAAGTGGCGCGCGTCAAACCGGCGGACTCAGTTCGGGAGCGACAGCTACCCGTTCGGTCTGTACAGGGGCAGCCGTTCGGGCGAAGGCGCTGGCGATCCGATCGAGCGTCGCCAGACGGGTGTTCGATCTCGTCGCCGGATTTGCCCTCCAAACCGCAATGGTGACCCAGCCTTGAAATCCGTTCTTCTCACCGTCGCTCTACTCGGTGCCGCCGCGCTGCCGCTCGCGGCGCAGTCGCTGGAGGAGGCGGGGGACACGCGCCGCGCGGGAGAGGCTGCTGCGGTCCGGCGCGAGATTGCGGGCGATCCGGTCGCCCCTGCCGTGGCGCCGAAGGGGGCCGACGTCACGCTGGTCGTCTTCTCAGACTATCAATGCCCCTATTGCCGCCGTATCCATCCGGCGATCGAGCAGCTCAAGCGCGAGGACCGGCGCCTGCGCATCGTCTATCGCGATTGGCCGATCTTCGGCGCGCCGTCGGTCGAGGCGGCGCGGACGGCGATCGCGGCGAATTATCAGGGCCGGCACGCGGCGTTCAATGACGCGCTGATGGCGACGCAGGGGCGGATCGACAGCGCGGCGATCCGGGCGGCGGCGGCGCGCGCCGGCGTTGACTGGAAGCGGCTGAAGGCCGACGAGAATCGCCATGCGGGCGAGATCGAGGGCGTCATCGCGCGGACGCGCGGCTATGCGCGGGCGATGGGCCTGACCGGGACGCCGGCGATGCTGGTCGGGCGCTATCTGATCCCGGGCGCCGTCGACCTGCCCACGCTGCGCAAGGCGATCGCCTCGGCGCGTGCCGACAAGACTAGCCGCGCAGGCCCTTGAGGTCGATGCCGAGGCGCTTCACTCGGTAATAGAAGGTTTCTCGCGGAATACCGAGCAGCCGGGTGGCGGCGGCCACCTCGCCCCCCGCGCGCCGCACCGCATCCTCGATCGCGGCCCGTTCGAACGCGCGGACGCGGTCGGGCAGCGGAAGGTCGCCAGCCGCCGGCTCGTCCGCATCGTCGAGGCCGAGGACTAGGCGATCGGCCGCCATTTCGAGCTCACGGACGTTCCCCGGCCAGTCGCGCCGCGCGAGCATGGCGGCGGCGGCCGCCATCGGCGGAGGGGGGCGTCGGCGGGCGGCGGCGATCGACGTAAGGAAATGCGCGGCCAGCAATGGCACGTCGTCGGCTCGCTCGGCCAGCAGCGGCAAGCGTAGCGTCACGGCCGCAAGCCGGTGATAGAGCGCTGGCTCAATCCGCTGCCGCGCCCCCTCGTCGATCGCGGCGACGATGCGAACGTCGACGGCGACCGGGTCGCGCGTCGCCAGCGCGACGGCGCGGCGCTCGGCGAACTCGGCGAGGCGGTGCTGAAGCGCGGCGCTCGCGCGGTCGAGATTGTCGAGGAACAGCGTGCCGCGGTCGGCGCCCGCGATCGGGCCGCGGGCCTCGAACAGCGCGTCAATTCCGCCGATCGCCGCGCAATCGACGACCGCGAAGCGATGGCGTCCGCGCTTGCCCGCCCGGTGGATCAGCCGGGCGACCAGTTGCTTGCCCGTGCCCGTCGCCCCCTCGATCACGATATCGAGATCGGCATCGGCCAGCGTCGGAAGGGTAGCGCGCAGCCGCGCAATCGCCGGGCTGCGCCCGATCAGTTCCTCGCCCGCCGACGCTTCGGCGAGCGCACGCAGGCGCCGGTTCTCGATCGACAGCGTCCGCGTCGCACCAGCGCGGGTGACGGCGGCGAGCAGCGCGTTGGGGCCGAACGGCTTGGTGAGAAAGTCCCAGGCGCCCGCCTTGATCGCCGACACCGCCATGTCGACGTCGCCGTGCCCGGTGACGAGGATCACCGGCAGCTCGGCGTCGCGCGCATGGAGCGTGCGGAACAGCTCAAGCCCCGACATGCCGGGCATGCGGATATCGGTCACGACCACACCGGCGAAATCGCGGCCGAGCGCGGCGAGCGCGGGCTCTGCCGCGGGGAATTGTCGCACCTCGTGCCCCGCCAGCGAGAGGAGCTGTGCGGTCGCGGTGCGCAGGTCGTCGTCGTCGTCGACCAGCGCGACGGGGGCGGGATCTGTCATGCGCACACCATCTCGATCGCGAACCGGGCGCCCGCCTCGCCCGCGATGTGGCGGAGCGAGCCGCCCACCTCGATCATGATATCCTGCGCGATGACGAGGCCAAGGCCGAGCCCCTCGGCGCGGCTGGTGACGAAGGGGGTGAAGAGGCGTTCGGCAACGTCGGGCGGGACGCCCGGACCGTTGTCCTCGACCGTGAGGACGACACGCTCGGGACCGGCATCCAGCGACAGCGTCAATCGCGGGGCAGGGCGGTCGCGCAAGGCTTCGAGCGCGTTCTGCATTAGGTTGACGAGCACCTGTTCCAGCCGGACGCGGCCGCCGATCACCCGCAGCGCGGGGTCGATCGCCGGCGCGGAAAAGCTGACGGCGCGAAGCTGCTCGCGCAGGATCAGCGTCGCCCCCTCGACCACCTCGGCCAGTGGCACCGGCCGCAGCGGGCCGGGTCGGCGGCGGGCGAAGCCGCGCAGCCGTTCGGTCACGGTGCCGATCCGGTCGGACAGGCGCGCGATCGTCGTCAGGTTCTCGCGCACCGCCGCTGCGTCGCCGCGGTCGAGCAGCATCGCGCTGGTCTGCGCATAGGTGCGGATCGCCGCCACCGGCTGCGCGGTCTCGTGTGCGACGCTGGCGGTCACCTGGCCGAGCGTGGCGAGGCGGTTGGCCTGGCGCAGGCCCTCTCGCAATTCGGCGGCGCGAGCCTCGATAGATGCGCGTTCTTCCATCTCGCGCGTCAGCGCGGCGGTGCGGGTCGCGACAGCGGCTTCCAACTCGGCGGTGCGCGAGAACCTGACGACGATCGCGCGCCTGTCCGACCGGATCGGCACCGTGACCGAACGGCTGCGCGGCTTCGCCCGCCGCCGACCCGGCCCGCTGCGGCCGGTGCCACTG
>CAJYIX010000024.1 GCA_913775315.1 uncultured Sphingomonas sp. | reverse complement strand
TGCCGCCGCCGGTCACGCCGATATCGGTCTCGCGCGCTTCGCCGGGGCCGTTGACGACGCAGCCCAGCACCGACAGCGACATGGGCGTACGGATATGCTGGAGCCGTTCCTCCAGCACCTGCACGGTACGGATCACGTCGAAGCCCTGGCGCGCGCAGGACGGGCAGGACACGACGCGCACGCCGCGATTGCGGATGCCCAGCGCCTTCAGGATTTCGAAGCCGACGCGCACCTCTTCCTCGGGCTCGGCCGAGAGCGAGACGCGGATCGTGTCGCCGATGCCGAACCACAGGAGCGAGCCGATGCCGATCGAGGACTTCACCGTCCCGCCGATCAGCCCGCCCGCCTCGGTGATGCCGAGGTGCAGCGGGCAGTCGGTCGCCTCCGCCAGCCCCTGATAGGCGGCGACCGCGAGGAAGACGTCGGACGCCTTCACCGCGACCTTATACTCGTGAAAATCGTGGTCCTGCAGCAGCTTGATATGGTCGAGCGCGGATTCGACCAGCGCCTCCGGGCACGGCTCGCCGTACTTTTCGAGCAGGTCCTTTTCGAGGCTGCCGGCGTTGACGCCGATGCGGATCGCGCAGCCGTTCGCCTTGGCGGCGCGCACCACCTCGGCAACGCGATCGGACGAGCCGATGTTGCCGGGGTTGATGCGCAGGCACGCCGCGCCCGCGTCGGCGGCTTCCAGCGCGCGCTTGTAGTGGAAATGGATGTCGGCGACGATCGGCACCTTGGCGGCGCGGACGATCTGGCCGAGCGCGGCGGTGGAGGCCACATCGGGGCAGCTGACGCGGATGATGTCCGCCCCCGCCTCTTCGCAGCGGCGGATCTGGACGATCGTCGCGGCGGCATCCTCGGTCGGGGTGTTGGTCATCGTCTGCACGGTGACGGGCGCATCCCCGCCGACGGGGACGTTGCCGACCATGATCTGGCGGCTGGGACGACGCGCGATATCGCGCCACGGACGGATCGACATGCCGTCCCTATACGCGCACGGCGTGGCAGTTCAAAGTCGCGGCGTGGGGTGAGCGGTGCTACGCGCCGGGAAATGCAGCGTCATTACGGTCTGGACTGGCTACGCATCGGGGCGTTCGCGATCCTGATCCTGTATCATGTCGGCATGGTGTTCGTGCCGTGGGACTTTCATGCCAAGCTGCCCGGCGCATGGTGGGTGGCGGTGCCGATGATGGCGTCAAACCCCTGGCGACTGGCGCTTTTGTTCCTCGTCTCCGGCTATGCCAGCCGCGCGCTGATGCTGCGCAACAAGGCGCCGTGGCGCTTCGCGCGGCAGCGCTCGCTCCGGCTGCTGGTGCCGTTGATCGTCGGGGTCGCGGTGATCGTGCCGGTGCAGCCGTGGGTCGAATTGCGCGAGAAATACGGCTATTCCCACGGCTTCGGGCACTTCTGGTTGCACGACTACTTCCAATTTACCAGCGTCGGGACGCTGTTTCTCCCCGCCTGGAACCACCTTTGGTTCGTCGGGTATCTCTGGGTGTACACCCTGGCGCTCGCCGCCGGTGCGCTGCTGATCCCGCAGGCGGTGCGACGCGGCGCGCAGGCGGGGTTCGCGGCGATGATGCGCGGCCCCGCGCTGCTGATCGTACCGATCGGATGGATGGTGGTCGTCAACTTCGTGCTGTTCCCCGGCGCGCGCGAGACGCATGCGCTGGTCGACGACTGGGTGGCGCACGCCAGCTACTTCCCGTTCTTCCTGTTCGGCTATGCGCTGGCCTGCGCGCCGCACACGCTGGCGGCGCTGGTCAGGCGGTGGAAGGCGTCGGCGGCGATCGCGGTCGTCGCCTATGCCCTGGTCGCGGGAATCGAGATCCGCTGGCCCGGCAGCACGATGCCCCGCCCGTGGGGCACGGTGTTCGCGCTGGCGCGCGCGGTGGAGGCCTGGGGCGCGGTGGCGGCGCTGATCGGCTATGCCGACGGCCATTGGAACCGCGACCGCCGCTGGCGCCGGACGCTGACCGAGGCGGTGTTCCCCTTCTACATCGTCCACCAGTCGATCATCGTGCTGGTCGCCTATTGGCTCCTGCCGCTCGCGCTGCCCGGCTGGGCGGCGTTCGCGGTGCTGGTGACCGCGACGATCGCGGGCTGCTGGGCGTTCTACCTGATCGGGCGGCGGATTGGGCCACTGCGCCCGCTGATCGGGCTGCGCCGCCACGCGTCGCGACGCACGCACGTCGATCCGCGACCGGCGATCATGTGAGGGGCGGCTCCCAAGAGTACCTCGTCATTGCGAGCATAGCGAAGCAATCCAGGACCGGATCAGGACGCCCTGGATTGCTTCGCTACGCTCGCAATGACGGAAGGGGGCTGGCTGAGGTCATCGCTTACTGCCCGAACGTGCCCGCGCGGTAGAGCAGGGTGATCGCGACGCGGCGGTTGCGCGGATCCTGTGGATTGTCGGCGATCATCGGCTCGCGATCCGCCACGCCCTCGATCCGGTTGAACCGCGCCTCCGGAATGCCGCCCAGCGCCAGCCGCCGCCGCGTCGATTCGGCGCGGCCCGACGACAGCATCCAGTTGTTCATCGCGCGCGGATCGCCGAACGGCAGGCTGTCGGTATAGCCGCGGATCATGATCGGGTTCGGCGTCTCCTTGATCCCCTGGGCGACCAGCCCGATCAGCGACGAGGCGTCGGTGGCAAGCGCGGTGGTGCCGAGCGCGAACATCGAATAATCGGCGTCGTCGACCAGATCGATGCGCATCCCGTCGGGCGTCATCGTGAAGCGGATGTGCTTGGCGAGCTTCGCCAGGTCGCGGCTCTGCGCGATCTTCTCCATCACGTCCTGGCGCATCTTGGCGAAGCGCTTCGCATCCTCCTTCGCCATCGTGCTGCGCAGCGACCCCTTGGTGCCGAAGCCCTTCATCTCGCCGACCGGATTGTCGGTGACGAGCGCGAGCGCGTGCAGATCCGAGGTGCCCGCCTTCGGCCCGATCTTCTCCTTCGAGGTCAGCGATTCGCCGCCGCCGATCCCCTGCCCGCCGATCCCGACGCGCTTCTTGTCGATCAGCGTCGGCGCGAAATAGTCGGCGATGCCCTTGCGCTGCTTCTCGGTGGTCGCGCCCAGCAGCCACAGGAGCAGGAAGAACGCCATCATCGCGGTCACGAAATCGGCATAGGCGACCTTCCACGCGCCGCCATGATGGCCGCCATGACCCTCGACATAGACCTTCTTGACGATGATCTTGGGCGGCTGATTGTTACCGTGCGGTGCCCGTGCGGCGGCCACCTTACCTTCCCCTCAGCCCGTCGAAGACCTCGGCGAAGCCCGGCTGGTTGTGGTGCGCGATGCCGCTGCGCGCGGCCTCGATCACCAGCGGCTGCGGGTGGCCGTGAAGCGAGGCGATGATGATCTGCTTGACCGTGTGATAGATCGCGGCGTCCGCGTCGATCACCTGCTGAAGCCGGGTCGCGAGCGGGCCGACGATGCCATAGGCGAGCAGCACGCCGAGGAACGTGCCGACCAGCGCCGAACCGATCATCGCGCCGAGAATCGACGGCGGCTTGTCGATCGAGCCCATCGTCTTCACGACGCCCAGCACCGCCGCGACGATGCCGAGCGCGGGCAGCGCATCGGCCAGCCCCTGAAGCGTCGTCTGCGGTCCCTGCACCTCGTGGTGGTGGGTCTTGATCGAATTGTCCATCACCTCCTCGACCGCGTGCACGTCGAGCGTTCCCGAGGAGACGACGACGAGGCGGAGCGTATCGGCGATCAGGCCGGTCAGCGCGTGATCGGCAAGGATGCGCGGATATTCGGCGAACAGCGCGGAGGACTTTGGATCCTCGACATGCGGCTCAAGCGCGATCGGCCCCTCGACGCGCAGCATCTTCATTAGTTTCGAGACAAGGAAGATGACGTCGAGATAATCCTGCTTCTTGTATTTCGGCCCCTTGATGACCTTCATCACCCCGCCGCCCATCGCCTTGAGCTCGCGGCCGGAATTGCCGATGATGAGCGCGCCCAGCGCCGCGCCGCCGATGATGAGCATCTCGTGCGGGAGCGCGTGCAGCACCGGGCCGAGCGCACCGCCGGTGAAGACGAAACCGCCGAACACCATCGCGATGAGGACGACGAAACCGATCGCAGGAAACATCGACGTTGGGCCCCCAGGGTTCACACATGGCCGCAACGGCGGCCCTGTCCCATGTTGTGACGCCGAAGCGTCGAGAAATGGTTACCGCGCTTCCACTTTCGTTTGCGGAAAATACGGAGGGTCCGGGCCGCGTCGATGCGGCGCAGGCGTCAGCGCAGCTGCTGGAAGAGATTGAGGCTCGTCAGCTTCGAAAAGCTCGCCTGCGTCGCCGACAGGATCGTCAGCGTCTTTTGCAGTTCGGTGATCGCGGCGGTGACGTCGGTATCCTCGATCGCCGAACGCGCTTCCTCGCGCCCGACGCCGACGTCGCTCAGCCGCTCCATCTCCATGTCGAGCCGCATCGCGCGCGCGCCGATGCTGCCGCGCATGCCCGATACTGTGTCGATCGCGGTGGTGACCTGATCGCCCGCCTCGCCGATGCCCTTGCCGCTCTTCACCGCGGTCGACAGCGCCGACAGCGTGTCGAACATCGCCTGAAGCGTCGTCCCGTCCTCGGTCACCTGGACCGTGGTGTCGTTGCCGGTGGGGATCACCCCGGGCTTCGTGCCGCCGACATAGGTAACACGGCCGTTGCCGTCGGTCGCGAACGCCGCGTCGCCGCCGCCGCCGAAGATCGGCACGCCGCGCGCGTCGGTCTGATTGGCGAGGCTGGCGACGTCCTGGAGAATGCCGTCGAGCTGGCCCGCGATCGTCGCACGCTGGTCGGCGGTCAGCGTCCCGCTGTTGGCCTGCACCGCCAGTTCCTTGGCGCGCTGGAGCTGGTCGGTGATGCCGGCAAGCGCGGTGTCGGATTGCGCCAGGATACCGGCGGCAAGGTCGAGATTGCCCTTCGCCGCCTTGTCCGCCGACGCATCGCGCTTCAGCGTCGCGAGCCTGGTGAACCCCGCCGCATCGTCCGAAGCGACGGTCAGCTTCTTGTTGGTCGAAATCTGTGTCTGGAGCTTGTCGGCCTGCACATTCAGGCCCGACATCTGGGTCAGGCTGCGCGAATAGAACTGGCTGGTGGAGACGCGGTCCATGGAGCTCACCGGATCTGGAAGATCGTGTCGAGCGTCTCGCGCGCGACCTGGATGACGCGGGCCGACGCCTGATAGGCCTGCTGGAACTTGAGGAGGTTCACCGCCTCCTCGTCGAGGTTGACGCCGCTTACCGAATCGCGCGCGGCAACGGCGTTGTCGTGGATCGACGACTGCGCATCGATCACGTTGCGCTTCGCCGCGATCGCCGCGCCCGTGGCGCTCTGGAGGGTGGTCAGCCGATCCTCGAACCCACCCGATTTGCGGACGGCAGCGAGGACGGCGAGGTTGCCGTTGCCCTGCTTGCCCGCCCCCGGCGTCGCCGCCGCGATCTGGCCGCCATCGGTCAGCGTCATCGTCAGCGTCGCGGCGCTGGTCCCTGCGAACATCGGCTTGCCGGCCTGTCCGTTCAGGTCGTGGCCGCCCGCCTGCACCTGGTTCACCGCATCGGCGAACTCAGTGGCGAGGTCGTCGAGCGACGAACGCGCATCGGCGATCCGCTGCGCGCCGTCGACGATGCCGGCCAGCGCGCCGCCCTGCGCCGGGATCACCGACGCCTCGCCGTTCAGGGTCAGATGGAATTGCAGCGCGCCCTGTCCGTTCAGCGACACGCCGACATTGGCCGACTGGTCGCCCGACACCAAAGTCGGCCCGCCCGCGCCGCCGGCCTTCACCGTCGCGCGGCCCGCGCCGTCGAAGCTGACCGAGGTGTCGACCAGCGCCGACATCGATTCGAGGATGCGGTCGCGCTCGTCGAGCAGCGCAGGCGCCGGGCTGCCGCCCGATCGGCCGAGCGCGGTATTGATCCGGGCGAGCGCCGATGCCTGTTCGGTCAGGTTGGCCGCCGCCCCCTGTGCCGCGGTGCCGAGTTCGGCCGCGGCGGTTTCCAGCGAGGCGCCGGTCGAGCGGAACGCCGCCGCCGCCGCATTCGCCTGTTCCATCATCACCGCGCGCGGGGCGCTGGCGGCGGGGTTGGCGGCAAGCGATTGCGCCGCGTTGAAGAAATCGCCCATCCGGGCCGAGAGCTGTCCGCCGTCCAGCGACTGTTCGACGCGATCGAGCCAGACCATGCCCGTCTGGCTGCGCGCCAGTTCGGTGCCGCTGGTGCGCACCGCATTCGACCGGAACGCATCCGCCGCCCGGTCGATCAGGCCGAGCGCGACGCCCGCCTGGATCGTGCCGCCGGTGCTGCCGGTCGCGGCGACTTCGCGCAGCGTCGGGGTCCGCCGGACATAGCCTGCGGTACCCGCATTGGCGATGTTGTCCGACGTCGTCGCGAGCGCGCCCTGATAGGCGCGCACGCCGCTCGCACCGATGGCGAGCAGGTCGCTCATTTGAGCGTGCTTCCGGCGTTCTTGGACAGGAACTCGGTCATTGCCTTGCCGATGCCGAGCGGCGCGTGCTCGGCCATGGATTTGGAGAGCTGCTGGTCCTGCATGTCGCGAAACTGCGTGAGCGCGTTCGATTCGAACAGGCCGTCGGCCAGCTTCGTCTTGCGCATCGCCCCCAGCATCATGCCGGTAAAGATCGATTCGAACTTCTTGCCCGCCGCATCCAGATTGGCCTTCGTCCCCAGCCGCGACGTGTCGGACGACACCCCGGACAGGTTCACGCCGGGAAGGTTGGGAAGATCGGTCACAGTACCACCAGCTCCGCCTTGAGCGCGCCGGCCTCCTTAAGTGCCTCCAGAATGGCGACAAGATCCGCCGGCGACGCGCCGATAGCGTTCACCGCCTTGACCACATCGGCCAGCTTCGGTCCCGGATCTAGGAGGAACATCGGCTTCACTTCTTCCTGCACCCCCACGTTGCTGCGCTGTTCGACCGCGGTCTGACCCTGGCTGAACGGCGCGGGCTGGACCACCTGCTGAGCCTCGTCGATACGCACAGTTAGTTTACCGTGCGTTACCGCGGCGGGCGCAACGCGCACGGCGGAGTTGATGACGACGGTGCCGGTGCGGGCGTTGACGATGACGCGCGCCGCCGCTTCCGCCGCCTCGACAGGCAGGTTCTCGATCTGGCTCATCATCTGCGTGCGCAGGTCCGCGCCCGGCGGGGCGGCGACGCTGACCGACACGGCGTCGGTAGCGCGCGCGGTCATCATGCCGAAGCGGCCGTTGATCGCCGCGGCGACGCGCTGCGCCGTGGTGAAGTCGGCGCGGGCGAGGTTGAAGGTTAGCTGCGGCGCGGTATCGAACCCGGTCTCGACCGCGCGCTCCACGGTGGCGCCGTCGGGGATGCGGCCCGAGGAGGGGATGTTGACGACGATCTTCGACCCGTCGGCACCGTCGACGCCCAGGCCGCCGACCGCCAGGTTGCCCTGCGCCATCGCATAGATCTGGCCGTCCGCGCCGTAGAGCGGCGTCAGGATCAGCGCGCCCCCGCGCAGGCTCTTGGCCTTGCCCATCGAGGCGACGGTGATGTCTATCCGCTGTCCGGGCTTGGAGAAGGCCGGCAGCTCCGCGGTAATCATCACGACCGCGGCGTTCTTCAGCGCCGGGTTGATCCCCGGCGGCAGCTGAAAGCCGAAGCGTGAGGTCACGCCCTTCATCGACTGGACGGTGTATTCGAGATTGTCGTCGCCCGTGCCCGGCAGACCGACGACGATGCCGTAACCCGTCAGCTGGTTGGCGCGGATGCCCTGAAAGGTGCCAAGGTCCTTGATCCGCTCCGCATGCGCAGGTGCGGCCAGCGCCGAGACGAAGGCGAGCGCGATCAGCGTCCACAGCGGCACCGGCCGCGCGGGGAACAGGCGTCGAAGCATGGCGGGCACGTCCATCATCAGAAGGGGCTCACGACCTGGAAGAAGCGGCTGAGCCAGCCCTGGCGGCTGGCGCGGGCGACGTCGCCCTTGCCGGTGTAGCTGATCTTGGCATCGGCGACGCGGGTGGAGGCGACGCGGTTGCTCGCATCGACGTCGATCGTCCGCACGATGCCCTTGATCTGCACGAACTCGTCGCCGCGATTGAGCGTCACGCGCTTCTGCCCCTGCACCAGCATCGTACCGTTGGGATAGACTTCGGCGACGGTCACGCTGACTTCGCCCGACAGCGCGTTCGACTGGTCGCTGCTCCCCTGTCCCTTGAACCCGCGATCGCCGCTGATCCGCGCGTCGGTCGGGTTGAACAGGCTCAGATTGCCCGTCGACGGCGGGGTGATGCCGAAGCCGCCCTTGCTGTCGAGATTCGAGGTCGCCGACTTCGACGCCGCGGTCCGCTCAACCAGCACGATCGTCAGCGGATCGCCGACGCGGCGCGCCCGCTGCCCCTCGTACAGCGCGGCATAGCCGTCGCTCGCCTGAAAGATCGAGCCGTTGGCGGGCCGTGCCGGCTGGGCGGCGGGCATGGTGGCCGAATAATCCTCGCGCGGGCCCTTCTTGCCGAAGATCTGCGCATGCGCGGGCGCGGCGCCGAGGCCGATCATCGCCAGCGCGGCCGTGCCGAGCGCGAGGCCGGCGACGAACTCAACCCAGCCCGACTTCGACGCCGCCGGACGCCGGCGAACGATCACGGTGCGCACCTCAGAGGTTCTGGTTGACATATTTCAGCATCTCGTCGGTGGCCGAGATCATCTTGGAATTGACCTCATAGGCGCGCTGCGTCTCGATCATGTCGACGAGTTCCTCGACGACGTTGACGTTCGATCCCTCGAGCATCCCCTGGCGAATCTGGCCGCGGCCGTCCTGCCCGGCGATGCCGAGGTTGACCGGGCCGCTCGCGGCCGTCTCGGTCAGATAGTTGTCGCCCGCCGCCTGAAGCCCGGCTGCATTGGGGAAGCTGGCGATCTGGATCTGGCCGATCTGCGCCGCCTCGGTCTGGCCGGGCACGGTCGCCGAAACGGTGCCGTCGCCGCCCACGGTGATCGAGGTCGCGCCCTCCGGAATCGTGATGCCGGGCATCACCTGATAGCCCTCCGACGTGACCAAGAGGCCCTGGGCCGAGCGCGAGAAATTGCCCGCGCGGGTGTAGCCGAGCTGACCCCCCGGCATCTGCACCTGGAAGAAGCCGTCGCCGTCCAGCGCCATGTCGAGGCTGTTGCCCGTCGTCTGGAGCGACCCTTGCGTATTGATCCGCGCCGTCCCCTGTACCCGCACACCGGTGCCGAGGTTGAGGCCGGTGGCATAGCGCGTCTCCGACGTGCTCGCCGAACCCGCCGCGGTCACGACCTGATAGGCCAGCGTCTCGAAGCTCGCGCGATCGCGCTTGAAGCCCGTCGTGTTCACGTTGGCGAGGTTGTTCGAGATGACGCGCATCCGCATGTCCTGGGCGTCGAGCCCGGTACGTGCGATGTGCATGGCGGCATTACCCATCGGGCGTCTCCTTAACCCTGGATGCGCATCAGCGATGCGCTCTGTTCGTCCATCTTCTTGGCTTCGCTGAGCAGGTTGGCCTGCACCTCGTAACCGCGCTGGTTCTCGATCATGTCGACCAGCGATTGCGTCAGGTTCACGTTCGACTGTTCGAGACTGCCCGAGGCGACGCGCGCCGCCATGTCGGTCGGCAGCACGCCGCCGTTTTCGACGTGGAGCAGGTTGTCGAGGCCCTTGACCGTCTTGGTCCCCTGGGCGCTGACGAGCTTGAGGCGTCCGACCTGCTGCATCGGCGCGCCGGGTTCGGCACCCTTGGGCTGTATGGTGATCGACCCGTCGTCGGAGATCATGATGCGGTCGTGCGGCGGGATGGTAATCGGCCCGGCATCGCCGATCACGGGAAAGCCGTCCCCGGTCTCCAGCACGCCCGACAGCGCGACCTTCATGTCGCCGCGGCGCGTATAGGCCTCGCTGCCGTCGGCCGCCTGGACCGCCATCCAGCTGTCGCTCGTGACCGCAACGTCGAGATTGCGGCCCGTCGACACGATCGCGCCCGAGCGCCGATCGAAATCGGCGACTTCCTCCGCCGCGGGCGAGCGCGTTTCGAGCGCCTGACCCTTCAGCATCAGCCGCTCGAAGCTCACCCGGTCCTGCCGGAAGCCGATGGTCGAGGCGTTGGCGATGTTGTTCGCGATCACGCCCTGCGCGGCCATCTGGCTCTTGAGCCCCGACAGCGCCGTATAGACCAGCTTGTCCATCGCCTAAGCCCCTGCCCCCGCTTCGCTTACGCGCGGATGTTGAAGATCGTCTGCGAAATCTGGCTCGACGTATCGAGCGCCTTCGCATTCGCCTGGAAATTGCGCTGCGCCGCGATCAGCGCGACGAGCTCTTCGGTGATGTCGACGTTCGATCCCTCGACGATCCCGCTCATCATGCCGCCGAAGCCGTTCTGGCCCGCCTCGCCCAGCATCGGCTGGCCCGACACGCCGGTCGCCGACCAATAGCTGTTGCCGAGCTGGCGCAGCCCCGTGGGGTTCGAGAAATTGGCGAGCGCGACCTTGCCCAGCGCCTTGGTATCGCCGTTCGAGAAGGTGGCGCGCACGATGCCCGCCTCGTCCACCGCGACCGACTGGAGCTTGCCGACGGCGGCGCCGTTCTGGTTGCGGTTGACGACCGCGAACGGCGAGGCCGCCTGGGCCGAGCCGGTGAAGTCAAGGCTGAGCGCCTGCTCGGCGCTGGAGCCGGCGGGCGTGAACGCCGCGAACTGCGTCGGCGTGGTCGGCGACGTGAGCTTGCCCGTCGCATCGAAGTCGAGCGTCACCGGACCCGGCGCGCCGGCGGTGGTGCCGAGCTGCGTATCGCCGACGAAATTATGGACCTGCCACTGGCTGGTCGGGTCGGCGACGGTCGGCGCCTTGGTGCGCACGAAATAGCTCGTCATCGTCACCGGATTGCCGTTGCCGTCGTAGATCGTCGTCTGCGTCGACTGGTTGTAGCTGGCCGCGTCGAGGCGATCGAACGCCTTGGTCGGGATCGCGCTGCCGGCATTGAGGTTGACGTTCAGGCCGACCGCGGTGGTGGGCTTGGGCGTGCCGCTCGTCTCGGGCAGGCGCAGGCTGACCAGGCCGTCGACACCGCTGGCGATCACCGTGCCCGACCCGTCGACCGGATAGACCTGAAGATGGCCGCCATTGCCGTCGACGACATAACGGTCGCTGTCGACGTTGAAGCTGCCGTTGCGGGTATAGTTGATCTGGCTGCCCTCGGCCCCCGGCTTGGTCGCGAAGAAGCCGTCGCCCGAGATGACAAGGTCGAGCGCGCCGCCAGTCTGGATGAGGTTGCCCTGGCCGAACTGCTGGCGGATCGCCTTGGTGACGACGCCCGAGCCGACCTGTGCGTTGGGGCTGACGGTCACGCTGGAGGCGATGACGTCGGCGAATTCGACGCGGCTCTTCTTGAAGCCGTCGGTCGCGACGTTCGCCAGATTGTGGCTGATCGTCGACATTTCCTTCTGGCTGGCCTGAAGCCCGCTGAGCGAGGTGTAAAAGGACATGTGCTTCTTCCTTTTTGGAAACGGGTTCAGCCGACCGAGCGGACGGCGCTTGCCTTGACCTGACCGATGCCGGGGAGCGTCAGCATCGGCTCCCCGTTCGAAAGCGAAACCGATGCGACCGGCGACCAGACGAGGCCGCGGGCGGTAACCGGCGCGGCGCCGTCGCTGGCAGTGACCGACACCTTGAACGGCCCGTTGCCGGCGGCGTCGCCCGCCTCGGTCTTGCCGTCCCAGTCGAAGTTCGCGGTGCCCGCCTTTTGCGCGCCGAGGCTGATCGTCTTGAGGACGCCGCCGTTCATGTCGCTGATCGTGACGGTGACGTCGCTTGCCGCCTTGTCGAGCTCGACCCCGCCTTCCAGCCCGCCGGTGGCGCGCGGAAAGGCGACCGACCCTTCGGTCAGCACCGTCTTGCCCGCCCAGCCGAGCGCATCGCCCATCGTCGTGCCGCCGAGCTTGTCGGCGATCGCCTTCAGCGTCGAGGACATCTCGGTGATGCCGGCGAGCGACGAGAACTGCGCCATCTGCGCGACCATCTGCGTGTTGTCGACGGGCGAGAACGGGTCCTGGTTCTTGAGCTGCGCGGTCATCAGCTGGAGGAAGTCGTCCTGCCCCATCTTCTGCTGGTCGGCGCGAGTGATCGTCTTGGTCTCGGTCGTGCCTGAGCGCTTGACGCCCAGCGCCGAAAGCGTGCTGTCGAAGGTCGTCGCCATGATTTAGCGTCCCAGCCGGAGGGTTTCGGTGATGAGCGACTTGGCCGTCTGCATCACCTCGACATTGTTCTGATAGCTGCGCGCCGCCTCCATCATGTCGACGAGCTCGCGCGTCTCGTCGACCGCGCTTTCCCAGACATTGCCCTCGGCATCGGCCAGCGGGTTGCCGGGGTCGTAGCGCTTGGTCGGCGCCTCGCCCGCGGTCTTGACCTGCTCGACGTCGACGGTCGCCATCTGGCTCGCCGCATCGAAATGGGTGCGGAAGACCGGCTTCATCGTGCGATAGGCGGCCGCCTCGCTCGAGGAGACCGCGCCTGCATTGGCGAGGTTGGAGGCGGTGGTGTTCATCCGCACGAGCTGCGCCGACATCGCGCGGCCCGAGACCTGGAAGATGTTCATCGGATTGCTGCCGGGAAGCGCCATCGTCATTCGCCCTTCAGCGCGCGGGTGATGGTGTTGATGCGGCCGTTCAGGAACGCCAGCGTCGTCTGATAGGCGACGGCGTTCTCGGCAAAGGCGGTCTGCTCGGTCGAGAGCTCGACGGTGTTGCCGTCGATCGACGCCTGAAGCGGCACGCGGTACTTGGTCGCGGCGGTCACCGCCATGTCGAGCCGCCCGCCCGGTGCCTCCGCCCCGCGCAGCGCCGCCTGGAAGTCGATGTCCTTGGCCTGATAGCCGGGGGTCGAGGCATTGGCGATGTTCGACGCCAGCGTCCCCATCCGCTGCGACCGCAGCTGGAGAGCGGTGCCGTGTACGCCGAACAGTCCTTCATTCGCCATGGTCCGCCTCCTTTCGTGGTTCGCGGGTTTCGTCTGCGGGTTATCAGCAAGGGGCATGCCAGTTTTCGCGAAGTCATCATCGACGGGTTTTCGGCAGCCAAACCGGCAATGATTTGCCGCCCGGCCGGCAAAAGCGGCAAACCGGCAACACGCCGGCAATGGCACGGCTCTTGCTGCAACGACGCGCATGAACCCGCTCGCGACCTTTGCCGATCCCGTCGCCGCCGCCATCGTACTGGGCGGTATCGCAGCGGCCAGTCTCGTCCGCTTTCCACCCGCACTGCTCTTGCGCGCGTTCGGCGCAATGCGCGTGCTCGGCCGGCGCGCACCGCGGATGGACGTCGAGGTCGAGCAGATCGCCGCGCTCGCCCGCATCGCGCGAAAGCACGGACCGATGGCGCTTGACCGTTCGGTGATCGACGATCCCGATGTGTCGCTGGCGGTGCGCATGATCGTCGATGCCGACCCGGCCGAGGCGGTACAGGCCGCGATCGTCCGCGCGCGCGAGACCCGGATCGAGCGTCACCTCGCCGTGGTCGAGGTCTGGTCGAGCATCGCCGAGGCGGCGCCCGCCTTCGGCCTGATCGGCACGATCGTCGGCCTCGTCCGCATGTTCACCGCGATGCAGGATCCGTCGGTGATCGGCCCCGCCATGGCCGTTGCCCTCCTCGCCACGCTCTACGGCGCGGTGATCGGCAACCTGATCGCCCAGCCGATCGCCGGCCGCCTGCGCCGCCTCGCCCGCGCCGAGGCGTTCGAGAGCGAGCGGCTGGAAGCGCCGCTGGTGGCGCTCGCCCGGCGCGAGCGCCCGCGCGCGAGCGTCGCGGCATGACCCGCTTCGACGACATCGAGCCGGGCCGCCCGCTCTGGTTGGTGACGCTCGCCGACCTCTGCCTGCTGCTCGTCGGCTTCTTCGTGTTCGTGCAGGCAACGCAGCTCGACAGGCAGCAGCTCGCCGCCGCGATCCGCAAGGGCTTCGACGCCCCCCTGCCCGAGGCGGAGCCGATCACGCTGGAGCGTGCGGCGGTGCGCGGCTTCGCGGTCGCAGACGCCGGCCTGCCGCCGATCGGGCACCTGATCGACTGGGCGCGCGAGGCCACCGCCGATCCGCGCACCACGATCACCGTCACCGGATCGACCGAGGAGAGCGAGGCGGATCGCGACCCGCTGACGCTCTCGGCCCCGATCCTCGCCGCCGATCGCGCGCGCGCCGTCGCTGCCGCACTTGTCCGCGCGGGTGCCGTCTCGCGCGATCGCATCGCCATTTCGACCGATCCGGCCGCCAACGGCCGCCACGTCCTTCTCTCGGTCGGCTTTGCCGGCGGGCGGCAAGCGATTGCCGCCCGGCAATTGCCGGTTGCCGCTATTCCCGGAGTGACCCCATGACCCCTGCCCTCCTTTTGCTGGCGCTGGCCGGCGCATCCGATTTCCAGTCGACGGCGCTGATTGACACCGCCGTCCAGCAATTCACCGGCCGCGCGATCGGCGAGGAGGGCGGCGCGGTCACCCGCGTCGATGCGCGCCTGAAGCTCGCCCAATGCCCGATGCCGCAGTTCGAATGGCGGGGCAGCAACAAGGACGCCGTCGTCGTCAGCTGCATGTCGCCGGTCTGGAAGATCTATGTGCCGGTGAAGATGGCGCCCGCCGCCGCGCGCCCCGTCCTCGCCGCCGCGGCGCCGGTGCCGATCGCGCCCGCACCCAAGCCGGAAATCGTCGTGAAGCGCGGCGATCCGGTCACGGTCGAGGCGGGTGCGGCCGGCTTCTCGATCACCCGCGACGGCATCGCGATGGGCGACGCCGCAAAAGGTGCGCGGCTGCTGGTCAAGGTCGATCCGCAGAAACCGCCGATCCAGGCGGTCGCGGTCGACATGGGCCGGGTGACCTTACCCGGCTGGTGACGCCTCCGCGCGGTGCGGCTTGTGCTGCGCATGGCCGAGCGCCAGCGCGACGATCATCCCGCCAATTAGGTTGCCGAGCGTCGTGAGCGCCAGGTTGCGGCCGATCCCCTCGATCCCGATCGCCTGCCCCGGCTGCAGCAGCCAGCCGATCGACAAGAGCGACTGATTGGCGATCGAATGCTCGAACCCCGCCGCCACGAACACCGCCACGGGGCCGACGATCGCCACCACCTTCGAAGGGATCGACTTGCCCCCGATCGCCATCCAGACCGCAAGGCAGACAAGCATGTTGGCCAGCATCGACGACGCGACGAGCGCCAGCGCGCCCTTGCCGGTCTTGAGCGTGGCGGTCGCAACTGCAGCCTTCGCCACGCCGTTCTCGACCCCGTGCCCACCGCCCGCCGCCACGAACAATGCGGCGATCGCGACGCTGCCGACCAGGTTGCCGAGCCACACGACGACCCAGGAGCCGAGCATCCGCCCCACCCCGATCTCGCCGCGTTCGGCCGCGAGCACGAACATCGCATTGCCGGTGAACAACTCCGCCCCGGTCAGCGTGACGAGGATCAGCCCGACGGAAAAGGCGAGGCCGGAGGCGATCTGCTTGGCGCCCGATGCCGGGCCGCCCGCCTGCACGACGAGATATGCGATCGACCCGAAGGCGATGAACGCGCCCGCCAGCACCGCGAGCAGCGCCATGCGCCCCAGCGGCTCCTCAGCCTTTCGTTCGAAGGCGTCGGGCGCCGCCTCCGCGATCTGCGCCCCGATCAGGTCGTCGGCCATGCCCCGCTTCTCCTTCGTCGTCAGCACTCACAACGCAGAACCGCCATTTCAGGGCCGAAGGCGGCAGATGAAAAAAATCCTAAAGCCGCATCGCGGTCGGTCGTTACTCGCTGTGTCACCCCTCGTGGATAGTGGACGCCGTCATGGACCCGATCGGTTCGAAACCCATTGCCAAGCTCGGCCTCGCGCCGGTCGCCCCGACCTCGCCGGCGGTGCGCGTCAGCACGGCCGCCTCGCCGCAGGCGAGCGAGACCGCGCGCTCGTCGATGGTGTCGATGACGCGCGAAATGGCCGCCAAGCCGCCCGTCGACAGCGAGCGCGTGGCCAAGATCCGCAAGGCCGTGGAGGACGGGCATTTCCCGATCGTCCCCTCCACGATCGCCGACCGCCTGATCGCCTTCAAGCTCAACTGGAAACCCGATGACGCGGCGTGACGCCCTGGTTCAGGTGATTGACTGCCTCCATGCCGAGATCGCGGCGTTGAAGGCCAATGACACCCGCGCGCTCGAACGCGCGACCGCCGCCAAGCTCGGCCATATCGAGGCCGTCGCCGCCTGCGAGGGCGAGGCGCTGACCGACGAGACCCGCGCACTCGCGCACGAGGCGCAGCGGCTGAACGAGACCGCGCGCATCTACGTCAACCTGATGGCGGCAAATGTCCGCCGCCGGCTGCAAACGCTTGCCGGTACTGCCGTCGCGCCATACCGGGCGGGGGCGTACGCATAACCGTCATCCCAGCGAAGGCTGGGATCGCAGTCGGCAAAGTCCCGCCCCATGACCGAGCGACTCCAGCTTTCGCTGGGGTGACGGAATTAGTTGGCACGCCCCTTGCTGCTGCGCCTCCGAATACGGGGGCCTGACTGCAATGAACATGCGCGCCGCAGCCGCGGCAGACATACCGATGATGGCATCGAGCCCGCACTCGGCGATCGCCGAGGCGAGCCGGCGCACGGGCATCGACTTCGGCTATCTCCTCGGCCAGGCGCAGATCGAAAGCGGGATGCGCGCCGGCGCCCGCGCCCGCACCTCGTCGGCGACGGGCCTCTATCAGTTCATCGAGCAGAGCTGGCTGGGCGTCATGAAGGAGCATGGCGCCGAGCACGGCATGGGCTGGGCCGCCGACCGTATCCAGCGTGGCGGCAATGGCCGCTATTACGTCACCGACCCCAATGCGCGTCAGGCGATCCTCGGTCTGCGCACCGACCCCCGCGCCGCCAGCCTGATGGCCGCCGAACACGCCGCCGACAACAAGGCCGAGCTTGAGGGGATGCTGGGCCGCGAGGCGACGGGCACCGACCTCTATATGGCCCATTTCCTCGGCATCGGCGGGGCCAAGAAGTTCCTGTCGCAGATGCAGGCCAATCCCGGCCGCAGCGCCGCGGGCATGTTCCCCGCCGCCGCGCGCGCCAATGCGAGCATCTTCTTTGCCGAGGGCGGCCGCCCGCGCAGCCTGTCCGAGATCTACGACCGCTTCGCCGGCAAGCTGGGCCGCGGTGCCGAAACCGCCGCGCGCGCCCTGCCCGAAGGGATGCAGTTCGCCGTCGCCGACACCGCCGCCCCGCGGATTCCAGGCGTCGACGTGATCCTGGGCAGCGAAGCGCAGGGCGGCGACGATGCGTGGCTCGAGACCACGCTCGCCAACCTCAACGTGGTGCGCGGGCAGAAGGCCGGGCGCGCCGACGGGGTGAGCCCCTATCGCCCGACGCCCGAAACCGCGCGTCTCGCCTATCTCATGCTCGCCAATCTGGGGGCCTGATGTTCGCTTCGCTTACCAAGGGCGGCCTTGCCGGCGCCTCTCGCTCGATGGCGCTGCCGGGCGCGATCCTGCTCCTCGTCGTGCTGATGGTCGTGCCGATCCCGGCGGCGCTGCTCGACGTGTTCTTCATCGCCAACATCATGCTCAGCCTCGCCGTGCTGATGGTGGCGTTGAACGCGCAGAAGCCGCTCGACTTCTCGTCCTTCCCGACCGTCCTCCTATTCGTCACCCTGTTCCGCCTCGGCCTCAACGTCGCCTCGACGCGCGTGGTGCTGGTCCACGGGCATGAGGGCGAGGCGGCGGCGGGGCATGTGATCGAGGCGTTCGGCACCTTCCTGATCGGCGGCGACTATGTCGTCGGCATCCTCGTCTTCGCGATCCTGATGATCATCAACATGATCGTCGTGACCAAGGGCGCGGGCCGCGTGTCGGAAGTGTCGGCGCGCTTCACGCTCGACGCGCTGCCCGGCAAGCAGATGGCAATCGACGCCGACCTCAATGCCGGCCTCATCACCCCCGACGAGGCGCGCGCACGCCGCGTGGAAGTCTCGACCGAGGCCGATTTCTACGGCTCGATGGACGGTTCGTCCAAGTTCGTGAAGGGCGACGCGGTCGCGGGCCTGCTCATTCTGGCGATCAACATCGTCGGCGGCGTCATCATCGGCGTTGCCAGCCATTCGCTGTCGATCAAGGACGCCGCGTCCCACTATATCCTGCTGGCGATCGGCGACGCGCTGGTTGCGCAGATTCCGGCGCTGATGCTGTCGATCGCCGCCGCCGCGATCGTCACCCGCGTCACTTCCGCCCACGACCTGTCGGGCCAGATCGGCAGCCAGTTCGCCTCGCACCGCACCTGGACGCCGGTCGCGGCGATCCTCGGGCTCTTGGCGCTGCTGCCCGGCATGCCGGCGATGGTCATCCTGCCCGCCGCCGCCGCCGCCGGTTACGGTGCGTGGCGCCTCAAGAAGATCGCCGACCGCCCGCCGCCGCCCGAACCCGCCCCGCCCGCGCCCGACCTGTCGCGCATCGGCTGGGACGAGGTCGTCGATGGCATGCAGGTGATGCTCGACATCGGCTACGGCCTTGTCCCCCTGGTCGACGAGCGCAAGGGCAGCCCCCTGATGAGCCGGATCACCGGCGTGCGCCGCCAGCTGTCCAAGGATCTCGGCTTCGTCGTGCCGCAGGTGCGCGTCCGCGACGACATCAACCTTGCCCCCTTTACCTATCGCATCGTCGTCGGCGGCGTCGTCGTCGGCGAGGATCAGGTGAGCCCCGACGAGATGCTGGCGCTCAACACCGGTACCGGCGTCGGCGCGCTGCGCGGCAAGGAAGCCAAGGACCCGACCTTCGGCCTCGACGCCACCTGGATCGCCGCGGGCGATGCCGATGCGGCGACGGGCATGGGCTATCTGGTGGTCGATCCGGGCACCGTCATCGCCACACACCTCAATCACCAGCTCGTCCAGCACGCCGCCGACCTGCTCGGCCCGGACGAGGTGCAGTCGCTGCTCGACGGGCTGAAGGAACGCGCCGGCGCGCTGGTCGCGGCGCTCTGCCCGACGCCGCTGCCGCTCACCACGCTGACGCAGGTGCTGCGCGGGCTGCTGGCCGAGAACATCCCATTGAAGGAGTTCCGCCGCATCGCCGCCGCGATCGCCGTCGCCGCGCAGCGCACGCTCGATGCCGAAGAACTGATCGAGGCGATCCGCCCCGAACTCGGCCCGCTGATCGTCCAGAAGCTGTGCGGCGTGCGCGAGCCGCTGCGCGTGATGACGCTGGAGGGTCAGCTCGAGGCATTGCTGGGCCAGGCGATGCGCGCCGACGTCCATCGCCGCCATACGATCGAGCCCGATCTCGGCCGCCGCATCGTCGACGCGCTCCAGCACGCCGCCCAGCCGCTGATGGCGGAGGCCAAGCCCTTCGCGCTCGTCGTCCAGCCGTCGATCCGGCTGGCGATCAGGAAGCTCGTCCGCTCCTGCCTGCCCGACACGCCGGTGATGAGCTTCTTCGAGGTGCCCGAGGACAAGGCGGTCGAGGTCGTCGCGGTGATCGGCGCGCCGGGGGCGTTGCCGGCATGAACGACATGACGCCCTTCGCGCAGAACCTCACCTATCGCCCGACCACCCCCGCGGTGCGCGATGTCGAGGCACAGGTCCGCGCCGAACTGCCGATGGTCCGCCGCGTTGCCTGGCATGTGCATGGCAGCATGAGCAGCCTGATCGACATCGAGGACCTGATCCAGATCGGCATGGTGGCGTTGGTCGAGGCGGCGCGCAGCTATATCGATCGCGGCGAGACGAGCTTTCGCAACTTCGCGATGACGCGCGTGCGCGGCGCCATGATCGACGAATTGCGCCGCCAGGCGACGCTGACCCGCGGCGCGATGAAGCGGCGGCGGCGCTATCAGGACACGCTGGCCGCCCTCACCCATTCGCTCGGCCGCGCACCGACCGAGGAGGAGGTCGCGGGCAAGCTCGGCATCACGATCGAGAAGCTGCGCACCGAATACACGACGGCCGAGGCGGTCCGCTTCGATTCGATCGACGAAGTCTATTCGGACGAGGCATCGTGGTTCGCCGACGACAGCGCCGACGCCTTTTCCGCGCTGGCCGAGGCGGGCACCCGCGACGCCCTCGCCCGCGCGATCGGCGACCTGCCCGAGCGCGAGGCGCTCGTGATCCAGCTTTATTATGTCGAGGAACTCAACCTCGAAGAAATCGGCCAGGTGATTGGCGTCGGCTCCGCCCGCGTCTGCCAGATCAAGGCGAGTGCCCACGCGCGGCTGAAGAAGGCGCTCAAGGGCCGCGTTTGAAAACGCCCCCTCGCCAAACACATAGCGGCTGAGTAGCCTTCCCACCCGGAGCGTGAGCGAATCGGGAGCGTGCATGTCCAATCCGGTGATCTTCGTCGCGGCGACCATGCTCGCCATCGGCCAGGCGGCCCCGTCGATGCCCCCCGCCCCGCCGGCCCCGCCGTTGCCCCCGCCGATCGTCGAAGGGCCGGGAAACATCGTGCTCCCCTCCACGATGGTGCGCTGGATGCCGGGTACGGTACAATGCGCCGACGGGCCGGTCGCGGCCGAACCGATCCGCCGCCCGGGCAACACGCTGCGCTACACCTCGATCCCGACACCGCTTCAGCCCGCGACGCTGCGCTTCCGCATCGCCGAGGATGGTCGCCCACTGTCTATCGAGCCGGTGCAGGCGGGCCAGCTCTACCGCCCCGACGACCTGCTTCCCGCGCTCGCCGCCAGCCGTTTCCCGGCGCGCGCGCGGACCGACTGCTCCGTCACTTACACCCCGGTTCAGACACCATTGGCCGAGGTGCCGGTCGCCGATCTCGTCTCCTACACGATCAACCCGCGCTCGGGCCGGCTTCCGCGCATTGGCTGGGATCGCATCCGCCCCGTCGGCACCTGTGCCGACGCGCCGCGTCCGGCCGCGCTCGTGCGGGTGATGCCCGACTTTCCGAAGGTCGCGGGCACGCCCGGCGTGCAGGACTGGTCGCTTGTCGCCTATGATACCGACGCCCGCGGAAAGCCCGCCAACGTCCGCGCGGTCGAGGGGACGGGCAATCGCGCGCTCGATGCCGCGGCGATCCGGGCGATGCGCGCCTCGCGCTTTTCGGGCGGCGCGCGGACGGGCTGCGTCTATCCCTATTGGCGCGCGCCCGACACGCTGCCCGCCCCGCCGATACCCGCCGGGATTGGCGCGCCACCGCTTACCTGCCCGGACGGCCGCGACTGGGCAAAGACGCCTACGCTCACCTTCCCCGAACCCTATGGCCGCCGGCGGATCGAGGGGTGGGCGGTCGTGCGCTACGACGTCGCGCCGTGGGGCGAGATCGGCAATCCGACCGTCGTCGCGGCCGAGCCGACCGCCGACTTCGGGCGGCAGGCGGTCCAGATCCTGCGCGGTGCGCGGTTGAAGCCGAGCGCACAGGGTCGAACCGGCTGCATCGACCGGGTGAAATTCGTCATGGCACCGGCCGACGCGCCGCCCGCCGATCCCGACGACGCCGCGCGCTTTTATTGAGGATCAGGACCGGACCAGCGCCAGTGCCGCCGCCATCGCCGGATCGCTGCCGTCGGCGATCGACCGCGGGGTGCGCGGTGCCGCCACGTCGGGGACGATCCCGGCATCGGGCGGCATCGCATGCGGGAAGGTGCCGATCAGCGGCAGGTCGACCTCCAGCCCGGTCTCCGGCAGCCGCAGGAAATAGAAGCAGCCACCATTGATCCCGCGCCGGTTGCCGCCGGTCGGCTCCCCCACCAGCGTGCCCAGTTTCTCGCGCCGGACCGTCTGGATGAAGGCGAACGTGGCGGAGCTGTTTTCCGGCCCGGTCAGCACGATCAGCTTGCCGGCATAGCGTTTGCCCCGCGGAGCGATGACCGCGGCGTCGCGGTCGGTGCCGGCAAGTTCGAGGAAGCGGTCGTCATAGCGCCGGGCATCAGCCCCCAGCTTGTCAAAACTGCGGTCCCAGGTGTCGCAATAGGGGCGCAGATCCGCGGGCAGTTCGCGATAGCGGACCAGCCGGCGTGCAGGATCGGCGGTGACGCGTCGTCCAACGATGCGCTCCAGCAGCACGTCGCCGCAATCCTCACCGCCCTCGTTGGCGCGGATGTCGACGATCAGCGCGGGGACGCGGTCGGCGACCAGCCGGTCCATCTCCCCGTCGATCCAGCTGCGCCAGTCCCATTTGGAATTATAGAGCCCCCAGCCCGGCATCGTCATCACCGCCGCACGCCCCCGCCGTTCGACCCGCCAGCCGGGATTGTCGGTGCCGTTGGTTGGCGTGGCGACCGATCGCCGCGTCTTGAGGTCGATCCCCTCGACCACCGCGCGCCGCGTCCGGCCGTCGGGGGTGCGCAGGTCGAGTGCGTAGCGCGGCCCGCCGCCGAAACGCAGGCCGTACAGGGCGTCGAACGTCTCGTACCCGTCCTCCCCGCGCACGGAGAGCAACTGCCGCCGCTTACCGTCGTTGTGCCCGTCCGCGCGGGTGAGCGGCAGCAGCGCCGCCAGAATGTCGCGCGCCGGATGTCCGTCGATCGCGACGACCTCCGTCCCCCGCGCGATGCCCGTGCCGTGCGGATCGGCAGTGACGATCATCCGCTCACCCAGCCACACGAAATGGAGCGGCAGGCGCGGACGCGCGTCGAATAGGGCGGCGCGGATCGCATCGGACTGGTTGTAGAAATTGGCGTAGCTGTGCCCGCAGCGCACCGCGCTCAGGCAGCGGGCGAGCGCCAGATAGAAGTCGCCGGTCGCCAGCGGCTGCGCGGCGGCCAGCGCGTCGAACCGCGCGGTCGCCTCACCCGCGGTCTGGTAGCGGAGGAGGCCGGGGTGCAACGTCTCGTAGGCCCGGCGCAGGATCGCGGCATCGCTTCGCATCGCCGCGGGGCTGAGGCGCGGCGACTGCCCCGCCCATCCGGGGATCGATACGGCCGCGCCCAATCCTGCCACGAATGTCCGCCGCCGCATCGCCCTGTCTCCCCCTGAGGCGCCGCACCGTCTCACGTCGATCGGTTCGCCGCAATATAATCGGGCAGTGACAAGCCGTGCGTCGCTTTGTAGGAGTATAGGCGCAAATCCTATAGGAGAGCGACGATGACGGGAGGATGGCGAAAGCTGCGCCTGATGGCGGCAGGGCTCGCGATGGTAGCGGTCACACCGGTCCATGCACAGAACGACAAGATGGCACCGATTCCGATCCCGGCCCAGCCGACGGCGATCACGCTAAACACCGGCGAACTGCCCAATGCCCCGGTCAAGGAAAGCTGGCACAGCCAATATGGCAGCGTGTTTGCGCGCAACGTCACCGTCGCCACGCTGACGCCGTTTCTGCCCGATCCGGCCAAGGCAACGGGCGCCGCGGTCGTCGTGACGCCCGGCGGCGGCTTTCGCACGCTGTCGATGGAGAATGAGGGCTGGGACGTAGCGAAGGCGCTGAATGCGCGCGGTGTCGCCGCCTTCGTCCTCAAGTACCGGCTCAATCAGACGCCCGCCGACCTCGCCACCTTCGCCGCGCCGCCCCCCCCGCCGGGTACCGGGCACCCACTCCGCCGGCCCGATCCGGCGGCGATGATGGCGAACCTCGCGCCGCAGATCGCCGACGCGCGTGCCGCCTTCGCCTTGATCCGTAGCCGTGCCAAGGAATGGCGCGTCGATCCCGACCGCATCGGCATGGTCGGCTTCTCCGCCGGCGCGATGCTGACGATGGCGACGACGCTGAACGGCGGCGATGCCAAGCCCGCCTTCATTGGCAACATCTACGGGCCCTTGGGCGCGATGGCCGCGCCCGCCGACGCGCCGCCGATGTTCGTCGCGCTCGCCGCGGACGATCCGCTGTTCGGCGAGCCGCAATACGGACTGATCGACGCGTGGCGCAATGCCAAGCGCCCCGTCGAGTTCCACCTCTATGAACAGGGCGGCCACGGCTTCGGCATGTATCCAAAATCCACCACCAGCACCGGTTGGTTCGACGCCTTCACCCGCTGGATGGCCATGCACGGCTATCTGGCGCCAAAGCGGTAAGCTTCTTTCTCCCCTCCCTGACAAGGGAAGGGCCGGGGGTGGGTCGGTCCGAGGTGGAGCGCCTCCGAGCCTCACCGACCCATCCACCCCAACCCCTCCCTGTCAGGGAGGGGCTTGAGGTCGCCGCCACTTCCGCATCCACCCAACAAAAGATAGACCACATCCGTGAAGAACGGGGCACGCGGCGCGCGGGGCGCGACGATCATCGACGTGGCGGCGGCGGCGGGGGTGTCGCCGATGACGGTCAGCCGCGTCATCAACGGCAAGAGCGGCGTCGCCGCCGAAACGCGCGCCGCCGTCCAGCGCGCGATCGAGGCGCTGGACTATACCCCCAACGTCGCCGCGCGCAGCCTCGTCACCTCATCGGAACTCCGCGTCGGCATCCTCTATTCCAACCCCAGCCGCGCGTTCATGAGCGAGTTCCTGACCGGGGTGTTCGAGGAAGCCTCGACCCGCGGCGCGCGCCTGATCCTCCTGCGCGGCGAGAACGGCCACCCGCCGCCTTTGTCCGCGATTGAGGAGCTGGTCGCCTCGGGCCTAGCCGGTGTCGTCGTCACCCCGCCGCTGGGTGAGGCGCTGCCCGTCCTCTCGATCCTGCGCGGCGCGGGCGTGCCGATCGCCGCGGTCGGGGCGCACGGCGTTTCGGGCGCGACCTGCGTGCGTATCGACGATCGGCTGGCGGCGTACGAGATGACGCGGCACCTGCTGGCGCTCGGCCATCGGCGCCTCGGCTTCATCCTCGGCAACCCCGACCAGGCCGCGAGTGCCGAGCGCATGGCCGGCTTCTACGCCGCGGTGCGAGAGGCCGGCGGGGTCGAGGTGCGCGTGGCGCAGGGCGATTTCAGCTACGCCTCGGGCCTCGCCGCGGGCGAGCACCTGCTGGCCGCGGAGAACCCGCCGACAGCGATCTTCGCCAGCAACGACGACATGGCCGCCGCCGTCGTCTCGGTCGCGCACCGCCGGCACCTTGACGTGCCGGGCGAGCTGTCGGTCGCGGGCTTCGACGACACGACGGCGGCGGTCACGCTCTGGCCGCCGCTGACGACGATCCACCAGCCGGTCCATCGGCTGGCGGCCGAAGCGCTGGCGCGGGTGCTGGGGCATGGCGAGCCGGGGGACTGCATCCTCGATCACGAGATTGTGGAGCGGCAGTCGGTGGCGGGGCCGCGGGGATAATGTCGCCACCTTGGCGAAACCGGCTTTCGTGCCGATTGTAGACGCGGGCGGCGGCGGCTAATTGCGTGGCATGAGCTTCGCAGGTGAGATTGTCCGTCGCTTCGCTGAGCCGAGTACCCTAATGCGTTACTCCATCCGCAGGCGCCGTGACGGTCTGTTTCAAATCGTCCATGATGGCGCGAAGCTCCCCGATGGCTCGCAGCCCGACTGGATGGAGCATCGGGTGCTCGCGGGCATCTACGAGACCGTCGATCTCGCCGAAAATGAACTGCAACGTCTGACCGGGGGGCAGTGGATCAGAGAACGCTAAGCGACGCCCGGTTGCGGACCCGGCGTATTCGACTACGCTGCTGACCGTGCGCAAGATTACACGACGCGACTGGTTTTCCCTAAGCGCTCCTGCGATCGGGTTGGTGGTCATGGGCTTCTTCACAGCTCGCAATCGCGGCTGGTTCGCAGCGCTTATCGTATGCGGACCGGGGCTGGCTTTCGTTCTTTGGCAGTGGCTTCATCGGATACGTAAGTATCCTGACAATACTTGGCGGCCTAGGATCTGAGCGCCAGCGTTAGGCCCGCTTTCCTGCCCAAAGCGGACATTCCAGCTGAGGCCGAGACGCCGCGCCCCTACCCGCGCCCGACATACCGAAACCACTTAAAGTCCGCGGGTGTCCCGCGCCCGCTCATGTCCTGGCACGCCATCCCCACGAACGTCCCCGTGAAGTTGGGCAGGCCCGGCAGCGTCGCCTCGTCCGACAGGATGCTGGCGTCGAGCGGATCGCCCGCCGCCTGCCACTCGGCCCCGTCCCCGCGCCAGAAGAAGCGGAGCGTCACGCCCTCGACCTCGACCGCCAGCTCGATCGGGCCGGCGGGCACTTCGCCGAGCACGACCATCTCGACCGTGCCGCTTTCGGGGCTGGCGGTCATGCGCTGGAGCACGCGCGCGTCGCCGTCGCGGCTCAGGTGCAGGTAATGGAACTTGGTGCTGTTGTAGTAGCAGATCAGCCCCGCCGCCGCCTGGAAATCGCGCGGTTCGAACTCGACCCGCGTTTCGGCCCGATAGGAAAAGTCGGTCTGCCGCCGGGCGACCAGCGCCTGTTCGAACAGGCTCCCCACCGTGTCGCGGCCGTGGAGGCGCAGGAAGCCCGGCCGCTCGGTCAGGCTGAACAGCCGCTCGGGGTACGGGCTGCGCAGCCATTGCAGCGGCAGCGGCAGGTCGGGGCCGCTGAAGCCGCCATCCCATTCGGCCTCGTCCCACGGCGCGGGGGGTAGCGGTGATTGCGGCGCGGGATCGGGCTCGGCATCGCCCGCCACCGTGCGCAGCCAGCCGTCGGCACCCCACGCCATCGGCTGGATCGCGGTCTCTCGCCCCAGCGTGCAGCGCTCGCTGTCCCCCACAGGCCGACCGCACAGATACGCCATCCACGGCGTCCCGTCCTCGAGGTGGACGATGTCCGCATGGCCCGCCCGCGTCAGCGCACCTTTGCGCCGTCCGCCTGCGGTCAGCACCGCGCTGTCAGGGTGCACCTCATAGGGGCCGAACAGGTCGCGCGACCGCGCCATCACCGCTGCGTGGTTCCAGCCGGTGCCCCCCTCGGCCACGAGCAGGTGGTACCAGCCGTCCCGCTTGTAGAGGTGCGGCGCCTCGGTGAAGCCGCGGTCGGTGCCGGGGAAGATGTTGCGGGGCTCGCCGACGAGCGTGCCGGCGCCGCGGTCGTACTCCTGCACGACGATGCCGGCGAAGCGGCCATGACCGGGGCGATGGTCCCACAACATGTTGACGAGCCACGTCCGCCCGTCATCGTCGTGGAACAGCGCCGGATCGAACCCGCTGCCATTGAGGAAAACAGGGTCGGACCACTCACCGTCCACCGTCTCGCACGTCACCACATAGTTGCGAAAATCGCGCAGCGACACGCCGGTGGCGCCGTCAACCGTCGTCGTCCCGTATCGCTTCACGTCGGTATAGACGAGCCAGAAGCGGCCATGCGCGTGGGTCAGGTCCGGCGCCCACACCCCGCACGAATCCGGGTCGCCGCGCATGTCGAGCTGTTCGGGGCGGACCAGCGGCCGGCTTGCCAGCCGCCAGTGGACCAGGTCGCGGCTGTAATGGATCTGCACGCCCGGAAACCACTCGAACGTCGAGGTGGCGATATAGAAATCCGCGCCGACGCGTACGATCGAGGGATCCGGATTGAAACCCGGCAGGATGGGATTGCGGATCAGGCTCATCGCGGCTTGCGTACCAGCGTCCAGAGGAGCAGCGCGCCGATCAGATCGAGCACGCCGAGGATGACGAAAAAGGGCTCGTAGCCGACATCGTCGACCATTTTGCCGAGGAGGAGCGAGAAGACCAGCACGCCCAGATTGCCGGCGAACCCCGCTAGCCCGGCCGCGGTCGCCACCTCGTTGCGGCGGAACAGGTCGCTCGCCATCGTGATGACCGTCACCGACAGCGTCTGATGCGCGAACCCGCCCAGGCACAGGAGCGCGATCGCGGCATAGGGATTGGTGACGATACCGACGAACGCCATGCCCGTCATCAGGAACGCGCCGACCGTGAACGCGGCGCGGCGCGCGTCGATGAGGTCGATGCCCCGCCGCTGAAGCGCGGCGACGATCGCCGGCCCGAAGAGACAGCCAAGATCGGCGGCCAGGAACGGCAGCCACGCAAACAGCGCGATCGCCGCCAGATCGAACCCCCGCTCGCGCGCGAGGTAGAGCGGCATCCAGAAGCTGAGCATCCCCCAGACCGGATCGGCGAGCATCCGCGGCAGCGCGATACCCCACAGGTCGCGGCGGCGAAGCATCGCGGCGATCCGCGGCCGCTCGGTGGTGGCGGCGAGCCGCGCTTCCTGACCCGACAGGATATAGTCGCGCTCGGCCGCGCCTAGGGCGAAGTGGCGCTGCGGTGTGCGGAACCACGCAAACCAGAGGAGAGCCCAGACGAGCCCGATGCCGCCCGCCACGACGAAGGCGAGCCGCCAGCTTTGCGTCATCACCGCCCATGCGACCAGCGGCGGCGCGAACACCGCTCCGAACGACGCGCCGATATTGTAGATACCGCCCGCGACGCCGCGCTCTTTGGCGGGAAACCATTCGGCGATCAGTTTCTGCCCCGCCGGCTGCGCCGAACCCTCGGCCAGTCCCAGCGCGCCGCGCAGCACGGCAAAGCCCATCCAGCCGCTGGCAAAGGCGTGCGCCGCGGTGATGAGCGACCAGACCGCGACGAACATCGCGAACCCGGTCCGCAATCCGATCGCATCGAGGACGTAGCCGGCCACCGGCTGGAACATCACGCCGATCTGAAAGGCGCCGGTGATCCAGCCATATTGTTCGTTGGAGATCTTCTGCTCGGTCAGGATGACCGGCGCGGCGACGCCCAGCACCGAACGCGCCAGATAGTTGATGACCATCGCGCCGACGAACAGCCCGATGATTGTCCAGCGAAGCCTGGGTATCCGCCCGACCTTCATCACCCCTCCCGTTAACGTCAACATCGAATCACTGGCCGCCGAAACCGACGCTTACGATCCGCTCTCGACGTTACCCTTGCCTGTAAAGGCTGGTTTTTATCGCTCGCCACCCGTTGCGACGCTATTTTCGATTACGCTTATACTCGTAGTATTGACAAGCGGAAACGACTCTCTCATGAAGTGGATGGTAGCGTTATCTATCGTGTTTGATACGAAGCGACAACGGCCGGACGGCGTGCCTCTCGCGCGCCCTTGATGAAACGATCGCTTGGCATCAGCGCATATCATATAGTATATGATTTTGAGTGACCGTGAAAAGCGGCGCCCGGGCCCGGGGGACTGGACCCGCAAGACAAGCCTTTCGGGGTTCAGGGAGAGAGAGATGTCTGCAAGCGATTACACTTTGTCGGCGCGATCGTGGCGCCGCGCCGGCGTTGCCAGCCTTGCGGCGCTCGCCACCTGCATGCTCGCCGCGCCCGCCATGGCGCAGGATACCGCCCCGCTGCCCGAGCCGCAGGCGACCCCGCCCTCGGACCAAGCCGACGATCGCACGCAGGACATCGTCGTCACCGGCTCGCGCATCCAGTCGAGCGGCTTCAACGCGCCCACCCCGACGACGGTGATCGGCGAGGAACAGATTGCCGCCAACGCGCAGCCCAATGTCTTCACCACGATCGCCCAGCTCCCCTCGCTTCAGGGGTCGAGCGGCACGCAGACCAATACCTTCTCGACGTCGTCGGGCCAGCAGGGCCTCAGCTCCTTCTCGCTGCGCGGCGTCGGCGCGATCCGCACCCTGACGCTTCTCGACGGGCAGCGCGTCGTCGGCGCGAACGTCACCGGCGTGCCCGACGTGAGCCTTTTCCCGCAGCTTCTCATCAAGCGCGTCGACGTGGTCAACGGCGGCGCCTCGGCGTCCTACGGCTCAGATGCGGTCGGCGGCGTTGTCAATTTCATCACCGACACCCGGTTCGAGGGGATCAAGGGCAACGTCCTCGGCAGCATCACCGACTATGCCGATGACGAGACCGTCCTTGTCCAGCTGGCCGCCGGCAAGAGCTTCCTGAACGACACGGTCCATTTCGTCGTCAGCACCGAATATGGAAACGAGGCGGGTGTCGGCCCCGGCCCCTATGGCATCGGCCTGGCCGGCGGGCGCGACTGGTTCACGCAGCGCACGCTGGTCAACCGCAACATCACCAACGACGGCAACCCGCAGCTCGTCCTGCGCGACTTCGCCCAGTCGATCGGCTTCACCAAATACGGTCTCATCACCGCCGGCCCGCTTCAGGGCATCGCCTTCGACCAGGCGGGCAATCCGTTCCAGTTCCAGTACGGCTCGAACGGCGTGCCGGTGCGCGATGCGGCGGGCACCGTGCGCGGCTGCGACTTCGGCTTCTGCCAGGGCGGCGACGTGTCGGGCAACGTCGATTCGGGCCGTTCGATCAAGTCGAGCATCGAGCGCCTTAACACCTATACCCGTCTCGGCTGGGACTTCGCGCCGGGCAACGAGCTCTATTTCAGCGCCAATATCGGTCAGGTGAAGACGCAGAACCAGCCGATCAACGGCCAGAACCGCCCCAACCTGACGATCCAGTGCGCAAACCCGTTCGTGCCGCAGATCGTCCGGAACCAGTGCGCGGCGGCGGGCATCACCAGCTTCCGCTACGGCACCAGCAATGCCGCGCTCGGCAGCACGCAGGTCCATACCGACCGCCGCCAGTATCGCTTCGTCGTGGGTGCCAAGGGCAAGACCCCGGTATTCGGGACCGACTGGAACTACGACATCTATTTCGAGCACGGCACGAACTACAGCGACATCGACGTCAGCAACATCCACCTGTCGCGACGCTTCAACCAGGCGATCGATGCGATCAGCCTCAACGGCACGATCGTCTGCCGCGATCCCGTCGCGCGGGCGAACGGGTGCCAGCCGCTCAACATCATCGGCGGCAATCCGTCCGAGGCGGCGATCCGCTACGTCCAGCCGGAGAACGGCCCGTTCCAGCGGACACGGCAGACGCAGGACGTGGTCAGCCTGAACTTCTCGGGCCAGCCGTTCGAGCTCTGGGCCGGGCCGGTTTCCTTCGCATTCGGCGGCGAGGCGCGGCACGAATACTACCGGGTTTACGGCGATCCCTATGGTGGCGGTGTCGTCGATGCGCCGGCCAATGCGAACTATCCCGTCGATCCGGTGCTGCTGCCGGGCGGCGCCAACTGGTACGCGGGCAACTATTATCCCGGCACCGGCGCCTATAGCGTGGTCGAGGGGTTCGTCGAAGTCGACCTGCCGATCATCAACTCGGACTCGCTCGGCCGCGCGAACATCAACGGCGCGGTGCGCGTCACCGATTATTCGACCTCGGGCACCGTCTGGGCGTGGAAGATCGGCGGCACCTGGGAGCTGCCGATCGACGGCCTGCGCATCCGCGGCGTGACGTCGCGCGATATCCGCGCGCCCAACCTGTCGGAGCTGTTCGCGGCGCCCGTCACGACGACGCTGCCGAACTTCTTCGATCCCTTCAACAACCGCAACGTGCTCGCGCTCCAGTACACGACGGGCAACCCGGCACTGACGCCGGAACTGGCGCGCAACACGACGGCGGGCATCGCGCTGTCGAACCCATCCTGGTTCCGCGGCTTCAGCGCGTCGTTCGACTGGTACAAGATCAAGATTGACGACGTGATCGGCAGCCTGGGGGCGGGCGACATCGTCAATTACTGCTTCGGCAACATCCTTCCGCAGACGTGCAACGCGTTCAACCTCAACAACCCCAACGGCCCCAACTTCATCAACGTCCAGTCGTTCAACTTTGCGTCGATCGAGACCGAGGGCTTCGATATCGAGGCGAGCTATCAGTGGCGCAATCCGCTGGGCCTGCCGGGTCAGTTCGTGCTGCGCGGTCTGGCCACGCACGTCGCCAAGTACGTCAGCGACACCGGCCTGCCCGGGACCATTCCCGGCGACTCCGCCGGCCAGAACTTCGGCGCGACGCCGAACTGGAAGTGGCTGGTCACGCAAAGCTATTCGAACGACCAGTTCTCGCTCCTCCTTCAGGAGCGCTGGTTCACGAGCGGCAAGATCAACAACAATTATGTCGAGTGCGAACCCGGCAGCTGCCCGATCTCGACGCCCGTCAATCAGACGATCAGCCCCCAGGACAATTTCGTGCCGGGCGCCTTCTACATGGACGTGGGCGGCACGTATAACCTGACCGAAGAAGTCACCGCCTATTTCAAGG
Source organism: uncultured Sphingomonas sp. (assembly GCA_913775315.1). GTDB lineage: Bacteria > Pseudomonadota > Alphaproteobacteria > Sphingomonadales > Sphingomonadaceae > Sphingomonas. Next base: position 43,334 of record CAJYIX010000024.1, on the reverse strand, counting down.
TCGACAATCTGTTCGACGAGGATCCGGCGCTGTCGCCCTTCTTCTCGAACCCAGCCCTCTACGATGCGCTCGGCCGCACGTACCGGGTCGGCGTCCGCTTCAAATTCTGAGCCCCCGCCGCACGGCGAACCTTGGAGGGTGGCAGCGCTTCGGCGCCGCCACCCTTTTTTCTGGACCCGGTGGCGGCATCGTGCACATTGATCCTATAGGATATAGAACGGGAGAGCGAGATGAAGGGCTTGAACCTCGATCGGCGGGCGCTGCTCGGCGCGGCACCGGCAGGCCTGCTGCTGGCGGGCGGCAGCGGCGCGGCGGCGTCGGACAGCGTCAAGACCGGCGCGCATAGCGGTCCGGGTGGCTGCTCGACGCCTAGATCGGCGATCGCGCGGACCCGCTATGGCCCGGTCCGCGGGTTCGTCGCAGGCGACGTCTTCCACTTCAAGGGCATCCCTTATGGCGACGATACCGGCGGCGCGAACCGCTGGCTGCCCGCCAAGCCGCCAAAGCCATGGACCGACCCGTACATGGCGCTCGTCTACGGCGCCAACTGTCCGCAGACGCTGCACAGCTGGCGCGCGATCGAGCATACCTTCCTTCAGGACTGGGACGACGGCTTCCTCGGCGAGGACATGCTGAAGCTCAACGTCTGGACGCCGTCGCTGTCGGGCAAGCGGCCCGTCATGGTCTATTTCCATGGCGGCGGCTTCGCCTTCGGTTCGGCATACGAGCTGCCCAGTCACGAGGGGGCGCAGATGGCGCGCAACCACGACGTGGTGCAGGTGTCGGTCAACCACCGGCTCAACGTCCTCGGCTTCTTCGACGTGTCGGCCCTCGGTGGCGAAGCCTATGCCGACAGCGTCAATGTCGGCATGACCGACCTCACCGCCGCGCTCGCCTGGGTGCAGGAGAATATCGCCCAGTTCGGCGGCGATCCGGCACAGGTGATGATCTATGGCCAGTCGGGCGGCGGGTCGAAGGTGACGACGCTGCTCGGCATGGAAAGCGCCAGGGGCCAGTTCGGCCGCGCCGCGATCATGTCCGGCGGCGGCGGCAACATCCCGAGCGGCGAGCAGTCGCGCGACTTCGCCCGCGCGGTGATCAAGCGGCTTGACATCGGCACCGGGCGCGCGGCGCTCGAGGCGTTGCAGAAGATGGAGTGGAGCCGGCTGATCGAGGCGGGCAACGCCGTGGCGGGCGAAATCAACGGCCCTGCCCGCGGCCTGCCCGGCCCCGGCGCGCCGCCCCCCGCCACACCGCGCGTCGGCTGGGGACCGACGATGGACGGCCGCCTCATCATGCTGCGCAGCTATTTCGACGCCGCGCCCGACGCCTCGCGCAACGTGCCCGTCATCATCGGCGGGACCAGCGAGGAGGGCATGCGCTTCAGCCAGAACCCGACCGAGGCCGAATGGCGTGCGCAACTGGCGACGACGATGGGTGGGACCCGCGCCAATGCGCTGGTCGATGCGATGAAGAAGGCGCATCCTGAAAAGGCGATCCGCACGCTCAGCTACGGCGTACAGGGACTGACGATGCGCAACAACGTCCAGCGGATGGTCAAGCTGAAGCACGACCACGGCGGCGCGCCGGTCTATCAGTACCATTTCCAGTGGCAGTCGCCGCAGCTCGATGGCGTCGCTGGCGCTTGGCATACCGCCGAGCTCGCCTTCTTCTTCGACAATACGAAGCGATGCGAACAGGGAACCGGCGACACGCGAGAGGCGCGGGCGCTCGCGACGAAGTGCGCGCGATCGTTCGCCAATTTCGCGCGGACCGGCAATCCGAGCCAGCCGGGGCTTGCCTGGGCTCCCACCGATCCGACACGCTGCCAGACAATGGTGTTCGACGACCGCAGCCGCATGGTCGACGATCCAGAGGGCGACGTTCGCCGGCTGCTGCTCGCATGAAGCGGCTGTTCGCCCTTGCGGCGCTCGCCGCCGCACCGCTCGCCGCACAGGACGCGCCGAAGCCCGAGCCCGCGACCACGCCGGGATCGGGCAACTGGCCCGCCCTGTACGAGACGATGCCCGCCCTGCCCGCCCATGTCGTTTATCGCCCCCGCGACCTGTCGCGATTAGGCAAGCACAAGCTCGGCATCTATGTCTTCGGCAATGGCGGGTGCAGCGCCGACGGGACGAGTTCGCGCAACCACCTGCTCGACATCGCCTCGCGCGGCTATCTGGCGATCGCGCCGGGAACGATCCCCGGTGCGGCCCCGGCGGCGCCGCGGACCGGCCCGCCCGGCAGGCTAACCGCCGCGACGCAAGCCTCGGCGCTCCGGCAAGCGATCGACTGGGCGATCGCGGAGAACGGCCGCACCGGCAGCCCGCTGAAAGGTCGCATCGACCCCGCCCGCATCGCGATATCCGGCTTCAGCTGCGGCGGACTGCAGGCGCTGATGAACGCCGACGATCCCCGCGTGAAGACGATCGTCGTCATGAACAGCGGCGTCTTCAACGACGGGCCCGGCCCGATCGAGGGCATCCGCGTCGGCAAGGATGCGATCGGGCGGCTGCACGGGTCCGCGCTCTATGTCCTCGGCGGGCCGACCGACATCGCCTATGCCAACGGCATGGACGATTTCCGGCGGATCGGATTTATCCCCGCCGCCGTCGTCAACATCCCCGTCGGCCATGGCGGCACGTACATGCAGCCCAATGGCGGCATCGCGGCAGAGGTCGTGGGCGCGTGGCTCGAATGGCGGCTGTTCGGCGACAAGGCGGCCGCCCGGCGCTTCACCGGGCCGGACTGCGGCTTCTGCCGGGACCCGCGCCTGACGATCGAGCGCAAGAACATCCGCTGATGCGCGGGGGATCAGCCGCCGCCGATCCCCTCGATCACGCGGCCGGTCCCGTCGCAGGTCGGGCAGTCGCGCCCGTCCACCTGCCCCGACCCGCCGCAATCGGGGCAGAGATTCTCGCCGGTGCCGGGGGTGCCGGGTTCGGCCTGGTCGCCGGGGCGCAGCGGATCGTCCATCGCATCGTCTCCTTCGGATCCGTATCGAACGAAGCGGGGGGCCGCCGGCTCCCTGCCGGGTTGGCAAGCGCGGCGCGGCGCGGCATGGGAAGCGCCCCATGACCGCACCCCGTTTCTCCTTCACGATCGAGGCGACCGACGGCCGCGCCCGGCTCGGCGAGATCGCGATGCGTCGCGGCACGATCCGCACGCCCGCCTTCATGCCCGTCGGCACCGCCGCCACGGTCAAGGCGATGAAGCCCGCCGACGTGCGCGCCTCGGGTGCCGACATCCTCCTCGGCAACACCTATCACCTGATGCTGCGCCCCACGGCCGAGCGGGTGAACCGGCTGGGCGGGCTGCACGCCTTCATGGGCTGGGACCGCCCGATCCTGACCGACAGCGGCGGCTATCAGGTAATGAGTCTCGCCGAGCTGACCAAGCGCAGCGAAGAGGGCGTCGCCTTCAAGAGCCATCTCGACGGGTCGCGCCACCTCATCAGCCCCGAGCGGTCGATGGAGATCCAGCGGCTGCTCGGCAGCGACATCGTCATGGCCTTCGACGAACTGGTGCCGACCACTTCAACGCGCGAGGTACAGGCCGCCGCGATGGAACGCTCGATGCGGTGGGCACGGCGCAGCCGCGACGGCTTCGACGCGGGCGGCGAGCATGCCGAACGTGCGGCGCTGTTCGGCATCCAGCAGGGCGCGCTCGATGAGGGGCTGCGCCGCGAGTCCGCCGACGCGCTCAAGCATATCGGCTTCGACGGCTATGCGGTCGGCGGCCTTGCCGTGGGCGAGGGACAAGAGGCGATGTTCGGCGTGCTCGACTATGCGCCGGGTCAGCTCGATCCGGCCAAGCCGCGCTATCTGATGGGTGTCGGCAAGCCGGACGATATCGTCGGCGCGGTCGAGCGCGGCATCGACATGTTCGACTGCGTGCTTCCCACCCGTTCGGGCCGCACGGGACAGGCGTTCACGCGCGGCGGTCCGATCAATATCCGCAACGCGCGCTTTGCCGAGGATCAGGGGCCGCTCGACCCCGCCTGCCCCTGCCCCGTCTGCGGCACGTGGAGCCGGGCGTACCTCCACCACCTCGTCCGCGCGGGCGAGATCTTGGGCGCGATGCTGATGACCGAGCATAATCTCTGGTTCTATCAGACGCTGATGGCGGACCTGCGCGCCGCGATCGGTGCCGGAACGCTAGCGGACTTTGCCGCGACGTTCCGTACGAATTACTATGCGGAGCGACCCGCAGCGGCAGGCGTTTTGAAAGCCTGAGGAGAGGAGCCAGAATGGCCGACAGCGACGATTTGCCCGACAACGAGATCATGGAAGCCGCCAAGCACGCGCGTGCGGTCAAGGATCGCCGTTCCGCGACCGGCGCCAATCCGCCGCTGCCCAGCGAGGGCAAGAAGTGGCAGATCGCGACCGTCGCGGGAGTCGGCATCGGCTCGGCGGCGCTGGCCGCGGCGCTCATCTATTCGAACCGTGGCAACCGCCGGAAGGGTTGATCCCCTCCGGCGGCGGGCGGCTTACTCGCCCGTCTCGCGCTCGACCTCGGCCATCGCCTCGTCGAGATCGGCCAGCGCCTCGCGCCGATCGGCGTCGCTCATGTTGGGCTCGGTCTGGATCGCCACGCGGGCGGTCTGGATAGAGGAGCGGGCCGTCGCCATCGCAAGTGCGCGCGTCTGGCCAGCATTGGCGGCGGCGCGGGCGCCCTCGCTCGCCATCCGCTCGATGCGGTCGGTGCAGATCACCGTGCGGGCGATCGAGCGGCCGTCGGCCGCGACGGTGCTGTAGCTGGTCGGCCCGGCACCGCCGCAGCGCATTTCCTTGATCTCCGGCACTCGGATGTTGGCGGCGATCCGCTGGGCGTCGGCGGCGATCCGCTCGCTGTCGGCCGAGAGCCGCGCCATCGCGGCAGCATCGACGGGCTGGACCACGACAGCGTGTCTGCCACCGTCGACCTTGTAAGCGGGCGCGCTCGGTACGGGCGGCACGGCCGACAGCGGCGGGAGCGCGGCCGGTGCCTCGGGCGCGGCCGGCGGCGCGGGCGGTTCGGGCAACTGCGGCAGTTTCGGCAGTTCGATATCGGCGATGCGCACGCCGATGCGGTCCTCGACCTTCGCCTTCAGGTTCTCGGCGGCGCGGGTCCCCGACGCGGTGAGCGCGAGGCCCGTGAGCGCAAGGGCGGTGATGCCGGCAAGGCCGGCGCCGGTGGTACGACGGGTCGGTTTCTGGTGGTGGGTCAACATGCGGAGCCTCCCTTTGATCTCGTTGATCGTGTGCAGGTGACAAGCCGCCGAGACCGCGCCCCCATGCGCGCTCTTGACGATGGCGCGGCCATAGGCATGGCGCAGCGCCGGGTGACGACCGGCGAGCACCAGGGCATCGCAGGCCATTTCCTGATCGGCGCGAAAGGCGCGAAACGCGCGCCACGCAACCGGATTGAACCAGTGGAAGGCGAGCATCGCCAGCGCCGCCCAGTTGGCGGCAAGGTCGCCGCGGGCATGGTGGCCAAGCTCGTGCGCGAGCGCGAGGTCGCGCTCCATCTCGTCATAGCGTTCGGCGAAATCGGCCGGAAATGCGACATATTTGCGCCAGATGCCGAAGGCGAGCGGCCCGGCGGCGGCATCGCTCTCGATCATCGCCACGCGCCCGCCGACCAGCGCCGCGTGCCGCCGCCCGCCCGCCTTGATCCGCGCACAGAAGCGCGAATAGACGATGAGGTGCCAGCCGGCGAACAGGACCGCGCCAATCGCCCAGATGCCGAGCATTGCTGCCGGCCAGCCGATGCCCGTCTCGGGCACCGCGGGCAGCACCGCGACGGGATGGCCAAGCGAGATGACGATATCCTCGGGGACCGGCAGGGTCGGCACCATCCGCCCGCGCCATTCGGCAGGCATCGGCGGCAGGAGCATTCGCAGCAACGGGATCGCCCACAACGCATAGGCGATCTGCGGCCCCACCCAGCGGCGCACCGGGGCGCGGATCACCAGCACCAAAGCCATCAGGAGCGTGGTGGCGACGACCGTTTCGATGGCCCAGGCGATCATTGCTTGAGCTCCCGAAGCAACGCCTCGATCTCGGCGATGTCGTCGCGGCTCAGTTCATCGCGCTCGGCCAGATGCGCGACCAGCGGCGTCAGGCGACCGCCGAACAGCCGGTCGATCAGCTTCTTCGATTCACCCGAGACATATTCCTCGCGCGCAACGAGCGGGCGATAGCGATAGCGCCGGCCATCCTCCTCATGCGCGATGATGCTCTTGCCGAGCAGCCGGCCGAGCAACGTCTTGACGGTGTTGACGCTCCAGTCGCGGTCGGCGGGCACCCGCTCGGCCACTTCCTGCGCGGTGAGCGGGCTTTCGTCCCACAGCACCTCCATCACCGCATGTTCGGCATCGCTGATTCGCTCGGTCATCACACGCCCTTCCGACTACAGACGTAATCGCATCGATTACAGATGTAGTCAAGCGGGTAGAACGCCTGTCGGAAATACTTACATCCGGCGATCGCGGTGAAGGGCCGTTAACGAAAGAACCGTCGGTTTTGCGCGGGTTGGCGTAACTGGCACGCAGGATGCTAAGATATTCGCGCATCCGACGAACGTCAGTCCGACGCTTCAAACCCGGGCGAGCCGCCCCGTCCAAGGCGGCTCGCCCACCCGGATTGCCCTTCAGACAGTCACCAGACCCGCGGGCAGCGACGGCCGGGCCGAGGCGAAGCGATTCGCGGTCCGGCGCGCGACGCGATCGGCGCTGACCGCCATCGCGGCCGGATAGATCTCGCCCAGCAGCCGCTCGAACGTGCGGTCCCAGCCGAAACCGGCGACCACCATGTCGCGCGCGGCGCGGCCCATGCCGGCGGCATCGCCCGCCCACACCGCCTCGACGTTGCGCGCCATCGCGTCCACGTCGTCGATCGGGCCGAGCAGCCCCAGCCCCGCGGGCACGCGATCGGGCATCGCCCCGCCGGTCACGCCGACGACGGGGAGGCCCGCCGCCTGCGCCTCCAGCACCGACACGCCGAACGTCTCGTCCGCCATCGCGGAGACGTAGATGTCCGACGATGCCAGCGCGCGGGCCAGTTCGGCACGATCCTTCTCGAACCCGGTGAACGCGATCGGCAGGTCGGCGGCGGCTGCCGCCAGCGGCTCGCGCAGCTTGCCGTCGCCGATCATCACCAGCGCCGCGCCGAGCGATTTCGGCAGGCGGCGGAACATGTCCACCAGCCGGTCGGCGCGCTTCTCGTTGTCGATCCGGCCCGCATAGACGAGCAGCGGTCCGTCGCCCGGCAGGCCGAGCTCCGAGCGATAGCCCGGATCCTGGCGGCCCGGGTTGAACAGCGTCGTATCGACGCCGAGCGGCAGGACCGAAGTCTGGTGGATGCCGCGCTTGCCCAGCGGCTCGCGCGCTGCCTCGCTCAGCGTATAAACCCAGTCGAACTCGCGATAGGTGATCTCGGCATAGCCATAGGACAGCCAGCGCAGCCCGCGGCCGATCGTCTCGCCCAGTTTCTCCGCGCCCACGCGATAGACGTGCGCGTTGGGGAAGTCGGTGCGATAGCCGGCGATCAGCGTCGTGTCGGGAAAGGCGCGCCGGTGATGAATTGCCGTCCAGGGCAGCACCCACGGGCACAGCGATTCGATCACGTCAGGGCGATATTGCGCGAGGAGGTCGCGCACCACGCCGGTACGCATGATGAAACGATAGTTCGGGCTGCCACGCACGGGCTCCGCGCCGACCTCGGCAAAGATATGCCGGCCGTTCACGGTCACCCGATCCTCCGGGCCCGGCACGATCTGGAGCAGGTGATGCGGCGTCTCGCGCAGCACATAGTCGCGCTTCTCGCGAAGGTACGTGCTGATCCCGCCACCGCCGGCAGGCGAGTAGCTTTGCGTAAGGTCGCACAGGATCATCGGCTTGTTCGCGCGCGAACGAGCCTCCGCCGCGAACGCGGCGCCGGTCTGCTGGAGCATGACGCCCCTTTCGTCTCTATGGGCGGGGCGCGGGCCCCTTTATTCAGGCCTGCGCCGCGCCGGTTTCGTCAATCAAGGTCTTGAGTTCACCAGATTCGTACATCTCCATCATGATGTCCGAACCGCCGATGAACTCGCCCTTCACGTACAGTTGAGGAATAGTCGGCCAGTCGCTGAACGCCTTGATGCCCTGACGTATCCCTTGATCCTGAAGCACGTCGACGCTCTCGAAGTCGGCGCCCAGGTGATTGAGGATCGCGACTGCCCGGCTGGAGAAACCGCACTGCGGAAACAGCGGGCTGCCCTTCATGAACAGGACGACGTCGTTGGCATCGACGATCTCGCGGATGCGCGTCTGGCTTTCGTCGGTCATTCTACTTACTCCTTGGGCGCGGCGGTCGTCAGTTGGAGCGCGTGCAGCACGCCCCCCATCCGGCCACCCAGCGCCGCATAGACGGTCTGGTGCTGCTTGACGCGGCTCAGTCCCTTGAATGCGCCCGACACGACGTGGGCGGCATAATGATCGCCGTCGCCCGCCAGGTCGGTGATCGTCACCTCGGCATCGGGCAGCTCGGCGCGGATCAGCGCCTCGATCTCTTCGGCAGCCATCGGCATGGGTCAGGGCGCCTCAAGCAGCTGGCGGCGCGCCTCGACCGTCTGATCGTCCAGCGCCTTGCGCACCGCGCCCTCGTCGACATCGACATTGGCAGCGATCAGGTCGCCATAGAGCTTGCGGACCACGTCCTCGTCGCCCGCTTCCTCGAACTCGGCCTGGACGACCGCCTTGGCATAGGCCTCGGTCTCTTCGGGGGTCAGCTTCATCAGGCCCGCGGCCCACTGCCCGAGCAGGCGATTGCGGCGCGCGACGACGCGGAACAGCATCTCCTCGTCGCGTGCGAACTTCGCCTCGAACGCGCGCTCGCGATCGTCGAACGTGGTCATTGGTTCCCGGCCCCTTCGTCAAATTTCGTGACCCGCGAGATAGGGGGGCGGTTGCGGCAGCGCAACGGGCTGCGATTTCAGTCCATTTCGACGACGACCTTGCCGATCACTTCGCGCGTGGTCAGCGCCGCGATCGCCTCACCGCCGCGCGCCAGCGGGAAACGCTGCGTTACGCGCGGGGCGATGCGGCCTTCCTCCCAGAGCGCGAACAGGCGCTCGACGTTTGCCGCATTCGCCTTCGGATCGCGCGCGGCGAAAGCGCCCCAGAAGACGCCGCACACGTCGCAGCTCTTGAGCAGCGTCAGGTTGAGCGGCAGCTTCGGGATGCCCGCCGGGAAACCGACGACCAGATAGCGCCCCTCCCACGCGATCGATCGCAGCGCCGGTTCGGCATAGTCGCCGCCGACCGGATCGTAGATCACGTCGGCGCCCTTCGGCCCGACCGCTGCCTTGAACTGCTCGGCCAACGCCTTCGAGCCGTCCTTGTCAAAGGGGCCCCGCGGATAGACGATCACCTCGTCCGCCCCCGCCTCTCGCACCGCCGTCGCCTTTGCCTCCGACGACACGGCGCCGATCACCCGCGCGCCCATCGTCTTGCCGAGCTCGACCGCCGCCAGCCCGACGCCGCCTGCCGCGCCCAGCACGAGCAGCGTCTGCCCCTCGGCCAGCCGGCCTCTGTCGGCGAGCGCGTGGATGGTGGTGGCATAGGTGAGGAGGAGCGCCGCCCCCTCGGCAAAGTCGCGCCCTTGCGGAAGGCGGTGGAGCTGCGCGGCGGACACCGCGACCTTTTTGACCAGGCCGCCATTGCCGATCACCGCGATCACGCGGTCGCCGGGCGACCAGCCGGTCACGCCCTCGCCAACCGCCTCGACCACGCCGGCGATCTCGCCGCCCGGCGCGAAGGGGCGCGGCGGCTTGAACTGATACTTGTCCTCGATGATGAGGACGTCGGGATAGTTGATCGCGCAGGCCCGGACCGCGACGATCACCTGCCCTGCCGCTGGCACGGGATCGGGCTGGTCGGACAGCTCTAGAGTTTCAGGTCCGCCCGGCGCCCTCGACAGCAATGCCTTCATTCCGGCTTCCTCCCGCGATCCACGGGCGGTCCGAACCGACGGCCGCCTCGTAATTCGAAATCGCGGTATCCTGTGCCAGCGTCATGCCGATCTCGTCCAGCCCCTCCATCAGGCACTGGCGGCGAAAACCGTCCATCTCGAAGACGAATCGGTCCTGATAGGGCGTGGTGACGCTCATGCTTTCGAGGTCTACGGTGATGGCCGCGCCCTCTCGCGCCACTTCGACCAGCCGATCGATCGCTTCCTGCGGCAGCACGACGGGCACGATCCCGTTCTTGACCGCATTGCCCGAGAAGATGTCGGAATAGCTCGGTGCGATCACCGCGCGCACGCCCATGTCGTCCAGCGCCCAAGCGGCATGCTCCCGGCTCGATCCGCAGCCGAAATTCTCGCCGGCGATCAGGATCGGACTGCCGGCATAGGCCGGGTCGTCGAACACATTGCCATCCTCGCGCCGCAGCGCCTCGAACGCGCCCTTGCCCAGTCCCTCGCGCGTCACGGTCTTCAGCCAGTGGGCGGGGATGATGATGTCGGTGTCGATATTCTTGGCACCGAAGGGATAGGCGCGCCCTTCGACGCGGGTCACGGCTCGCATGGTCAGTCGAGTTCCTTGGGGAAAGCAGGCATGGCGGCGATGTCGCGCGGATCGTGCTGGATGACGACGCGCGCCTTCAGGTTCCTGGCGATCCCCTCGAACCGGTCATGGCTCGCCAGCGTCTCGGCGCGGCTGGTGTTGAAGGTCGGGACGCCGCGGACGGGGCGGTTCTCGCGAAAATGATATTCGTCGCCGGAGATCAGGACGGGGCCGTTCTTCGCGGTGCGCACGAGCAGTGACGAATGGCCCGGCGTGTGACCCGGCATCGTCAGCATCATCACGCTGCCGTCGCCGAACACGTCGCGATCGCCCGCGACGGGCGTCACCTTGGCCGGGCCGTCGGTCCAGGGGCGGAGCGCGGCGCGCTGCGGATCGTCGCCGCCCATCGCCTGCACGGCCGCCCAGTCCTTCGCGCCGATCAGCAGCTCGGCATCGGGAAACGCCTTCGCGCCCCCGGTATGGTCGGCATGATAGTGGCTGATGCCGACATACTTCACGTCGGCGGGGGTCAACCCCAGCGCCTTCAGCCGGTCGGCGATGGCGATCCCCGCCTTCATCCGGTCGGGCGATTTGGCGGCCATTTCCGCGGACAGGCCGGTATCCCAGAGGAGCACGCCCTGGGGGTGGCGGATCAGGAAGCAGCCTGCGACGAACTCGCGCCGTTCGCCCGCGAACAGCATCGTGTCGTTGAACCGGCCGAGGTCGGGCTGGACCAGCCGGCCGCACTCGAACGCGGCGATGTGGACGCTGGCGGGTGCCTGAACCGGCGGTGCGGCGCCGATGGTGGCAAGCGCGACAAGCGAAGCGGCGATCAGGCGCATGACATCAATTCCCCTTTTGGTCGGGGACGATGCTGCCCGAGGATCAACCCGTTGTCACTGCGGGCTTTCAGCCCTCGGCGACGGTGACGCTCGCCTGCTGGACGGGGGCCGCCCCCTTCTGCCGCACCTTGCCCGACGAGGCATAGGCAGCGGCGAGGCCACTCATCACGGTGCCGGCGATCAGCAGGACCATTACACGACGCATCAACACGACCCTCCCCGGCATGTTTGCCGGCCCTCATGACCCCGCGACCAGCTCACGCACGTCGGTCAAGCGCCCCGTGACCGCCGCCGCCGCCGCCATCGCGGGCGAGACCAGGTGCGTGCGCGCGCCCGGTCCCTGACGCCCTACGAAATTCCGATTCGAAGTGGAAGCACAACGTTCGCCCGCCGGCACCTTGTCGGGGTTCATGGCCAGGCACATCGAACAGCCCGGCTCGCGCCATTCGAACCCCGCCTCGGTAAAGATGCGGTCCAGCCCCTCGGCCTCCGCCTGTCGCTTCACCAAGCCCGAACCGGGCACCACCAACGCCTGTCGAATGCGCTCGGCGACGCGCCGCCCCTCGACCACCTTCGCGGCAGCGCGCAGGTCCTCGATCCGGCTGTTGGTGCAGCTGCCGATGAAGACATGCTCGATGCCCACGTCCTGCATCCGCGTGCCGGGCGTCAGGCCCATGTAATCGAGCGACTTGCGCGCCGCCGCCTGCTTCGAGGGGTCGGCGAAGCTCTCGGGCTCGGGCACCGCGCCGGTGATCGACACCACGTCCTCGGGGCTCGTCCCCCAGGTCAGCGACGGCGCGATCTCGCTGCCGTCCAGCACCACGCGCTTGTCGTAGGTCGCGCCCGGATCGGTCGGCAGCGTCCGCCAATAGGCAACCGCGCGGTCCCAGTCCGCGCCCGCAGGCGCCATCGGCCGGCCCCTGAGGTACGCAAAGGTCGTCTCGTCCGGCGCGATCAGGCCGGCGCGTGCGCCGCCCTCGATCGACATGTTGCTGATCGTCAGCCGCCCCTCGACGGAAAGCGCGCGGATCACCTCGCCGGTATATTCGATGACATGGCCCGTGCCCCCTGCCGCGCCGATACGGCCGATGATCGCCAGGATCACGTCCTTGGCGCTGACGCCGAAGCCGAGCGTCCCGTCGACGCGCACTTCCATCGTCTTCGACTGCTGGAGCAGCAGCGTCTGGGTGGCGAGCACATGCTCGACCTCGCTCGTCCCGATGCCAAAGGCGAGCGCGCCCAATGCTCCGTGCGCGGAGGTATGGCTGTCGCCGCAGACGAGCGTGGTGCCGGGCAGCGTGAAGCCCTGTTCCGGTCCCACGACATGGACGATGCCCTGCGCCGCGTCGGTCGCGCCGATATAGCGGATGCCGAACTCGGCCGTATTGCGCTCCAGCATCTCGAGCTGCTGCGCGCTTGCGGGATCCGCGATCGGCAGGCGGCGGCCGGCGGCGTCGATGCGCGCGGTCGTGGGAAGATTGTGGTCGGGCACGGCGAGCGTCAGCTCGGGCCGGCGCACCGCGCGCCCGGCGGCGCGAAGCCCGGCGAACGCCTGCGGGCTCGTCACCTCATGGACGAGGTGGCGGTCGATATAGACGAGGCAGGTGCCGTCGTCCCGGCGCTCGACCACATGGTCGGCCCAGATCTTCTCGTAAAGCGTGCGCGGTTTGCTGGCCATGGCGCGCGCCTTTAACCTTTTGCTGCGAGATCGCAAGTCAGCAAGCAACTTTGTGTCGCGCTGGCGAACCGATGGCGGGTTGCGCTAGAGCAACGCGATGACCCGCCTGACCGTCAACAATCAGCCAATCCAGTATGCGCTGTCGCCCGAAACGCCGCTGGCGGTCGCGCTGCGTGACGCCTCGAACCTCACCGGCACCAAGATCGCCTGTTCGAACGGCGAATGCGGTGCCTGTACGGTTGATATCGACGGGCGCGCGGTGCGGTCGTGCGCCGTCACCATCGCATCGGTCGAAGGCAGCTTCGTCACGACGATCGAGGGGCTGGCACGCGACCGCGACCATCCGGTGCAGCAGGCGTTCCTCGCCGCCAATGTCTCGCAATGCGGATACTGCATCCCCGGCCTGGTCATGGCCGCCGCGGTGCTGATCCGCGAAGTGCGCGATCCCGACGAGGCGACGATCCGCCGCGCCATGTCGCACCACTGCCGCTGCGGCATTCAGCCGCGGCTGGTCGAGGCGGTCCGCCGCGCCGCTGCGATCGAGCGCGGGGACGAGACGGTCGCCCCCGTCGCCTCCCCCGATATCGACGCGCGCGACGCGGCGAAGAACGTACCCGCGCTCACCGCACCGAAGCGGCGTCCCGAAAGCTGACAATTTGCTGTCAACGCAATTCAGGAACGGCTCAACCCGTCTGGCATAGTTCGTGTCACATGTGGCGATCCCCGGCTCTTCGGGATGCCGATGGAGGGATTAACGATGAAGCGTAAGTGGATGCTCGCGCTTGCCACCGCCACGGCGATGTTGCCGGCGACCGCCTTTGCACAGGAAGAAGAGGGTCGCGGGCGGCCCGGGCGCAGCATGGACGCGGGCGCTCGCGCCGCGGCCCGTGCCGAGGTCGCGCGCGACAGCGGCGTGTCGATCGGCGCCCGCGCCGAGCGTCCCGCCCCGCCCCCGCGCGCCGAGGGCGGCGATTTCCGCCGCGGCGGCTTCCAGCGGCCCGAGGGTCAGGCCGGCGGCTGGCAGCGCCCGGATCGTCCGCAAGGGGGCGATTTCCAGCGCCCCGATCGCCCACAGGGCGGTGGCTTCCAGCGTCCGGACCGTCCGCAGGGCGGCGATTTCCAGCGCCCGGACCGCCCCCGTCCAGAGGGTGGGTGGCAGCGCCCCGACCGTCCGCAGGGCGGCGGCTTCCAGCGGCCGGAGGGCCAGCGCCCGGACGGCGGGTTCCAGCGGCCCGATCGCCCGCGCGGCGACTGGCAGCGGCCGGGTGTGGGCGGCCAGCGCCCGGACGGCAACTGGCAGCGGCCCGACAATAACTGGCAGCGCCCCGGCGCCGCGGCCGAGCGCGACCGCTATTTCAACGAGCGCCGCGACCGGCTCGAGCGTGACCGCCGCCGCGACGACGACCGGTTCGACCGCCGGAACGGGGGCCGGTGGAATCAGGGCGACCGGCGCTGGTACGGCGACAACAACTGGCGCGTCGGGCGCGATCGCGACGGCTGGAACGACCGCGGCGGCTATGATCGGCGCGACTGGAACCGCGACTGGCGGCGTGACCGCCGATACGACTGGCGCGGTTATCGGCAGACGAACCGCAACGTCTATCGCCTGCCCCGCTATTACGCACCGCAGGGCTATTATGGCGGGTATCGACGGTTCGGAATCGGCATCACCCTGAGCAGCACCCTGTTCGGGCAGGATTACTGGATCGACGATCCTTACAACTATCGCCTGCCCGAGGCGTACGGCCCGTATCGCTGGGTGCGGTATTACAACGACGCGCTGCTCGTCGACTTGGAGACGGGCGAAGTGGTCGATGTCGAGTACGACATCTTCTGGTGATCGCGGCGACATGAGTATCGCCATGTAGGCGCGCCAGAGCGGCGCGGGGGGCCGGTGCGGCGACGCGCCGGCCCCTTGGCTTTTGCGGGGCCGCGCGGCAGGAGGAAGTCATGGCAAGCGCAGCGAAATCCCCCGGCCGCCCCTCTGCCCACCGCGCCGCGATCGGCCGCTCGGTCGCGGAGCGGCTGGACGGCGATCCGCGCATCACCCGCGTGCCGATCGAGCAGGCGCAGGTTTATTACTGCCTCGACTTCCTCACGGACGAGGAATGCGCCGTCCTGATCGAGGTGATCGACGCCGGCCGCCGGCCCTCGACCCTGCTAAGCCAGTCGGCCGAGCCCGGCTTTCGAACAAGCGAAAGCTGCGACATGGATCGGTATTCGCCGATCATCCGCCCGATCGACGAACGCGTCGCTGACCTGCTCGGCCTCGCGCCCGCGCATGGCGAGACGATGCAGGGGCAGCGCTATGCCCCCGGCCAGCAGTTCCGCGCACACCACGATTACTTCCATGAAAGCGAGCCCTATTGGGCGGCGATGCAGGGCCAGGGCGGCCAGCGCACCTGGACCGCGATGGCCTATCTGAACGAGGTCGAGGAAGGCGGCGCCACTTGGTTCCCGCTCGCCGGGATCCGCATCCCGCCACGCAAGCGCATGCTGCTGGTCTGGAACAACATGGCCGCCGACGGCGCCCCCAACGACGCGACGCTGCATGAGGGGATGGCGGTGGTGACGGGCACCAAATACATCTTCACCAAATGGTTTCGCGAGAACCGCTGGCTGAAGTCAGCGGACTGACCGGGCGGACTCAATCCGGCCAGTGCCGGCGCATCCGCGCGTCCAGCAGCGCAATCAGGTCGGGCGACATGAACGCATAGTCGTCCGGGATGTCGAGGCAGACGATCCTGCGCCCGCCCAGCGCGCGGCGAAAATCGCGCTGCACCTTGGTCCGGTGCACCCGCTCCATCACGACGATGCAATCTGCCCATTCGACGAGCTCGTCGGTGAGCGGCTCGTCCGCGCCTTGGTTCGTGCCCGCCGACGCGACCTCTACACCAGGGCGTTGCGCGAAAATCTGTTCGGCGGTCGGGCTGCGCAGCCGGTTCTGGCTGCACACGAAGAGATAGCGCTTCATCAGCGGCAGTCTTTACCCGCCCGTCCCCCGAATGTCCGCTTCCGAACGCCGGCGGCCGATACCGGACAAGCGGTATCGCAAAATCCGCCAACGAATGGCAGCCCGTCTGGCGTAGTTTGCGAGGCTGCGTAAAGCCTCTACACAAAATGGTCGGAAATCCGCCATTCCCCGCACTTGGCACGGTCGCTGCAAAGCATCCGGCAACCAGGCAGACAGCCTGAACATGCAGGGAGAAGCACCATGACCATCCGTTCGATCGCCACCACCACCGCCTTTGCCGCTATCAGCCTGGTCGCCGGCACCACTTTCTGCGCCGGCGTCGCCAGCGCCGAGGAAGTGACCGCCGCCGCTGCCGCCCCCGTCAAGACCGCGGTTGCCCCCGCCGATGCCCGCGTCTGCGCCAAGGTCCAGATCACCGGCTCGCGCATCGCCCGCACCGTCTGCCAGACGCGCGGCGAATGGGTGGCCAAGCAGGGCGTCGATCCGGTCGCAAAGTGAGGCCGGTTCGGCAGGGCCGGCGATCCACCCGCCGGCCCCGCCCCGCTAACCGCCCCCTCTAGCCCACCGACGCCGGGCGCGCTAATCGGCGGGGAATGTCCCCGGTTTGCAACGTGTCCCGCTCGATCCTCGGCCAGCCATGGCATTGGCGCGGGCTAGCGGCCGACACACTCGATGCCGGGTTCGTCGCCGACGATCTGGTGACCCGCCTGCTCCTCGCCCGCGGCTGCCCGCGCGAGTCGCTGGAACTTCACCGCACCCCCTCGATCCGCGGGTTCATGCCCGACCCGTCGATCTTTCGCGACATGGACACCGCCGCCCGCCGCCTCGCCGACGCAGTTCAGACGCGCGAGCAAGTCGCGATCTTCGGCGACTACGACGTCGACGGCGCCACCTCGGCGGCCCTGTTGATCCTCGTCCTGCGCGACCTAGGGCTGGAGGCACGCGCCTATATTCCCGACCGAATGAAGGAGGGCTATGGCCCCACCGTCGCCGCGCTCGGCCGGCTGGCGCATGAGGGGGCGAGCCTGATCGTCACCGTCGATTGCGGTGCGCAGGCGTTCGAGGCACTGGCGAGCGCGCGCGCTGCCGGCACCGACGTGGTCGTCGTCGACCATCACAAATGCACCAGCCTCCTGCCCGAAGCGCACGCAGTGGTGAATCCCAACCGTCTCGACGAGATCGAGGATGCGGCGGCGCACGGCCATCTGGCGGCAGTCGGCGTTGCGTTCCTCTTGAGCGCCGCGCTCATCCGCGAGCTTCGCGCACGCGGCTTCTTCGCGAGCCGGCCGGAGCCGAAGCTGCTCGACCGCCTCGACCTCGTGGCGCTCGGCACCGTCGCCGACGTGGCGGCGCTGCGCGGCCTCAACCGCGCGTTCGTGGCGCAGGGGCTGAAGGTGATGGCCCGGCGCGCCAATCCCGGCCTCGCCGCGCTCGCCGATGCCGCACGGCTGACCCGTGCGCCGACCTGCACCGACCTGGGCTTCGCGCTCGGGCCGCGCATCAATGCCGGGGGGCGAGTGGGCCGCGCGGATCTCGGCGTCCGCCTGCTCACCACCCGCGACCCCGCCGAGGCGAAGGCGATCGCCGAGGAACTCGACCGCCTGAACGAGGAACGCCGCGCGATCGAGGGCGAGGTCCAGGCTGCGGCGGAGGCGATGACCCGCGAGGATTGCAGCGTCACCGTCGTATCGGGCGAGGGCTGGCACCCCGGCGTCATCGGCATCGTCGCGGGCCGGCTGAAAGAGCGGCTGGGCCGCCCCAGCCTCGTCATCGCGATCGGCGAGGATGGCGTGGGCAAGGGATCGGGCCGCTCGATCCCCGGCGTCGATCTCGGCGCCGCGGTGCTGGCGGCCAAGGAAGCCGGGCTGATCGTCGCGGGCGGCGGCCATGCCGCAGCGGCGGGCGTCACCGTCGTGCCCGGCGGCGTCCCCGCGCTCGCCGCGTTCCTCGAGGAGAAGCTGGCCGCCAACGTCGCCCGCGCGCGGGAGGATCGCGCGCTGCTACTCGACGCGGTGCTCGCCCCCGGCGGCGTATCGGCCGATCTGGTCGACGCGATGGAGGCGGGCGGCCCCTATGGCATGGGCTGGCCGAGCCCGCGCGTCGCCGCCGGCCCCGTCCGCATCGTCCGCGCCGACCGCGTCGGCAACGGCCATGTCCGCGCGATCGTCGCGGGCGAGGACGGCCGCAGCCTCAAGGCGATGGCGTTTCGCATGGCCGACACCGATCTCGGCGCGGCGCTGCTCGGCGCGCCGCCGCACCGTCGCCTGTGGCTGGCGGGCCGGGCGAAGCGCGACGACTGGAGCGGGCGTGCCGTCGCCGAACTCCATGTCGAGGATGCCGCCTGGGCCGACTGATTTCCCGCCAAACGGGCTTGACCGCCGCGCCGCCCTCCCCTATCCGCGCGGCCTGCCTCACGGCCCCTTCGTCTAGCGGTTAGGACGCGGCCCTTTCACGGCTGAAGCACGGGTTCGATTCCCGTAGGGGTCACCATCGCCGTCTAAGATACGGTTTTGGCGGTTTTCTGACTGTTTACGTCTTGCCGGGTACGCCGCGGGCGAACGGGTGACGAAGATCAAAGGGCTGTGACAGGATCAGCGCGGCAGCTTGATCCATATCGGGCGCAAGATCCCTGAGGCGCTTCGACCGTCGTTCGCCTGCGGTGACTTCTACAAGATGTCGTTCGGTACGGGCGAGGCGGAGAACCGCTTCGCCCTCGCCAACGGCGAATACGAGCAAGGCGTCCAATGCCGCGGACGCATACGACAAGGCATGCGCAGAGGATCAGCCGCGATACCGAACCACACCGATCGCCATCAGCAGAATCGTCAGCGAACATGCGTGTGTAGGTCGTCAGGATCATCGTTTTCCAACCGTGATTCAGCGCTAGTGCGCGGCGTCGACCTGATGGAGGTCTGCACCCCGTGATTTCCTGAAGGCCGTACCTGCGGGTAACGCATGCCGCGTCGGCAACAGTCGCTGTCACGCTGGAACGTCGAGCGAACATCGTGGCTCTGCCGACGTCAGCCGGTTCGCGGCCAGCCGGAACCGCTGCGTCGCCCGATAGGCCTGCATCCGCGCACGCATGATCGAGCCGAGCGGCCGGTGGGCAAGGAGCGCGTGCCCCGGATTGAATGCGAGCCGATCGTCATAGAGAGCGCGTGTCGGTGTCCAGGCGACCTGCGGGTGCAGGGTCAGGCGTGCGACCGTGCGATAAGGGCTCGCACCCTCGTCCCATGCGACCGATGCGTCCTCGACAGGCATCGCGGCGATGTCGGTGCAAAGCTGCACCTTGATATCATAGACGACCGGCCGGTCGGCCAGGAATGCAACGGCGGCTTGGCGGAAGGCATCGCGCTCTGATCCCGGCGGCGCGACCCCCGCCACCGCCGCCAGTGTATCGTCGGCGGGGATCGCCGCCAGCTTGGCGACATGATCGCCGAACTGCACCGCGGCTTGGGTATAGAAGCGCTCGGTAAAGGGGTGCGCGGGCGGACGGCCGAAGAATTTGAGATTGGGCGCGGTGGTACCGACGGCCTCCAGCGCTGCCTCCACCCCGCGCGCCGCGCGCGACAGGGCGAGGATCGCAGGCTCGGGCAGATGCGGTGATCGAGCGCCGGTACGGCGGAACGTGCGCAGGAAATCGCGCGCGGTCGCAGCGGTGAAGGCGGGGTCGAGGCCCAGCACCCAGTCCTGCGATGCAGTCTCCCCGAAACCGGAAAGGCGCTCGCCCTCGACCCCCATCACCTTGATCGACAGGCCGCGCTGGCCCGATGCCTGGTCGGTCAGCGGCTCGGGCGCACCGGGCGCGAGCCGCACGACGGCGTCGTATCGCCGGGGCCCCGCGAACAGTCCCTGCGCCAGTTCGGGTGCAAGGTCGGGCAATATCTCGAACGTGCCGGTCGCAAGGCCCGTCAGCTTGGCATGGGTCCCGTGAAAGGCGTGGCCGTGCTTTTTCCGAACCAGTCGCGCGAGATCGACCATCATCCTCTCAAGCTCGCGCATCAACGCGGGCTCGTCCGCCAGTGGCTGCTCGATCGATGCGTCGTATCGGACATAGGCAGGCATGCGGCGGTCCTTCGAAATTTGATCCGCCGTTTGCGGATACGGGAACAATTGACAGTCTGCTGTCATTGTTCCCGTATGACTGACGAATTGTCCGAAGCCCATTTCGACCGCGTGATTGGGGTGCGCGACCTGATCGTCGCGGTGTTCGCCGCAAACGGAAACCTGATCGAGACGGGCAACCGCCTGACCCATCCTCTCGGGATCACCAGCGCGCTGTGGCAGGTGCTCGGCGCGCTCGGCTTTGCCGAAACGCCGCTGTCGGTGCCCGAAATCGCGCGGCGCATGGGCCTCACCCGCCAGTCGGTGCAGCGCAATATCGACCTGCTCATCGAGCGTGACCTGGTCACGCGGGTGCCGAACCCGCGCCATCGACGCTCGGCGCTCGCGATGCTGACCCCGGCGGGGGAAGCGACGCTGGCGCAGGTCGAACGGCGCCATCACCCCCTGTCCGCGCGCATTGCCGACGAAATCGGCGACGCGCGGATCGCCGACGCCATGCGCGTGCTCAGCGATATGAACGCCATCCTCGAACAGGCATCGGCCGACGCCGATCAGCAAGGAGAAGCCGCATGATCTTTCTTACCGGCGCCACCGGCAGCATCGGTGGCCATCTCGCACGCATCCTTGGCGAACGCGGGATCCCGGCACGGGCGCTGGTGCGCAAGGCAGCGGACGGGGACCGCCTGCGCGCGCTGGGGCATGAGCCGGTGACCGGCGACCTTGCCGATCCCGAAACGCTCGCCGCCGCGATGGCGGGCTGCGACACGCTGTTCCTGCTGCCCCCGCCCCTCCAGAACCAGACCGAGTTGGAGGCCAATGCGCTCGGCGCGGCCACCTGGGCGGGGCTGTCGCGGGTCGTCAAAATCTCCGCCGGTGACGCGAACATCGCCTCGCCGGTTCCCTGGGCAAAGGCGCATGCGATCGGCGGCATCGATCGGGGCTTCGCTGGACGATCCTGCGCGCCTCCGCCTTCTACCAGCATCTCGAAAAGCTCGACCGGCCGATCCGAAAGGGCACGCTGCCGATCGCGGCGGGGCGCGGCAACGCGGCCTTCATCGATGCCGCCGACGTGGCGGCGGTGGCGGCATGCGTGCTGCTGGAGGACGGGCACGATGCGGCGACCTATCACCTGACAGGCCCGGAGGCGCTGACGATGAAGCAGATCGCCGCCGCGCTCACCGCGGCGCGCGGCAAGCCGGTCCGCTACCTCGACCTGCCGACGCCGCTCTATCGCGCCTCGATGCGGCTCGCCGGCGTCGACCGGTGGCTGCGGCGCGGCCTCGTCGCGCAATATGCCGACGTCGTCGCCAAGGGGCACGACATTGCGGTGACGCACGAGGTGCGCCGGATCACCGGCCGCGCGCCCAAGCCATTCGCGACTTGGGCAGCGGAGCATCGCGACCGGTTCCTGTGATCCGCTTAAGGGTTGTGGAGGGGGCCGGCGCTTCAG
Organism: uncultured Sphingomonas sp.; assembly: GCA_913775315.1. GTDB lineage: Bacteria > Pseudomonadota > Alphaproteobacteria > Sphingomonadales > Sphingomonadaceae > Sphingomonas. The sequence continues at coordinate 21,798 of CAJYIX010000024.1, read as the reverse complement.
CCGACCCCCGATACTCGTTCTAGACCTGCCGCATGCCGCCATCGACGCAGAGTTCGGCGCCGGTAATGAAGCTGGCGCCGTCGCTCAGGAGGAACACCGCCGCCGACGCGACCTCGTCCGCTCGAGCCATTCTGGCGAGCGGAATGGGCGCGATCAGCTTCTGCCGCACCTCCTCTGACACTGCAGCCATCATGTCGGTATCGGTCGGCCCCGGTGCGACGACGTTGACGCGGATGCCGCGCGGCGCCAGCTCGGCCGCCCAGCTACGGGCATAGGACCGCAGCGCCGCCTTGGTCGCGGCATACGTGCTGAACGGCGTCACGCCCATGACGTCGGCGATCGAACCCACCAGCACCACCGAACCGCCGTCGCTCAGGACGGGAAGAGCTGCCGTCATCGCGAACAAGGCGCCGCGTACGTTGACGGCGAAGTGCCGATCGAAGTGCTCGCCCGTCGCGTCTGCGATCGTCGCCGGCTCGGAAAGCCCGGCATTCAGGACGAGGGCATCGACACGCCCGTGTCGCCCGGACACCTCCGCGATCACCCGTTCGAGGTCGGCTTGGTCGGCGGCATCGGCGACGATACCGTGCGCGCTTGCGCCGATTCCCTCGGCTGCCGCCACGACTTCTTGCGCCCCTCGACCTGTGAGCACGACCGTTGCCCCTGCATCGGCAAGGCTTCGCGCCGTAGCAAAACCGATCCCCTTCGCGCCGCCCACCACAAGCGCGATCTTGCCTGTCATTGCGATCATCTGGTCACCCTTCCGTTCAAGAAGGGAAACCAGATATAGGATGGATATCTGCTATCAAGAACGCACCTGGAGTAGCGTAGATATGGCCCGCGATACCGATCTACAGGCGCTGTCGGATGCGGCAGTGCTGGACGTACCCCGCATCCGCCCGGTCCTCGAAAAAATTGCGGACAAGTGGACGATCATGATCCTGACTGTCCTCTGTCCCCAGCCGGCGAGATTCAACGAAATCAAACGGCGGCTGGGCACGATCACGCACAAGTCGCTCGCAGACGCACTGAAACGTCTCGAGCGCCATGGCCTGGTCACCCGCACGGTGATCCCGACGACCCCGATCGGCGTCGTCTATGCAATCACGCCGCTCGGCCACTCGCTCCGAGAGCCCTTCGAGGCGTTTTGCGCATGGGCGTTGGCCCAGGAGCAGGCGATCGCATCGGCCGTGGCCGAATATGATCGATCGCATGGGTGAGCAGCGAGGCCGCTCCAGTTCCTACCCGCCCGGGATTTGGCTTGGATCAGCCCCCTGCCGGCCCACCCCCGAAGCGTCAAAGGCCGAGGGCCGCGCGCACGTCGTCCCATGCCACGAGCTTGAAATTCTGCGCGGCCGGTGCGTTGTCGCCGTCCTGCACCACCATCAGTCCGCCCGGGAAGCCGGGGCCGAAATCGCCGAGGACGACCTCGATCCCATCGGTTTCGCTGGTCGCCCCGTATCGGCCACCGACGACGCGAAACCGGCCGGCCGGTGAAAGATCCGGCAAGCGGAAGAGCTGATAGGCGTTGTCCCCCTGGCTCGATGCGACCAGCCAGCCGGCATCGGCGCCGACCGCGGCGATCGCCAGCCCCTCGACATCCGCTACGAGGTGCCGGCCATCGACCTTCGCGACCGAAGCCGGCGCGATGCTGCCGCCCGGCCGGGCATCGAAGCGCCAGATGCCGACATCCTCCTCGGCGACGTAGAGCGTGGCGGTGCGATCGTCGACGACACAGCCCTCCGACTGGGTGGCGAGTGTCATCGTGCGGACGGTTGCGCCGCTTTCCAGATCGACCTGTCGGACTGTCCCGTCCTTGATGACGACGAAAGCATAGAGGCGCGCGTCGATCACGCCGAGGCACAGGCCATAGGCCTCGCCCGCGCCCGCCGGGTGCTGACCAGCCGCGACGAGCTTGCCACTCCGACCGTCGAGCGTGAACAGCGCGATCTTCGCATTGGCGACATCGCCCCGGTCTGAGGCAGCAACGACGATCCGCCCGCCCACCTCACGCAGGTCGACATTGTTGACGCGCCCAGCCTGCACGAAGTCCCGCCGTTTGCCGTCGAGGCCATAGACCCACAGGCCCGACTTCTTGTCCGTCGCGACGATCAGGCTGGCGGCGGGGTTGCCCGCATTGCGCCAGATCGCCGGGTCGTCCGCGGCATCGACGGCGGCGGTTCCGACAGGCTCGGTCTCGCCACGCGCGGTGACGCTTTCGGCGAGCGTCGTGGGCGGCGGCGGCACCGTGGCGCAGCCGGCAAGCAGCAGCGCGGGGATCAGGGCGGGGCGCATCAGAAATTCACCCGCGCGCCGAACTTCAGCGTGTACGAATATTCCTCATACTGAAGCAGCCGGCGCGACACCGGGCCGTTCTGGTACGCGACGTACTTGGCGTTGTTGATGTTCACCCACTCGCCGAACAGCTGGACGTTCCTATTCAGGCGAAAGCGCGCGCTCGCGTCGAGCTGGAAGTGATCGCGGACGTAGCGATCCTCCTCGGCCACGGCATTCACCTCGTCCAGATACTTGTCGCGATAGGTGCCCGCCAGGCGGATGCTGACCGGTCCCTTCTCGTACCCCAGCACGCCGTTTACCGTGTGGCGCGACGCGGCGGGCAGCGGAATGTCGCGCAGGCCGCCGGTATCGCCGTCGAACGTCTGCCCGTCGGCATCGGTGAAGGTGTAGTTCACGCTGGCGAGCAAGCCGCTCAGCGGGCCGGGCAGCATCGTGAAGCTCTGCGAATAGCCGATCTCGACGCCCTTGATCTTGGCCTTGCCGCTGTTGAGCGGGATATCCGCTTCGGTAAAGGCGATGCCGCGATAGACGCCGTTGTAGGGCGCATCGCCGTCCTCGAAGGTGACGGTGACGATATAGTCCTTGATGTCCTTGTAGAAGACGCCCGCCGACAGGACGCTCGACTTGGCGAAATACCATTCGGCGCCGGCATCGAGGTTCCAGGCGCGATAGGGCTTGAGGTCCGGGTTGCCGAACGCCCCCTCCCGGTCGTCGCCGTCACGCTCGATCGCGAAGCGCGGGGCGAGCTGGCCGATGCCGGGGCGGACCAGGCTCTTGAATACGCCCGCACGCAGGATCAGGTCGTCGCCCACCTCGTACCGCGCGACGGCGCTCGGCAGCCAGTCGGTATAGCTGCGGCGGATCGTGTTCGGCGTAACGGTGACCGTTTCCTCGTCGCCGTCGAGGGTGACGCTGTTGCCCTCGATGACGTTCTCGGTCGCTTCCATGCGCAGCCCGCCGATCAGCCGCAGCGGCCCGGCCTGGAGCCTGCCGAGGAGATACGCCGAGTAGATATCCTCATCGACGCGGTAGTCCTCCGCCGCGCTGGCGAAATCGCTGTCTAGGTCGGCGCGCTCGAACCCTGCCGCGTTGGTGTCGAGGAAGCTGCGCTCGCCGCGCTTCGCAACAACGGGGCCCAGATCAGCAAGGCGATAGGTCTGGCTGCCGAGCACGTCGGCAAGCGTGAAGTCGCCGTCGAAACCGTCAAAGGTATCGACGTTCAGGTCGTATGCCTTGTTACGCCAGCGGCCCTTGACCCCCGCCTGCACCTCGAACGTGCCGCCGTCGAACGCGAAACTGCGGGCAAGGTCGAGCCGCGCGGTCCACTCCCGGTCGGTCGAATCACTGAGCGTCGTGCGGTCGAAGCTCTCGAATTCGAACGCGCCCGGATCGGCGAACGCAGCGGCATCGGCACCGCCGATGGTGTAGCGCGGCAGCAGATAGTTGGAATAATCGAAGCCGATCGTCAGGTCGTCGCCCTCCTCCCCCTCGAAATCACGGCGGAAGACGATCGGGTCGATCGATCCGCGTTCCAGTTCCTGCGCACGGCTGAACGCGGCGGAGTAGAGAACGCGCCACGGTCCCGTCTCGGTCGTGCCGCCCACCGTATAGGACTGGATCGTCTGGACCTCGAACCGATCCTTCAGGTCGCGCTCGACGCGGATGCGGCCGTCGACGGCATCGAACGTCGCCCCCGTCGCGGTCGAGCTCGCGGGATCCTCGTCGAGCTCGATCACCAGCCGGCGGCGGTCCTCCTGGTCGGAGAAGCGGTTGTAGACGCCGCGGGCGTAGAGCGTCGTCGTAGGGCTTGGCCGGAAATCGAACGACAGCGAGCCGCCGGTGCGCAGGCGTCGCACGTCGTAATCGCGATACTCTACGCTGTCGGCGAAGCCGTTGCCGGCATCGTCGGTGCTCCAGCCGTCCATCTCGACATTGTCGGTCTCGAACTTGCGCAGGTAATAGCTGGCGCCGCCCGAAATGCCGAAATTGTCGGTGACGCGGGTGGAGAAGTTGATGCTGCCCTTGGGCGTCACCTGCCCGACATAATCGTTATACGATCCCTCCAGCGAACCGGCGAGCAGCGGCTTCACCCGGTCGAACGCGCTGGTCGTCTTGATCTCGACCGAGGCGCCGATCGTGTCGGCGTCCATGTCGGGGGTCAGCGACTTCTTGATCTCGATCGATTCGACCAGCTCGCTGGCTACTACGTCGAGCGCGACGCTGCGCGTGTCTGCCTCGGGCGCGGGGACGCGCACGCCGTTGAGGCTGGCGGCGTTCAGGCTGGGGTCGAGGCCGCGGACCGCGACGAAGCGCCCCTCACCCTGATCGTTGAGCACGTTGACGCCGACCGCGCGGCGCACCGATTCGGCGACGTTCTGGTCGGGAAACTGTCCGATCGAATCGCGCGTCAGCACGCTTTCCACGCCATCGGCCGCGCGCTGGCGGCTGATCGAACTGGCAAGATTGGCGCGCTGGCCGGTGACGAGGATGTCGCCCGGCTGGCCCACCGCCACCTCCAGGCTGAGGTCGCCCGACGCATCTACGGCGATCGCCTGCTCGACCGGGTCGATCCCGGCATAGGCGACGCGCAGCGTATAGCTGCCCGCGGGCACGTCGGCGAAGCGGAAGGCGCCGTTGCGGTCGACCTCGACCTTGCGGCCCAGCTCGACGATCGTGACCTCCGCGCCCTCAAGCGTCCGCGTGGCCGATGCGTCGGTGACGCGGCCGATCACCTGGCCGGCAATCGCGGGCATCGGCAGCGTGAGAGCGGCGGCGCCCAGCAACAGGCGCACGCGCAAGCGTGTCGAAATCATGGATTCCCCCCAAAGGATGATTGAAATATCTTCAATCGTTGAGAGGTTCGATGCCCCGGCACGCTTACGTCGCTGCGACGGAGCAGTGACCGGACCGTGACGGTTGCGTTTCGCTTCGACGACGGGATCGGCGACCGGGCGGGAAACGTCCCACACCTACAAAGCAGCCGGGCTGGGGTGCCGATGTCCGAAGACTATGATCATGGCCGGCGGGACGGCCTACGGCTTGCACTCTCCATCCTGGCCGCAGAGGAGGCCAAATGGGCGGCGCTGCTCGGTGAGAGCCCGTCGCGGCGCACGAACGCACTGCGCGAGGTGCGGCACAAGACGCTCCAGGTCGCACAGAAGCGCGTGCAGACCGCGCTCGGCCGGCTCGCGGGCAAGCGCGGCGCGGCGATCGACCCGGAAATCGCCGCCGCGATCGAGCGAGCGGGTCTGTGACCGCACGGTCCATGGTCCTTTTCCCTTAACCCGCGGCGGGACCCGATCGCGGGTGTGCCGAGTTCTGGCGCCATGCCCGATCGAGATGCCCTGCCCGGAACCGTCATCGCCAGCCGCGCGATCCAGGCGGGTGCGGAGGCGCGGTTCGAGCGATGGGCCGACGAGCTTCAGGCCGCGGCGCGGGACGCGGCCGGCTATCTCGGCGCGATCCAGCTACGCCAGACGCAGGGGCTCCAGCACATCGTCTTCCGGTTCGAGCGAGATGCGGATGCGCGGGCGTGGCGCCAAGGCGATCGCTTCCGCGCGCTTGCCGCGGCGGCTGACGAGTTCTCCGCCGGGCTCGATCAGATGCAGGCCGGCGATCCGGTGCGGTTCGAGGCGCCGAACGACAACGCCGCGGTCGGGTGGAAGCGTTTCGTCACCACCTGGATCGCGGTGTTCCCGGTCCTGCTGGCGATCAGCAGCGTGATGCGCTGGTTGCTCGCCGGCCTGCCCCCTGCGCTCCAACTTCTCCCGTCGTCGCTGATCCTGACCGCGGTGCTCCAGTGGATCATCCTGCCGCGGCTCCAGCGGTGGAGCCGCTTCTGGCTGTTGCAGGACGGCGACGGCAAGCTTCGAACGAACTGAGTGGTGGCCCGGCCGCCACTCCGGTCAGGAACCGTGGGCGATGCCGCCGGGTTCAGCGTGCCGCTCCCCCAAAAGGCCCCGCCCCCGCGATGACGCAGCTACACGACGGTTTCTGGAACTTCCGCGGCGACTTCCGCATCGCCGGCGTCGTCAATGTCGGCACGCACCTGTCGCTGGCGCGGCGGCCGGACGGGCGGTTCCTGGTACTCGACAGCTACGAGCTGGAAGGCGAGGACCGCGCCCGGCTGATGTCGCTGACCGACAATGGCGCGGCGATCGATGCGATCGTGAACGTCCATCCGTTTCACACGCTGCACTGCGCCGCGATGCATGCGCTGCTGCCGGGCGTAGCCCTGATCGGCACCGCACGGCACCGGCGACAGGCGCCGGACCTGCCCTGGGCGGAGGGCGTAATCGAGGATGCGTGGACGCAGGCGGGGTTCGCCGACACGCTCGACTTCTCGATCCCGGCGGGTGTCGATTTCGTCTGCCCGGACGACAAGGTGCATGTCGCCTCGGTCGTCGTTCGCCACCGGGCGAGCGGGATCGTCCATGTCGACGACACGATCAACGTCCTCGCCCCGCCCTCGCTGCTGAAGGCCGTGCTGCCGGAGCCGCGGCTGCGCTTTCACCCGATGCTCGCCCGCGCGCTCCAGAAGCGAAGCGGCGCGGCGGATGAATACACCGCGTGGGCGCGCGATCTCGCCGAACGCTGGGCGGATACGCGGATCGTCTGCGCGGCGCACTCGGCGGTCCGGCGTCTCGAACCAGGCGGCTGGCGCGCGGAGATGCTGGGCGCGCTCGACCATGTCCACCCTGCCCTCGACCGCCACCGGCGCGCCCACACCTGATTGCCGCCGCCCGCGCTAGCGAAGCGTCAACCCTGTCGCGCTATGACCGGCCCGAAGGAGGGACCGGTGTACAAGATCGTCGTCGACCGGACGCATTCGCTGGTCAAGCTGGACATGGAAGGCATGCTCTCGCCGGTCGAGGCCGACCGGCTCGTCGCCGACCTGATCGCCCGCATCACCGCCGAGCGAATGAGCAGCTACGCGCTCATTATCGACGTCTCGCGCTGCCCGGTGCAGGCGCAGGACATGATCGCGGCGATGCGCGGGCATCTGGGCGGCATGAAGAACGCCCGCGCGGTGGCCGTCGTCGCGGGCTCGATGCTCGTCCGCTTGCAGTTGCAGCGCATATTCGACCAGCCGTTCACGCGAATCACGAACAGCTATGACGAGGCCCGCGCCTGGGTGCTGTCGGGGCAGGAGCCGCGCAGACCCCTGCCCTGACGCTCAGCGCGCGATCTCGACGGCGGACACGATCGCCTTGCCCGTCCGGCCGACGAAGCGCAGGTCGAGGCCCTGGTTACCCACTGCGACGGTGAAGCGGCGGGTGATCGCCTTGAGCAGGCCGCCCGCTTCCTTCGCAACGTCGAGGCCGGTGACGACGCGCCGCCCGTTCGCGGTCACGTCGAAGCGGCGCTTGCCCGGCTCGAGCGAGGGTTCGGCAAAGATCAACGTTACCGTGTAGCGCCCGCGCGGCACCGGCACGCGATAGGCGAAGTCGCCCTCGCGATAGGTCTGCGCGACGAGCGGCGCATCGGTACCGGTCACGACCTTGGGCGGCGGCGGCTTGCCATAGCCGGTCGAGGCGTTCACGTCCCCCGCTTCCCCGCCGTCGAAGAAATCGTCCGAACCGAAACCCTTGGCGCCCGACACCAACGCGCCGCTGTCGATGCGAATCGTCCGTGCTGCCTCTGGCGAGAGGCGCCATTCGATCCGGTCCTCGGTCACCCCGCCGGCGAAATGGCCGCGCGCGACGACGGTGTTGCCGCCGTCCGCCAGCGCCAACCTGGGCCAGACGCAGATACGCTGTGGGCAATCCTTCATCGTGCCGAGCGACTTGCCGCCGACGACCAGCTCGGTCTCCGGCGCGTTGCTGTACACGCGCACATCGGCGAACGGATAGGCGCGGTCGACATAGCGGCGGCCGTTGATGTGCACGGTCGGCGCGTCCGACCAGTTCGCCTTGTAGAAATAATAGGCGTCCTTGCGGATCGCCCGATCGTAGGTGACCAGTCCCTTGGTGTTGATGTCGATCGCGTCGCCCTCGCGCCGCCGCGTCGTCGCGAAATCGAACGAGTTCCACAGCCACGTCGCCCACAGATAGGGCTTGCCCGACAGCGTCGCCCAAGCCGTCTCGTGGATGTAGCTTTCATATTCCTCGGGCTGGTTGCGCCCGCGCTGGTCGACATCGCCGCCCAACACATTGTCGGTGTGAATGCTGGTCGCGCCACCCGCACCGTACTCGGTGACCGACAGCGGCTGGTTCGGGCGCGCGGCGCGCAGCGCATCGAGATGCGGGCCCAGCCCCGACGGATCGCCGTAATACCAGCCGAAATAGCGGTTCGCGCCGCTCACGTCCGCCGCACCCGCGGTGATCGGCACCTCGGCATCGCCGAGCAGCCGCCCCTCGCAGCAAGTGGCGATCGCGGTCGGGCGCGCCGGATCCTCCGCCTTGGCGATACCGTTCAGTTCGGCGAGCAACGGCATCGGGTCGGGCGCGGGGCCGTCATTGTTGGTGATGAAGATCGGGATCGACTTGCCGAAATCGACCTCGTTGGCGATGCCCCAGGTGACGACCGAGGGGTGATTCATGTTCTGGCGGATCAGCTCACGCATCTGCTGCGAAGCATCGGCGCGCAGCCCGTCGCTTGCCGTCGTCGAAGCACCCATCGTCCAGCGCGACACCAACGGGATCTCGTCCCAGACGAGCAGGCCATAGCGGTCGGCCAGCTCGTGGATCGGCTGGCCATGCTGATAGTGGGTCAGCCGGATCGAGTTCACGCCCATCTCGCGCATGATCGCCACGTCACCGGCGATATCGGCCTCGCTCACCGCCCAGCCCTTACCCTCGCGATCCTGGTGATAGCCGACGCCGTGCAGGCGCAGCGGCTTGCCGTTGAGGAACAGCCCGCGCTCGGGATCGATCCGCACCTCGCGGATGCCGAACGGTTGCTCCACCCGGTCGAGCACCCGGCCATCCGCGCCCACCAGATCGACCGACAGGCGGTGCAGGTACGGATCGGCGACCCCGTTCCAGAGGTGCGGGTCGGCCACGTCGAGCGTCACCGATGCCTCGCCGCCGGCAGCCCCGGCCAGCGTCATCGCACGGCGCTGCTCGGCCTTCACCGCGCCGCTCGCATCCACCAGGCGGACGATCGCCTGCACCTGTGCCGTCCGCGCCGCATCGTTGCGCGCGCGCAGCTTGACGTCGATCGACGCACGACCGTCCCGGATGGAGCGGGTCGTCGCATAGACCCCGCTGCCGCCGTGATCGAGCATGTCGAGATGCACGTCGTCGGTGACGATCAGGCTGACCGGCCGATAGAGCCCGCCATGGACGAAGAAGTCGCCCGCCAGGGGCAGCACGTCCTTCGTCGCGGTCCCCACATCGGGCGCGGTGTTGTCGACCCGGACAAGCAGCGTGTTCGCCGCACCGGGCTTCAGCGCGCCGGTGGCGTCGAGGCGGAAGCGCGAAAAGCCGCCCGCATGGCTGCCCAGCCGCTTGCCGTTCAGCCAAACCTCCGCCGTACGGCTGGCCGCGTCGAACTGAAGATAGGCACGCTTTCGGGTCCGATCGCGCGGGCCGGTGAACGACAACCGGTACCAGCCGACTCCCTGATAGTCGTCGAGCGTCTCCGGCCGGTTCGGGTGGTCGCCGGGGCTGGTATAGTGACCGACGCGGTTCCAGCTGTGCGGAACCGAGACCCGGGTCCAGTCCGACGAGCCGGTCGCCGGGGCCTCCGCCCCCTTGGCGAAAACCCAGCCCTCGCTCAGCACCTGCGTCGAGCGGACGTCCTGCGCCGCAGCGGGCGTGGCCGTCACTGCGACCATGATGGCGAGGGTCGATGCGCGCATTTCCAGGTTATCCTCTGCCGGTCGGATCAGGATGTCTGACGATATTTCTATATTGGTAAAGCCAGTTTATGACGGGGAGCAACCCTAAAATGTCCTTGGCTGCTCTACACCCTAGCATGCACTCACCGCACCAAAACCTACAAATCCAATCGATCGGTTACCATCGATTCAATTGGTTTTGCCGATCCAAGGCCGATTGATAAGCCCCCCGCCACGAGGCTTGGTCAGGCCTCTTAGAGACCTGCGATCAGGCAAATTACGGAGGGGCGCCATGCGCACGACTTTTGCATCTCTGCTGCTGGCGGCCACCATCTTCCACGCGCCCGCCGCACTCGCGCAGAGCAACGAGCAGGCCGCTTCGACAGCGACGCCAAGCGCTCAGCAGGCCGATCCCGCACCGGCGGAAGAAGCCGCCCCCGGCGACATCATCGTCACCGCCCAGCGTCGCAGCGAAAGCCTTCAGCGCGTACCGGTCAGCCTGACCGCGGTCAGCGGCGACACGATCGCTAACCGCAATCTCAACGACCTGACCCAGGTCGCGCGCGCCGCGCCGACGCTGCAGGTCGGCATCGACAACACGTTCGCCGTCCGCGGCGTCGGCACGCTCAGCTTCGCCGGGACGATCGACAGCAGCGTCGCGCTGGCGATCGACGAGGTTAATCTCGGGCGCCCGCTCCTCAACAGCCCGCTGCTCAACGACCTGCAACGGGTCGAGGTGCTGAACGGACCGCAGGGACTGTTGTTCGGCAAGAACGCCTCCGCCGGCCTGCTCAATATCGTCACCACCCGCCCGGTGATCGGCGAATATTCGAGCGTGACGAATATCGAGGCCGCGGCGCGCGAAACCCCCGGCGCCGACCGCAACGCGCCCAGCATCATATTGCGCGAAACCGTCAATATCCCGGTGTCGGCCAATTCAGCCCTTCGGGTGAGCGGACTCTATTCGTATCAGGAGCCGGGGACGACCTATGTCGGGCGCCCCAATCCCGGCACGCGCCACGACCTCAACCTGCGCACCTATTCGATCAAGGGCAAGTATCTGCTCCAGGCGGACGCGCTCGAGCTCTATGTCATCGGCGACTATAACGAAAACCACGGCATCGCCGGCATCTTCGACAATACCTATCGCCAGATCGACCCGACCAGCATCAGCACCGCCGCCATCGCCGCCGAGGGGCTGCGCCCGGCGCCCGACAATCTGAACTTCGGCGGCGAGGCAAACCAGTTCCGCGACATCAAGACCGGCGGTGCGCAGGCGCGCGTCGCCTACACGCTGGGCTCGGGGTTCGAGATCAGCAACCTGTTCGCATGGCGCTTCTACGATCAGGACCAGTCGGTCGATGCCGATTATCTGTCGCAGAACGCGTTCAGTCAGAATGCGACCCAAGGTCACTACGACCAGTATTCGAACGAATTCCGCATCGCGCTGCCCGCGGGCAACCGCCTGAGCGGCCAGGTCGGCCTTTATTATTTCAAGTCGGTGCTCGACATCGCGCGTCAGCTCGGCGGCAACAACTATCTGACCGGGGGCGCGGCGAGCGGCTATCCGTTCTGCATCGGCGCGATCGCGGTGCCGGGCGCGCGCCCGCCCGTCTGCGCGGTCAGCAACGTCGCACAGATCGGCGGCGACGCGACCTACCGCCTCAACACGCAAAGCTATGCCGCGTTCGGCCAGCTCACCTACGACCTGACCGACGCGCTCAAGGCGATCGCCGGCGGCCGCGTCACCCGTGACGAAATCGACCTTCGCCTGACGCAGAACCAGCGCAATTATTTCAGCGCGTTGGGCGGCCCGCGCGGCAGCTATAGCTCGGACTACGACAACACCGATTTCAGCTGGAAGCTGGGCGCGCAGTATCAGGCGACGCCGACGATCATGGCGTACGGCTTCTACGGCCGCGGCTACAAGGGACCGGGCTTCAACGACGGCTTCCCGACCGCGACCGCCGACGTGGTGGTGCGCGAGGAGACGTCGAGGACTGCGGAAATCGGCATGAAATCGTCGTTTCTCGACCGGCTGCTGACGGTCAACGTCTCGGCCTTCCACACCAAGTTCGACAATTTCCAGGTCCAGTCGTTCAACCCGACCACGGTGTCGTTCCAGGTCCAGAATGCCGCCAGCGTGACGTCCAAGGGGATCGAGGCGACGGTCATCCTGGCGCCCGTCACCGGGCTGACGCTGACCGGCTCGGCCTCTGCGCTGCGATCGAAGTTCGACGATTTCCCCGGCGCGCAATGCTATCCGACGCAGGCGACGCGCGGTTGCTCGGCGACGATATCGACCTTCAACGCCGCCGGCCTGACGCTGCCCGCCGCGCCCGAGTTCACGTCCTCGCTGGAAGCCCTGTATCAGTTCGACGCCGGCGGCGGCGTGCGCCCGTTCGTCCAAGGCGACTGGTATCACCGCTCGTCGATCTTCTACACCGTCAACCAGGCGCCGGGCACCCGCGTCGGCGGGCTGGACGTGTTCGGGGCGAGCATCGGTGCCAAGGTGGGCGGCGTTCGGGTCGCGTTGTTCTGCAAGAACTGCACGAACGAGATCTATCCGACCGCGATCGGCATCGATTCGGGCGACGCCAACGCCCGCAACAACCGTGGACAGGCGACGCCGAAGCTCAGCTATCTCCAGCAGTTCGGGCTCGATTCGGTGCGGACGATCGGACTCAACCTGGGCTTCGCGTTTTGACCTCGCGCCGCGCGCTGCTGGCGGGCGCGGCGGCGGGGGCCGCGCTGCCGGCACTCGCGTCGGCACGGGCGCCGCGCCGTGCGCCGCCGATCGGCTTCCTGTGGGGCGCGGCGACGGCCGGGCATCAGGTCGAGGGCGGCAACGTCAACAGCGACAGCTGGGTCGCCGAACATGTGAAGCCCGGTGCCTTTGCCGAGCCGTCCGGCGACGCGTGCGACAGCTACCACCGCTATGCGGAGGATATCGCGATCGTGCGGGCGATGGGGCTCAACACCTATCGCTTCGGCATCGAATGGTCGCGGATCGAGCCCGAGCGCGGCGAGATCTCGCGCGCCGCGCTCGACCATTATCGCCGGATGATCGACGCCTGCCGTGCCGCCGGCCTGCATCCTTTCGTCACCTATTCGCACTTCACCGTGCCGCGCTGGTTCGCGGGGGCCGGCGGGTGGGAGGAGATGGCGAATGTCGATGCGTTCGTGCGCTTCTGCGAAACCGCCACCCGCGCGCTGGGCGACGGGATCGGCCATGCGCTGACCTTCAACGAACCCAATCTCGCCGCACAGCTGCGCTGGATGCCCTTCTATCGGCAGATGGCGCCGGGCTTCGCCGCCGCCAATGCCGCCGCCGCCCGCGCGATCGGTGCCGACCGCTTCGTCTCGACCCCCACCTTCGACGTCCGCCGCGCGCTGCCCGTCCAGTTGGAGGCGCATCGCCGCGCGCGGGAGGCGATCAAGAGCGTACGCCCCGACCTGCCCGTGGGGCTCAGCCTGGCGCTCAACGACGAACAGCCCGGCAGTCCCGACAGCGGCGTGAAGGCCAAGATCGCCGAGGTGCATCAGCCCTGGTTCGAGGCCGCGCGCGCCGACGACTTCATCGGTGTCCAGACCTATGGCCGCACGCTGGTCGGCGCCGATGCCGACCTGCCGCCCCCGCCGGGTATCGAAACGACGCAGACGGGCATGACCTTCTCGCCCGAGGCGCTGGGCGCCACCGTCCGCCTCGCCGCGCGGATGACCGGCCGCCCCGTCATCGTGACCGAGAACGGCATCGCGACCGAGGACGACGCCCGCCGCATCGTCTATATCGACCGCGCGCTGGCGGCGCTGCGCGGGGCGATGGCGGAGGGGGTCGACGTGCACGGCTATATCCACTGGTCGCTGCTCGACAATTTTGAGTGGAACAGCGGCTATCGCCCGAAATTCGGTCTCGTCGCGGTCGACCGCGCGACCTTCCGGCGCACGCCGAAGCCAAGCGCCCGCCATTTCGGCGCGATCGCCGCCGCAGCGAAGGGGAGAGGCCCCGCACCGCGATAGTTACCCACAGATTGCTGCGCCCGCGCGGTGGACAGTCGGGGCCGCGGCTGGATATCGGGCGGCCATGCCGATCATCGCGACCATCATGAACTCGACAACGGGCCAGCCCATCCAGAAGATGTCGTTCGGGCGGATGCCCAAGCCCTGGGCCTCCTTCACGCTCGAAACCGGCGAACTGGTCAAGGCCGACCGCGTCGACGTGGGCAAGCCCGCACCGGGCAAGGTCGTCGTCCCCGTCTCGGTCTGGGTGACGCCCAAGGCCTGAGGAAACGCCCGCCCCGCCGCCCGAAGCGACAGGGCGGGTCCTTCCATTACTTGGCGGGCGTCGCCGCCGCCGACCGCGCCGTCCCGTCGCTCACCGCCGCGCCCGCCGGCTCGGCGGCGATGCGGGTGCCGTCGGCGTTGAGGCCAAGGTCCCTGAGCAGCGGCCCGACCTGCGGGTCGGTGCCGTTGAAGGCGCGGAACATCGGCGCGTAATCCTCCGTATGCCCCTTCGACAGGATCATGTCGCGGAAGCGCTGGCCGTTGGCGCGCGTCATCCCGCCATGCTGCTCGAACCAGTTGAACGCGTTGGCGCTCAGCATCTTGGTCCAGCTATAGGCGTAATAACCCGCCGAATAGCCATTGCCCCAGATGTGGAGGAAATAGCTCGACCGATAACGCGGCGGCACGTCGGCGACGTCGAGGCCGGTGGCGGCCAGCGCCTTCGCCTCGAACGCGTCGGGGTCCTGCGTGCCGTCCGCTTCCGAAAGCGAATGCCAGCTCATGTCCATCTCGGCCGCGGCCAGCGCCTCGCCGAAGGAATAGCCCGAGTTGAACGTCCCCGCCCGCTTGATCTTGTCGACCAGCGCCTGCGGGATCACCGACCCGTCCTTATAGTTCACCGCGTAGTGCGGCAGCACCTTGGGGTCGAGCGCCCAATGCTCGTTGAACTGCGACGGGAACTCGACGAAGTCGCGCGCGGTGTTGGTGCCCGACACGCTCGGATAGGTCTGGTTCGCGAACAGGCCGTGCAGCGCGTGGCCGAATTCGTGGAACATCGTCGTCACGTCGTCGAAGCTGATGAGCGCGGGCTGCCCCGCCGCCGGCTTGGTGAAGTTGGCGACGTTGTAGATGACCGGCTTCGTCCCGATCAGCTTCGACTGGTTGACGAAGTTCGACATCCACGCGCCGCCATTCTTGTTGTCGCGCTTCCAGAAGTCGAAATACATGAGGCCGACGGGCGCGCCGTTCTCCTCGTTCACCTCGAACACCATCACGTCGGGGTGATAGACGGGAATGTCGGTGCGCCGCTTGAACGTGAGGCCATAGAGCTGGTTGGCGGCGTAGAACACGCCGTCGGTCAGCACCTTGTTGATCTCGAAATAGGGCTTCAGCTCGTCCTGGTTGAGGTCGTACTTCGCCTTGCGCACCTGTTCCGAATAATAGTCCCAGTCCCACGGCTTGAGCTGGAAATTGCCGCCCGTCGCCTTGATCTGCGCCTGAAGCTCGGCGGCCTCGCGGCGCTGTTCGGCGGCGACCGGCGTGCCGAGCTGCTGCATGAAGCCGAGCGCCGTCTTGGGGTTCTTCGCCATCTGGTCCTGAAGCACGTAATCGGCCCAGGTGGGGAAGCCGAGCAGCTTGGCCTTTTTCGCCCGCAGCGCCGCGATCTCGGCGATCGTCGCGCGGGTGTCGTTGGCGTCGCCCTTTACCGCGCGCGTCCAGCTGGCGTTGAACAGCGCTTCGCGCGTCGCGCGGTCCTTGAGCGTCGCGAGCTCGGGCTGCTGCGTCGTGTTCTGGAGCGTCAGGACGTATTTGCCGGGCACGCCTCGCGCCTTGGCCGCGTCGGCGGCGGCGGCGATCTCCGCCTCCGACAAGCCGGCGAGCTTGGCCTTGTCGTCGACGACCAGCGCCCCCGCCTTTGCCGCGGCCAGCAGCTTCTGCTGGAACGCGGTCTCAAGCGTCGACAACTCGGCATTGTACTTGCTCAGCGTCACCTTGTCGGCGGGCGACAGCTTCGCGCCGGCGCGGACCATGTTCTCGTAGGTGAGCGTCAGGACCTGAAGCTGCTCGGGATCGAGGCCGAGCGACGTCCGCTTGTCGTAGAGCGTCTTCACCCGCGCGAAGAGTGCGGGGTCGAGGTTGATCGCGTCCTGATGCGCGGCGAACTTCGGCGCCAGATCGGCCTGCGTCTTTTGCAGCGTGTCGTCGGTATTCGCGCCGACGACGCCGTAAAAGGCAAGGGCCGCACGCTCCAGCAGCCGGCCCGACCGCTCCAGCGCGGCGATCGTGTTGTCGAACGTCGGCGCCGAGCGGGCGCGCGTGATCGCGTTGATCTCGGCACGCTGCGCAGCCATGCCGGCGATCAGCGCGGGGCCGTAGTCGGTGCTCTTGATCCGGTCGAAGGGCGGCGCCTGTAGCGGCAGCGCGCTGGGCTGGGCGAAGGGATTGGCGGCGGGCAGGCGCGACGGCGCCTCGGCGGCGCGCGGCGGGGTCTGGGCAAGCGCAGAGGTCGACATCAACAGGATCGTGGCGGTAGCGGCAAGAACGCGCATGGGAACTCCATCACTGTAACGCGCCGCGTGATGCACCCGCGCGCGGGCGGACGCAATTCGCAGACTCGGGGCGGCGGCGCTATTGCGGATCGAGCGCGATCACGTCGACGGTGGCGACCGGAAACACCTTCGCCCCCGCCAGCGCCGCCGACAGGTCGGTCGCGCGAAACGGCTTGGGCAGATGAGCCAGATCGGGCGACAGCGTCGCCACATCGGCATAGCCCGAGACGATCAGCACCCCCATCGCCGGCAGCCGCCCGCGCAGGTGTCGGGCAAGGTCGGTGCCGGTCATGCCGGGCATGAGATGGTCGGAGACGAGCAGGTCGGGGGCAAGCCCGCCCTCGACCAACGCGATCGCCGCCGCCGCCCCATCGGCCTCGACCACCTCGTAACCGATTTCGCTCAGCATCTGCGCCGCGGCACCGCGTACCGCATCCTCGTCATCGACCAGCAGCACGCGGCCGAGGATGACGGGCGCGGCCTGCACCGCCGGCGCATCGGCGACGGTCACGGGTGCGGCGCTGGCCGGCAGCAGCAGCCGCGCGGTGGTGCCTGCGCCGGGCGTGCTTTCGAGTTCGAGCGCGCCGCCAAGCTGGCGGGCCAGACCGTGCACCATCGACAGGCCAAGCCCGCTGCCACGTCCCAGCCCCTTGGTCGAGAAGAAGGGCTCGACCGCACGCGCCATCGTCTCGGCATCCATGCCGGTGCCGGTGTCGGCCACCGACACGCAGACATAGCGCCCTGGCACCAGTGAAGCCGCATCCGCGGTGACCTCGCGCAGCGATAGCGCGATGGCGAGGTCGCCGCCGCCCGGCATCGCGTCGCGCGCATTCACCGCCAGGTTGAGGAGCGCCATTTCGAGCTGGTTGCGATCCACCACCGCGGGCGGCAGCTTCGCCTCGGCATCGAGCGTCAGACGCACCTGCGGACCAATCGTCGTCGCGAGCAGCGCGGACATGTCGTGCATCATCGCCGCCAGGTCGACCGTATCGGGTTGCAGGGGCTGGCGCCGCGCGAAGGCAAGCAGCCGCTGGACCAGCGTGCGCGCCCGCTCCGCCGACTGGATCGCGCCGTCGATCAGGCGCAGGTTGCGCGTGTCGCCCTCCGACTTGCGACGCAGCAGGTCGAGCCCGCCGAGAATGGGGGTCAGCAGGTTGTTGAAATCATGCGCGACGCCGCCGGTCAGCTGGCCCATCGCCTCCATCTTCTGGCTCTGGCGCAGCGCCTCTTCGGTCCGGCGTAGCGCCTCGTCCTTGCGCCGGCTCTCGGTCACGTCGCGGCCCGAGGCGTAGATGAGGTCGCCGTCGATCGCGGTGAGCCACGAGATCCAACGAACCGATCCGTCGGCGGCCAGATAACGGTTCTCGAACACCGGCACCTGCCCCACCCCGCCCGCCACCGCCGCGCGGGTCAGTTCGGCGTCGCCCGGATGCAGGAAGTCGAGATAGCTCCTGCCCACGACCTCCTCGGGTCGGTGGCCGAGGATCGCGGTCCAGGCGGGGTTGACGGTGCGGAACACCCCGTCGAGACCGAGGACGACGAGCAGGTCGCGCGACATGGTCCACACGCGGTCGAGCTCGGCCGTCCGCTCGGCGACGCGCTTCTCCAGCGTCTCGTTCGCGGCGGTGACGGCGGTCAGCAGCCGGGCGTTCTCGATCGCCACCGCGGTCTGGGCGGCGAGACCGACGATCAGCGCCTCGTGCCGCGCAGTAAAGACGCCGGGCCGCGGATGCCCGAACAGGAGCCCGCCGAGCACCCGGCCCTGCCCCGACACCACCGGCACCGCGAGGTAGCTCGTCACATCGGGATGGCCCGGCGGCATCCCCTTGAACGGCGCATTGCCGCCATATCGCGGATCCTGGGTGATGTCGTCGGACCGGATGACGACGTTGCGGAAGATCGGCTCGAACAAATCGGTCGCGCGCGGCCGACCGAGCCGCACGAAATCCTCGCGCTCGTGCCCGGCCAGCGTGAACAGGTGCAGCCGTTCGCCGCTTTCGTCCATGACGTTGTGGAAATAGGCGCCGACCGACGCGCCGGTCAGCTCGACGCCCGCATCGGTCACCATCTGCACCAGCCGCTCGACATCATGCTCGGCGGCGAGCGCGGTGTTGATGCGGTTGAGCGCCTCGACCGCGCGCTGGGCGCGGCGTTCCTCGGTCACGTCCTCCGACGCGACGCCGACCGCAACCATGCGCCCGTTCGCGTCGCCGATCGGCATCCAGTGCTGGCGCCAGACGCTGGTGCGGTCGGGACTGCCGCCGGTCGCCCCGACCAGCTCGACACCGCGCGCGTCCTCTCCCGCCATCAGCCTTGCGAAGATCGTGCGCACCTGTCCGGCGAGGTCGGGCACGACCTCGTCGATCGTGCGGCCGAGATGCGCGGCGGGCTCGATACCGTTGAGCGCGGCGAGCCGGTCGTTGACCCAAAGATAGCGAAGGTCGAGGTCGAGCATCGCCAGCGCGATCGGCGACGCCTCGTGCATCGCGGCGAGCTGTTCGGCCACTTGCTCCACCGAAAACCCGTTTTCGCCCAACTGACCTGCCGCAACCTTCAACGAATCGCACCTCCTGATCGCCCGCTATACGCGATCACCCCCGGAAAGGCTCCGCTACAAGCTGGAGGACTGACCCCAAGTGGCGGCGTGCCGACACGAAAAGGGCCCGCGAACGCATGCCCGCGAGCCCCCGAAGGCAGGTCGGATCGGCGATCAGAAAGGCTATTCCGGGGGAAACATGTAACTGTATGTAAGAACTCCCGCCCCTCCCCCGATGCCGCACCGGTATCGCGATGCCTCAGACGATCCGCGTGTAACAATCACGACCTAAACCCCAGGTCCTTGCCAGCCTGATCGGATTTTGGCGTGCGCTTGAGGACCGCGCTAAGAGGGCGTTCGCGTCGGATGAAGACATCGATCCTGTCCTGCTCAGCCATCGCGACCCTGGGGCCAATCGGGCAAGCACCGAAAGCGGCCGGGGCTGTTGAAAAACTCCGCGCTGGTGGCCGGGCACGGTTAAGGTCGGAATGATACCCACAGGCTTTATGGTACCGTCCCATCAGGATCGAATATCGGGAAACAGATATCTTTCCCAAAACACGTCAGACGCCTCAAAATCGAGAACACCTATCGCGAGGCGATCACGTTCAGCAAAGCGTCCGCAGCTTTCGTGCGGTAGCGCTCCTTGTGTCGTAATCCGAAGAAGGGGCGAGGCTCGAACGCGATCGGGGCGACGTGCAGCGCACCTGCCGCGACGGCCGGTCCCACCACCAGCGCCGACAGGACGGCGACGCCGGCACCCGCCTCGACAGCCGTGCGGACGCTCTCGTTGGAGGGCATCGTCAGCGCCACGTCGAGCATGGTCGGATCGACACTCAAGCGGCGCAGGTGGCGGTCGAACGTCGAGCGCGTGCCGGACCCCGGTTCGCGCAGCACCCAGCGCGCCTGACGCAGCCAATCGGCGTCGATCGGCGCATTCCCGAACGGGCTGGCACTCACCAGCAACAACCGATCCTCGCCGATCGGCCAGTGCGCCAGCGCCGGATCGTCGATCTGCCCCTCGACGATCCCTAGGTCCGCTCCACCGTCATGGACGCGGGCGGCTGCCTGCTCGCTGTTGCCGATCGCGAGGTCGATAGCGATCGCGGGATGGCGCGCGTGGAAGGTCGCGAGGAAAGGCGGCAGCCAATAAGCGGCTATGGTCTGGCTGGCGACGACCCGGAGCGTGCCGCGCTCCAGCCCACCGAGCTCGCGCAAGACCGTCTCGGCCGCTTCCGCCCGCGTCAGAACCCCGCGCGCTTCGGCCAGGAACAGTCGCCCGGCCTCGGTCAGCGCGATACCGCGCCCGACACGGTGGAACAGCTTGATCGCATGCCGTTCCTCTAGCGCGGCGATGGCCGCAGAGGCCGCCGACTGGGTGACGTTCAGCGCGCGTGCGGCAGCGGTCACGTGCTCCCGCTCGGCCACGGCGACGAAAATGCGAAGCTGCTCAAGCGTCATGCTTCGCCTTTAACCCAAACGATCACAATTGGCGATCGAAACAACAATATAGAAGCGTTGGAACGATCAGTGGTCGCGACCTAGATGATGCGGCGGAAGGAACACCGCCGTGACCACCATTGTCCAATCCCACGCTGCCACGTCGATCCCCAGGTCCGAAAGGCTGTTTACGCTCCTGCCGGGTATCGGTTTGTGCCTGGTCGTAACCGGCGTCGCTTATGCGCTAGAGGCAGGCGAGCGCGCCCTGGCGGGAAAGGCGTGGCTGGAGGCGCTGGTGCTCGCCATCCTGATCGGCACCGCGATCCGCAGCCTGTGGACGCCCGGCGACCGATGGCACGAGGGCATCGCATTCAGTGCCAAGTATCTCCTGGAAGTCGCAGTCGTCCTGCTCGGCGCTTCCGTCAGTGCCGCCACCATTTTGGCCGCTGGTGTCCCGTTGCTCGTCGGCATCGCCGGCGTGGTGGCGAGTGCGATCCTGCTCAGCTTCGGCATCGGGCGCCTGCTCGGCCTGCCGACGCGCATGGCGCTGCTGGTCGCATGCGGCAATTCGATCTGCGGCAACTCGGCCATCGCCG
Organism: uncultured Sphingomonas sp.; assembly: GCA_913775315.1. GTDB lineage: Bacteria > Pseudomonadota > Alphaproteobacteria > Sphingomonadales > Sphingomonadaceae > Sphingomonas. Next base: position 591 of record CAJYIX010000024.1, on the reverse strand, counting down.
CGGTGGCACCGGTGATCGGGGCCGACAGCGATGACGTCGCCGCCTCCATCGCGTTCACCGCCGTGCTGGGCGTCATCGTGGTGCTGGGCCTGCCGCTGCTCGGCATCGCGCTGGGCATGAGCGGCATCGCCTTCGGGGCGCTGGCCGGACTGACCGTGTACGCGGTGCCGCAGGTGATCGCGGCCGCCTCGCCACTGGGGGCTGCGGCCGTGCAGATGGGGACGCTGGTCAAGCTCGTCCGCGTGCTGATGCTGGGGCCTGTGTGCCTCGTCCTGTCGCTGATCGCACCACGCCTTGCCCCGCAGCAGATGCCTTCGGAAGAGGTCGTGGCGGGCACCGCGCGGGCAAAGACGTTCGATCTCGCTCATCTCGTCCCGTGGTTCATCATCGGCTTTCTCGTGATGGTCGCCTGCCGGTCGTTTGGGCTGGTGCCGACCGCTGCGATTCCGCCGATCGGCCGCATTGCCACCTTGCTGACCGTGGTGTCGATGGCGGCATTGGGGTTGGGCGTCGACGTTCGCACCGTCGCAAAGGCAGGCGGCAAGGTGACGACTGCCGTGGTGCTGTCGCTGCTCGTCCTGGGCGCGATCA
>CAJYIX010000023.1 GCA_913775315.1 uncultured Sphingomonas sp. | reverse complement strand
GTCAGCACCTGATTGGTCGCCGCGTCATACTGGTCGGTCCGGATGCACCAGCGGATCAGGAACTGGATCAGAGTCTTGGGCACGCCGGCATTGACCGCATAATGGCTCATCTGGTCGCCGACGCCGTAAGTGCACCAGCCGAGCGCGAGTTCGGACAGGTCGCCAGTGCCGAGCACGATCCCGCCGCGCTGGTTGGCGAGGCGGAAGAGATAGTCGGTGCGCAGCCCCGCCTGCACATTCTCGAACGTCACGTCGTACTGCGGCTCGCCCGCGGCATAGGGGTGGCCCATGTCCTTCAGAAGCTGATTCGCGGCGGGGCGGATGTCGATCTCCTCGCCCGTTACCCCCAGCGCGCGCATCAGGCCCCAGGCGCTCGCCTTCGTCGCGTCGCCCGTGGCGAAGCCGGGCATGGTGAAGCCGAGAATGTCGGTGCGCGGATAGCCGAGGCGATCGAACGCCTTGGCCGCGACGAGCAGCGCGTGCGTCGAATCGAGCCCGCCCGACACGCCGATCACCAGCCGCTTCGTACCCGTCGCGGCGAAGCGCTGGCGAAGGCCCTCGACCTGGATGTTGAACGCCTCGTAACAGTCGGCGTCGAGCGTTTCAGCGCTGTCCGGCACGAATGGGTAGCGGCGGACTTGGCGCCTCAGACCCACATCGGCGAAATCGGGCCGGTGGTCGAAGGCGATGCGGCGGAACCGCGTCTCGGGATGGCCGTTCGCCGCAGCGCAGTCGTTGAACGTGCCCGTCCGCGCACGCTCCAGCCGGATGCGGCCGGCATCGACGTCGGCGATCACCAGCTCGCTCGCCAGATCGAACCGTTCGGATTCGGCGAGCAACTCGCCCAGTTCGTGGACCATCCCCTGGCCGTCCCAAGCGAGGTCGGTGGTGCTCTCGCCCGGGCCGCTCGCCGAATAGACATAGGCGGCGACCGCGCGCGCCGATTGCGCGGCAGAAAGCAGCATCCGCTCGCGCGCCTTTCCGACGACGATGTTCGAGGCGGACAGGTTGGCGAGGATCAGCGCACCCGCCATCGCGCCCGCCGTCGAGGGGGGGAGCGGTGCCCAGTAATCCTCACAGATTTCAGCGTGAAAGATAAAGTCGGGCAGGTCGCTCGCCGCGAAGATCAGGTCGGTGCCGAACGGCGCGACATGTCCGTTGAGCGCGATCTCCAGTCCCGTCAGCCCGATGCCTGACGCAAACCAGCGCTTTTCATAATATTCGCGGTAGTTGGGCAGGTAGCTCTTGGGCACAACGCCGAGGATGCGCCCGCGCGCAATGACGACCGCGCAATTATAGAGCCGGCCGTTGCGCCGTACCGGTGCGCCGATCAGCAGGACGGGGCGAAGGTCCGCGCTCGCCTCGACGATACGCGCCACCCCCCCCTCGACCGCGGCGAGAAGCGCGTCCTGCAGATGCAGGTCGTCGATGGCGTAGCCACTGAGATTGAGTTCGGGAAAGACGACGAGATCGACCGCCGCGGCATCGGCCTCGTGCGCAAGGCGGATCGCATGATCGGTCGCGGCGGCCGGATCGGCGACGACACCCGGCGGGGTCGCGGCGGCGACGCGGACGAAGCCATGGGCGTGGTGCGACCAGAAACGATGCGTCAAGAAAACGGCTCCCCGAACGGTTCAGCGCCATCCGTTAGCACCGAAACGTTAGCCAGGATGCCCCGTTTCGCAACGGCCTAAGTTCGAGCCGCCGTCTCAGCCCTTGGCTGCATAGACCAGCGCGCCTTCGCCCAGATGGTCGAATACGCGCTGCAACTCCGCCTCGCCCACCGCGAAACAGCCCTGGCTGCGGCCGAGCTTGCCGTGCGTGGTCAGCATGTCCTTGTTCGCATACCAGGCGGCGTGAATCACGATCGCACGGGCGAGGGCGTTGGAATTGGTGGGGTCGAGGCCGACGAGTCGCTGCGACCGACCGTGCTGGCCGACATAATAGTCGCTGGCGACGAACGCGCCCTCGCACGTCGCCTCCGACCCGTCGTCGTTCGAGAAACGCTGGAGGAAGGCGGTGTGGCCGGGGTCGGAGCCGATGCCGTGCGCGACCAAGAGCTTGTCCACCCGGCCGTTCGCCACGTCGATCAGCGCGAGGCGCGAGCGATAGGAAGCGGGCGTGAAGTCGATGATCGCGATCCGGTCGCGCTGGCGAAGCTGCCCGGCATTGGCGTCGCGGGCGGCCATCGCGCGTTCGACCAGCGCCTGCGACACGCCGGGGACTCGGGGCATCGCCGGCGCGGTGGCGGCGACGGCTGCCGGCTGCGCCGCCGGGGCGACGTGCGGCGCCGGCTTGGTGCCGAGGCTGCTCACCGACTGGAGCGGCTGGCGCATGCAGCCCGGCACGAAGATCGCCGCCGCGGCGATCCCGCCCGCGCGAAGCATCCCCCGACGGGACGCGGTTCCGGTTAACAAGTCGTTCACGATAAGCTAAGCCCCACCACTGGTCTTGGCATATGCGGGCATATAGCATGACGGCACCGGATTTTCGGGGACTTGACGCCGCTTCGCCCGCGCTTTCGTCCCGGCCAAACCACGGTTCGCCGAGAGCGGCACGGATATTGCGCCAAGCCGTGGCACCATTTGCCGCGCTGCTGATGCTGGCGGGGGCGGCAGCCATTCCGGCATTCGCCCAGCTTCCCGACCTCGAATCGCGGGCGCAATCGCTGCGGAACGGCGAATATGTCTGGGCCGACCGCGGCGGTGAGGGCGCGGTGGCGATCGTCGTCAGCCTCGCCGACCAGGTTGCTTATGTCTATCGCGGCGGCACGCTGATCGGGGTTTCGACGATCTCGACGGGTAAGCCCGGCAAGTCGACGCCCGCGGGCGAGTTCACGATCCTGCAGAAAAAGGTCTTCCACCGTTCGAACCTCTATTCGAACGCGCCGATGCCCTACATGCAGCGGCTGACCTGGACCGGCATCGCGCTCCATGCGGGGCATTTGCCGGGCTATCCCGCCTCGCACGGGTGCATCCGGTTCCCCGCGGCGTTCGCGAAGCAGCTTTACGCGATCACCGACATGGGCGGCGCGGTCAGCGTCGTGCCCGACGTGGCGCGCGGTCCCGCCCGCCCGCAGTCGCGCGAACTGCCGCCGGTGCGGATGGCGGCAGCACCGCGGCCGGCCGCGCCGGTGCTGGTGGCGGATGCGCGCGGGGCACTGCGCCATGACGACGAGGTGCGCGCGGGCGACGACAGCGCCGCGCCCCGGATCGAGGTTGCGGCCGAAACCGCCTCTTTCGCCAGCTACGATGCGGTGTTCGCGCAAGGATACGGCGCGCGCGGCGCCGATTAGCTCGCTAGGCGGATCGGCGGAACTTCGCTGACGGCCGGCTGCGGCTGGTCGGGCCAGATGCCGCGGGTGTCGTAGACGCGCTTGGCCGCGCGCTCCTCGAGCGGGACCGAGCGGAAGACGTCGTGATCGACGAGGACGACCAGGATCGGGCACGTCTCAAGCGCGGTGTCGATGTCGATCAGGCTGGCGCCGCTGCCGTCGAACGCCTTGGGCAGCGTGTCGGCGTAGGGCTCCACGATCCGCACCCGATCGCCGAAACGGTGGGCGAGGGACGAGGCGACCTTGAGCGCGGGGCTTTCGCGGAAATCGTCGATGTTCGCCTTGAACGCGAGGCCTAGGCAGGCGACCGGCGCGCCGGGCATCGCCTCGATCAGCGCCTCGGCCCGGCCGATCGTGTAGCCGGTCTTGGCGTCGTTCACCTCGCGCGCGGTGCGGATCAGCGGCGTGTTCTCCGGGTCGCCATGGACGAGGAACCAGGGATCGACCGCGATGCAGTGGCCGCCGACGCCGGGGCCGGGCGACAGGATGTTGACGCGCGGATGCCGGTTGGCGAGGCGGATCACCTCCCACACGTCGATGCCGAGATTGCCCGCCACCACCGACAATTCGTTGGCGAAGGCGATGTTGACGTCGCGGAACGCATTTTCGGTGAGCTTCGTCATCTCCGCCGCGCGCGCGGTCGTGGTGACGCAGGCGCCGCGGACGAAGCGGCGATAGAATTGCAGCGCCTTGCGCGCGCAGCGCGGGGTGATCCCGCCGATGACACGATCGTTGTCGATCAGCTCGACGAGGATGCGGCCGGGCAGCACCCGCTCCGGGCAATAGGCGATGGCGATATCGGGCGTGCCGGGTCCCGTGCCGGGCACCTTGAGATCCGGGCGCAGCTTCGCCAGCAGGTCGCGGACCTTCTCTGTCGTGCCGACGGGCGAGGTCGATTCGAGGATCACCACGTCGCCGACCTTCAGCGCCGCCGCCACCGTCGTCGCCGCCTTCAACACATAGCCGATGTCAGGCGCATGATTGTCGCCGAACGGGGTGGGCACCGCGATGACGAATACGTCGGCGGGCTCGATCAGCGTCGAGGCGCGCAAATTGCCGCGCGCGACCACGCCGGAGACGAGGCCGTCGAGGTCGATCTCCTCGATATGCACGCGGCCCGAATTGACCGTGTCGACGACCGCTTGGCTCACGTCGATGCCCAGTACCTGAGCGCCCGTCCGCGCGATCACCGCGGCGGTCGGCAGGCCGATATAGCCGAGACCGAGGACCGCGACCTTGAGTTCAGCGTCGGTGGGCATCCGCGACAAGCTCCGATATCCGTGCCGCGGCATGGCCGTCGCCGAACGGATTGTGGGCGCGCGCCATCGCGGAATAGGCGCTCTTGTCGTCCAGAAGGCTGAAGATTTCGGAAACGATACGCGCCGGATCGGTGCCGACCAGTCGTGCGGTGCCCGCCTCGACCCCTTCGGGCCGCTCGGTCGTCTCGCGCATCACCAGTACCGGCTTGCCGAGCGCGGGCGCTTCCTCCTGCACGCCGCCGGAATCGGTAAGGACGATGGTCGAGAGATCGAGCGCGCGGATGAAGTGCGGATAGTCGAGCGGATCGATGCGGGCGATGTTCGGCCGGTCGCCCAGCATCGCGTCCATCACCGACACGACATTGGGATTGGGGTGACAGGGAAACACGATCGCGACGTCCGGCCGCTCTGCGATCTCGGCGATGGCACGGGCGATATTCTCCATGCCGCCGCCGAAATTTTCGCGCCGGTGCGTGGTGACGAGAACGATCCGCTCTCCCGCGAACCGCGCGGCGAGGTCGTCGAGGCCGGCGGCGAGTAAGGGCTGCGCCTCGATCTTCGCGCGGGTCCAGTGCAGCGCGTCGATCACGGTATTGCCGGTGACGTGGATGCCCGCCGGGTCGATGTTCTCGCGGAGGAGCGCATTGGCCGCCGTCTCCGTCGGCGCGAAGTGGAGGTCGGCGATCGGCGCGACGATGCGGCGGTTCACCTCCTCAGGCCAGGGGTGGTAGATGTCGCCCGACCGCAGCCCCGCCTCGACATGCGCGACCGGGATCTTGCGGTAATAGGCGACGAGCGCACCGACCATCGCCGTGGCGGTATCGCCCTGGACGATCACGCGGTCCGGCTTTTCGGCGTCCATCACTTCGCCGAGGCCGGTGAGAAGCCGCGCGGTCAGCCGGTCGAGGCTCTGGCCTGGTTCCATCAGGTCGAGGTCGATGTCGGGGGTGAGGCCGGCAATCTCCAGCACCTGATCCAGCAGTCCGCGATGCTGCGCGGTGACGCAGGTGCGCACGTCGAGCCCCGGCTGGTCGCGCAGCGCGGCAACGACGGGGAAGAGCTTGATGGCTTCCGGCCGGGTGCCGAAGATCGTGAGGACGCGGGTCATGCCGGCGGCTTAGCGCGGCAAGGTGAAGCAAGCGCTAAGGTTATGCCCTTTCTTCGTCATCCCGGATCAAGTCCGGGGTGACGCGAAGGGGAAGGCTACTCAAACAACCCCGGCTCGCGCACGCGTAGCGCGTGGAGGAGTAGCATCAGCTTGCCGTCGATCCCGCCGGGATCGTGCATGAGCGCCCACAGATCCGAGAGCGACCGCTCGTGAACGACGATATGCTCGTCCTCGTGCGCCAGCCCGCCGCCGGCCGCGACCCGATCGGCGGCGGTGTAGCGGCCGAGGAAATAGTCAATCCGCTCCGTCGTCGCGCCCGGCGTGGTCCAGACATGGCCGACATGATCGAGGTCGGTCAGGCGGACGCCCGCCTCCTCCATCGCCTCGGCACGCGCAACCGCTTCGGGCGCGGTATCGCGGTCGATCGAGCCGGCGATCGCCTCGACAAGGCCCGGATGCCCCATATGAAGCAGCGCCGCGCGCGGTGTCTCGATCACCAGCGCGACGCGGCGATCGGGATCGTATGGCAGTACCGACACCGCATGCCACAGGCGCACCGCATGGCGCACGAACGGCGCTGCCCCATCGACGCTCAGATGCAGGCGGACCACGTCCAGCCAGCCCGTGTAAGGCGTGTCGCGCCCCACGATCGCGAGGTAGCCTTGTGAAGAATTGACTTGGTCCAATCCGCCCTCCAGCCTTCGTCACGAACGGGGAAGGACACAGCCGATGGCCGAACGCAAGCTGATCGCGGGCCATGCCGTGCGCCGGGTGCGCCGGCAGCTGGGGCTGACCCAGGCGGCGATGGCGACCGCGCTCGACATTTCGCCGAGCTATCTCAACCTCGTCGAGCGCAACCAGCGGCCGATTTCGGCGACGCTCCTCGTGCGGCTGGCCGAGCGTTTCGATTTCGACGCGCGAACGCTGGCGGCGAGCGAGCCGGGCGGCGGCGCGGCGGCGATGCGGCGGCGGCTGGCCGATCCGATGTTCGCGGACCTCGACATCGACCGCGGCGAGCTGGAGGAATGGCTGGCGAGCGCACCGGGCGGCGCGGAGGCGTTCGCGCGTGCGTTCGATTCGCGGGGCGCGGCGGGGCCGGGCCTCGACGACGGGCATGATCGCGTGGCGCGCGAGGTGCGACGCGCGATCGAGCATTGGCGCAACCACTTCCCCGACCTCGACGCTGCGGCGGAGGCGCTGGCCGACGAACTGCGGCTGGCGAGCGGTGACCTGGCGCAGGCGATCGCCGAGCGGCTGCGCACCCGCCACCAGTTGTCGGTCCGCATCCTGCCGGTCGAGGTGATGCCCGACCGGCTGAAGCGCCTCGACCTGCACGCCCGCCAGCTTCAGCTTTCCGAACTCCTCGACCCCGCCAGCCGCATCTTCGCGATGGCTGAGCGGCTGGCGGGGGAGGTGCAGGGGGAGGTGGACGCGATCGTGCGCGGCGCCGGGCTGTCCGATCGCGTGGCGGAGCGGCTGCTGCGCCGGCACGTCACCGGATATTTCGCGGCGGCGGTGATGATGCCTTATGCCCGGTTCCTGCGCGCGTGCGAGGCGACCGGGTACGATATCGAGCTGCTGCAACGGCGGTTCGGCGCGGGGTTCGAGCAGGTCGCGCACCGGCTGACGACGTTGCAGCGCGTCGGGGCCCGGGGGCTTCCTTTCTTCATGCTACGCGTCGACCGGGCGGGACAGGTGTCGAAGCGCTATGCCGGGGCGAGCGTGTCGCCGCTGGTCGAGGGGGGGCTCTGCCCGCTGTGGGACGTGTTCGCGGCGCTCGCGCGGCCGGGCGAGCTGGTGACGCAGCTGGTCGAGAGCGAGGATGGCGGCCGCTGGCTGACGATGGCGCGCAGCGTTCAGCCGCATGCCGGGCCATTGGGCGGCGTGCGCGGGCGGTTCGCCGTGGCGATCGGCGTGGCGGCGGGCGAAGCGGGCGGCCTCGCGGCCGCGCGAGGGATCGACCTTGCCGGGCGTGCGATGGCGATCGGCCTTGGCTGCACCGCCTGCACGCGCGCGGATTGCTCGCAGCGGAGCGCCCCGCCGGCGGGCCGCGCGCGGATCGTCAGCGATCGCGAGGCGGGGATGACGCCCTTCGCGTTCGGGGGGGACTGATTTCGGTTCGATGGGCGATACAAGCCTTTAACCCGCTCCATATGCCGTTTCGCATCTTCATTCGTCTGATAGATTACATTTGCGTCCGGACGCTTGGTGACACGTGACCAGCCTATCACGCGCAGCCTTCCATCTTGATTTGCAAGGTGCACAAGTAACCTCTGGCCGGCTTTTGGAGGTAGACTTGGAGGTCCGCACATCGGTCCCGAGGTATATCATCTGATCGCAACTGTCCGAGGTTGTTGCGTTCCAAGCCACCGGCGCTTTACATTGACATGAGCAGTGGCCGTGGGTGTCGAGAGAGCAGCAGTTCGACCTTGGCTGATAATTACGTCTGGGCCAGTAATTCGGTCCACGACACCTTCGACGATCAAATCGGATGGACTCTCCGCAGGGTTGTGTTGACGAGTGGGCGCGATACAGGTGTGGGTGCTAGCTGGAATCGCCATCATTAGAACCGCAATCGCTATCGTAAAATTAGCATATCGCATGGTATCTCTAATCCCGGCGCGTATTTGAAAGGATCCGCTAACCGTCGAATTGCTTATCTGATTAGAGCAGCGCGGTTATAACCGAAAAACCTGATCATTCCGTCAACGTCTGCGCCAGCAGTGTCACGTTCAGACCGATGACGATGAAGCAGATTGCCCACGCGACGACCTTCACCACCGGGCCGTTGACGAAGCGGCCCATCAGCCGCCGGTCGCTGGTGAAGCGGACCAGTGGCCACACTGCGAAGGGGAGCTGGAGGCTCAGCACCACCTGGCTGAGGATGAGGAGCCGAGCGGTGCCGCTCTCGCCATAGAGCGCCGCGACCGTCGCCGCCGGCACGATCGCGATCAGCCGGGTCACGAGGCGGCGCAGCCACACCGGCAGCCGGATCTTGAGGAACCCCTCCATCACGATCTGTCCGGCGAGCGTTCCCGTGATCGTCGAGTTCTGACCCGCGGCCAGCAACGCCACCGCGAACAGCGTGCTGGCAAGGCCCGCCCCCAGCATCGGCGTCAGCAGCTGATACGCCTCCTGGATTTCCGCCACCTCCGTCCGGCCTGCGGTGTGGAACGTGGCGGCGGCCAGAATGAGGATCGAGGCGTTGATGCAGAACGCGAGCGCCAGCGCGACGGTCGAGTCGATCGTCGCCAGCTTCAGCGCGTCGCGTCGCCCGGCATCATCCTGTACGAACGAGCGCGTCTGCACGATCGAGCTGTGTAGGTAGAGATTGTGCGGCATGACCGTCGCGCCGAGGATGCCGATCGCGATGTAGAGCATCGCCGGATTGGTGACGATCCGGCTCGACGGCACCAGCCCCGCCGCCACCGCCGCCCATTCGGGCCGCGCGAAGATCAGCTCGGCGATGAAGCAGCCGGCGATGATGACCAGCAGCGCGACGATGAACGCCTCGAGCTTCCGAAACCCGAAGCGCTGGAGCGCCAGGATCAGCATTACGTCGATCGCGGTGATCGCGATCCCCGCGACCAACGGGATGCCGAACAGCAGTTGCAGCGCGATCGCGGTGCCGATCACCTCGGCGAGATCGCAGGCGATGATCGCCAGCTCGCACAGCGCCCACAGGATGACGCGCGCGACGGGGCCATATTGCTCCGCGCACGCCTGGGCCAGGTCGCGGCCGGCGACGATGCCGAGCTTCGCCGACAGCGATTGCAGGACCATCGCCATTAGGTTGGAGAACAGGATGACCGACAGCAACGTGTAGCCGAACGCTGACCCGCCGGCGATGTCGGTCGCCCAGTTGCCGGGGTCCATGTATCCGACCGCGACCAGATAGCCCGGCCCCGCGAACGCCCCCAGCCGCCGCCAGAACGAGGCGCCCGCCGCCGGCACCGCGACACTCCGATAGCTTTCGGGCAGGCTGCCCGCGCGCCCCGCTTCGATCTCGGCACTGGCGGTTGGCGGCGGTGCCATGCTGTTCGCGTTCCCCTCGGCTTTCCGGCGGGCTTAACGCCGCCGCTTCGGCTTGGCTGCATCCTTCGCCTGGACCGATCGTTAGGCTGGCTGAAAGATCGGGGGCTTATGCAGAATCTCTGGTTCATCACCAACCCCGCTTCGGGATCGGCGACGCGCGAGAAATGCGACGCCATCGAGGCGGTGTTTGTCGAACGCGGGCTGATGCTGGTCGGCCGCACCGCGTTTCCCGACGAGGCCCTGCCGGACGAGGCGGCGCTCGCGGCGGCGGGCGCGGATACCGTCGTGCTGTTCGCGGGCGATGGCACGATCAACGCGGCGTTGTGCAAGCTGGCGTCGTGGGAGGGCAGCTTCCTGATCCTGCCCGGCGGCACGATGAACCTGCTGGCCAAGGCGCTGCACGACAGCTTCGACCCCGCCGAGATCATTCATGCGGCGGCCGGGGAGAAGGCGTGCGTCGCACTTCCTTATGCAGAGGCGGGGCCGCATCGGGCGTTCGTCGGCCTGATCATCGGCCCCGCCGCGCAATGGTTCCGCGCGCGGGAAGCGGTGCGAAAGCGTCGGTTGCTCGCGCTGTTCCGGGCCATGCGCCATGCCTGGGGGCGGACGTTCGGCAAGGGGTTACGGGTGTCGGGGACGGTGCGGCTGCGCCGACGATATCAGGCGGTGCTGGTCACGCCCGACCCACGCGGTCTCGACGTCGCGGGGATCGACGCGCGCGACTGGCGCTCGATCGCCGAGCTTGGCTGGAACTGGGTGTCGGGCGACTGGGTGGGCGCGGGCGCGGTCACGCATGCCATCTCCCGCCATCTGGTGATCGAGGGACCGCGCCCGGTCCTGGCGCTGTTCGACGGCGAGCCCGAGCGGCTCGATCCCGGCACGCGCATCACCGGCGGAATGAGCGCCGAACGCTTCATCGCCACGCGAAAGGAGGCGGCATGATCCGGCTGTTCCACGTCAGCGACCTGCACTTCGGAGCCGAGGATCGATCCGCGCTCGACTGGTTCGCGCGGATCGTCGCCGACGAGAAGCCCGACGCGATCCTGATGACCGGCGACCTGACGCAGCGGGCGCGTGCGGCCGAATTCGCGGCGGCGGCCGAGTGGCTCGAATCGCTCGACCGCCCGACGACGGTCGAAGTCGGCAATCACGACTTGCCGCTCTTGAATCCGCTCAGCCGGCTGTTCCTGCCCTATCGACGGTTCAAGACGCTCGAGCGTCTCATCGAACGGCCGCTGGAAGTGAAGGGCGTGACGATCGCCCCCCTGCGCACCACCGCGCGCGTGCAGTTCCGCCTCAATTGGTCGAAAGGGTTCGTGACGCCGCAGCGGCTGGCGCACACCGTCCGCCTGGTCGAATCGGCGCCGGCGGGGGACCTGATCTTCGTCACAGCGCACCACCCGCTGGTCGAGGCGGGCACCCGGACCGAGGCGCGCACGCATGGCGGCGAGCGGGCGCTGCGACATCTTGCGAGGGCAGGCGCGCATGCGGTGCTGACGGGGCATGTGCATGACCCCTTCGACGTGGCGCATCAGGTTGAGGGGCGCACCGTCCGCCTGATCGGCGCGGGCACCCTGTCGGAACGCGTGCGGGAGACGCGGCCCTCGTTCAACGAGATTCGGGTCGACGGACAGTCGTTCGAGACTGTCGCGCGGGTCATGGACGGACCGGATCGGCGGGTTTGACGCGGGGCCTCTTTCCCCTGCCATTACAGAGTGGCATCCGATCGGCATGCGCACCCGACTCAAGATCTGCTGCATCGCGTCGCCAGACGAAGCGAGGATGGCGATCGAAGCCGGTGCCGATGCGCTGGGTCTGGTCGCGCGCATGCCGTCCGGGCCGGGACACATCGCCGATGAATTGATCGCCAGCATTACCGCGATGGTGCCGCCGCCGGTCTCGACATTCCTGCTGACGTCGGAAACGCGCGCGGCCGATATCGCCGACCATATCGGCGCGACCAATCCGACGACGGTGCAGATCGTTTCGCATATCGACCCCGCCGAGTCGCTGAAACTCGCGCGACTGATGCCGCATGTCCGGCGGGTGCAGGTGATACATGTCGAGGGGGAGGACGCGCTCGACCTGATCCCTCGCTACAGCCGACATGTTCACGCCTTCCTGCTCGATTCGGGGCGGCCGGGCGCCGTCGTACCCGAATTGGGCGGGACCGGCAGGGCGCATGACTGGGCAATCAGCGCCAGGTTCGTGCAGGCCAGCAAGCGGCCCGTCTTTCTCGCGGGTGGACTGAACCCGAGCAATGTCGGCGATGCGATTCGACAGGTTCGGCCCTACGCCCTCGATCTTTGCTCCGGCGTGCGTACCGAAGGCGCGCTGAATCAGGAGAAGCTGGCAAGCTTTGTCGAGGCGGTGCGGATCGCGGATGCCGCGACTACGACCGGTTAGCGGAGCCGCCGACCGATCAGCGTCCCCTTCGTCCCGCCCAGCTCCAGCCCGAAGTCGAATTGCGGCCATTTGCGCCGCCAGCGCGCGGCGATCACCCGTTCGCCGGGGCGCGCGCCGTCGTCGAGCATGATCGCGCCGCCGACAGAGATGCGGTCGAACAGCACCTCTGCCGCGCCGCGCACGAAGGGGTGGAGCGTCCAGGGCGGGCCGTCGATCAGCAAGAGGTCGATCCGGTCGGGCAGGTCGCTGACATCGTACCAGAGGGCCGGCCAGCCCGCGGGCGCCGGGACCAGTGGCGAGGCGCGCATGTCGGCGTCGAGGCTGTGCTCGTGCAGCCAGTCGCGCGTCGCCGCGACGAAATCGCCATGCTGGTCGAGGCTGACGAGCCGCCCGCCGCCATGAAGCTGCAATGCACGCGCGACGATCAGGCTGGAGGCACCGGCGCCGAGTTCGACGACGACCTGAGGCCGCTTCGCCTCGATCTCGTCGACGACGAGGTGCAGGAGGCCGGTATCCGCCTTCCAGCTGCCCAGATTGGGGAGCGCATCGGGGGCGAGGTCAAGGCGTTCAAGCAGCGCCGCCTTCTGCGCCTTTCGCCCGCCCGACAGGCTCTTCGCCAGCCACGGCCACTGGATCGCGCCCCACATGAAGGTGAAGGCGCGGTCGGACAGCGTCCGGCGCCAGTCCTCCGGCCCGAGCTGAACGTCGTTGCGGGAGAGGAACCCCGTTACCTCGCGCGTGGTCATCGCCGACCGCTCAAGCGCTTGGTACGGTTCCGGTCAAGCGCCGTGCGACCAAAGCCCGTGGGCAAGCGCCCGGCGCAAACAAAAAGGGCGGACCGTCGCCGGACCGCCCCCTTGTTTCGATCGAGAACCGATCAGCGCTTCGAGAACTGGAAGCTGCGGCGGGCCTTGGCCTTGCCATACTTCTTGCGCTCGACGGCGCGCGGGTCGCGGGTCAGGAAGCCCGCGGCCTTGACCGGCGGACGCAGCGCCGGCTCGTAGCGGGTCAGCGCCTGCGCGATGCCGTGCTTGACCGCGCCGGCCTGGCCCGACAGGCCACCACCCTTGACGGTGCAGACGACGTCGTACTGGCCCTCGCGCTCGGCGACCTGGAACACCTGGTTCATAACGAGGCGCAGCGTCGGACGCGCGAAATAGACTTCCGAATCGCGGCCATTGACGGTGATCTTGCCCGAGCCGGGCTTCAGCCACACGCGGGCGACGGCGTCCTTGCGGCGGCCGGTCGCATAGGCGCGGCCATAGGCGTCGATTTCCTGCGCGCGCAGCGGCGTCGTCGGCACCTGCGGCTGGACGGGGGCGGCGCCCTCGTTACCCTCGGCGGCGGGCGTCTCGCCCGACTGCGGCTGGCCCTGAGCGATCGAGGCCAGGTCGGACAGGGACTGGCGGTTGTCGGACATTATGCGCCCACCTTGTTCTTGCGGTTCATGCCCGCGATGTCGAGCACTTCGGGGTTCTGCGCGGTGTGCGGATGCTCCGCGCCCTTGTAGATGCGCAGGTTGCGCATCTGCTCGCGGCCGAGGGGACCGCGGGGGATCATGCGCTCGATTGCCTTTTCGAGCACGCGCTCCGGGAAGCGGCCGTCGAGCACCTTGGCCGCGGTCACTTCCTTGATGCCGCCGGCATAGCCGGTGTGCTTGTAATAGGTCTTCTGCGCCAGCTTCTTGCCGGTGAACCGCACCTTGTCCGCGTTGATGACGATGACGTTGTCACCGCAATCGACGTGCGGGGTGAAGCTCGTCTTGTGCTTGCCGCGCAGGACATTGGCGATGATCGTCGCCGCGCGACCGACCACCAGGCCGTCGGCATCGACGATGTGCCACTTCTTTTCCACCTCTGCCGGCTTAACCGACTTGGTGGTCTTCATGAGCGCCTTCATGGCTCTTCGACCTTTATGGGTAGAGGAATACCGAACGCCGCCCGTCGTCGGGCGTCGTGCTGGCGCGCTCAATGTCGCGCCGCCCCCGTAAAGTCAAGGTTCGCGGCGGGTTTCCTGACGGGTACCGGGATACCGAAGGATGAATGTCATGTCGCGGGACAGGGCGGGCGTGCCGTCGGCAAGCCGTGTCACGACGCGTTCGCGTCGATGGTCGAGCAGGCCGGTGGTCGGATCGATGCGGGTCGTCCGGTCGATCGAACTCGTCGCGCCGACAGGCTGGCCTAGCGGCCCCGCGGCCTTCAGCGTCACTTCCAGTCGGTTGCCGACGCGCGCCGCCATTCGCGTGCCGGGCAGCATCGCAGGAGCGGCACCGGCGGCGACCGGCGCGGCCGGCAGGTCGATCGGCTCGGCGGAGAAGGGGCCTTCGCCGGCGGCCCGCGCCTCGATCACGTCGGCGACAAGGCTGCGGAGCATGCCGAGCCGCGCCTCGGGCGGCAGCGCCTCGAGCGGCGCGGCGGCACGCTCGCCCACCGTCGTGCGCATCGCCGCGACGAAGCGGGCCCAGACGGCGTCAATCGAATCGACGCCGGTAATGGTGCCGGCCGCATCGAGGCGATAAACGATCGGCTGCGCCAGCGTCGCGGCCATCGCGCGGGCAAAGGCGTCGCCGGGCGCATCGACGCTCGCGCCGCCATGCGTCAGCGTCGCGCGCCAGCCCGCACCCTCGCGCTTGAACACGATGCGGCGGGCGGAGCGGTAGTGTTTCTCGGGCTTGCCCGCCTCGGTCTGGCGATGATCGATCTCGAGCGTGAGCGTGACGCCCGGCGGCGGCGCGAACACGGGCGTGCCGGCCTGGGCCAGCAGCGCCGCCACCAGCCACTCAGCGGTCAAGTGATTGCTCGATCCAGCGGGCGCCATCCTCGGTCGTGGCGGCGGGCCACAACTCGATCATCGGCAGGTCGTAGCTGTGCAGTTCGATCAGGCGGTCGCGAAGCGCCAGTGCCTTTTCCATGCTCGTCTTGAACAGGACGGGCGTCTCGACCTCGGTCTCGACCGCGTCCTTCCAAGAGAAGACCGAGGTGCAAGACGCCATGACGTTGGCGCAGGCGGCGAGCCCTTCCTCGACAAGAATGCGCGCGACCGATTCGGCCTCGTCCGCGGTACCGAACGTCGTCTGCAGGAGCGCAATGTCGCTCATGCGCGGCGACCCGCGGCATGCGCCCCCGCAGCGGCGGCGGCGACGAGCAGCGCGCCGACGATCTGGTGCGTCAGCGCCGGCTCGAACCGGACGCCCGACATGACCGTGGCGATGCCGAGCAGGATCTGGATGCCGACCGCGATGTGGATTAGCAGCGAGGCGCGCCGGTCGCCCGCGCGTTTCGCGGCGCGCGCGAGGAGCATCATCGCGGCAAAGGCGGCGAACGCCCACCAGCGATGAATGAAATGGATCGCGAACGGATCGTCGAGCGCGTCACTCCACATCGCCTGCGGCACAACGCGGCCGTTCATCAGCGGCCACTCATGCGTCACCAGCCCGGCATTGAGCCCGGCCGTAAACGCACCGAACATGATCTGTACCGCCAGCACGCAGAGCGCGATCAGCGGCAGCGGCTTGAGGCGCGACGGACCCGCCGCCGGATCGCGGGCAAGCGCCGACAGGTCGCGCGCGGTCCAGACCAGCCCGCCGAGGATGAACAGCGCGAGGCACAGATGCGCTGCTAGGCGGTAATGGCTGACGTCCGTCCGGTCGACCAGGCCCGAGGCGACCATCCACCAGCCGACCGCCCCCTGCGCACCGCCAAGCGCCAGCAGCGCGACGAGCCGCGGGCCGTATCCGGCCGGAATCTGTCGCCGCACCGCGAACCATAGGAGCGGGAGCGCGAAGGCGAGACCGATCAGCCGCCCCAGCAGCCGATGCGCCCATTCCCAGAAATAGATGAGCTTGAAGTCCGACAGGCTCATGCCCGCGTTGATCTCGCGGTACTCGGGCGTGGCCTGATATTTGGCGAACTCGGCCTGCCAGTCGGCGGCATTGAGCGGCGGGATCGCGCCCGACACCGGCTTCCATTCGGTGATCGACAGCCCAGATTCGGTCAGGCGGGTAATGCCCCCCACGGCGACCATCAGCAGGATGAGCGCGGCGACGGCGTAAAGCCACGCGGCGATGGCGCGCGGCCGGGCACGCGGGGCGGCGACCGGCGGCGAGAGCGAGGCGGCGAGCGTCGACATGATGCCGGCTTGATACGCGTGCGCCGCGCGAACGTCGATGGGACAGATTGTCCGGGGCTGGCTTGCCTAAAGGGGGGGGCGACGGGCAAATTCGCATGTGATGTTGTAACCTCGTGCCAAAGCCTCTATCTGACGCCCGTGCCCCTCGACTCCGCCTCCTCGCCCGCGCCGCGCGGCCGGCTCGATCGCATCGCGATCGCGCTGTCGGCGCTGTGCCTTGCGCATTGCCTGGCGAGCGCGGTGGTGCTGGCGCTGTTCGCGTCGCTCGCCGGGCCGCTGCTCGACGACCGGGTGCACGAGGTCGGTCTCGGTATCGCCGTTATCCTCGGCGCGGTGGCGCTCGGGCGGGGGCTGCGCACGCATGGCCAGCGGCTGCCGCTCATCGTCGGCTCGGCCGGGCTCGTGCTGATGGCGCTGGATATCTTGCTGCCGCACGGACCGGGTGAGGTCGGGGCGACCGTGGTCGGCGTGACGCTGCTGGCAATCGGTCACCTGCTTAACCAGCGTGCGGCCCGCGCCGCGGTCTGACGCTTGCCCGCACCGCTATGGGTGCTTAAGTCGCGCCCATGGCCCAGGCATCGATCTCCCATCGCCACCACGACGACCGCGGCGAGGCTCTGACTGCCGCCGCGCGCACCACGCTGGAGCAAGCGGGGGAGCAGTGGACGCCGATGCGCGCCAGCGTGTTCGAGGTGCTGGCCCGGTTCGAGAAACCCGCCAGCGCTTATGACATTGCCGAGGCGGTGTCGCAGGAGGTCGGCCGCCGCGTCGCCGCCAACAGCGTCTATCGCATCCTCGATCTCTTCGTTGCCGCCGACCTTGCTCGCCGGGTCGAGAGCGTGAACGCCTATGTAGCGAACACGCATCCGGGCTGCCTGCACGATTGCATCTTCCTCGTGTGCGACAAATGTGGGGAGGCGTCGCACCTCGATGCCGATCGCGTGACGTCGATGGTGCGAGAGGTCGCGGACGAGCGCGGATTCGTCGCGCGCCGGCCGATCGTCGAGGTGCGCGGGCTGTGCGCGGATTGCGCTGCGCAGGGCTGAATCACGGGCCAAAGCCGGCTAGCGGAACAATCGACAGGGTGTGTCCGATACGTTAGACCCAGCGAATGTCACAATCGCCCGACACGCCGCTGCTCGACACGGTCAGCACCCCCGCCGACCTTCGCCGCCTGAAACCCGCCCAGCTTCGCCAGCTTGCCGATGAACTTCGAACCGAGACGATCTCTGCGGTCGGCACGACGGGCGGGCATCTGGGCTCGGGCCTGGGCGTGGTCGAACTGACGACGGCGATCCACTACGTCTTCAACACGCCCGACGACCGGCTGATCTGGGACGTCGGCCATCAATGCTATCCGCACAAGATCCTGACCGGGCGGCGCGACCGCATCCGCACGCTGCGCACCGGCGGCGGCCTGTCGGGCTTCACCAAGCGGACCGAGAGCGAATACGACCCGTTCGGCGCGGCGCACAGCTCGACCTCAATCTCGGCAGCGCTTGGCTTTGCCGTGGCCAACAAGCTGACCGGCGCGCCGGGCAAGGCGATCGCGGTGATCGGCGACGGCGCGATGTCGGCGGGCATGGCGTACGAGGCGATGAACAACGCCGAGCAGGCGGGCAATCGCCTGATCGTCATCCTCAACGACAACGATATGTCGATCGCGCCGCCGGTGGGCGGACTGTCGGCCTATCTCAGCCGCATCGTGTCGAGCCGCGAGTTCCTGGGCCTGCGCGAGACGCTGAAGAAGTTCGCGAGGCGACTGCCGCGTCCGATCCACAGCGCCGCCAGGAAGACCGACGAGTTCGCCCGCGGCATGACGATGGGCGGCACGCTGTTCGAGGAGCTCGGCTTCTATTATGTCGGGCCGATCGACGGCCACAATCTCGACCACCTGATCCCAGTGCTCGAGAATGTCCGCGATGCCGAGGAGGGCCCGATCCTCGTCCACGTCGTCACCAAGAAGGGCAAGGGATACGCCCCGGCTGAAAAGGCGGCGGACAAGTATCACGGCGTCCAGAAGTTCGACGTCATCACCGGCGCGCAGGCGAAGGCGCCGCCGGGACCGCCCTCGTACCAGAACGTGTTCGGCGAGACGCTGGCGAAGCTGGCCGAAACCGACGAGCGCATCTGTGCGATCACCGCGGCGATGCCGTCGGGCACCGGGGTCGACAAGTTCGCACAGGCGCATCCGACCCGCGCCTTCGACGTGGGTATCGCCGAGCAGCATGCCGTCACCTTCGCCGCGGGTCTCGCTGCGCAGGGGATGCGGCCGTTCTGCGCAATCTATTCGACCTTCCTCCAGCGCGCCTACGACCAGGTCGTGCACGACGTGGCGATCCAGAACCTGCCCGTCCGCTTCGCGATCGACCGCGCCGGGCTGGTGGGGGCCGATGGCGCGACGCATGCGGGCAGCTTCGACGTGACGTACCTCGCGTCGCTCCCCAATTTCGTCGTGATGGCCGCGGCGGACGAGGCCGAGCTCGCGCACATGACCTATACCGCGGCCGAGCATGACAGCGGACCGATCGCGGTCCGCTATCCGCGCGGCAACGGCACCGGGGTTGAAATTCCCTCGGTCCTGCAAAAGCTCGAGATCGGCAGGGGCCGCGTTGTGCGCGAGGGCAAGGCGGTGGCGATCCTGTCGCTCGGCACCCGCCTGGGCGAGGCGCTGAAGGCTGCCGACGCGCTGGAGGCCAAGGGGCTGTCGACCACGGTCGCCGACCTCCGCTTCGCCAAGCCGCTGGACGAGGCGCTGATCCGCCGCCTGCTCGCGACGCACGAGGTGGCCGTCACGATCGAGGAGAATGCGATCGGCGGTCTTGGCGCGCACGTCCTCACCATGGCGAGCGACCAGGGGCTGATCGATGCGGGGCTGAAGCTGCGCACGATGCGCCTGCCCGATCGGTTTCAGGATCACGACAAGCCCGAGCTTCAGTATGACGAGGCCGGGCTCAACGCCGCGCACATCGTCGATACCGTGCTCAAGGCGCTTCGGCACAACAGCGAAGGGCTGGCCGACGCACGCGCCTGACCCGAAAACGCAGTTCATATAATGGCTTGGCGCCCATCTTTCCCATGTCCGGGGAAGAGGGGCGCTTCGTTTTCGGCGAGTGCCGATCTTCGCAATGCGTGTGAACGATGCGGCATGGCGCGCCGTGCCGCCGCCTTCGCACCTGTAACCGAAGCGCCTTAAATCGCGCGGCGTGGTCATCGCGGCGTCATCACTAAGCCGCGCAGGCTTCACCTATCCCGCGCAACGCGACCCCGACAACAAAGGGGGGTCATTCATGAAACTGCGCCTTTCGGCAGCCGCGATGCTGCTTGCCTCGACCGCGAGCCCTGCGCTTGCCCAATCCTCGATCCAGGCGGGCGACGCGCCAGCGGATTCGAACGACATTCTGGTGACCGCGCAGAAGATCGAGCAGCGCGCGGTCGACGTGCCGATCACCATCTCGGCGGTCTCGGGCGAGCGCATCGCCGAACTCGGTGTCGGCGATCTCGACGAGCTGTCGAGCTATATTCCCGGCCTCAACATCCAGGAGCAGAGCGCCAACAATCCCGGCATCGTCATCCGCGGCATCACCTCGGATTCCGGCTCGGCGCAGCAGGGGCCGCGCGTTACGCTCTATTACAATGGCGTCGACATCTCGCGTTCGCGCGGGTCGTACCAGGCGATCTACGATCTCGAGCGGGTCGAAGTCATCAAGGGGCCGCAGGCGACACTGTTCGGCACCGCCAGCGCAGTGGGCGCGATCAGCCTGACCTCGGCGCGGCCCAAGCCCGGCTTCTCGGGCGCGCTGACCGGTGGATACGGCAATTACGACCAGACGCTCGTCTCCGGCTTCTTCAACGCCGGCAGCGACAAGATCGCCGGTCGCATCGCGTTCGAGTGGAAGAAGCGCGACGGCTATGTCGAGAACCTGTCGCCGCGGCAGGACAAGGAGCTCTACGCACAGGATCAGCTCGGCGTGCGCGCGTCGCTGCGCTTCACGCCGACCGAGGACCTGACTGTCGACCTGATCGGCACCTATGACCGGCAGCGTAACGGCGGCACGCCGTTCGTCTCTCGCCGCCTGCCGACCGAGGCGGGGCCGGGCAATCCGTTCGGCGTCGCCAATCTCGGTGGCTCGCCGCTGTCGGCACAGGTGCTGGGCGACGACCAGCTCGGCCTGACGCGCGACGTCTATGACGCCAACCTCACCGCGTCGTGGGACTTCGCAGACGGGTGGAACTTCACGACGGTCAACGGCTATCGCAAATTCGACAGCAACGAGGTGTTCGACGCCGATGGTTCCGCCGCCTGGTTCCTCGAGTTCGCCGAGGATGCACGCGGGTGGCAGGCGAGCCATGAGGGCCGCTTCAGCTATCGCGACCCCAATTGGCGCGCGCAGTTCGGGTGGAACGTGTTCGTCGAGGACAACTTCCAGCGCGTGCCGTTTTCGAGCGAGGAGGGGACCTTCCTCCAGTGCGCCAGCTTCCTCGCCGGTGCGCCGCTGATCCCCGGCCTCGGCTGCATCGATTCGGCGGGTGTGGTGCAGGCGGCGCGCGCTACGTCGATCGCGACGGGCGGGCGCTTCACGCAGATACCGTACAGCTCCGAGTTCAAGAATATCGGGCAGAACGACGCCTATTCGATGTTCGGCGACGTGACGTGGATCCCGGTGCCCGCACTCGAACTCACCGCGGGCGCGCGCGTGCTGATCGAGCAGCGCAAGTCGGGCTATACGACGCGCGTGCCGCGCCCGGTGCTCAACCCCACCGCCTTCTCGCTGATCCCCGGCCAGACCGACACCGGCGGGCTGACCTTCTGGCGGCAGCAGAGCTATGCGGCGGTGCTGCCGCGGTTCAACGCGCTGTTCCGGCTGTCGGATGCGGTCAATCTCTACGCGACGATCTCGAAGGGTCGGCGCTCGCCCGTCGTCCAGCTCGACGTGCAGCGCACCACGGTGGCGCCGGGCAGCACGCGCGTCAGCCCGCGCGTGCAACTGGTGCCGGAGGAGACCGTCTGGAATTACGAGGGCGGGATCAAGGGCGCGGTCGGGCCGGTCTCGGGCTCGGTTGGCGTCTATTACCAGAAGTACGATGGCTTCCAGGTCAGCGTGCAGCAGGCCAACGGCACGTCGATCACGCAGAGCGCGGGAACGGCCAGCAACCTGGGTGTCGAGGCCGAATTGAACGTGCGGCCGACCAAGTGGCTGAGCCTGTTCGGCAATGTCGGCTATATCGACGGCGGCATCGACCGGAACAACCGCTTCGCCCCGCAATTTTCAGGCGCGCGCTTCCGCCTTCAGCCCGAGTGGCAGGCGGCGGGTGGCCTGACGATCGACGCACCCTTGGGTGGCGGCATGCGCTTCTTCGCGACACCGAGCGTCACCTATCGCAGCCGCATCTTCTTCGAGGTGCCGAACAACCGCGCGATCAGCCAGGGGCCGGTGACGCTGGTCAACGCGCGCGCGGGGGTGAGCTTCGCCGAGGAGCGGTTCGAACTGGCCGGCTTCATCCGCAACGCGACCGACGAGGATTATCTGCTCGACGCGGGCAATACCGGTGGTGGGTTCGGCATCCCGACCTTCATCCCGGCGGAACCGCGTTTCTACGGCGGGCAGATCACCGCACGCTTCTGACACGGAAAGGCCCCCGTCGCTGAAGCGGCGGGGGCCTTTTCAATTACCCATCCGAGAAGCGGATCAGCCTTCCTCGACCCCGTCGATACCGCGGCCGACATGGCTGCGCGAGCGGCTGTAGCCGAAATAGACGACGATCCCGATCGCCGCCCAGATCGCGAACAGCATCTTGCTGTGCGGGTCGAGGCTCCAGAACAGGTACACGCAGCCGAGGATCGACAACGGCGCCACCACCCACACCAGCGGGGTGCGGAAGGGACGCTTGCGGTCGGGATCGGTGCGGCGAAGCACCAGCACCGCGAACGACACCGCCGCGAACGCGAACAGCGTGCCCGAGTTCGAGATGTTGGCCAGCGCCCCCACCGGGAAGAATGCCGCGAACAGCGACACCGCGATGCCCGTCAGGATGGTGATGACGTGCGGCGTGTTGAACTTCGGGTGGATGCGGCTGAACATCGCCGGCAGCAGACCGTCGCGGCTCATCGTGAAGAAGATGCGGGTCTGGCCGAACATCATCATCAGGATGACCGAGGGTAGGGCGAGGATCGCGGCGAGGCCGACGAGGTTGCCGATCTGCGGCCAGCCGATCTCGCGCAGGACGAACGCCAGCGCTTCCTTCGAGCAGACCACGTCCTTGGCACCCGCCGCCGCGCGCGCCGCGCACTGCTGCGCGAGCTCGGGGCTGCCGGGCTCGAGGATGCCGCCGATCGCGCTCATCACCGGCTGCGCGCTGATGCCGGGGGCGCCGATGACGCCTGCCGACACGAGAATGTAGAAGATGGTGCAAAAGCCGAGGCTGCCGATGAGGCCGATCGGCATATTGCGCTGAGGGTTCTTGGTCTCCTCCGCGGCGGTCGAGACGGCGTCGAAGCCGACATAGGCGAAGAAGATCGACGCGGCCGCGGCCGAAATGCCCCCGAAGCCGAGCGGCGAGAAGGGCGTGAACTGCTCCATGTTCATCACCGGAATGGCGAGGATGATGAACAGCGTCAGCGCCACGACCTTGATGCAGACGAGAATCGCGTTGATCGTCGCCGATTCCTTGGTGCCGATCACCAGGAGCCAGGTGACGAGCCCGGCGATGATCATCGCGGGCAGGTTGATGAGCCCGCCGTCTAGCGGCCCGAGCACCAGCGCGTTCGGGATGTCGATCCCGAAACTATGCTCAATCGCGCCGATCATATAGCCGGACCAGCCGACCGAAACCGCGCCGGCGGCGACGGCGTATTCGAGGATCAGCGCCCAGCCGACCATCCAGGCGATGAGCTCGCCCATGACCGCGTAGCTATAAGTGTAGGCCGATCCCGACACCGGGACCATCGCCGCCATTTCGGCGTAGCAGAGCGCGGCGACCGCGCAGACGAGACCGGCGATGATGAACGAAATCATCATGCCCGGCCCGGCCTTTTGCGCGGCTTCGGCCGTCAGCACGAAGATGCCGGTGCCGATCACGGCGCCGATGCCGAGCATGGTGAGCTGGAACGCGCCCAGCGATCGATGGAGCGACTTCTTTTCGGCGGTCGCCAAAATGGCGTCGAGAGGCTTCACGCGCCCGAATATCATTCACGGTCCCCTAGGGTGCGGCTTGTCGTCGCCGCGGATTGGATCGCCGGGAGCCTAGTGGGAAAAGTTCCGCTTGCAACCGCCAAAGCGCCGATTGGGCGTACGGTGGTGCAGCGTTGTCTCACCGCGCCAGCATCGGGCCGAGCGGGGCGCCGGCGAAGATGTGGACATGCAGATGCGGCACTTCCTGCCCGCCATGCCCGCCGGTGTTGGCGAGCAGGCGATAGCCTGGCCCCACATGCTCGCGCGCGACATGGCCGATGGCGCGGGTAAAGCCGACGATTTCCGCGTCGCTCGCCCGCGCGCTGAAATCGTCCCAGCTCACATAGGGGCCGCGGGGGATGACGAGGATGTGGACGGGCGCCTGCGGAGCGATGTCGTGAAAGGCGAGGGCGAAATCGTCTTCATAAACACGCTTCGCCGGGATCTCGCCGCGAAGGATCTTCGCGAAGATGTTGGCGTCGTCATAGGGCTGGGTGGCGTCGATCGGCATCAGAAGCCTCCGGTCGCGGGGGGAAGCGGGCGCGGACTGCCGGGCTTTTCGCCCTCGGGGCGGAGCGGCGCGGCGGCAGGGGCCGCCTCGTCATGTCCGAGCGGTAGCGGTCCAGTGGCGGCGGGCGCGGGTTCCGGTATCACCGGCGGGGGCGGCGCGGTGCGCGATGCCTTTTCGACCAACCCCGACAGCCCCTCTCGCCGCACGAGTTCGGCGCGGACGTCGTCGAGGCGGAGGCCCGCATCGACGAGCAGGACGATGAGGTGGAAGATGAGGTCCGCCGCCTCGCCCTTCAGCGCGTTGCGGTCGCCCTGGACCGCGGCGATCGCGGCCTCGACGGCTTCCTCGCCCACTTTCTGCGCGATCTTCGGCCGGCCCTTTTCGAACAGGGCGGCGACGTAGCTGGCCTTGGCATCGCCGCCGCGGCGGCTGCGGATGACGGCTTCGAGCGCGTCGAACGGATCGGTACTGGTCATGCCCCTCGCTGGCGGGCGGGAGCCGCGCTTGTCAACGGGCGGCGACGAGCGGTGAGCGGACCGGAATGCCCGCTGCGGCGAGTGCCCGGTGCGCGTCGGCGATGCTCGCCTCGCCGAAATGGAAGATTGAGGCGGCGAGCACTGCGCTCGCCCCGCCGTCGCGAATACCGGCGACGAGGTCGTCCAGCCCGCCGACGCCGCCGCTGGCGACGACGGGCACTGCAACCTGGCCGGCGATGGTGCGGATGAGGTCGAGGTCATAGCCGCTTTTGGTCCCGTCGCGGTCCATCGAGGTGACGAGAATCTCGCCAGCGCCGAGTTCGATCAGTCGCAGCGCATGCTCGACCGCGTCGATCCCCGTCGCGCGGCGACCGCCATGGGTGAAGACTTCCCAGCAATCCTCGACCCGCCGCGCGTCGACCGAAGCGACGACGCACTGGCTGCCGAAGCGTTCGGCAATGTCGGAGACGACCTCGGGCCGGGTGACGGCGGCGGAATTGACCGCGACCTTGTCCGCCCCGGCGAGGAGCAGCGCGCGCGCGTCCTCGGCGGTGCGCACGCCGCCGCCGACGGTCAGCGGCATGAAGCAGACCTCCGCCGTGCGGCGCACCACGTCGAGAATAGTCCCGCGCGCCTCATGGCTGGCGGTGATGTCGAGGAAGCAAAGCTCGTCCGCGCCCGCCGCGTCATAGGCACGCGCCTGCTCCACCGGGTCGCCCGCATCGATCAGATCAACGAAGTTCACGCCCTTCACGACGCGGCCATTCGCCACGTCGAGGCAGGGGATGACGCGCGCGCGGACGGTCACGCGGTCGCGACCCGGATCGCTTCGGCGAGGTCGAGGCGGCCGTCATAGAGCGCGCGGCCGGTGATGACGCCGGTCACGCCGTCGCCGACATGCGGGCGAAGCGCATGAATATCCTCGATCCCGGCGACGCCGCCGGAGGCGATGACCGGGATCGACACGGCCTTTGCCAGCGCCACCGTCGCCTCGACATTGCAGCCCTTGAGCAGCCCGTCGCGGCCCACGTCGGTGAACAGGAGCGCGGCGACGCCAGCATCCTCGAACCGGCGCGACAGGTCCTCAACCGAGACGTCGGATACGTCTGCCCAACCCTCGGTTGCGACCATGCCGTCGCGCGCATCGACCGCGACGACGATCGCGCCCGGGTGCGCCCGGGCGGCGGCCTTCACGAAATCGGGCTTCTTGAGCGCGGCGGTGCCGATCACGACCCGCGCGATGCCGAGCGCGAGCCACCGCTCGACCGAGGCCATGTCGCGGATGCCGCCGCCCACCTGCACCCGGCCGGGAAAGGCGGCGACGGCGGCGCGCACCGCCTCTCCATTCACCGAATCGCCCGCGAACGCGCCGTCGAGGTCGACGACGTGGAGGTGGTCGGCGCCCGCCGCTGCGAACAGCCGGGCCTGAGCCGCCGGATCGTCGCCATAGACGGTCGCGCGGTCCATATCGCCCTCGGCCAGGCGCACCACCTGTCCGCGCTTCAGGTCGATCGCGGGAAAGATCGTCAGGGCCGCCATGCAAGGAACCTCTCGAGCAGCGCGATGCCGTAACGCTGGCTCTTTTCGGGGTGGAACTGGATGCCGATCAGGTTGTCGCGTCCGATCGCCGCGGTGACCGGCCCGCCATGCGTCGTCGTCGCGAGCACGGAGGCGCCGGTAAACGCGTAGCTGTGGAGGAAATAGGCCTCGCCCGGCTCGATCAGCGGATGGGGCTGGGCGGGGACGACGTCGTTCCAGCCCATGTGCGGCACGCGGATGCCGGGGGCGTCGGGGATGCGCGCGACGGTCCCCTCGATCCAGCCGAGGCCGGCATGGCCGCCCATTTCCTCGCCGGTCGTCGCCATAAGCTGCATGCCCACGCAGATGCCGAGGAACGGCGCGCCGCCGCGGAGGACGCGCGCCTCCATCGCGTCGATCATGCCATCAAGCGCGGCCAGCCCGTCGCGGCAAGCGGCGAACGCGCCGACGCCGGGCAGGACGATGCGGTCGGCCTTTGCCACCGTGTCCGGGTCGGCAGTGATGGCGATGTCGGTCGCCCCCGCCGCCTTCAGCGCGTTATGGACCGAATGAAGATTGCCCGCGCCGTAATCGATCAGCGCGGTCGTCACGTCAGGACCGCCGCCAGCGCATCGTCGGCAAGGTTGGCGGGGAAGCCGACGAGCTCGATCGTCGCGCCGCCGCCGGTCACGAACGGATCGCTCTCCGCCACCGGCCGTACGTTCTCGGGCGTGCCGCGGAACAGGAGGACGCCGCCCTCGGCATCGTCGCGCCGTCCGGCGAGCAGCATCACGCCTGCATCGATCGCCTCACGAATCCACTCGACATGCGTGGGGCGCAGCCGTTCGATCGCGTCCTTGTCGGTGTAGGTGATGAGCACCAGCGTCAGCGGGGTCGCCGGCCGGATCATCAGAGCACACCCTTGGTCGAGGGAATGACGCCCGCCTTGCGCGGGTCGATCTCCGCCGCTTCGCGCAGCGCGCGGGCGAGGCCCTTGAAGGCGGCCTCGGCGATGTGGTGGTTATTCTCGCCGTACAGCGTCTCGACGTGGAGCGTCAGGCCGGCGGTCTGGGCGAAGCTGTGGAAGAAATGCTGGAACAGCTCAGTATCCATTTCGCCCAGCCGCGTCTGCGTGAACGCGGTCTTCCATACGAGCCACGGGCGGCCTGAAATGTCGACCGCGACGCGGGTCAGCGTCTCGTCCATCGGTGAGTGCGCGTCCGCGTAGCGACGGATGCCGCGCTTGTCGCCCAGCGCCTTTGCCACCGCCTCTCCCAGCGCCAGCGCGGAATCCTCGACGGTGTGATGCTGGTCGATATGCAGGTCGCCCTCGCACTTCAGGCGGATATCGATCAACGAGTGGCGAGCGAGCTGTTCCAGCATGTGATCGAAGAAACCGACGCCGGTCTCGATCGCATACTGGCCGGTGCCGTCGAGATTGACCTCGACCTCGATCCGCGTTTCGCTGGTGTGGCGGCTGACGGTGGCGGTGCGCATGGGGGCCACATAGCGCTTCATCGAGACCATGCAACGCCGCAGCCACCTTGACCCCGGGCCGCAGGGCGCTAGCTAAGGGGGCATGACCGGCACGATCCCCGACAGCCTGATTCCGTATGACGAGATCGTGCAGGAGGCGCTGCGCGCGGTCGTCGGCCGCGTGCTCGGCTCAGTCGCGCAGACCGGCGGGCTGCCCGGCAACCACCATTTCTACATCACCTTCAAGACGCAGGCGCCCGGCGTCGACATTCCGCAGCGGCTGATCGACCGGTTCCCGGACGAGATGACGATCGTCCTTCAGCACCGTTTCTGGGACCTGAAGGTCGACGACACGCGGTTCAGCGTCGGCCTGAGCTTCAATCAGGTGCCGTCGATGCTCGACATTCCGTTCTCGGCGATCACCGGCTTCCACGACCCGGCAGTCAATTTCGAGCTGCGCTTCCAGGCGTCCGACGTCGCCGAGGAAACTGAGCACGAGCCGGCCGAGAATGACGGCGATACCGCTCGCGCCGCGCCGGTCGAGGATGGCTCGAACGTCGTTGCGGTGGACTTCAAGCGGAAGAAGTAGGCGGCTTTTCCGCGTCGCCCCGCTCGGGGCGGTCGCGATGCGCCATCGGGCGCAGGCGCACGCCCATGCTGATGACCAGCGGCCAGAACAGCGTGTTGCCGATATCCGACAGCGTGTCCTCGACGCGCAGGCCGTAGTGCAGATAGTCCAGCCACTCGTTGCCGAGCTCCGCCAGCACCACAACCGCGAACGGGATGAAAGACCCGAGTGACCGGCGCGAGACGAGCCGCACCGCCAGCAGGATCGCGAGGCCCGCGTGGATGTGCAGGATCGCATCGGGAAGGCCAGTGCCGTCGCCGATCCAGTCGATCCAGCTATGATAGATGCCAGGAATGTCCATGCCGCGCTTTTGCCGCGCGCGGCCCGGCATTCAAGTGCGCATGTGCCCACCGCCGTCAAGTGTGCATGTGCCCACCGCCGTCACGAACGCGGCGGGCGGCGTCAGTGGCCGTAGCGTTTGATGCCGCGACGACGCAGGTTTTCGCGCCGCCGCTTGCTGATCGCAAACGTCAGCCACGGGATCGCGACGACGACGATCGCACCCAGAATGCCGTAAGCGACGATCTCGCGCGTCGTGTCGAACAAGGCCTAACTCCGCAAACCACTGTCTTAAAACTGTCGCTAATTCAGCACGCACGACCGCGACGTACAAGCATGCTTTGTCCGGAAACGCGCCGAACCGGGCTGCGACGCCGATGCCGCGAGGCGGAGCCGCCGATCGAGGCGCGCGTTTGATGACCCGATGATGAACCGCAGGGGAGGCGCAAATGACTGAAACCCGAACCGAAACCGATTCGATCGGCGCGATCGAGGTGCCCGCCGCCGCCTATTGGGGTGCGCAGACGCAGCGGTCGATCAAGAATTTCCCGTTCGGTGCGGCCGAGCGGATGCCGATCGGCATCGTCCACGCGCTCGCACTGGTGAAGCAGGCGGCGGCGCGCGTGAACCGGCGCCACGGGCTGGAGGC
Organism: uncultured Sphingomonas sp.; assembly: GCA_913775315.1. Classification (GTDB taxonomy): domain Bacteria; phylum Pseudomonadota; class Alphaproteobacteria; order Sphingomonadales; family Sphingomonadaceae; genus Sphingomonas. Next base: position 67,293 of record CAJYIX010000023.1, on the reverse strand, counting down.
GGAAAAGGCCGACGCGATCGAGGCGGCGGCGGCCGAAATCGTATCAGGCGCGCTCGACGACCAGTTCCCGCTCGTCATCTGGCAGACGGGCAGCGGCACCCAGACCAACATGAACGTCAACGAGGTGATCGCCGGCCGCGCGAACGAGGCGCTGACCGGCACGCGCGGCGGCAAGGCGCCGGTCCACCCCAATGACGACGTCAATCGCGGCCAGTCCTCGAACGACAGCTTCCCGACGGCGCTGCACATCGCGGCCAGCATCGCCGCCTATCGGCGACTGTTTCCTGCGCTCGACCGGCTACGGTCTGCGATCGAGGCGAAGGCGACGGCGTGGGACGGGATCGTCAAGATCGGCCGCACCCACCTTCAGGACGCGACGCCGCTGACGCTGGGGCAGGAGTTTTCGGGCTATGCCGCGCAACTATGGCTCGCCGGGCAGCGGATCGAGCCGGCGATCGAACAGGGGACGAACCGGCTGGCGCAGGGCGGCACCGCGGTCGGCACCGGCCTCAACGCGCCGCCCAACTTCGCGCGCGATTTCGCTGCCGAAGTGAGCGGACTGACCGGCATCGCCTTTACCCCGGCGGAGAATGCGTTCGAGGCACTGGCGTCGAACGATCCGCTGGTCCACCTGTCGGGCACGCTCAATACGCTGGCGGTCGCGTTGACCAAAATCGCCAACGACATTCGCCTGCTCGGCTCCGGGCCGCGATCGGGCCTCGGCGAGCTCGACCTGCCCGCGAACGAACCGGGCAGTTCGATCATGCCGGGGAAGGTCAATCCCACGCAGTGCGAGATGCTGACGATGGTCGCGGCGCAAGTCATGGGCAATCACGCCGCCATCACAATCGGCGGGCTACAGGGGCATCTGGAGCTCAACGTGTTCAAACCGCTGATCGGGGCGAACGTCCTGCGCTCGATCGACCTGCTGGCGACCGCGATGGAGGGGTTTGCAGAACGCTGCGTCGACGGGCTCGAAGCGAACGAGCGGAGGATCGCTGAACTGGTCGATCGCTCGCTAATGCTCGTCACCGCGCTGGCGCCGGAGATCGGCTACGACAATGCAGCGAAGATCGCCAAGCACGCGCATGCCGAGGGGCTGACGCTCAGGGAGGCGGGGCTGGCGCTCGGCCTGGTCGACGAGGCGACGTTCGACCGCGTCGTCCGGCCGGAGGCGATGACGGGACGCTGACGGAACCGGCGCGATCCGTCGCCGTTACGAACGCTCTGACGAGGCAGAACGAAGGATGTTTTCCATGGGTGCGACGACCCTCGGCGCGCTGGTCGGCGCGGCGATCGACGGGATGAGCGGTGACGACGGCGTCGGCGACGGCGCGATCATCGGTGCGATCACGGCGAACGTGCTCAAGGTCGCGGTGCCCGTCGCGCTGACCTACGCGGTAGGCTGGGGCGTGCTCTACGGAATCGGCCGGGCGTTCGACACGATCACAGGCAAGGAGCAACGGGCATGATCAAGCAGATTATCGGCGCGCTCGTCGGGCGCGAGATGGACCGCCGCGACGGCCGCGGCGGCGTCAAGGGGGCTGCGATGGGCTATGCCGCGGGCAGTTTGCTGCGCCGGATGGGGCCGCTCGGCACGGTGCTGGGCGCCGCCTACGTCGGCAAGAAGGCATATGACCGCCGCAAGGGACGTCGCCCGCTTTAAGGCGCGAAGGGCGGGCAGGGTCTTGACCTCGCCCGCCCCGCACCGCCAAAGGCGCGCATGGCGCAATCGACCGACTCCGACCCGCATGGCATGAAGCGCAGGGGCGTTTTGTTCGTCCTTTCCTCACCCTCGGGCGCGGGGAAGTCGACGATCGCGCGCAAGCTGCTGGCCGAGGACGACGACCTTCAGATGTCAGTGTCGGCCACCACACGGGCGATGCGACCTGGCGAGGTCGACGGTCGCGACTATCATTTCGTCGATCTCGAACGGTTCCGCGCGATGGTGTCGAACCACGAGTTCCTCGAATGGGCGCATGTGTTCGACCACCGCTACGGCACCCCGCGCCAGCAGGTGGAGGATATCCTCGCCTCAGGCCGCGACGTGCTTTTCGACATCGACTGGCAGGGCGCACAGCAGCTTTTCCAGATCGCGGGCGGCGACGTGGTGCGCGTCTTCATCCTGCCGCCGTCGATGGAGGAACTGCACCGCCGCCTGGTCGCGCGCGCGACCGACAGCGAGGCGGTAATCGACGCGCGGATGAACCGCGCCGCGGCAGAGGTCAGCCACTGGGACGGGTACGACTATGTGCTCGTCAACGACGATGTCGAGCATTGCTACGACTGTGTCCGCACGATCCTGAAGGCCGAGCGGCTGAAGCGGTCGCGTCAGACCGGGCTGATCGGCTTCATCCGGTCGATGCTGAAGAACTAGCGCGCCGCCGCGTGCGCCTGGGCACGCGCGATCAATTGGTCCAGATCCTCACGGGCGATGTCGAAGCTCTCGTGCATCTCCGCCAGCGCCGCGTCGATATCGGCGGGCAGGATGCCGCTTGTCGGCTTGGGTGCCGGCACCGGGCGGTGCGGGTAGCTGCGCCGCGTCAGACGGTGGAAGGCGAGGCCCGCCGCCACCAGCGCGATCGAGTTCAGCGCGACCGGCACCAGCGCGAAGCCGAACCCTGCCTCATGCACCGCCGCCCCGCCAATCACCGCCGTCAGCGCCGCCGCGCCGCCGGGCGGGTGGAGGCAGCGCAGCAGCGACATGACGAGGATTGCCGCGGCGACCGCGACCCCGGCGGCGACCGCCGGATCGGGCAGCAGCCGCCAGACGGCGATGCCGACGAGCGCCGAGATCGTGTTGCCGCCGATCACCGGCCATGGCTGCGCGAGCGGGCTCGCCGGGACGGCAAAGACCAGCACCGCCGAAGCACCGAGCGGCGCGACGATCGCCGGCAGCGTGCCGTGCGGCGCCAGCGTACCGGCAAGATAGGTAAGGGCGATGCCGACGCCCGCGCCAAAACAGGCGATCAGGCGTTCGGAAAAGGTGGCGCCGGGGAGCAGCGGCCTGAAGAGATGCAGCGGCATGACCGCCGCCTCGCGCAAACGCCTCGCTGGTGCAACCAAGCTCGGCTTGCCCGCGCCCTAGTCAGGCGGCGAGCGCATCCAGGAACCGCACCGCGCCGTCATATTCCGCGCGCTTGGCCTCGCGCGCCTGTGCGGCGAGCGTATCCTCGCCCCATTGCTCGACCTGCCAATGCTCGTCGATCAGCGAAGCGGCCCACATCGCATCGGCATCGAACGCCCGTTCGGCAAGTGCGAGGGCCATCACCAGCGAGCCGGTGATCGTCGTGATGATCGACAGCGGCGCCAGCTCGAACGCGGGGCGGGCGGCGATCGCCTCGCCCAGCCGCGCGATCGTCGCCTCGGGCTGAGCGACGTGCATGACGCCGCTCGTCACCTCGAAATGCACGTCGTAGCGCCCTTGCGCCCAGGCGAGCAGCGGGTCCCATGCCGCCGCCTGGCGCGTGACCAGCGCCTGCGGTCCGTCGGCGCGGTAGCAGGTGAGGTCGCTTTCGCCGTAGCGCGCAAGGCCCGCGGCGAAGCTGGCCGGGTCGGGTGCGATCCGGTCGATCGCGGCGTTGGCGAGGCCGGTGAGTGGCATCGCGCGCGGGTCGATCGTTTCCCCGACACGGGCCCACTCGTCGGCGATCGCGTCGGCGAGCGCGCGAGTGGGTACTTCGAGCGGCATACGGCCGGGCGTGCGCACCGGCCGGTCGTCGAGCGTGATGCCGAAGCCGGGGACGACGGCGACCGTTTGCCAGAACCGCTTCATGGCGCGGGCGGCGTGCGCCAGCGGCGAGCGAGCGAGCGGGGCAGTGTCGCCACCACCCAGAGCGCCGCGAGGACGATCGCGAGGCCGAGGATCTGCTGCGGCAACTGATGCGCCCGCCCCATGATGACGAGCCCGAACAGCGCGCCGCACACGGGCACGATGCGCGCGAGGACCATCAGATAATAGCGGCCCATGGCCGGATCGCGGGTCGGTTCCATGCCCCTCAGTAGGTCCCTTGCGACAACCGCACCAGTTCGTCCGCGCGATCCGCGACCGCCAGTGCCCCGGCATCGCGCAGTTCGTGCGCATCGTGATAGCCCCAGGCGACGCCGATCGGCCGCACGCCCGCGGCGACGCCCATCGCCATGTCAAAACTGGTGTCGCCGATCATCACGCTGCCCTCGGGCCCGGCGCCAGCCTCGGCCAGCGCGGCATGAAGCATCGCGGGATGCGGCTTCGACGGGTGGCGGTCGGCGGTTTGTAGCGTGACGAATCGGTCCGAAAGGCCATGATGCGAAAGGATCAGCGACAGGCCGCGATCGGATTTGCCCGTCGCGACGCCTAGCAGCCAGCCCGCCGCCTCGAACGCGTCCAGCGCCTCGGCCACGCCGTCGAACAGCGGTTCGTCGAGCAGGCGGCCATTGCCGCGCAGGTGCTGGAACGCACGCTTGTAGTTCTCGGCCATGTCGCAGTGCTGCTCGGGCGCGGCGTCCGGGAGGAGCGCCGCCATCGCCTCGACGAGACTCAGCCCCACGATCCGGCGGATCGCGGCGCGGTCGGGCGCAGCGAGGCCGTGGGCGGCGAAGCTCTGCTCCATCGCCACGCAGATGTTCGCCTGACTGTCGACCAGCGTGCCGTCGCAGTCGAAGACGGCGAGGCGGCGGGTCAACGCTGGCTCCGCCCGCGCCGTTCGCCGCGGCGTTCCTTGCGGATCGTCTTGGCGTGGGCACGTGCCTTGGCCTTTTTCTCCTCGCGCGTGGCGGGGGGCGGGCTGTCGTCGACGCGGATGTCGCCCAGGCTCTGGTCGAAACCCAGCATCTCCATCGATTCGGCGAAGTGCGTCGGGAGTTCGGCCGTCACCTCGAACTTGCCGCCATCGGGGTGGTCGATGCGGATGCGCCGCGCATGGAGATGCATCTTGCGGCAGATCCCGCCGGTCAGGAAGCTCTCCTGCCCGCCGTACTTGCCGTCACCGACGATCGGGTGGCCGATCGCGGCCATGTGGACGCGAAGCTGGTGCGTGCGCCCGGTCTGCGGCTGCAATTCGACCCAGGCGGCGCGGTTGCCCGCCCGCTCGATCACGCGATAGCGGCTCGTTGCCGGCGCACCGTTCTCCTCGTCGACATGCATCTTCTCGCCGCCGGTGCCCGGCTGCTTGGCGAGGGGGAGGTCGATCAGGCCGTCGGCGATCTCGGGCACGCCGACCACCAGCGCCCAATAGACCTTCTTCGCCGAACGGCCCGAGAAGCGCTTCGAGAAGAACGCCGCCGCGCGCGGGCTGCGCGCGATCAGGAGGGCGCCCGACGTATCCTTGTCGAGCCGGTGGACGAGCTTCGGCCGGTCGTCGCGCTCGAACGACAGCGCGTCGAGCAGGCCGTCGACATGATCATGCGTCTTGGTCCCGCCCTGCGTAGCGAGACCCGGCGGCTTGTTGAGGACGATCGCCTGCGCATCGCGGTGGATCACCATGGCCTCCGCCATCGCCGTCTGCTCGGGTGTCAGCGGACGCTTTTCGCGCACCGGCCGCGCGGTCGCGGGCGCAGCCTCCGCCGGCGGCACGCGCAGCGTCTGGCCGGTGGTCAGGCGGTCGCCCGGATCGGCGCGCGCGCCATCGACGCGCAGCTGCCCCGTGCGTGCCCAGCGCGAGACGAGGTTGAAGCTCGTCTCGGGCAAATGCCGCTTGAACCAGCGGTCGAGGCGGATGCCGTCGTCCTCCGCATCGACGGTGAACTGGCGGACCTGTGCCTTGTTGTCGCTCATGCCAGCGTCCTTACCGCCATCAAGCCGGTGAAGAGCGCCAGCGCCGCGCCGATCACCGACACCAGCGCATAGCCGATCCCTGCCATCGCCTGCCCGCGTTCGATCATGTTCACCAGCTCGAGCGTGAACGCCGAAAACGTCGTGAACCCGCCGAGCAGCCCGACGCCGATCATCAGCCGCCAGTTCTCGCCCCCGGACCCCGCCCGCGCCAGAAGGCCCGCAAGCAGCCCCATCGCCAGCCCCCCGACGATGTTCACCGCCAGTGTGCCCCAGGGCCAGTTCGGACCGAATGCGCCGAGCGTCAGCCGCCCGACCGAATAGCGCGCGGCCGAGCCGAGCGCACCGCCCAGCATCACCAATAGATATGCCATGTCGGTCCCCCTAGCGCGGCGAAGGGGATTTGGAAACTCAGCGCCCGGTGATGAGGTCGATGTCGGTGCCGCCGTCGCCGCGGTTCGTCAGCACCACCAGATAGGCGCGCCCGTCACGGCGTGTGCCGCCGAGCACGTGCGTGGCGCCGTCGACCTGATGTTCGGCCGAAAAGCCGGCACGGACGGCGCGGGTATAATACCAGTCGATCAGGAGCGCAGTGGGCTTGGCGACGAAGAAGCTTGCGACGCGCATCGAGCAGCCATCGCCCTCGACCCCGCCCGCCTCGGTCACGCGCGCGTCGGGGTAGAGCGGCAATTCGGGCGGCAGGCGATTGGCCCAGTCCGCCGAATAGGACAACCGCGCAGTACACATCGCGGCGCTCTTCGATCCCCTGGTGCGGGCGAGTGAGCCGAGCGTGATCGACTGGCGGATCGCGCCGTCCGTCAGCGGCTTCGGGGCGGGGGCGGCGATCAGCTTCTCGTCGGGCGCCGCGCTGCCCGCGGCGATGCCGGGATAAGGGACGGGCGCGGCATAGGGCTGGGGCGCGGGCCGCACCGCGTCGGCGTTGCTCTTGGCCGACAGTTGCGGATCGACCATGATCGGATCCTGAAGCGCGGCCATCACCGCCGGATCGACCGCGTTGGCCGACTGACCCGCAGTCAGTTCGGCGTCGAGCGCCGCAAGATCGGTATCGTTCGCGTTGCCGCCCCCGCCGCATCCGGCAAGCGACAGGCAAAGGGCGACGAGCGGCAGACAGCTACGCATGGCGCCTCCGTAACGGCGCAACGGTTAAGATCGCGTTGGTCAGATCACCAGCAGCCGGGCATCGTCCCCGGCCTCGGCCAGCAGCGACACGAGCCCGCAGCGATCCGCATCGGGGAACGGCGGCGGCGTCAATCCGGCATCGGCAAGCCCGGTGGGGCAGAGCGACAGGACCGCGCCGAGCGAGCGAACCTGCTCGATCGCGGCGATCGTCGCGGCATCGCTTAACAGGCCGATCGCGCAGGCATCGATATGCAGGCGCGTCGCGGCACCGAGCGCGGCACTGGCTGCGGCCAGGTCGAGGGCGCTCCTCGCCCGCGCAGCGTCTGGCGCGGCAAGGATCACGATCATCGGACGCATGGCCTGTCCGTCAACGCTCGCATTCGGGCGTGAGCGTCGATCGCCGCCACCCAAAACAAAAGCGGCGGCCACATCGGGCCGCCGCTTCCGTAACCTGGCTTTCGCCGGACAGCTTAGTTGCTGTCCGAGTTGCCGTCGTCGGTCGCGATGATGATACCGGCGATGATCGCGGCAGCAGCCACGACGCCGATGATCACGCCCGAGCCACCGATCGCGCCGTTCGCGTCACGCGAAGCGGTCGAAGCGCGGACGGTCTTGGTCTGCGCGACCGAGAGCTTCGACGCCTCGTTCGCGGCAAGCGCCGGAGCAGCGGTCATCGAAACCATCGCCGCGGTCGCAAGGATCTTTGCAAAACGCATCAGAAACACTCCCTTAGTAAAAGTTGCGCCGCCGGCTGGCCGTAGACGCACGGCATCACAAAAGACGGCCAACCGCCTATGATGCTGCGATCCCCTAGCGCAACGATCGCTATTCGGCAACCCGGCGATTTGCACCATATAGGTAGCTAAATTTCGTTTCCGCTCCGCGGGTTCGCATCCTGCTGCGGATCGGCGGGGGTCTGAAGGAACCATCGCTCCCCACCCTCGAGGCCGATCGCGGTCAGGCGTCCGCTTTCGTACGCGCCGGTGTCGATACCGATTCGGTTGCTGCGTACATCGACGTCGGGGGTAATCGTATGACCATGCACCACGACCCGGCCGAAGTCGCCGCGATGGTCCAGAAACTCGCGCCGGATCCAGCGAAGCGCCTCCGGAGTCTGCCCGGCGATCGGCACGCCCGGCTTGATGCCGGCGTGGACGAACAGATAGTCGCCGATCTCGATCATGTCCTCGAGCGCGTCGAGATAGGCGATGTGCGCAGCGGGGACGATCCGGGCCGCCGCCTCGATCAGTTCGGGGAACATATATTCGTTATAGTCGCGCTGGCTCATGCCATAGGACAGCAGCGTCTCTCGCCCGCCGAACTGCGTGAAGCCGCGCATCGCCCGCTCGCTGCCCCCGATCGCGCTGAGGAACATCTCTTCGTGATTGCCCTTCAGCCCGCGGACGGCGCGGCCCGATCGCGCCAGCGTCATTGCCCGATCGACGACGCCCGCCGAGTCCGGACCGCGATCGACCAGGTCGCCGAGGAAGATGATCTGCGTGTCCGCCGCCCCGCGTGCGGCGTCGTCCGCCTCGATCATCGCCAGCAGCGCGTCGAGGCAGTCGAGCCGCCCGTGCACGTCGCCGATCGCATAGACGCGGGTGCCGGGCGGGACGGCGGCATCGGGGGCGGCTTGCTTGGCGGCAACGGATCTGAACAGACGCTTCAACATGGTTCGAAAGACGAGCTCCGGCGGACAGCGACACTTCAGTTCGCCGCTGCAACTGGCTAAGGGGGGGGCGAATGATCGGTCACGTCCTATGGTGAGCCGCAAGCGGCTCTGCAAGTTCGCGGCGCTCCTGATGCTCGTCGCGGCCCCGCCGGCGACGGTCGCCGCGCGGGATTTAATCTCCGTTTTCGAGGGACTTCGTGCGGCCGACGCGCGGCTGGAGCGGCTGGGTGAGCGTTTGGCGATCGCCGCGGCCCCCTGGTGCCGGACGGTGCAGCCGGCGCTCGGTATCGCCATCCACGGCCGTGACCAGTATGTGGGCGATGCACAGGCGCCGGCGATCGCGCATTTCGGCTTTACGACCCCGATCGGCGTTTCCGGGGTCGTGCCGAGCGGCGCCGCCGCGCGCGCCGGAGTGAAGGCGGACGATTCGATCGCGGCGATCGACGGACGGCGGACCGATCGCCTCGACATCCTGCCGAGCGACACGCAGGCAACCGCGCCGCTGGCCGCGTTCGATCGGGCCGCCGCGACGCTGCCCCCGGCGGGGCCGGTCCGCCTGTCGCTCCAGCGGGCCGGCAAGCCGGTCGAGGCGGTGCTGAAGACGGTGCCGATGTGCCGCGCCCGGTTCGAGCAGCGCGATGCCGACGTGGTCGCGGCGAGTGCCGATGGGGTGCTCGTCCAGATCAGCTCGCGCCTGATCGACACGCTGGACGATGAAGGGGTGGCGGTGCTGCTGGCGCACGAACTGGCGCACAATGTCCTCGAACATCGCCGCCGCCTCGACGCGGCGGGGGTGAGCCGCGGGCTGCTGGCGGGGTTCGGGCGCAATGCCGGCCTGTTCAAGCAGACGGAGGTCGAGGCCGACATCCTGTCGGTGCATATCCTGGCGAAGGCGGGCTATGATCCGGTGATCGGCGGCCGGTTCTGGCAGGTCAACGGGTCGAAGCTGGCAGGCGGGCTGCGCGATGCGACGCATCCGGGCTGGCGCGATCGCGCCGCGACGATGACCGCCGAAGCGGCGCGGGTGGCGGAGCCCGGCCGCCTCGCCGACCTGCTCGCCGCACGCGACCGGCCCGCGGACGGCAACTGGCAGGCGATCCTGATCCGCGCGCGCTAGCCGCCGCAAGCGGGGCAGCCGGGGTCCTTGGGCACGGCGAGCGTGCGGAAGCGCATCGTCAAGCCGTCGGCGATCATCAGCTTGCCCGCCATGTCCTCGCCGAAAGGGGTGATCGCGCGGATCGCCTCGAGCGCAGCCATGCTGCCCATCACCCCCGCCATCGCGCCCATCACCCCGACCTCGGCACAGCTCGTCCCCGGTCGTTCGGGCGCGGTGCCGACGACACAGGCGTAGCAGGGCTTGTCGGCTTCCCAGCCGCGGTAGACGCCGAGCTGCCCGTCGAACTGCGTCACCGCCGCTGACACGAGCGGGATATGCGCGGCAAGGGCAGCGTCGGCCACGACGAGGCGGGTGGCGAAGTTGTCGCATCCGTCGAGGACTGCGTCGGCGCCGGCGATCACTGCCGCCGCATTTTCCGATGTGATTCGAATTACCTGGCCGACGGCATTCGCATGGGGATTGAGCCGCGTTGCCGCCGCCGCCGCGCGCTCTGCCTTCGGGAAACCCAGATCGGCCTCGGTAAAGAGCGTCTGGCGTTGGAGGTTGGACAGGTCGACGCGGTCGTCGTCGACGATCGTCAGCCGACCGACCCCCGCCGCCGCCAGATACTGGATCGCAGGCGAGCCGATCCCGCCCGCGCCGATGACGACGACATGCGCGCCCAGCAGCCGCGCCTGCCCGCCGCCGCCCACTTCGCGTAGGACGATATGGCGGGCGTAGCGGTCGAGCTGCGCGTCGCTCAGCCCGGCCATCGGAACCGGAGCGTCGCGCGATACCATTGCGGCACGATCGCGCGGCCGGGCAGGTTGTTGCGCGAAAAGCTGAGGACGAGGCCCGCGGCATATTGCTCGACCGTGGGGCAATCGATCGCCCGCGGGATGGTCAGTCGCGGCCCCATGTCGGGCGTCACCAGCATCGCCACGTCGACCACCACCTCGCCCCGCGCGCGCGTCGCGTTGGCGAAGCGGCAGCGGCCGGCACCGACCTCGCCCGCCACAAAGGCCATCATGTCGGGCAGCATGACCGGGGGCGTGCGATAGGAAACGGGCGGCAGCGTATCCCACGCGATCACCTGTCCGGGCGCGGAGGGAAGCGGCAGCGGCGGCGGGGCCGCCTGCTGCGCCGCGGCGGCCGCGGCGATCAGGGCGAGCGCGAGGGTCACCGCCCCGTCGAACCGAACCCGCCGCCGCCGCGTGCGGTATCGTCGAGCTCGGCGACCTCGGCGAAGTCGGCGCGCTGGACGGCGGCGGGGACGAGCTGGGCGATCCGCTCGCCGCGCACGACGGCGAACGGCTCGCTGCCCAGATTGGCGAGGATCACTTTCACCTCGCCGCGATAGTCGCTGTCGATCGTGCCCGGCGTGTTGAGACAGGTGATGCCATGCTTGAGCGCGAGGCCGGAGCGCGGGCGGACCTGAACCTCGTACCCCGCGGGGATCGCGATCGCGAAGCCGGTGGCGACGGCGTGCCGCGCACCGGCGGCGAGAGTCACATCCTCCGCCGCGACGATGTCGAGGCCGGCGGCACCGGCGGTCGCATAGGCAGGGAGCGGTAGCCCCTCGCCATGCGACAGGCGGCGGATCGCGATGCGGATCGGGGTGTTCGTCATGTCCGGGGCTCCGCCTTTGCCGCGCTGTCGGCAAGCCGCGACAACAACTGGGTGACTTCGCCCTGGGCGAGGAGGTCGTCACCCTCGACCTGGCGATATTCGACGGCGATGCCGCGCAGTGCCAGCGCCTCGGCATAGAGGCGGGCGATGCGGGCGGGGACGCGCGCCTTGTCGCCGCCCGACACGATCGCGATCCGCGCGGTGGGCGCGATGCCGCCGACGGTCTGGAGCGGGTCGAGGCTGTCGACATTCTCGGCAAAGGCCGGCTCGCGCCGCGCCATGTACTTGCGCCATTCGGGGAGCGCGCAGGGGCAGCCGATCAGCAGCATCGAGCCTACCAGCGACGGCCGCGTCGCCGCGACGTTGGCCGCCAGCACCGCGCCGCCGCCATCGCCGACCAGGATCGTGCGCGCGTTGCGATAGCGGGCGGCCAGCGCCTGCACGCTTTCGCCCACCAGGCGAATTTGCTCCGCCGAATAGCCGTCACCGATGCCTCGTGCGCGCATGCCCTCACTCATGCGGCCGGCGGGATCGGCATAACCGGGGCGCAGGACGACCACGGCCGCGCCCGCCGGGACGGCAGCGGCTGCCCGCGCGGCGAAGGCGGAATAGTCGACCGCGGTACCGGGGGCGAGATCGTCGTGGAGCACGATGACGAGGTTGCGAACCTGTGCGGGCTTCAGCGCGCCATAGCTTTCGGTGACGAGCCGCGGGGCCGGCGCGCCGGCCTGCTGCGTCGTCGCGCAACCGGCGACGATGAGCGCGGCGGCGAGGGACAGGCTAGAGCGCATCGGCAATCCTTTGGGCCAGACGGCGGGCGACCACGGCCTTGGGCGCATGGGGCCAGCTTTCGACGCCGGTTTCGGTCACGAGGTGGACGCTGTTCGTCTCGCCCCCCATCACGTCGCCCGACACGTCGTTGGCGACGATCCAGTCGGCGCGCTTGGCGATCCGCTTGGCTGTGGCGTGGTCCAGCACGCGTTCGGTCTCCGCAGCAAAGCCGATCAGCAGGCGGGGGCGGTTCGGCGACGCGCCGAGATCGGCGAGGATGTCGGGATTGGGAACCAGCGACAGGGCGGGGGCGCCCGCGCCCTTCTTGAGCTTCTGGCCCGCCGCCTCGACGTGCCAGTCGGCGACCGCGGCGACCATGACCGCGGCGTCGGCCGGCAAAGCGGCGGCGACCGCATCGGCCATCTGACGCGCGGTTTCCACGTTCACCCGGTCGACGCCGGCCGGGGTGGGCAGGGTGACGGGGCCGCTCACCAGCGTCACCCGTGCGCCCATCTCCGCACAAGCGGCGGCGATGGCGAAGCCCTGCTTCCCCGAGGAGCGGTTGGCGATGTAGCGCACGGGGTCGATCGGCTCGTGCGTCGGCCCGGCGGTGACGAGGATGTGGCGTCCCGCCAGCCGTCGGTTGGGCGTTAGCGCCGCCTCAATCGCTTCGAGGATCGCCGCCGGTTCGGGCAGGCGGCCGGGGCCGTACTCGCCGCACGCCATCGGTCCCTCGTCGGGCTCGAGCACCGTCACGCCGTCGCCGCGCAGCGTCGCGACATTCCGCCGGGTGGCGGTATGGCCCCACATCCGCACGTTCATCGCGGGCGCCGCCAGTACTGGCTTGTCGGTGGCGAGCAGCAGCGTGGTGGCGAGATCGTTCGCGATTCCCGCGGCCATTCGCGCGAGGAGGTCCGCGGTGGCGGGGGCGACGACGACCAGGTCGGCCTCCCGGCTCAACTGGATATGCCCCATCTCGGCCTCGTTCTTGAGGTCCCAGAGCGTGGTGTGGACGGGGTTTTCGGAAAGTGCCGCGAGCGTCATCGGCGTGACGAACTGCGCGCCGCCCTCGGTCAGGACGCAGGTCACGTCCATCCCGGCGCGGCGACAGAGGCGGATGAGCTCGCACGCCTTGTACGCGGCGATGCCGCCGCCGACGATCAGCAGGATCCGCTTCATCGCGTGATCCTCTGCACCCGCACGCGGCGCGTGTCCATTGCAGCGGTGGCCAGATCGCGCAACGCGTCGGGCAGGAAGGCCAACCCGACGAGAATGAGCGGTGTTGCCATCAGCCCCCAGTAGAAAGTGTCGAGCCGCGCGAACAGGCTCATGACGATCGCATAGGCTGCGATGACGGCGGCGACTCGTTTGCCCGCCGGATCGGCCCAGGCGCTCCACCCGAACGCGGCGAGCGCGACGATCGGCGCCGCGAGGGCGAGGGGCAGGAGTTGCAGCGCGCTCGACTGCCACACCGCGCGGACGAACAGGCCGGGGCCGTTGAGCCCCGCCCAGCCCGGCGACTGCGCATCGAGTGGTCCCACCGCATGGCTCGCCGCCCAGGCATGGAAGCCGAGCACGACCGCGAACAGGCCCAGCGCCGCGCCCCAGCCGAACGCCTCGCGCCGCTCGCCCTCGATCCAGGCGCACGCGGCCATGACGAGGAGATAGAGCGCCGCCGTCTCGCGGATCAGCGTCGCCGCCAGCCCGATTGCCGCTGCACTGAGCCACAGGCCGGGGCGGCGTATCGCCATCGACAGCGCGATGAGGGGCGCGGCCCAGAACTCGTGGAACGGCCAGAGCGGCCATTGAACGAAGGCGACCAGCCCGCCCGCCAGCAGCACCGCGGCGGCGACCAGCGGGGCGGGGCGGGTGAACGCGCGCGCCATCAGCAGGCCGAGCCAGGCAAGACCGGCGCTGACCGAAATCGACAGCATCAGGATGACGACAGCGACCGGCGGCAGCGCGGCCTGCACCACCGCCAGTGTCGGCACGCGAAAGGTGAGGAAGGGGCGGAGCGGATAGTCGAGCGCGCGAAGCTGGTCCGCAGCGACGTCGTAATAGCCGCCGCCCGAGCGCATCCCCGCGACGATCCCCTCGTACAATGCCAGGTCGCTCGCTCCCGCAGCCCCCTCTGCCGAGGGCGCATCGCCGAGCAGAAGCGACTGGAACGACAGGAACACGAGCAGCGCCAGCCCGCCGAGGATCAGGCGCGCGCGGGTGCGGGTCACGCCCGCATACCGGCTGGGCGTGGCCAGCCAGAGCGGCGGGCGGATCCTCACGTCAGCAGAAGCGTCGCGGCGATCCCGGCCCCGGCGCCCATCACTGCCATCGCCGCATAGCGCCAGCCACCGCCGACGCGGATCACCTGGATTTCCCGGAGCGGCGGCGACGGGGGCGCGCCGCCCGGATCGGGAAACTGCCGCTCGATATTGCGGATCAGGCGGGGGAGGCGGGCGAGCGTCTGGAAATCCTCGACCAGCCGGTCGGCGACGGCGGCCTCCGGGCCGAGTTCGGTCCGGATCCACTCGCCGATGAACGGCGCACCGACGTCCCACAGGTTGACGTCGGGATCGAGGCTGGTCGCCACCCCCTCGACCATCACCATCGTCTTTTGGAGGAGCAGGAGGTGCGGCTGCGTCTGCATGTCGAAGTCGCGGGTGATGTTGAACAGGCTGTCCAGCATCATGCCGACCGACATGTCCTTGGTCGCCATGCCGCGAATCGGCTCGCCCACGGCGCGCAGCGCTGTTGCGAACTCGGCGACATTGTGGTGCGGGGGCACATAGCCCGCCTCGAAATGGATTTCCGCCACGCGGCGATAGTTGCCGGTGATGAGGCCGTAGAGGATCTCGGCGAGCCAGACGCGCGCGCGCCGGTCGATCCGGCCCATGATGCCGAAGTCGATCGCGGCGATCCGCCCGTCATGCAGCGCGAACAGGTTCCCCTGATGCATGTCGGCGTGGAAGAACCCCTCGGCGATCGCCTGGCGCAGGAAGGCGCGGACGAGCTTGGCGGCGAGCGCGGGCAGATCGTGGCCCGCGGCGATCAGCGCCTCGCGGTTCGACAGCTTGATGCCGTCGATCCATTCGAGCGTCATCACCTTGCCGGTCGTGCGCTGCCAGTCGATCGCCGGAACGACGAAATCGGGCTCCGCGGTCATCCCCTGCGCCAGTTCGGAGGCGGAGGCGGCCTCGCGGCGCAGGTCGAGCTCGCGTAGCGTCCAGCGCTTGAACGTGTCGATCGTCAGGCGGGGGCGCAGGCGCGCGGCCTCGCCGCCCATCTGCTCGACCTGCGCGGCGGCCCATTCATAGGTGTCGATCGCGCGCGTGAACTCGGCCTCGACGCCGGGGCGGATCACCTTGACCGCGACGCGGCGTCCGTCGGTGGTGGTCGCGCGGTGGACCTGCGCGATCGAGGCGGCGCCGATCGGCACGGGCTCGATCTCGGCGAACAGGCTCTCCAGCGGCTTGCCGAAGCTCGCCCGCATGACCGCGGCCACATCCTCGAACGGGACGGGGGGCAGTGCATCCTGAAGCCGCAAGAGGTCGAGCGCCGCTTCGTCGCCGACGAGGTCGGGACGCGTCGCCAGCGTCTGGCCGAGCTTGATCGCGGCCGGGCCGATCGACTGGAAGGCGTCGGCATAGGCAGGCTTCTTGGGCACCCGCGCGCCGAACCGCGCAAGGCGCGCGACGCGGCGGACGGCGGGCGGCGTGTTCGGATCGCGCTCGATGCCCCTTAGTGCACCGTGCCGCGCAAGCGTGCGGCTCCATTTGAGCAGGCGCCAGAGATGGACGGCGGGTGCGGTCACGCGCCTCAGATCTTCCAGCCGCTATGGATCGCGACGAGGCCGCCGAGCATCGGCTCGACCTTCGTGCGGACGAACCCGGCTTCGCCGATCATCTGCTCGAACCGGGCCATGTCGGGGAAACGGCGGATCGATTCGACGAGATACTTGTAGCTGTCGGCATCGCCCGCCAGCGCCTTGCCGAGCTTCGGCACGACCCTGTGCGAATAGGCGTCGTACACCTCCGCGAACCCCGGCCAGAGCGTAGTGGAGAACTCGAGGCAATAGAAGCGCCCGCCACGCTTCAGCGCGCGATGCGCCTCCTTGAGCGCCTTCGGAATGTCGGTGACGTTCCGGATGCCGAACGCGATGGTGTAGGCGTCGAAGAAGCGGTCGGGGAATTGCAGCGTCTCGGCGTTGGCTTCGGTCCAGACGAGGCCGTCGATCCCGCGCTTGGCGGCGCGTTCCATGCCGACCTCGAGCATCGCAGGATTGATGTCGGCGACGGTGATCGACGCGCCCGACGGGGCCATCCGGAACGCGATGTCGCCGGTTCCGCCGGCCATGTCGAGGATGTGCTCGCCCGCCCGCGGCTTCACCCGCCGGACGAACACGTCTTTCCACACCCGGTGCAGCCCCGCCGACATGGCATCGTTCATCAGATCGTAGCGGCCGGCGACGCTCCTGAAGACCTCGCCGACGCGGGCGGTTTTCTCGGCGGGGGCGACGTCTTCGTAGCCGAAGGAGACGGTGTCGGTCATGGCATCGGTCCATGGCGGTAAAGCGGGGCGCTGCCAAGTCTTGCGAGGGATGGGTGCGCATCCTAGCTCCAAAGCCTGTATGCCCGAACTTCCCGAAGTCGAGACGACCGTGCGCGGCCTCGCCCCCGTGCTCCACGGCCGGCGGATCGCACGCGTGATCGCGAACCGCCCCGACCTGCGCCGCCCGCTGCCCCCCGACCTCGGCCAGCGGCTGACGGGCGCGGTGGTGACGGGGCTGGGGCGGCGGGCGAAATACGGGCTCATTCATACCGATCGCGGCGACACGATGGTCTTCCATCTTGGCATGTCGGGTCGCTGGCGGGTCGATCCGAGCGAGGCGCTGATTCACGACCATCTGGTGATCGAGACCGACGAGGGGCGCACCCTGGCGCTCAACGACCCCCGGCGGTTCGGATCAGTCGATCTGGTACCGACCGCCGAGGTCGAGGACTGGGGACCGTTCGGGGCGCTGGGGCCGGAGCCGCTGGGCGAATCGTTCGATGCGGCGCATCTGGCACGCCAGTTCGAGGGGCGTATCGCCCCCGCCAAGGCGTTGCTGCTCGACCAGCGCGTGGTCGCCGGGCTCGGCAACATCTATGTTTGCGAGGCGCTGCACATGGCGGGGATCGCGCCGTCGCGGGCAGGTGGGCGAATCGGCGCCAAGCGCCTCGAGCTGCTCACCGAATCGGTGCGGTCGGTGCTGCTCGCTGCGATCGAGGCGGGCGGGTCGACGCTTCGCGACTATGCGCGGCCCGATGGCGAACTCGGCTATTTCTCCAAGCAATGGCGCGTCTATGGGCGTGAGGGGCAGGCGTGCGAATGCGGAACGGTGATTCGCCGCCGTGTCGAGGGTGGGCGATCCACCTTCTGGTGCCCCAAATGCCAGCGTTGACGGTTGACCATTTCCCGCGCGGTCGCTAAGGGGCGCGCTTTCCCGAGCGGCGCTCCGCGTGGCGTTGCTCTCCCACATTACAGGTTCGAGGACTGGCATGGCGAACACGCCGCAAGCGAAGAAGCGTATCCGTCGTAACGAGCGCCGGGCGGAAGTGAACGGCGCGCGCGTCGGCCGCATCCGCACCTTCGTCAAGAAGGCCGAGGCGGCGCTCGCTTCGGGTGACAAGGCGGCGGCGACGGCCGCGATGTCGGCGATGCAGCCGGAACTCGCTCGCGGCGTCGCCAAGGGCGTCGTTCACAAGAATACCGCGGCGCGCAAGTTCTCGCGCCTGACCAAGCGCCTCGCCGCGCTCGCCTGAACGCAGCTTCGCGGAGGGTTAGAGGCCCCGTCGGCATCCGCCGGCGGGGCTTTTCGCGTGTCCGCGCACCCGAAATGGTGAACGAATCGGAAGCCTAGGAATCCCGGCGAGTCGGGCTTTTTCGGACGCTCCAAACCTTCAAATTAACCCAATAAAAGCAAAGGCTTATACGACAAGTCCGCGCTATCCCGCAGGTTTGCTCGTCAAGCCTTTTATATTTCAATTTGTTGACCGCCGGGCCTTGATCGATCCCCGTCAGGCTTCCAAAACGGTCTTCCCGCTGCGCTGTCATGTGCACCCCGGCCTTGGTCGGAAAGCGGGACTGCCGGGTTCCGCGAATCCGGCGGGGGGCAACCGATCGCTGGTTTTAATGCTGGGCCGCAGGACACCCGTCTTGCGGAACAAGGGAGAATTGTGCGCGTGCACGGCAACGAACCGCTTCGATCCACGCCGGCGATCGTCGATGCCTGGGACCGGGTGCGCCGCAATTTGCGCAGCCAGTCAGGCGCGAAGGTCTTCGACCAGTGGCTGAAGCCCGCGGTGCTCGCCGCCGGTTCGGATGACGAGACCGTGCGCATCGGCCTGCCCTCGCCGTTCATGACCAATTACGTGAAGAGCCATTTCGGCGATCGCCTCCGCCTCGAGTTCCGGCAGGCGATGCCGAGCGTGCGCAGCGTCGTCGTCGAAACCTCGACCAATGCGATGGCGCCGGCTGCGATCGCCAACGACGAATCGCCTGCCACAACCGCCGCGCCCGCGCCGGCGATGCCGCGTGTGCTGAGCGCCGATCGCCCGCTGGCCGCCGCGCCTGCCCGCCCCGCACGCGAGGGCGAGCGATTCGCGTTCGACCCGCGCTTTACCTTCGACCGGTTCGTCCCCGACGCCACCAACCAGGTCGCGTTCAACGCCGCGCGGCTGCTCGCGGCCGAAGGGCCGGTCCGGTTCAGCCCGCTCTACCTTCACGGTGCGACGGGGCAGGGCAAAACGCACCTGGCCCACGCGATCGGCCATGCGTTCCTCGAGGCGCATCCCGCCGGCACCGCGATCTACATGCCCGCCGAGCGCTTCATGTTCGAGTTCGTGAAGGCGGTGCGCGAGCGCGATACTTTCGCGTTCAAGGCGCGGCTGCGCAGCGTCGACCTGCTCGTCATCGACGACCTGCAATTCATCGCCGGCAAGGATTCGACGCAGGAAGAATGCTTCCACACCGTCAACGAGTTCATGACGATGGGGAAGCGGCTGGTCATCTGTGCCGACCGCAGTCCGCGGATGCTGGAGGGGATCGACTCCAAGCTGGTCGGCCGGCTCGCCTCGGGCCTGGTCGCCGACATCCGGCCGCCCGAATATGCGCTCCGGCGGGCTATACTGGCTGCCAAGGTGGCCGAGATGCCGCAGGTCGGCGTGCCCGACGAAGTGCTCGAGCTGCTGGCGATGCGGATCACAGCGAACATTCGCGAGCTCGAGGGGGCGCTCAACCGCCTCGTCGCCTATGCGCAGCTGATCGGGGAGGCGGTGACGATGGACTTCGCGCTCCAGACGCTGGGCGAAGTGCTGAAGGGCCCGCAGCGCCGGATCACCATCGACGAAATCCAGAAGGCGGTGTCGGCGCATTTCGAGGTCAAGCAGCTCGATCTCGTGTCCGAGCGCCGCGCGGTCGCGATCGCCCGCCCGCGCCAGATCGCGATGTACCTCGCCAAGAAGCTGACGACCCGCAGCCTGCCCGAGATCGGCCGCAAGTTCGGTAACCGCGACCATTCGACCGTCATCCACGCAGTCAAGCGGATCGAGGAACTGCGCGACAAGGACCGCGAGATCGACACCGCCGTCCGCGGGCTGCTGCGCCAGCTCGAGGGATAGGACCGCTTGTCAATGCGTTGACCTCGGCATAGCCTGTATGGACACAGGTGTCTTGCTGGAGGTCGTCATGCGTTACGCGTTGATCGGACTGCTTGCCCTTGGCATTTCGGGGGGCGCCTCCGCCCAGATTTCACCGCAGGTCACGCCGGGCAGCGTCTCGGGCGCGGGCCTGCCGGCGGTCGGCTACAATTTCGGGCACGATCCCGATCCGCGCATCCGTGCTTCGAATCAGGAAGAGTATCAGCGCCTCCGTCGCGACCGGATCAACCGCATCCTCGCCGCTAATCCGAATGCCGAGGTCGAGCTGCGCGCGCTGCCCACGCGAGAGGCGCGCATCGCCTATTTCCGGAAACTGGACAAGGCGACGCCGCGCTACTAAGCCGGCGGGGCTTCAGTCGACCTGAAGCCCCATCGCATCCTGTGCCGCGCGCAGCGTCGGGGCCGCCAGCGCTTGCGCCCTGGCCGCGCCCTTTCGCAACTGTGCCGCGACCTCGCCGCGATCGGCGAGTAGCGCGGTAAGGCGGTCGCGGATCGGGCCAATTTTCGCGACGGTAAGATCGGCGAGGCGCGGCTTGAACGCGCCGAAGCCTTGCCCCGTGAATTCGCTGAGAACCTCGGCGGGCGTGCGCCCTTCCAACGCGGCATAGATCGTCACGAGGTTGCGCGCCTCGGGGCGCTCGGCCAGCCCCTCGATCGTCTCGGGCAGCGGCTCGGGATCGGTCTTGGCCTTCTTCACCTTGCTCGCGATCAGGTCGTCGCTGTCGATCAGGTTGATGCGGCTCATGTCGCTGGGGTCGGACTTCGACATCTTCGCCGTCCCATCGCGCAGGGACATGATCCGCGGTGCCTCGGCCGGGATGATCGGTTCGGGCAGGGGGAAGAGCTCGACGTTGAAGTCGAGGTTGAACTTGGTGGCGATATCGCGTGCCAGCTCCAGATGCTGTTTCTGGTCCTCGCCCACGGGCACATGCGTCGCCTGATAGACGAGCACGTCGGCGGCTTGGAGCACGGGATAGGTGAACAGGCCGACGCTCGCGCCCTCGCGGTTCTTGCCCGCCTTGTCCTTCCACTGCGTCATGCGATTGAGCCAGCCCATGCGGGCGGTACCGCCGAGCAGCCAGCACAGCTCCGAATGCGCAGGCACGCGCGCCTGATTGAACAGGATCGAACGGTCCGTGTCGATGCCCGCTGCAATCAGCGTCGCCGCCATCTCGATCGTCGCGGACGCCAGTTGCGCCGGCTCCTGATGCACGGTCAGCGCGTGCAGGTCGGCGAGGAAGAACAGGCAGTCGTCGCCCGGCGCCATCGCGTCCTGCATAGCGACCCAGTTGCGGATCGCGCCCAGATAATTGCCAAGGTGCAGGTTGCCGGTGGTCTGAATGCCCGAGACGATACGCATGGGTCTTGTCCTAGTCGGTGGAGCGGCGGCGGATGAGCGTCTTGATATCGGCGGGTCGGAACGCGCCCGTCGCGAAACAGGCGATCGCATAGATGGCGACACCGATGCCGACCAGCACGGCCAGGGCGGGCAGCGTGGTCAGCAGCGAACCGTGCGTATAGGGCGCGAACCACGGCTTGATGAAATAAAGCGCTCCGCCCATCGCCAGCGCGGCGATGGCTAGCCGCGGGATTCGCCGGCGAAGCTGTGCATCGGCGGCGAAATGCCCGCGCTTCTTCAACGTCTTGTACAGCATCGCGACGTTGAGACTCGACGACAGCGCGGTCGACAGCGCCGATCCGATGATGCCCACGGTCGGGATCAGCGCAAGGTTACCGACGATGTTGACGAGGATCGACAGCATCGCCAGCCGCACCGGCGTCCTCGTATCGGCGCGCGCGTAGAAGCCCGGCGTCAGCACCTTCACCAGCACATAGGAGGGCAAGCCGATCGAGAAGGCCGACAGCACCCAGCCCGTGCGGATCGTGTCGGTCGCATCGAACTGCCCCCGCTCGAACAGCCCGCGCACGATCGGTTCGGCCGCGAAGACGAACGCGGCTGCGGCAGGGAGGGTGAGGAACAGGGCGAGCTCGATCCCGCGATTCTGCGTCTCCATCGCTTGGGCGTCGTCACCCTTACGAAGCAGGCGCGTGACGGTGGGGAGCAGGATCGTGCCGAGCCCGATGCCGATCATGCCGAGCGGCAGCTGGTTGACGCGGTCGGCATAGTTGATCGCCGAGATGGACCCCTCGGCCAACAGCCAGCCGGCGAGCGCGGTCGAAATGGCGAGATTGATCTGCGCCGCGCCCGCGCCCGCTGCGGCGGGCAGGATCAGCTTCAAGAGCCGCTTCACGTCGTCGTCCACGCGGGGCACGCGAAGGCTGAGCTTCACGCCCGCGCGGCGACAGGCGAGCGCCAGCCAGCCCAATTGCAGCGCGCCGCCCGCGGTCACTGCCCACGCCTGAACCCGCGCGGTCTCGTACGGGTCGCCGTGGAGGAACCAGAGCGCACTTACCAT
This sequence comes from uncultured Sphingomonas sp., assembly GCA_913775315.1. Lineage (GTDB taxonomy): Bacteria > Pseudomonadota > Alphaproteobacteria > Sphingomonadales > Sphingomonadaceae > Sphingomonas. The sequence continues at coordinate 45,122 of CAJYIX010000023.1, read as the reverse complement.
CGAGATGTTGAGCAGGATCGGCGCAGCCGCATTGACCCAGAAACGGTCTAGCGAATTGAGGATGCCGCCCAGCAGCGAGGCGAGCGAGATGAGGAAGAGATAGGGGATGGTGATCCGCGACAGCGTGACCGCGAACGCAAAGTCGCTCGCCGAGGGCTGCTGCCGCTCGAACCCGCCCGCCAGCACCCAGGTCAGCGGCCAGGCGGCGAGGATCATGATCGCCGTCATCGCCGCGAGGATCGGGAACAGCCAGGCGAGTGCCCGCTCGGCAAAGGCGATGGCGGGGGCGAGGTCGCCGTCTTCGCCCACCTTCTGGTTGAACAGTGGGATGAAGGCCGAGGCGAACGCCCCCTCGGCAAACAGCGCGCGGAACATGTTGGGCAGGCGAAACGCGACGAAGAAGGCGTCGGAGGCGAAGCTCGCGCCGATATAGGCCGCCTGCAGCGTGTCGCGCACCAGCGCGAGCACGCGGCTGGCCAGCGTCAGGCCGCCGACCGACCCCAGCGCGCGGACGAGGTTCATGCTTTCACTCGCACCCGCGCGCCGGCCGGTTCGTCAGGCGTTGCCGATTTCGCCGCTGATCTCGCCCTGTTCGGCGGCGGCCTGCGCCTGTGCGAAATAGAGCGCGCCGAAGTCGATCGGCTCGAGGAGGAGCGGCGGGAAGCCGCCGTCGCGCACCGCGTCGGCCAGGACGCGACGCGCGAACGGGAACAGGATGCGCGGCGCTTCGCCCAGCAGGAACGGCTGAAGATGCTCCTCGGGAATGTTGCGCAGGCCGAACAGGCCGGCATAGGAGAGCTCGCACAGGTACATGACGCGGCCGTCGACCTCGCCGCGCGCCTCGACCTTCAGCACGACCTCGTGCACGTCCTCGCCCACCATCGTCGCGCCGATGTTGAACTGGACGTCGAGCTTGGGCGCGCCCTGCGACTGGTAGATGGCGGGGGCGTTCGGGTTCTCGAACGACAGGTCCTTGACGTACTGCGACAGGACGTTGGCGGCGGGCGCATCGTCCACGCCGTTGGGAAGGGGCGCGTTCGCGTCGAAGCCCTGGTCTTGCTCGTCCATCATATCCTCGTCGAATAAGGCCGGGGCGGGCAGTCGTCGCCACCCCCGCGAAAGCGCGGCGACTAGCAGCGGGAACGGACCAGTTCAACGATGGGTTAAGGGCAGGTGCCGGGATCGTTTGAATCCGGCGCGCCACGCGCCTATGTTGGACGCCTAATCTATCGGAGGTCCGGTGCTTCTATACGTCATCGTCCTGGCCATGATCGCGGGTTTCCTCGCGCTTCGGCTCTATTCGGTCCTGGGCAAGCGGACGGGGCATCACCAACCGCTGCCCAAGCCGGCCGAGGACGGCGCGTCGATTGCCCGGCCACAGCCGCGCACGATCGATGCCGAACCCGCCCCGCGCGAGGCGGCGACGCGCTCGATCGAGGGGCGTGCCGAACAGGGCGTGCGCGCGATCGTCGGTGCCGATTCGAACTTCGACGTCGTCCAGTTCCTCGACGGCGCAAAGGGCGCGTATCGCATGATCCTCGAGGCGTTCTGGAAGGGCGATCGCGAAACGCTCGACTGGCTGACCGAACCCGACGTTAAGGCGGCGTTCGTCGCCGCGATCGACGCGCGCGAGGCCGAAGGCCAGACCTTGGAAAACCGCCTCGTCTCGATCGAGCGTGCGGTTATCGCGGATGCGGCGCTCGAGGGGCAGGCAGCGCGGATCACGGTGCGCTTCGACGCCGATATCGCCGCGGTGACGCGCGACAGCGAGGGCAACGTCGTCGCCGGCTCGCTGACCGATGCGGTCGAGACGCACGACGTCTGGACGTTCGTCCGCCGCCTGCGCAGCGACGATCCGAACTGGAAGCTCGCCGAAACCGACGAAGCCTGAAAGGGACCCGATGCGCGCTTGGGGGGCGCGGCGCGTCGGCGTCGCTGCATTGCCGCTGTTTTTGGCGAGCGCGTGTTCGAACGCGATCGTGCCCGCTGGGATCGATCGTGGGGCACCGCCGCCCGCGCAGCAGCGTGCTGCGCGGTCGGCGCTCATCAGCCCGAGCGCTACCCGCTACACGCCGGGCGTGAAGATCGGCACGCCCGCCACGCCGATGCCGGCGATCCCCGCCGCCGCCGCGCCCGCGGATGCGACGAGCGCCGTCGCGGCCGGCTGGGTCGCCGGGCCGTCGGTCGCGTCGCTGCCGATCGATGCCGCCGCGGCACAGAGGGCGCTGGCGGCATTCCGCCTGTCCTGCGCATCGCTGCAAAAGCGGGTCGACGTGACCGGCTTAACGCAGGGGACAGACTGGGCGCCAGCCTGCGCCGCGGCGGGGCAGGCCGCCGATGCGCTCGGATTTTTTCGGCAGCAGTTCGAGACGGCGCAGATCGCCGATGGCCGTGCCTTCGCCACCGGCTATTACGAGCCCGAGATTCGCGGCAGCCGCACCCGCCGCGCAGGTTACGAGACGCCGATCTACGGCGTGCCTAGCGACCTGGTCGAGGTCGACCTCTCGCCCTTCGCCACCGACCTCGCCGGTCGCAAGATCCGCGGGCGGGTTGAGGGCAATCGCTTCGTCCCCTATCCTGACCGGACCGAGATCGAGAATGGCGCGCTCGCCGGCCGTGCGCCGGTGATCGCCTATGCCGCCGATCCGGTCGAGCTGTTCTTCCTTCAGGTCCAGGGATCGGGCCGTCTGCACCTGCCCGACGGCGGCGTGATGCGGATCGGCTATGCCAGCCAGAACGGCCGCGCCTACACCGGCATCGGCGCGCTGATGCGCGACCGCGGCCTGGTCCAGCCGGGGCAGGCGTCGATGCAGGGGATCATGGCCTATCTGCGCGCAAACCCGGCCGAGGGTCAGGCGCTGATGCGCGAGAACAAGAGCTATGTGTTCTTCCGCGAACTGACCGGGCCGGGGCCGCTGGGCGCGATGGGCGTGCCGGTGACCGCGAACGGCAGCGTCGCGACCGACCCGCGGTTCGTGCCGCTGGGCGCGCCCGTATTCCTGTCGCTCGACCGGGCGGAGGCGAGCGGGCTGTGGGTGGCGCAGGATACTGGCGGCGCGATCAAGGGCGCCAACCGCTTCGACACCTTCTGGGGCGCGGGCGAGGATGCGCGAGCGTTCGCCGGCGGGCTGACCGCGCGGGGGACCGCGTTCCTGCTGGTGCCGCGCGGCACGCTTGCGAAGCTGGGCAATGGCCGGGCGCCGGCTCGGCCCTGACGAGTCCGCGCTGTGGGCGCGGGTGATGGCGTCGGTGCAGCCGCTGCCGGGGCGTAGCCGCCCGCCGGTGCCGGTCGAGGCGGTGTCGCTCACTCCCGCCGTCATTCAGGCGACGCCGCTGGTCGCCAAGCCGCTGCCCCGGCGCTCGCCCGCTGCGCCGGGCGTCACGCTCGATGCCGGATGGGACAAGAGGCTGGCGCGCGGGCTGGTGGCGCCGGAGAGCAGCATCGACCTGCACGGGCACACCCTGGCGAGCGCGCATGCCATGCTCGATCAGGGCCTTTCGCGGGCGATCGCACGTGGGGATCGCGTATTGCTGCTCGTGACGGGCAAGCCGCCGCGGCCGGAGGCGGAGCGACCCTATTCGCGCGGCGCGATCCGTGCGGCGGTGGGCGACTGGATCGCTGCCTCCCGCCACGCCGACCGCATCGCCGCGGTGCGTCCGGCGCACCCGCGCCACGGCGGGGCGGGTGCGCTGTACATCGTGCTGCGGCGCCAAAGGTGAGCTTCGGTACGCGCGGAATATGATCGCAGCGTCTGCTCCCGTCCGTACCCCGGCCTTCGCCGGGGTACGAGTAGGAGGCGTCGTCGCCCCGTTCGATGGTTCAGGCCAGCGCCCGACTGATAATGTCGCGATAGATATCCGCCAGCGCGACCAGATCGGGGATCGCCACCGCCTCGTCCGCCTTGTGCATCGTGGCGTTCAGAAGTCCGAACTCGACCACCGGGCACAGCGCCGACAGGAAGCGCGCGTCCGACGTGCCGCCGCTGGTCGACAATTCGGGCCGCAGCCCCAGCCGCGCCTCGATCGCGTCGCCGACGATCGTCGAGAGCGCGCCCGGCTGTGTCAGGAACGCCTCGCCCGACACGACGGGGCGGACGGTCGCGCCGGGGGCATGGGCATGGACGATCGCCGCGATCCGTTCGCCCAGATCAGCGCCGCGATGCAGGTCGTTGAAGCGGATGCTGAGCCGCGCTGAGGCGAGCGGCGGAATGACGTTGGTCGCGGGGTTGCCGACGGTGAGCTCGGTAATCTCGATATTCGACGGCTGGAACCAGTCGGTTCCCGTGTCGAGGATCAGCGCATCGATCTCCGCCAGCGCCGCCACCAGCCGCGGGATCGGATTGTCGGCAAGGTCCGGATAAGCGACGTGCCCCGCCTGTCCGGGCACGTCGATCCAGATATTGACCGACCCGCGCCGCCCGATCTTGATCGTGTCGCCCAGCCGATGCGCGGAAGTCGGCTCGCCGACGAGGCACAGGTTGGGCGCGAGGCCGCGGTCGCGCATCCGGTCGATCAGCGCGCGGGTGCCGTGGATCGCCGGGCCTTCCTCGTCCCCGGTGATGACGAGGCTGAGCGTGCCACCGGGCTGCGGATCGGCACAGGCGGCGACGAACGCGCCGATCGCCCCCTTCATGTCCACCGCACCGCGCCCGTGAAGCAGGTCGCCGCGCACCACTGGCTCGAACGCCCCCGCGCTCCAGCCGGTCCCCGCGGGCACGACGTCGACATGCCCGGCAAAGGCGAAATGCGGCCCGCCCGAGCCGCGCACGGCCAGCAGATTCTCGACCGGGCCGTCCGGCGCCTCGCCCGCTACGAACCGGTCGACCGCGAAGCCGAGCGGCAGCAACATCGCCTCCAGCACGTCGAACACCGCCCCGCGCGCGGGCGTCACGCTCTCGGCAGCGATCAGCGCCTGGGTCAGGCGGGCGGGCAGGGGCAGCGTGTCGTCCATGTCAGACGGAGGCGGGCTCGCGCTCATACTGTTCGAGAACCCAGTCCTCCTCCTGCGCGCCGGCGATCCAGTCCTGCATGTGCGGATGCGCGATCACCGACTGGATATAGCCGCCGGCGAACCGCGCGATCGGCAGCGAATAAGTGACGATTCGCGTGACGACCGGCGCGAACATCATGTCGGCGGCGCTCCAGTGACCGAACAGGAAATCGCCCTCACCGCCGAAACGCGCGCGTGCCTGTGCCCAGAGTTCCATGATGCGCGTCAGGTCGGCGATCACGTCGTCGTCGGGGCGCTTGGGCTCATAGACCTGGCGCACGTTCATCGGGTGCTTCTTGCGCAGCGCCGCGAAGCTAGAGTGCATTTCCGCCGCCATCGATCGTGCCATCGCGCGTGCGGCGGGGTCCTTCGGCCAATAACGGTCGTCGCCGGTTTTCTCGTTCAGATATTCGACGATGGCGAGACTGTCCCACACCACCACGTCGTCGCCGTCCCACAGGATCGGCACCTTGCCCGAGGACGGCGCGAACTCGTCCCCCTCGCGCCGCGCGTCCCATTCGGCGTCGTAGAGCGGCACGACGACCTCTTGAAAGGGGAGGCCGGAATGCTTGGCGGCGAGCCAGCCACGCAGCGACCACGAGCTATAGGCCTTGTTGCCGAGGATGAGCTTGAGCATGGCCGGGGCTTAGCCGCGGGGGATGGTTGCGGCAACGCGCAACTCGTCTTTCGGGCCATGGTGTTTCACCCGAAGCCGCGATAAGCTTCGGTCATCGTGTTTCATGCCTATGCGAATCCTGCCCGTTTCCTGAAGATTGCGCGGCCGCTGACGCCGATGCTGATCTGGACCGGCATCGCGCTCGCCGCGTTCGGGGCCTGGGCGGGCCTGACGCAGACGCCGCCCGACTATCTGCAGGGGGAGACCGTCCGCATCCTCTATCTGCACGTCCCCGCCGCGTGGCTCGGCATGGGCGGGTGGAGCGGGATCGCGATCGGCAGCATCGCCTATCTAGTCTGGCGCCATCCGCTCGCCGCGCTGTCGGCGCGGGCGTGTGCGGTCCCGGGTGCGCTATTCGCGGCGGTCTGCCTCGTCACCGGCTCGATCTGGGGGCGGCCGACCTGGGGGACGTGGTGGCAGTGGGACGGGCGGCTGACGTCGATGCTGCTGCTGTTCTTCGTCTATCTCGCCTATATCGCCCTGTCGCGTGCCGACGGGCAGCGCGGCGGCGACGGGCGCATTCCGGCGCTGTTCGGGCTCGCCGGCACGGTGCTGCTACCGATCATCCGTTATTCGGTCGTGTGGTGGAATACGCTGCACCAGGGGCAGAGCCTGACGCTGACCAAGTCGACGATCGACAACGCGATTCTCTGGCCGCTGCCGTTCACGCTGGTCGGCTTCACGCTGCTGTTCGCGGGCATCGTGCTGATGCGGATGCGGGCGATGCTGGCGGCGGGGAAGGTCGAGGCGCGGATGCGGCGGATGGCGGCGGCATGAACCACTGGGCTTTCGTCGCCGCGGCCTATGCCGTGACGATCCTGGCGGGCGGGGGGATCACCCTTGCCAGCTACATGCAGATGCGCCGCGCCGAACGCGCCGCCGAGGAGCTTCGCCGCCGATGAAGGCCAAGCATCAACGCCTCGCGCTCGTCGGCCTAGGCCTCGTCGCGATCATGGGGGCGAGCGGGCTTGCGCTCTCCGCGCTTCAGGACGAGGCGGCATTCTTCTACGCCCCCGCCGACGTCGTCGGAAAAGCGCCGCCGATCGGCCGCGCGGTCAGGCTCGGCGGGATGGTCGAGGCGGGGTCGATCAGGAAGCAGGGCGACGGCGTCTCGATCGCCTTCGCCGTCACGGATGGCAAGGCGAGCGTGCCGGTCACGTTCAGCGGCATTACCCCCGACCTGTTCAAGGAAAAGTCGGGCGTGGTGGCCGAGGGCGAGTTTCGCCCCGACGGCAGCTTCGCCGCCGACAATCTCCTCGCCAAGCATGACGAGCGGTACATGCCGCCGCAGATGAAGGGCAAGATGGCCGCGGCCGAGACGCTCGATACCAAGACCAAGCAACAATGATCGCCGAAACCGGACTGGCCGCGCTGTGGCTCGCCGCCGCGCTTGCACTCCTTCAGCTGATGCTGGCGGCGGGCGGCCTGTGGACCGCACGCCCCGGCCGCGCCGATCGGCAGGATCGAGCGAGCATCGAAGCGGCGGCGCAATTGATGGGCGGCGTGCGGCCGGTCGCGGTGGTGCAGGGGCTGCTTGCCGCCTTCGCCTTCGGCCTGCTCATTCTCGTGTTCGTCAAGTCCGACATGTCGGTGCTGCTGGTCGCGACCAACAGCCATTCGATGAAGCCGCTGATCTACAAGGTCGCGGGGGCGTGGGGGAACCATGAGGGGTCGATGCTCCTCTGGGTCACGATCCTCAGCCTGGCGGGCGGGGCGATCGCTGTGCTGGAGCGGCGGCTGGCGGAGCGGACGCTGGTTGCGACGCTGGGTGCACAGGCGCTGATCGCACTTGGTTTCTACGCGTTTCTCCTCTTCGCTTCCAACCCGTTTGCGCGGGTCAATCCGGCGCCGGTCGACGGCAACGGGCTCAATCCGCTCCTGCAGGACCCCGGCCTCGCCTTCCACCCGCCGACGCTTTATTTCGGCTATGTCGGGCTGTCGGTGGCGTTCAGCTTCGCGGTCGGCGCGCTCGTTACGCGCGACGTGGGCGCGGCGTTCGCGCGTGCGATGCGGCCCTGGGTGCTCGGCGCGTGGGTGTTCCTGACGATCGGCATCACCGCGGGCAGCTACTGGGCCTATTACGAGCTCGGCTGGGGCGGCTGGTGGTTCTGGGATCCGGTCGAGAATGCGTCGCTGATGCCGTGGCTCGCGGCGACGGCGCTCTTGCATTCGGTGACGGTGCTGGCGACGCGCGACGGCCTTCGCGCCTGGACGGTGATGCTGGCGGTGGTCGCGTTCAGCATGTCGATGATCGGCACCTTCCTCGTCCGCTCGGGCATCCTGACCAGCGTCCACGCCTTTGCCGTCGATCCGACGCGGGGCAGTTTCATCCTTGGTCTGCTGGTGATCTATATCGGCGGGGCGCTGGCGCTGTTCGGCGCGCGGATCGGGACGGTGAAGCAGGGCTCGACATTCGAGCCGATCAGCCGCGAGGGCGGGCTGGTGCTCAACAACCTCCTCTTGTCGGTCATTCTCGGCATCGTCCTGATCGGCACACTCTATCCCATCGTCGCGCAGGCGATGGGGACGCAGCTGTCGGTAGGGCCGCCCTTCTTCAACAAGACGATCGTGCCGATCACGCTCGTGCTGATGGTCGGCATAGCGGTCGGACCGATGATGCGCTGGCGACGCGACGACGGACAGGCGCTCATCAACCGCGTGACGATCCCGCTGGCGGTCGCAGTGTTCGTGGCAGCGGCGTTCTTCGTCTTCGCCTGGGGTGCGGGGCTGTTCCCCATCCTCGGCCTCGGCCTTGCCGCCGGGCTTGCGGTGGCGAGCGTGGCGCCGCTGTGGAAGCGCAACCTCCTTCGCACGCCGCTGTTCACCTGGGGCATGGTGATTGCGCATCTGGGCGTCGCGGTCAGCATCGCCGGGATGGCGAGCGAGCGCGCCTTCACGATCGAGAAGCTGGTCGCCGCGCGGGTCGGCGACGCGTTCTGGGTTGGGCCGTACCGCGTCGAGATGCGCGGCATCCGCCCGGCGATCGGCCCGAACTGGTCGGCGATCGAGGCGGCGCTGTCGGTCCGACGCGGGCACGGCGACAGCTTCTGGATGCACCCGCAGAGTCGCTATTTCTCCGACCCGCCGACGAACACGAGCGAAGCGGATATTCTGACCGCCGCTGACGGCCAGCTCTATACCGTGATCGGTCAGGCTGACGGGCAGGGGCGCTGGCAGCTTCGCCTGTGGTGGAAGCCGTGGGTGACGCTGATCTGGGCGGGCGGTGCGCTGATCGGATTCGGCGGCCTCCTGAGCCTGATCGGCCGCGTCCGGCGCGAGCGAAAGGCGCCGCGGCGCGAGGCGCTGGCGTGAGGCGCGGCCTCCTCATCTGGGTGCCGCTCGCCGTGTTCGTGGGTCTGGCGGGCCTCGTGCTCTACGGGCTGTTCCGCCCCGACAATACGGTGATCCGCTCGGCGCTTGTCGGCAAGCCGCTGCCCGATTTCCGTCTCGCCCCGATCGCGCCGGGCAAGCCGGGGCTGGCAGCGGCGGACATGAAGGGCGGGGTGCGCCTGCTCAACGTATTTGGCAGCTGGTGCATCCCCTGCATTGCCGAGGCGCCGCAACTGATGGCGCTCAAGGACCGCGGGGTCGAAATCGATGCGATCGCCATCCGCGACACGGGGCCGGCGGTGCAGCGGTTCCTCAACGAAAACGGCGACCCCTATGCCCGGATCGGCGACGATCCGCGCAGTCAGGTGCAGCTCTCGCTCGGCTCGTCAGGGGTGCCGGAGACGTTCGTGATCGACGCGCAGGGCAAGATCGCGCTCCAGCATGTCGGGCCGATCAACGCGACCGACATCGACGACATCCTGAAGGCGGTGGAAGACGCGAAGTGAGGCGCGCCGCGCTCCTCCTCGCGCTCGTCGCCGCGCCCGCGCTCGGCCAGTCGAACCAGGCCGCGGCGCCGATGGCGAACGTCCAGCTGCCCGATCCGGCCAAGGAGCGCGAGGCCAAGGCGCTGATGGAAACGCTGCGCTGCGTCGTTTGTCAGGGGCAGTCGATCGCCGATTCGGATGCCGAGATGGCGGGCGACATGCGGTCGCTGGTGCGCGAGCGCATCGCGAAGGGCGAGACGCCCGATCGGGTCCGTGACTGGCTGATCGAGCGGTACGGCGATTACGTCAGCTACGATCCACCGCTCAGCGGGGCGACCGCGCCGCTGTGGATCGCGCCGCTGGCGCTGCTTGTCATCGGCGCGCTGGTCGCCGCGCGCAGCTTCAAGCGGCGTCGACGCTGACCCGGGGGCCGACGAGGCCCTCCGCATCGGGCACGCCCGCACCCAATGCCAACAGCCGATGCGCTTCGAACGGGCCGGGCAGGCGCCAGCCGCCGGTCCGATCGGCGGCAAAGCCGAAGAAGCGGCCGTAATAGTCGGGATCGCCGATCAGCATCAGCGCGTCGCCGCCCTCGACCCCCTCGGCCCGCGCGATCGCCGCGCGGGTGAGGGCGCGGCCGATGCCGATATCCTGATGTCCCGGGCTGACCGCGATCGGGCCGACCAAGATCATCGGGACCGTCCGACTGTCGTCACACTGGAGCGAAACCGGCCAGCACTGGATGCTGCCGACCAGCTCGTCGCCGATCACTGCCGCGAGGCTCATGTCGGCGATCGGCTGCACGCCCTCGCGCAGCCGATAGGCGGTTCGCCCGTGCCGGTCGGTCCCGAAGGCGGCGTCGAGCAACGCCTCGACAGCGGCGGGCGAAACGGCTTGGATGGGAACGAGTTCGAACAAGGGCGTCGGCTTTCCTGTCCCGCGACCGTGCGGGCGGGGCGCCATACCGCCCAATGATGACAAAACAAGAGGGGGAGCCATGCGCCTTTACGATTCGCCCTGGGCGCCGAGCCCGCGCCGCGTGCGCATTTTCGCCGCCGAGAAGGGCATCGTGCTCGACCGGGTGGAGGTCGATCTGGGCAGCGGCGAGCATCTGCGCGAGCCGTTCCTGAAATGCAATCCGCGCGGCGCGGTGCCGGTCCTCGAAACCGATGACGGCCAACGCCTGACCGAAGGGCCGGCGATCTGCCGCTATCTAGAGGCGCGGCACCCCGAGCCGTCGTTGTTCGGCGCGACCCCGATCGAGGTCGGACGGATCGAGCAATGGACCCGCCGGATCGAGGGGGAGGGTTATGCCGCGGGCGTATACGCGTTCCGCAACAGCGCCCGCTCGCTCGCCAATCGCGCGCTGGTCGGTGCCGCGCCGGCGGTGCCGCAGATCCCCGAACTGGTCGATCGAGCGCGAATCATGTGGACGACGTTCGTCGCCGATCTCGACGCGCATCTCGGGACCCGCGAATGGATCGCGACCGACGCCTACAGTTTTGCCGACATTACCGCGCTTGTAACGCTTGACTTCTGCACCCGAGCCAAGCTGGCGCTGCCGGAGGAGGCGACGAACCTGCGCCGCTGGCATGCGGCGGCAAGCGCGCGGCCGAGCGCGGTGGCCTGACCTTCGGGCCGCGCTGGCGGGCGGGCGGTGGCTCTGCTACCCGCGCCGCCATCGTCATCCATCCAAGGCCAGACCCTTGCCAGACAGCCTCAAGCTCCAGGTTCGCGACCTCGAAGTCGACGTCCTGACCGGCGTCTATTCCGAAGAGACGCACCTTCCCCAGCCGCTGCGCATCTCGATCACCGTCGATCTCAAGATGCCCGAGCGGTTCGATCCCGACACGCCGCTGTCGGCGTCGAAATCCTATCTCGACCTGAAGGGCGCAGCGCAAAACCTGCCAGCGGGTGTCCACTTCACGCTGATCGAGGCGGTGGCCGAGCATATCGCCGACACGCTGTTCATCGGCGACGATCGCGTGACCCGCGTCGAGGTGGAGATCGTCAAGCTCGCCATTGCCGAAGCGGGCGAGCGTATCGGCATCACCATGGTGCGCGACCGCCCGTGAGCGGACGCCCGCTCGCGCTCGTCACCGGAAGCTGTCGCCGGCTGGGCGCGCACATCGCCGCGGCGCTCGGCGAGGCGGGCTACGACCTTGCGCTCCATGCCAGTACGCTGGCCGAACCTGAAAGGTGGCTCGTCGAGCGGCTGGAGGCTGCCGGTTCGGGCTGGCGCGCCTTTGCCTGCGACCTCGGCGATTTCCGGGCAGTCGAAGCGCTGGTGCCGGAGGTCATCGGGGCGTTCGGCCGGGCGCCTGTGCTCCTCGTCAACAACGCGTCGCGCTTTGCCGCGGATGAACAGGGATTGCCCGGCGGCGATGCGCTGGTCGATCATTTCCGCGTCAACGCCGCCGCGCCGGTGCTGCTCGCGCGCGCGTTCGCACAGGCGCTGGGAGCGGGCGAGGGGGCGGTGGTCAACATCCTCGACCAGCGGATCGCACATCCGCCCGCCGACCAGCTTGCCTACACGCTCTCGAAACAGGCGCTGGCCGAAGCCACGCGGACGCTGGCCCGCGTGCTGGCGCCGCGGGTGCGGGTGAATGCGGTGGCGCCCGGTCTCACCATACCGACGCAGGATTACGGCGCGGCGCAGCTTGCCCGGCTGACCGCGGCGATGCCGCTCGAACGGCTGTCACAGCCCGAGGATGTGGCCGCGGCAGTCGTCTATCTCGCCGGCGCACGGGCCAGCACCGGGCAGACGCTGTTCGTCGACGGCGGCGCGGGCCTGCACGATTTCGCCCGCGACTTTGTGCACCTCGAACGGGACTAGCCCGCCTTGCCGCAGGGGCCGAGCGCCGCAATGACGAAGGCATAGTCTTCCGCCGCGATTCCGGCGCGCGCCGGTTCCTCGTTCGCGACGGCGCTGGCGGGCAGCGTGCGCGGCAGGCCGCAGGCGAGGCGATACCAGAGCAGCGTGTCCTTGGGCGGCGGGCCGGCAGCCTCGTCGACGATCTCGCCCAGCGACACCGACCAGCGCCGCTGTTCGCCCGGCCGGCGCAGGATCAGGAGCGAAACCGGATCGCCCGTCGGCGTCTGGAGAAAGACCTGCGTCTCACCTTCGCCCGGCAGGCTGCCGGGCACGTGAAAGGCGTTGCCGATTCCGGTGATCGCGGGGGGCGCATCGGCGGCGAGCACTTCGCGCACCACGCGCTTGATCTGCGCGTCGTCACCCGGATTCCAGGCGATCTGCGAGTCGGGGGAGATGAGCTGGATCTGGTCGGCGCGGCCCGCGACCGGGCGGGCGAACGCGATGACGCGAAGCTTCTTGAGTTTGGGGACGCGGCCACGGGCATCGAGTGGCACGTCGGCGAGCCAGCCGAGCACCGGGGCGACGGCGCCCGGCCCGCGAATCAGCGCGCCGACGTCCGCCTCGACGTAGAATCGTGCAAATCCCGTTTCCACACCGGCAGCTTCGGCTCCTTTTATCCTGACGGCGCTTCGGATCGTCGCATCGACGACCATCGGTGATTGCAGCACGCGTCCCACTGTGTCGGCATAGCCGAGCGTGGGCGACGCCGCTGGCGACGCCTGCCCGTTTTCCGCCACGATCCGCTGGTTTTGCGCCGCAAAGCTGTTGGTCGGGTTGAGGGCGGCGACGAATGCTACCGCTAGCAAAGGGGTCGGTTTCATGCGCCGGATTCCTAAGCCAACGGGGCGGGGGGTTACAGAAATAAATCTGCCACGAGACGATTATACGTTTGTTGCGTCCGACAAAGCGTTTGCGTCACGTCGGATGCGACGATAACAATCCGGGCTCCGGATCAGGCCGCGTGCCGCAGCGGAGCAGCGGGCTTGGCGTGTCGCCGCATTTTGGGCACAATGTGTCCGAAGACGCGGGGCCGGATGAGCTACGCGCGGGAATTGAGGAGTGTCGTTACTGAATGGCCTATGCTGACCAAAAAGCAGGCTCCGGAAGGATCATCGCGATCGTCATCGTCGCGGCGATCCACGCGGTGTTGGGCTACGCCTTCGTAACCGGCTTGGCGTTTCAATACATCAAGCAGGCCACCGAGAAGATGGACGTCTTCGACGTGCAGGAAGAGCCGCCGCCGCCGCCCGACGAGCCGCCGCCGCCGCCGCCCGAGCAGCCGACCCAGCCGCCGCCGGTGGTGACGCCGCCGCCGATGGTGAAGACCAACGTGCCGCCGCCCGTGGTGGTGCAGTCGGTCACCACGCCGCCGCCGACTTACGTCCCGGTGCCGATTGCTGCGCCGCCGGCGCCGCCCGCGCCCGTCGCGCCCCCAGCGCCGCCGGCGCCGGTGGTGAACAAGGCGGCGGGTGCGAAGGGTAACCCGGCCGACTGGATTTCGACCGACGACTATCCGCCCAGCGCGCTCCGCGCCGAGGAGGAGGGGACGACGGCGATCGCGTGGACGATCAACACGCAGGGTCGCGTGGAGAATTGCCGCGTGACCTCGTCGAGCGGATCCAAGGCGCTGGACGACGCGGCATGCCGCGCGATCACCCGCCGCGGTCGCTATTCGCCCGCACTCGACCAGTCGGGCAATCCGATCGCGTCGTCCTCGTCGCGCCGCGTCGTGTGGAAAATCCCGCAGTAACGATGATCAAGCCGGTCCGGCGCCCCAAGGCCCGGACCGGGTCCACTACCCTTTCCAGAGGATCTACCTGAACATGCTCACCACCATCCTTGCCGCCGCGCCCGCGGCCGAAGGCGAAAACCCCTACGGCCTGATGGCCGCGCTCCAGCAGGGCGGTCTCATCGCGCAGGGCACCTTCGCGATCATGGTCCTGATGTCGGTCGTCTCGTTCTACATCCTGTTCACCAAGCTGTTCGAGCAGCAGAAGATCATGAACCAGGCGAAGCGCGTCCGCGCCGAGTTCTGGCGCTCGGGCAATCTGCGCGAGGGTGCGGCGAAGCTCGAGAAGAACTCGGCCTATCGCCAGCTCGTCGACGACGGCATCGAGGCGCAGGACCAGCACTCGAAGCTGACCGATCCGGTCGAGGCGCATGACTGGCTGCACGGCTCGCTCGCTCGTTCGGAAGCGGCGATCAACTCGAAGCTGGGCGGCGGTCTCGCCTTCCTCGCGACCGTGGGTTCGACCGCGCCGTTCATCGGCCTGTTCGGTACTGTGATCGGCATCTACCGCGCGCTCATCAAGATCGGCATGTCGGGCCAGGCGTCGATCGACGCGGTCGCCGGCCCGGTCGGCGAGGCGCTCATCATGACCGCGCTGGGTCTGGCCGTCGCCGTTCCCGCGGTGCTGTCGTACAACTGGCTGCAGCGTCGCAACAAGGCGATCGCCGAAGAGCTGTCGGCGTTCTCGACCGCGGTGCTGGGCTACCTCGCCTCGAACGGCGCGGTTCGCCCGACGCTCGCCACTGCCGCCGGCACGCCGAAGGCGCAGCCGGGTGCCGCGACGAAGGCTGCTGCCCCGTCGACCACGGCCGGCCAGGTCGGCGGCGCGCAGACCCGCTGATCGAACGGGTTCGGGCGGCGTCCGCTCCCTTCGCGGGGCGGGCGCCGACCCGCCGGCCCATGGGTCGGAACTGAGACTAGGATAGGAATTCGCATATGGCGATGAGCGTAGGCAACGGCACGGAAGAGCGGGTGATGTCCGACATCAACACCACGCCGCTCGTGGACGTGATGCTGGTGCTCCTCATCATCTTCCTGATCGCAGTGCCCGTGGTGCTGCAGTCGGTGAAGGTGGAGTTGCCCAAGGTCGAGTTCGAGCCGACCACGACCAAGCCCGAAAACATCAACCTCGCGGTCAAGGGCGCGCCCGACGGCAGCTGCGAGGTCTATTGGAACCTCACGCGCGTCAACAGCCAGGAACTGCTCGATCGTGCCGTCGGCAACCTCAAGGGTGTCGTCGATCGCCTCGGCAGCAACCTGACGCCCGATGACATTCCCGAAGTGCACATCCGCGGCGACGTCAACACGCCGTACAAGTGCATCGGTGGCACCGTCTATCAGATGCAGCAGGCCGGTTTCGTGAAGGTCGGCTTTATTTCCGAGCCGCCCGCGGGCACCGGCGGCCGTCGCGTCTGACGCGCCGGTCCAGAGGAGACTGAACAATGGCAATGAGCGGTGGCACCGAAGACGGTGAACCGATGGGCGAAATGAACACGACGCCGTTGATCGACGTCATGCTCGTGTTGCTCATCATGTTCATCATCACCATCCCCATCCAGACGCACGCGGTGAAGGTCGACCTGCCGCAGAACTCTGACAGCAACCGGAACGAGAACATCGACCCGGTCAAGAACAAGATCGTCGTCGATCCGAACGGCAACCTGACCTGGAACGGCGCGCCTGTGAACGAGGTCACCCTGACCCAGTATCTGGAGCAGACCAAGACGATCAGCCCCGAGCCCGAGCTGCACTTCCAGCCCGACGCAACGGCGAAGTACGATCGGGTCGATCAGGTTCTGGCGATCATCAAGCGCTCGAACGTGTCGAAGCTCGGCTTCATCGGCAACGAGCAGTACCGCGAGTTCTGATCTTCACCTGTCAGGCTTTTGGTTCGAGAGGCGGCTTCGGCCGCCTCTTTTTTTGTGCCCGGCGTCGGTGTGCGGAATCTGCATGTGTCGACTGTAGGAGGCCCGGCACCCACAAGAGCTATTGCGTCATCAAACCGCAACGCGCATGTAATAGAAGTGTCACGAAAATGACGCGTAAACGACATGTGGAGGACGACGAGATGCGTGTGACGAAGGCAATCATTGTCGCGGCGATGCTGGGCGTACCGGCGGTATCGGCCGTGGCACAGGACCGGGCTGACCCCTATGCCCACAACGCCATCGAGGCGGGCAATTTCACGGAAGCGGAAACGTCGCTGCGCGCGCAACTGGCGCTCGAGCCGACCAAGCCCGAACTGCTGCTGAACCTCGCGGCGATCTATGCGCGTACCAACCGGCTCGACGCCGCGCAGACGATGTACGATCGTGCGATGCAGGCCGAGAACGTGTCGCTGCTACTGCGGCCCGATTTCGCGCAGGATTCGCACGTGATCGCGCAGCGCGGGATGGCGAAGCTCGCGCAACAGCGCATGGCCGCGCGGTGAGGCTACCGTCAGCTCGCGCTTTAGGCGTGAGCTGCCGCCTTCACTGAAGCATTAAGCGGCCGAATTCTCGGCGGTCTGAAGCAGCTGATGACGATTGCAACAAAAGGCCGTCACCCCGGACTTGATCCGGGGGCCCGCTGCCTTCTTGCCGCCCGCGAAGAAGCGGGACCCCGGATCGAGTTCGGGGTGACGGGGTTTGGGTCAGCCGGCTCGCATGAGACGCATACTTGCCAAGGTCCGGACCGCACCGCCTCAGTCCTCGTCCTCGGCATCAAGCATGTCCATGAGGTCCCGCGCGGCCTCTCGATCCTCGGCGGACTTGAATGTCTCCTCCACGTCGGGCGCGGCGCCCAGCATGTAGAGCATCGTCCAGAGCGCGAAGCGGTGCGAGGCGTCGGTCGCAAGGCCAAGGTCCACGCGCATCCGCTCGATCCCGGCGATCAGCGCGTCCTGCGGCACGCTGCCCAGATCGTCGGTCCCGAAATAGTGGCGCGCCTGGTCGTCGAACTGCATCTCGTCGCTCATCCCGTCAGAGCCGCGGCAGCGTGACGCCGCGCTGGCCCATATATTTGCCCGCGCGGTCGGCATAGCTCGTTTCGCACGGCTGCTCGCCCTTGAGGAACAGGAACTGGCACGCGCCCTCGTTGGCATAGATCTTGGCCGGCAGCGGCGTGGTGTTCGAGAACTCCAGCGTCACATGCCCTTCCCATTCGGGCTCCAGCGGGGTCACGTTCACGATGATCCCGCACCGCGCATAGGTCGACTTGCCCAGACAGATGACGAGCACGTCGCGCGGCACCCGGAAATACTCGACCGTGCGGGCAAGTGCGAAGCTGTTGGGCGGGATGATGCACACGTTGGTCTTGCGATCGACGAAGCTGTTGGCGGCGAAGTCCTTGGGGTCCACCACCGCCGAATCGACGTTGGTGAAGATCTTGAATTCGTCGGCCACGCGCGCGTCATAGCCGTAGGAGGAGAGGCCGTAGCTGATGCAGCCCTCTCGCCGCTGGCTCTCGACGAACGGCTCGATCATGCCGCCCACAGCCGCCTCGCGAATCCAACGGTCCGACAGGATCATCGACACTCCCCTTCAATCGAGCGGCGCTTGTCGCGGGTCGCGGGCGCGGCGGCAAGGGGAGAAGTGCCCCGCCGCGATCATCCGCGGCGGGGCAGGGACGCTTACTTGCTGCGCTCGACCTGCTCGAAGTCGAGCTCGACCGGCGTCGCGCGGCCGAAGATCGACACCGCGACCTTGACCTTCGCCTTGTCGAAATCGAGTTCCTCGACAAGCCCGTTGAAGCTGGCGAAGGGGCCGTCCAGCACCTTGACCGAATCGCCGATCTCGAAATCGACCTTGATCTTCTGCTTGGGCGCGGAGGCGGCCTCTTCCTTCGAATTGAGCATCCGCGCGGCTTCGGCATCGCTCACCGGCTGCGGCTTGCCCGACGAACCGAGGAAGCCGGTGACCTTGGGCGTGTTCTTGACGAGGTGATAGACGTCGTCGTTGAGTTCGAGCTTGGCAAGCACGTAGCCGGGCATGAACTTGCGCTCCGACTGCACCTTCTTGCCGCGGCGAACCTCGGTCACATGCTCGGTCGGCACTTCGATCGCCTCGACCAGCCGCTCGAGGCCCATGCGATTGGCCTCCGACATGATCGAATCGCGGACCTTGTTCTCGAAGCCCGAATAAGCGTGGATGATGTACCAGCGCGCCATCGTTGATTTATCCCTTTTGCGCGAGCGAGAGGAGGAACTTGACGAGCGTGTCGAAGAAGGTGTCGACGCCCAGGAAGAAGATCGCGAGCAGCGACGTCATGATGACGACCATCACCGCGGTCATCACCGTTTCGCGGCGCGTCGGCCACACCACCTTGGCGGTTTCGGCGCGTACCTGGCGAATGAACTCGGACGGACTGGTCTTGGCCACGGAAAACATCCTCGATTGCTCGGCCGCCAACCGGGCATGGGCCCGCTGCCCGTTTCCCTCGAGGAAGTCGGTGCGGTCCATCCAGATTGTCGGATTGAGCCGGGGACATAGCGTCCGCAAGGCCCCGCGGCAAGGGCCGGTTCGTTACGGAACCGGCGTCAAACCGCTTCGTTGGCGGGCGAAGACGAAGGGACGAACGTGATGAAGAAGACCAGCTGGCTCGCGGCGACCGCACTGATGCTCACCGTGCCGGTCGCCGCCGATGCGCAGCGCGCCGATCTCGCCGCCGGACAGGCCGCGGCGATCACCCCGGCGGAGCGGCAGCAAGGGCAGCAGGCGAACGCCGGCATCGTCGCCGAATATGGCGGCGCGATGAGCGGGCGGACCGCGACCTATGTCGAGGGCGTCGGGCGGCGCATCGCCACCCAGTCGGGCCTGTCGTCGAACCCCGGCGCGTTCGACGTGACGCTGCTCAACAGCCCGGTGAACAACGCCTTCGCGATCCCCGGCGGCTATATCTATGTGACGCGCCAGCTTCTCGCGCTGATGAACGACGAGGCGGAGCTGGCAGCGGTGCTGGGGCACGAGGTTGGCCACGTCGCCGCGCGGCACAGTCAATCGCGGCAGAAGGTGGCTCAGCGCAATTCGATCCTCGGCGCGCTGGGGCAGCTCGCGGTCGGTGCGGTCGCGGGCAATTCCGGCTTCGGCCAGTTGCTCGGCCGCGGCGTGGGGACGGGCGCGCAACTCCTGACGCTCGGCTATTCGCGCAAGCAGGAGACGCAATCGGACGATCTCGGTATCGCCTATCTGCGCCGCGCCAATTACGATCCGGAGGCGATGGCCTCGATGCTCGACGCACTCGCCTCACAGACCGCGCTCGACGAGCATTTGCGCGGGGACGCCCGCTCGACCCCGGCCTGGGCGAGCACGCACCCCGATCCCGGCGCCCGCGTTCAGCGCGCCGCGCAGCAAGCGGGGCAGGGGACGGGCACGCGCAACCGCGATGCCTTCCTCGCGGCGATCGACGGCCTGCTCTATGGCGACGATCCGAAGCAGGGCGTGATCGAGGGGCAGAGCTTCCTTTATCCGACCGGCCGCGTCGCCTTTACCGTGCCGCAGGGGTACAAGATGCAGAACGGCGCGAAGGCCGTCAGCATCAGCGGCGATGGCGGGCAGGCACAGTTCGCGAGCGCCGCCTATGACGGCAATCTGGAGCGCTATGTCGGCACCGTCCTGCGCGGGTTGGGCGCCGCGAACGCACAGCCCTCGATCGAACAGACGCGGATCGGCGGTTTTCCCGCGGCGGTGACGACGGTGCGGGGCACGAGCGGACAGCAGCAGGTCGACGTGACAGTCGTCGCCTATGCGCCCGATGCGCGCACTGCCTATCACTTCGCGATCGTCACGCCCGCGGGGCGGGGTGCGGCGGCGTTCGAGCCGATGATCGGATCGTTCCGCCGCATGACCGCCGAGGACGACCGCGCGGCGCGCCCGCGCTACCTTCGCGTCGTGACGGTGAAGCCGGGCGAGACGATGCAGACGCTGGCACGGCGCATGGCCTATACCGATGCGCCGCTCGAGCGGTTCCAGGTGCTAAACCGCCTGGGCGAGGGCGACGCCGTGCGCGCGGGCGAAAAGGTGAAGCTCGTCACCTACTGATGGCGAATGTCATCCCAGCAAAGGCTGGGATCGCTGGCCGAAGAAACCGGGATCGACCCCAGCCTTCGCTGGGGTGACGGAACAGCGGTTAGAGCGCGCCGCCCGTCAGCAGCGCGATCAGCAGCGGGTCGCGGGTGCGGCGGGGGTCTGCGCGCATCGCCGCTTCCTCGCGCCCGATCGCGCGGAAGATCGACTCGCTCGCCTGGCGCGACACGGTGTTCGCCAGTGCGCTCAGATCGAAGCCCGACTGCGCGGCGAGCGCGGCGGTCAGGATCTCGAACGCATCGCCGCGTAGCCCTGCGGTGAATTCCGGGAACATCGCGTCGATCAGCGCCCCCCCCGTCTCACGACGAAGCAGGTCGGTGGCGGCGGTCGGCCCGCCGCGCAGGATTGAGAGCGCATCGGCGAGCGACATGCGGCGGATCGAATCGAACACGATCGGCGCGGCGCGGTCCGCGGCATCGACGGCGATGTCGTTGACCGCGATGGCAAGGCGCCGTTGCACCGCCTCGGTCCGGAGGACCGCTGCAAGCACCGCGCCCCCGCGCCCGTCACCGGGGGCGGGCAACGCCAGCCGCGTCAACTGGTCGTCGTAGAAGCCGCCGGGCTGGATCAGCCGCGCGAACGCGGCCTGGCTGGCGGCGGTGAGCAGGCGCTGGACGCCTTCCTCGGGCGATAGGGCGGCGCCAAGCGGGGTGGTGCAGGCAGCAAGTGCAACGGGGGCCGCGGCGACGAGGCCGAGGAAGGCGCGGCGGGCGGGGACGGGCATTGCGGACATGACGGGCTCCCATGTTGATGGGGACGGCTCATGCCGCAGCGCGCCTTGCGCCAGCTTGAACGCCGCGCGCCCGTCAGTCCCGACGACGGGGAAGACGGCTGGCAGGAGTGCACGGACTCGAACCGTGGGCCCTCGGTTTTGGAGACCGATGCTCTACCAACTGAGCTACACTCCTGCAGCCGGTGGCGGGCTTTAGCGCGTGACCCGGCGCGCGGCAAGCGGGGTTTCGCGATCAGGCCGCGACGCTGTCGCCGCCCGCCGGCACGCCCATCAGCGCGCGCGCCTCGGCCACCGGCAGCGGGCGGCCGAAATAATAGCCCTGCACCTTGTCGCAGCCGAGCGCGGCGACGACGTGGTGCTCCTCTTCGGTCTCCACCCCCTCCGCCACGGTCGCCATGCCGAGCGAATCGGCGAGCGCGACGACGGCGCGGATGATCGCGGTCGCCTCGCGTCCGCCGGTCGCCGCCGCCTGGACGAAGCTGCGATCGATCTTGATCGCCGAAAAGCGGGTGCGGGAGAGATAGCCAAGTGAGGAATAGCCGGTGCCGAAATCGTCGAGGCTCAGCCGGCAGCCGAGGCCGAGGAGCTGCTCGAGCACGCGGATCGCGCCCGTCCCCTCGCGAAGGAACACGCTCTCGGTGACTTCGAGCTCTAGCCGGTCGGGGCGAAGGCCCGACTGGCTGAGCGCCTGCGCCACGACCGAGACGAAGGCGGGGTTGTGCAGCTGTTCGGAGGAGACGTTGACCGAGATGCGAAGATCGTCGCTCCAGCACGCCGCCTCCGCGCAGGCATGGCGCAGGACCCACTCGCCGATCGGGGCGATCAGGCGGGCATCCTCGGCCAGCGGAATGAACTTCGACGGGCTGATCGGTCCCAGTTCGGGATGCGTCCAGCGCAGCAGCGCCTCGAACCCGGTCAGTTGCGTGGTCGCGGCATCGACGACGGGCTGGAAATTGAGATGCAGCTCGTCGTTCTGGAGTGCGCCGCGCAGCGCGATCTCGAGGATGCGGCGCTCTTCCGCAGCGACGTGGAGCTGTGGCTCATAGGCGTGGAAGACGCCGCCGCCCGCGTCCTTCGACCGATAGAGGGCAAGGTCCGCCGACCGCACCAGCATCTCGGCAGTGCGCCCGTCGCGCGGACCGACGGCAAGGCCGACGCTGGCGCCGATATACAGCGTGTGCTGATCGACCTCGTAAGGGCGCGACAGCTTGGCGATGATCGTCCGCGCGAGATTTTCGAGCCGTTCGGTGTCGCGTGCGTCGCGGACGACGACGGCGAACTCGTCGCCGCCCAAGCGACCGATGATCTCGTTATCGGACATCATCTCGCGCAGCCGCTCGGACACGCGGCCGAGCAGGCGGTCGCCGACCGGATGGCCGAGCGTGTCGTTGACCGCCTTGAACCGGTCGAGGTCGATCATCATGAAGGCGCAGCGCGAGCCCCATTTGTCGGCGTCCGCCATCGCCTGTCCCAGCGCCTCGTTGACGAGCAGCCGGTTGGGAAGGCCGGTGAGCAGATCGTAGCGCGCCATGCGGTTGATGCGGTCGGTGGACTGGCGCGCCTCGGTCACGTCGGAGCCGACGCCGCGAAAGCCAATGAACGCCCCGGTATCGTCGAAGCGGGGGTTTGCCGCGAGCTGCCACCAGCGTTGCTGACCGGCGATCTCGACCTGCAGGATCAGGTCGCGAAACGCCTCTCGCGCCTTCAGCTTGTCGGCGAGGACGCGCAGGCTGGGGGCGAATTTGCCCGTTTCCCAGTCGGGGCCGGCAAGCAGCTGTAGCAGCGGCATCCCGTCGATGCGCGCCGGATCGAGGCCGAGGGTGAGGGCAAAGCGCGCGCCGGCGCGGACGACGCGGCGCTGCGCGTCGATCTCCCACAGCCAGTCGGCATTGCTTTCCTCGAACTCGCGGAGGAGCAGGCTGACCGTCTCGTCCCGCTCGGCGAGCGCCAATTGCTGTGCGCGCAAGATCGCCATCGCCCGCGCGCGGCTGAAGCTGGCGATGCCGAGGATCGCAGCGAAAACGACGATCGCGAGGCCGAGCGCAGGGAGACCCGCGAGGGCCAGCGACGACCCCATCGCCGCTGAAAGTGTCGCGAGAAAGGCGATACTGGCCAGCGGGAGCGTGGCCATCGCCATGGCGGAGGCAGTCATCAGGACGATCAGCGTCATCCAGACGCCGAGCGCCGCGTCGTTGCCGTCCAGCGGCGCGAACCATAGCGGCACCACCGCCCAGACGATCCCGAGCGCGAGGCCGTCGAGCGCGGTTCGACGAATGTTCGACAGCGACGCGGCGTTGCGCGCGCGATTGCGGCCGGACAGCCGGTGAAAGACGACGACGAGCGCCGTAGCGCCGACGATCGCGGCCCAGAGGATGCGCTGCCAGCCCGGCGCCTGTCCGGCCAGGAAGACCGTGACGATCCCTGCTCCGAGCACGTTCGCCGCCAACAGCATCAGGGCGAATTGCGCGCCGGTGCCGAGCTGCGCGGCCCTGATTCGCGGCCAGTCGAAACCGTCGCGCACGTCCCTGATGCCGAGAAGCGCAAGGCCGTCGATCGGCGGGCGGGCAGGCGGGATCGGGGCGGCGCTCTTCACGAACGCCTCGCTACCGCGGGTCTGGTTATCGATCGGTTAGAATCGAAACGAGCCCGGACGAATTTTATCGATCGAGCGTCGCAAGTCGCTCGGGAAGCGTGCTCATGATCGATCGGCGAGCCTCGGGCGAAAGCTGCGTCCAGGCGGCGATCTCGTCGCCCGTCCGCCCGCAGCCAAGGCACAGGCCGCTGGCGGTATCGAGCATGCAAACGAGGATGCACGGGCTTTCGATCGCGACCGCCGGGGTCCGCTCGAACACGCCCGTCATCGCCGGTGCCTCAGCGGCCGAGCGTTACGTCGAGGAACGCCGGGATCGGGCCGTTCCAGCCGCCGTCGTCGCGGTCGTCGTCCTGATCGCGGCGACGGTCGCGGCGACCGCCACGCTCGCGCCGGGGCTCGAACGCGTCGTCGCGGCGCGTGTCGCGCGGGGCGTCGCGGCGGGGCGACGGTTCGGCAATGGTCGCCACCTCGGGCTCTGCTTCGACCTTCGCCTCGAACGTCGGCGCATCGCCGCGCGGCTTCTCGCGGCGCGGTTCACGCTCGCGGCGGGGTTCGCGCTCGCGGCGCGGGCGTTCGGGCGCGGCTTCCGCTTCGGGATCGCGATCGGGCAGCGTGTAGCGCTCGATTTTCTGGCCGGTCAGCTTTTCGATATTCGCGATGTTCTCGGCATCTTCGGCGGTCACGAAGGTGAAGGCCGCGCCCTTGGCACCCGCGCGGCCGGTGCGGCCGATGCGGTGGACATAGTCGTCAGGATGCCAGGGGGCATCGAAGTTGAAGACGTGGCTGACGCCCTTGATGTCGAGGCCGCGGGCGGCGACGTCGCTGGCGACGAGGATGTTGACGTCGCCGCGCTTGAACCGGTCGAGTTCGGCGAGGCGCGCGGGCTGGTCCATGTCGCCATGGATCTCGCTCGAGGCAAAGCCGCTGGCGCGCAGCGACTTGTTGAGTTCGCGCACCGTCGTCTTGCGGTTGCAGAAGATGATCGCGGTGCGAACGTCCTCGCCCTTCAGGAGCGTGCGCAGCGTCTCGCGCTTCTTGTCGGCGCGCAGTTGCACGACGCGCTGGGTGATGTTGACGTTGGTGGTCGCGGGGCGTGCGACCTCGATCGTCTTGGGATTGCTCAGGAACTTGTCGGCCAGCTTCTTGATCGGCGGTGGCATCGTCGCCGAGAAGAGCAGGGTCTGGCGCGTCTTGGGCAGCTTGGAACAGATCGTCTCGATATCCGGGATGAACCCCATGTCGAGCATCCGGTCCGCCTCGTCGATGACGAGCAGTTCGCAGCCGGTGAGCAGGATCTTGCCGCGCTCGAACAGATCCATCAGCCGGCCCGGCGTCGCGATGAGCACGTCGACGCCCTTTTCCAGCGCCTTGATCTGGTCACCCATCTGGACGCCGCCGATCAGCAGCGCCATCGAAAGCTTGTTATACTTGCCGTACTTCACGAAATTCTCGGCGACCTGCGCGGCGAGTTCGCGCGTCGGCTCGAGAATCAGGCTGCGCGGCATCAGCGCGCGCGTGCGCCCCTGCGACAGGATGTCGATCATCG
Source organism: uncultured Sphingomonas sp. (assembly GCA_913775315.1). Classification (GTDB taxonomy): domain Bacteria; phylum Pseudomonadota; class Alphaproteobacteria; order Sphingomonadales; family Sphingomonadaceae; genus Sphingomonas. The sequence continues at coordinate 20,043 of CAJYIX010000023.1, read as the reverse complement.
GCAGGACGAAGCTGGCGGTCTTGCCCGTGCCCGTCTGGGCGATGCCGATCAGGTCGCGCATCATCAGGACCGACGGGATCGCGCTCGCCTGGATCGGGGTGGGCTCGCTATAGCCCGACTCGGTCACGGCGCGCAGCAGTTCGTCAGAAAGGCCGAGGTCGGCAAAGTTCATGCAATTGTCCGGAAAGGCGGCGCGTAAACCATGGCCGCGTCCCCTAGGGCGCTTGCGGATTTGGCGCCGAAAGTCAAGTCTGGCGGCCGTTTCAGCGCGATGGGATCAGCGCGCGCAACCCCTCGATCCGGCACTCGCCGCCGCTGCGCGACCGGATCGAATCGCGCCGCGCGCAAATCTGTCCATCGGCGGGCGGGCGGATGTAGAAACCCGAATAGAAGCCGAGCGCCGGGCAGTCGTCCCCCAGCCGCGCGCGCATCCGCCGACCGCCAGACAGGACGAGGTCGACGCTGTCGGGCCGGGTGATCGACGCGCCCGCCAGCGCGGCGACGGGCACGCATTGCTCCGCCTTCCGCTCGGTCCAGCTGATCGGCGGCAGCGGGGCTGCAGCACTGGCGGGCGCGGCGAGGCTGGGGGCAAGGCTCATCCGGGGCACGCGAACGACCATGTGACGCTCGATGCGGATCATGGTGCGCGTCCCCGGTGCCGGCGCTCGAGCGACCTGCGCCTGAAAGGCGGGCTCGGGCGGCAGCAAGAGGGTCAGTAGCAACAGGTCGAACAACGGGCCCACCATCGAAAACGGTCCCGCACGTGGCCGTTGCGGGTTGAACCGCCGATGAATTGGCGGCGAAGGAGCCCCATGCTAACCCCGCCGCCATCATGACGCCAGCCCAGTCCCAGCTTGTCGAGGAAGCGCAGCGCATCGGCGGCGCGCGCGCCGTCGTCACCGATCCCGCCGATATCGAACCGTGGCTGACCGACTGGCGCGGGCGATATCACGGGACCGCAGCGGCGATCCTGGCGCCCGCCACGACGCCGGAGGCGGCGGCGATGGTGCGCGCGGCACGCGCAGCGGGCGTTGCGCTGGTGCCGCAGGGGGGCAATACCTCGATGGTTGGTGGGGCGACGCCGCCGGCAGACGGTCGCGCGCTGATCCTGTCGTCGCGGCGGATGCGCCGCCTGCGCTCGGTCGATGCGGACGCCGGGCTCGCCGTGGCGGAAGCCGGTGTGATCCTCGCCGAACTGCACGAGGCGGCAAACGGCATAGGGATGCGCTTTCCGCTGACGCTCGGCGCGCGCGGATCGGCCACGATCGGCGGGCTCGTCTCGACCAATGCGGGGGGTACGCAGGTGCTCCGTTTCGGGACGATGCGGCGGCTGGTGGCGGGGGTCGAGGCGGTGCTGCCCGACGGGTCGATCCATGACGGGCTGTCGGCGCTGAAAAAGGACAATCGCGGCTACGACCTCAACCAGCTGCTGGTGGGGGCGGAGGGGACGCTGGGCCTCGTCACCGCGGCAGCACTGACGCTGGTGCCCGCGGTGCGGACCCGCGCGGTCGGCTGGGCGGGGGTGGCGAGTCCGGCGGATGCGCTCACGCTGCTGCGCCGGATGGAGGCGCGCACCCCGACGATCGAGAGCTTCGAGATCATCCCCGGTTCCTCGCTACACCTCGTCGTCGAGCACATCCACGGCGCCCGCGCGCCGCTGGCGGGCGATCATCCCTGGCACGTGCTTATCGAGGCGGCGAGCGGCGATCCGGCTGCGCCGCTGGCCGAGACGCTGGAGGCGCTGTTGGGCGAGGCGATCGAGGCGGGGCTGGTTGCCGACGCGGTGATCGCCGCGAGCGAGGCGCAGGCGGAGGCGTTCTGGCGACTTCGCGATTCGCTGTCGGAGGCCGAACGCGCGGCGGGGCCGGCGGCGCAGCACGACATCTCTGTCCCGGTCGCCGTCATGCCCCGCTTCATGATCGAGGCCGCCGCCGCGCTCGAGGCGGCGTTTCCCGGCAGCCACGCCAGCGGCTTCGGCCATCTGGGCGACGGTAACGTCCATTTTCACGTGCGCGCGCCCGCGGGCATGGCCGCCGACCACTGGTATGGGGAGGTGGCGCCGCGCGCGACGCGGATGGTCCACGACCTGGTCGTCGCGGCCGGCGGCTCGATTTCTGCCGAGCACGGGATTGGGCAGATGAAGCTCGGCGAGCTCGAGCGGCTGTCGTCGCCCGCCCATCTCGCTGCGCTCAGGGGAATAAAATCGGCTTTCGACCCGATGGGGCTTTTCAATCCGGGCAAGCTGGTCAAGGTTGCGCCCAGCGACGCGGCGACCTAGACGCGCGCGTCGAACGTGGCGGTACGTTGCCGCCGACTTTGAATACCAGGAGAGTATGATGGCCAGCGCGCCGCAAGGACAGCTTCCGCTTTTCTACAACCAGCTTGCCGCGCTTTCGAGCGTCGACCATGCCGACTTCCGCGTGCGTCCGACGAACACCGCGCCGTTCCTTGCCAATCATCACGCAGTGCCGCTGACGGTCGAGGAATTCCCGCTGGTTCAGCGGCGGATGCCGATCGTGTTCTCGGTCGGCGACGATCCCGTGCCGCTGGCGCTGATGGGCCTCAACGAGGGCGTGAACACGTTCCTCGACGCCGAGGGCAAGCTGATCGACGACGAAACGTACATTCCGGCCTATGTCCGTCGCTATCCCTACATGCTCGCACGGCTGCGGCCCGAGAGCGAGGAGCTGTCGCTCTGCTTCGACCCCACGTCGGAGACGATCGGCGCGTTCGAGGAGGGCGACAAGCTGTTCGAGAACGGCGAGCCGACCGAGCTGACGCGCAACATCCTGAGCTTCGCCGAGCAGTTCGAGCAGGCTGGCCAGCGCACCAGCCAGTTCATGACCGAGCTCAAGGAGCAGGGCCTGCTGATGGACGGCGAGATCTCGATCCAGCCAGAGGGTGCGCAGCCCTTCGTCTATCGCGGTTTCCAGATGATCGACGAGGCCAAGCTCAACGAACTGCGCGGCGACCAGCTTCGCAAGATGCAGCAGAACGGCATGCTGCCGCTGATCTACGCGCACCTCTTCTCGCTCAGCCTGATGCGCGACCTCTTCGGCAAGCAGATGCGCCAGGGCAAGATGCCGCAGCAGCCGGTGCCGCTGACGACCAACTGATCGCCGCGGGGTCGCCGGCCACATGGCAACCTTTGTCGCCCCGGACCGGCAACGGTTCGGGGCGATCGCGTTTCTACGGTACGTTTTTTCTTGATCGTGCCTCTTGCGCCACAGGTCCGGGCGCCTATATTTGGATAGTACGGTCTGGTGTCCCCCCTTTCGCCGGGCTGTACGACACGCTCTAGGGCGTGTCTCCTCCCTGAACCTTGGCCAGCCGGTGCTTTCAGCATCGGCTGGTTTTTTATGGGCGGTTATTCTGCGGCGGCAGCGGTCGCGAGGATCAGGTCGGCCAGCGCGTCGATCATGGACCGCAGCATCGCCGCGATCGCCCGCGCGCCCGCACCGGGCTCCAGCGTCAGCGGATCGAGATAGAGCAGGCGGTCGATCTCCACCTGGATCGCGTGGATGCCGACGGCGGGATTACCCTGTCGCTCGAGAATGTGGCCGCCGGCATAGGGCGCGTTGCGCGCGGTGGTGAGGCCATGCCGCCGCACAGCCGCTTCCGCCACCGCCACGACCGCGTCGCTCGCGGCGCGGCCGAAGCGATCGCCGAGGATGATCTGCGGCTCGCCCGTGCCGAGCGTCGGCATCGAATGGAGATCGATCAGGATCGCCGTGCCGAACCGGTCGCGCGCCGCCGCCAGCGATGCGGCCAGCGCGGCGTGATAGGGCCGGTGATCCTCGACGATGCGCCGGTCGATCGCCTCGCCCGCGAACCGCCCGCGCCACAGGTCGCCCGCCGGGGCGACGCGGCGCGGCACGAGGCCGAGGCCGCTGCGCAGCTTGATCGAGGGTTGCGGCGCGGCGAGCGGCGAGGCGCCGTCGTCGACCAGCGGATCGCGCTCCCGCTCGCTGCGGTTGAGGTCGATCCACGCGCGCGGGCGACGCGCGACGATCATCGTCTCTCCGCGCCGGGCCGAAAGGCCGATCGCATCGATATACCGGTCCTCCAGCGGCAGCAGCGCGGGCAGCGGGACGCGCAGCGCCTCGACCAGTTCGCGCGGATAGTCGCGGCCGGCATGCGGCACGCTGACGACGACGGGACTGTCGGGGACGGCGGGGCCGTACAGGTCGAAGCTGCGGCTAGGTGCGGTGGTCACGGCGCGCACGCTAGAAGGCGTGCGACGACGGGGCAATCGGCCCGTCGCAGGATCGGCGCCGCGGCTGGAAAATCTTAAGCCCTTTCGTCATACACGGACACCTCGATCAAAGGGGTGACGATGTACCGAATCCTGCTCGCCGAGGATGACACGGTGATGCGTGAATATCTGACGCGCGCGCTCGAACGCGCGGGGTATCTCGTCAGTGCCGTCGACCGCGGGACCGCCGCGCTGCCGCTCATCGAGAGCGAGCCGTTCGACCTGCTCCTCACCGATATCGTCATGCCCGAGATGGATGGTATCGAGCTCGCCCAGCGCGCGGGCGATATCGCGCCGGAGATGCGAGTGATGTTCATCACCGGCTTCGCCGCGGTAACGTTGAAGGCGGGCAAGGCGATGCCGCAGGCACGCGTCCTGTCCAAGCCGTTCCACCTTCGCGAACTGGTGCTCGAGATCGACCGCCTGTTCGAGATGGAAAGCATCCCCTCACGCCACTGACCCGGCGAATAGTTTGGTCCGACTTTGCCGCGAAAGTATCTGGCGCGATTGACTTTGTCGTCGTCCTGCCATTGTTTCGGGCGCGTGCCGGTCGGGGGACCGGCGATTCGATCGGGGGGTTCCGAAATGAAGTTGATGATCGTGGCGCTTGCGGGCGCGTGCGCCCTTTCGCCTGTCGCCCTGGCCCAGACCGCCGTGCCGCAGTCTGCGCCGGCCGTCGCCGCCGGCCCGATGGCGGTGGGCAAGGCCGACAATGTCCTGCGCACGGGCACGCCGGTGCCGCTGCGCGTGCGCGAGATGCTGACCACCAAGGGCAAGAACCTGAAGCCCGGCCAGCGCTTCAACCTCGAAGTGGCCGAGGCGGTGCTCGTCAACAACCACGTCGTCATTCCGGTCGGCAGCCCCGCGGTCGGCGAAGTGACCGAGATCCGCAACAAGGGGATGTGGGGCAAGTCGGGCTATATCAAGGCACGGATGGTGTCGGTGACCGCCAATGGCCGCGTCATCCCGTTGACCGGCGAGATCGACGACAAGGGCGTCGCGGCCGGCGGCGGCGCGGCGGCGGTGTCGGCGGTCGTCTTCCTGCCGGCGGGCTTCTTCATGACGGGCACGAGCGCGGTGATCCCGATCGGCGCGCCCGCCACGGGCTTCATCAACGAGGACGTGCCGTTCGACCCGGTGGCCGAGGCCAAGCCGATGACGCTCGCCCCCGTCGTCCCGGCGACCCCCGCGGTGGCGGCGCCCGTCGCCAAGTAACGACGCGCCGGGGGCGGCGACGCGTCGCCCCGGCCCTAAAGCGGTAAAATCAGTTACCATGTTGGCCTTGTGCGCGCGCGGGGCTACATCGCCACTCGATAATCAGATGAGTGGGATGTCCATGGTAAAGCTTATCCGTACCAGTGTGTTGCTTGCCTCGGTTTCGCTGGTCGCCGCTTGCGCGTCCTCGGGCCGTCCCGAGGCTGCCGTGTCCGAGCAGGCGAGCGCCGCCCCCGCCGCGAACGCTAAACCCCAGATTGGCAGCTTCGGCTTCGACGTGGCCGGCATGGACCGCGCCGTCGCGCCGGGCGACGACTTCTACAATTTCGCCAATGGCGGCTGGGCGGCGCGCACGCCGATCCCGGCGGACAAGTCGAACTACGGCATGTTCAGCGTGCTCGCCGACCTGTCGACCGAGCGGACGCGCACCCTCCTCGACGAAGCGAAGGCACAGGACGGATCGAAGATCGGCACCGCCTACGCGACCTATCTCGACCGGGGCGCGATCGACGCCAAGGGCCTCGCCCCAATCCAGCCCTGGCTGGGCAGGATCAAGGCGCTCAATGACAAGTCGGGCTATGCCGCGCTGCTGGCGCAGGCCGACCGCATGGGCATCGGCGGCCCGATCCGCAGCGGCGTCGGCCAGGACGACAAGGCGCCCGAGACCTATATCGTTCGCCTGGCGCAGGGCGGGCTCGGCATGCCCGACCGCGATTACTACCTGTCGACCGACGCCAAGCTGACCGAGACGCGCAATGCCTATCTCGGCCATCTGACGAAGATGCTGACGCTGGCAGGCGAGGCGAATGCGCCCGCGCGGGCCAAGGCGATCCTCGATTTCGAGACGGGCATCGCGCGCGTGCACTGGACGCGGGTCGAGAGCCGCAACCGCGACAAGGTCTATAACAAGATGACCGTGGCCGACCTGTCGCGGATGGCGCCGGGCTTCGACTTCGCCGGTTATCTTCGCGGGGTCGGCACGCCGGTGAAAGAGCTGATTGTCACGCAGCCGACCGCGCTGGCGGGCGAGGCCAAGCTGATCGCCGCGACGCCGGTCGCGGTGCTGCGCGACCAGCTGATCGTCCGCAGCCTCGAGGAATATGCCGACGTGCTGCCGGCCGAGGTCGACCAGGCGGTGTTCACGTTCCGCGGCACCGTCCTGTCGGGCACGCCGGAGCAGGAAGAGCGGTGGAAGCGCGCGGTCGAGTTCACCAGCGATTCGCTGGAGGACGAGGTCAGCAAGGTCTATGTCGCGCGCTACTTCCCGCCCGAGACGAAGGCGGCGGCGGACACGCTGGTCAAGAACGTCATCGCCGCGATGGACCGCCGCATCGACCAGCTCGACTGGATGGCCCCCGCGACCAAGGCGAAGGCGCATGCAAAGCTCGCCGCCTTCACGCCAAAGATCGGCTATCCCGACCGCTGGCGCGACTATTCGAACCTCACGATCACGCCAGGCGATGCATTCGGGAACAAGGTGCGCGCCGCCGAATGGGCGCATCAGTGGGACATCGGCCATCTCGGCAAGCCGCTCCAGCGGTGGGAGTGGGGGATGACCCCGATGACGGTCAACGCCTATGCCAATTTCGGCATGGTCGAGATCGTCTTTCCCGCCGCGATCCTGCAGCCGCCGTTCTTCGACCCGAACGCAGACCCCGCGGTCAATTACGGCGGCATCGGAGCGGTGATCGGCCATGAGCTCAGCCACCATTTCGACGACCAGGGCGCGAAGTATAATGCCGAGGGGCGCCTGACCGACTGGTGGACGCCCGCCGACGTGGCCGCGTTCAAGCAGCGCACCGACGCGCTCGTCGCGCAATACGACGCGTACGAGCCGCTGCCGGGCATGAAGCTCAAGGGCGCGCTGACGCTGGGCGAGAATGTCGCCGACCTCGCCGGTTTGACGACCGCGCACGACGCGTACATGGCGTCGCTGGGCGGCAAGCCGGCGCCGGTGATCGACGGGTTCAGCGCCGACCAGCGCTTTTACCTCGGCTGGGCGCAGGTGTGGCGGCGCAACTATCGCGAGGCCGATCTTCGCAACCGGCTGCTCACCGATCCGCACTCGCCCTCGGCGCAGCGCGGCTGGATCGTCCGCAACCTCGACCCTTGGTATCCGGCCTTCCAGCCGCAGCCGGGATCGAAGCTCTATCTGACGCCCGAACAGCGCGTCCGCATCTGGTAACTTGGATGACCGGGCGGCGGGTCGAACCGCCGCCCGGTCAGAGCATTTCGAGCGGCACTGGGCCGCGTGGAGCCGGGAAGGCGGCGCCGAGCGCCGCGCGGTCCTCCGCCGTCAACGCAAAGTCCGCCGCCGCGCGGTTCTCGCTCACATGCGCCGCCGAGCCCGCCTTCGGGATCGCGATCACGCCTTTTTCGAGCAACCAGGCCAGCGCGACCTGTGCGGGCGTCGCGCCGCGCTCCTCGGCGATCCGGCGAAGAGCATCATGCCCGAGCAGCCGCCCCTGTTCGACGGGGCTGTACGCCATCACCGGCATCCGCCGCTCGGCCAGCCACGGGATCAGGTCGTGTTCCGGCCCGCGGCGGGTCAGGTTGTAGAGGATCTGGTCGGTCTGGCACGCCGCCCCGCCCGCCTCGACCAGTTCGGCCATGTCGTCTGCATCGAGATTGCTGACCCCCCAGCGCAGAATCTTGCCGCTGTCGACCAGCCGCTCCATCGCCGCCACCGTCTCCGCCAGCGGCACGCGCCCGCGCCAGTGGAGAAGGTAGAGGTCGAGCCGGTCCGTCCCGAGCCGCTTCAGGCTCGCCTCGCACGCTTTCGGTAGCGCATCGGCGGAGGCGTGGTGCGGATACGCCTTGCTGACGAGGAACACCTGCTCGCGCATCCCTGCGATCGCCTCACCCACCAGGTCTTCGGATGCGCCGTCGGCGTACATCTCGGCGGTGTCGATCAGCGTCAGGCCGAGGTCAATTCCCTCGCGCAGCGCGGCGATCTCGGCGGAACGGCGGGCGGGATCCTCGGCCATCATCCAGGTGCCCTGGCCGAGCGCGGGGACGGCAGTGCCGTCGGGGAAGGAGATCATCTGCATCCCCGACCAACGCTTTGGTCGCGCGATGGGGCCAAACGCGTTTCGCGGCGTTAGCGTGGCGGAGGTGCCGATGACACAAGACGACGAACGCTGGATGCGCCGCGCGATCGAGATCGCGCGATCGAAGGGATCGGACCCGGCAAGCTCGCCGCTCGGCTCGGTCATCGTCCTCGATGGGCGAGAGATCGCCGCCGAGCGCAACCAGACGCAGGAATTACCCGACGCGACCGCCCATGCCGAAATGATGGCGATCCGCCGCGGGTGCGAGGGGGTGGGCGAGCTCGAGCTTCGTGGGGCGACGCTCTATTCAACGCTGCACCCGTGCGGGATGTGCACCATGGCCTCGATCTGGTCGAAGGTCGGCCGCGTCGTGTACGGCGCCGGCCGCGACGACGTACACGAGATGTATTTCGAGGCGCGGCACATCGACACGCTCGACTTCATCGCAGAGGCGTATCGCGACGACATCGTGATCGAGGGCGGCTGCCTGCGCGAGGAATGCGCGAAACTCTATTATCCGCCCGACGCCGAGCTGTCGGCGGACGAACAGGCGAACCTCTGATGCTCGACCTCAACACCGCCACCGCCGAGGCGATCGACGCGGTGCCCGCGCTCAAGGGCCATGGGTTCGAGATCGTCCGCTATCGCGAGGAGCGCGGCCGGTTCGACAGCCTTCGCCAGCTCGAGGAAGTGCCCGGCATGGCCGGCAAGACCGACGGGCTGGATGGAGAGGTCCGGGCCGGATGAGCGACGAGCTGGACCGGCTTCAGGCGGAGATGGAGGCCGCCGCCGCGGCGCTCGATTTCGAGGCGGCGCGGCGGCTGCGCGACCGGATCGCGCTGATCCGCGGCGGCGCGGCGCCCGAGGATGCGGCGTCGGCCGACACCGCCGGGATCGCGCGCCAGCAACCCGGTCGCATGGGCCTCGGCAGCAGCCGTCAGGCGGTGACCCCGCCGCCCGGCTGGACCCCGCCGCCCAAGCCCGACCTGATGACCGGGCGGCGCAAGAAGCCCTAAGCCTCCGGGAACAGCGCCGCGACCTGCTTCGCCAGCACGACCATCGGCATCGACCCTTGGCGCAGGACGTCGTGGAAGCGGCGGATGTCGAACCGCGCGCCCGCGCGCGCCTTTGCCGCCTCTCGCAGTCGCACCCATTCGGTATGGCCGACCTTGTAGCTGCATGCCTGGCCGGGCCAGACGGCGTAGCGGTCGATCTCCCGCTGCGCCCGCCCGCGCGCGAAGCCCGTCGTCTGGACCATGTAATCGGTCGCCTTCGCCCGGCTCCACCGCTTGGCGTGCATGCCGGTGTCGACGACGAGGCGGATGGCGCGGAACTTCAGCGACTGGAGATAGCCGATCCGCCCGACGGGATCGTTCGCATAGACGCCGAGCTCGTCGGCGAGCTGCTCGGCATAGAGCCCCCAGCCTTCGCCGTAGGCCGCAAAGCCCATGCCCGCGCGGCGCAGGATCGGCGTGTCGGTCGAGGCGAGCGCGATCGACCCCTCCCACTGATGGCCGGGCAGCGCCTCGTGATAGGTGAGGGTGGGGAGGGTGAACTTCGGCCACTCGGCCGTGTCCTTGAGGTTGATGTAGAAGCGGCCCGGCCGAGACCCGTCGAGCGCGGGGCTGGTGGCATAGCCGTTGGGCGCGCCGTCCTGGATCTCGGGCGGCACGCGGACGATCTCGACCGGCGACTTGGGCAGCGTCGCGAACACCTGCGGCATCTTGACGCGAATGTCGGCGACCTGCCGCTCCAGCGCGCGGAGCAGGTCGGCGCGGCCCGCATCGGTGTTCGGATAGAGTTGGTCGGGCCGCTTGGACAAGGCGGTCAGCCGGTCGCCGACACTGCCGCTGGTCAGCCCCTGCGCGCGCAGCAGCGGATCGAGCTGCGCATCGAGCGCCGCGACCTGCTCCAGCCCCAGCCGGTGCACCTCGTCCGGGGTGAGCGTGGTCGTGGTCTGGAACTCGAGCGCGCCGGCGTAGAAGGCATCGCCGTTCGGGATCGCCCAGATGCCGGGTTCGGACCGCGCCTTGCCGCGCACCGCGGTCAGTGCGGCGATCTGGCGGTCGATCGCGGGATAGACTTCGCGCTCGACGATCGCGGCGGCGCGGGCGGCCCAGTCGCCGGGGATCTTCGCGGCGGCGGTCCGCTCGGCAAGCCCGGTGGTGAAGCCGTTGGCGCGCGCGGCGGGCGAGCGCAGCGCCTTCAACTGCGCGAGCGCGGCATCGAGCGCGAAGTCGGGCGCGAGCACGCCCGCTGCCGCATCGGCACGCAGCGTCGCGGTATTTGCATCGAGCGCCGCGTCGAAAGCCGACAGTCGCGCCAGATACGCTTCCGCATCGCGCACGGTCTTCACCGGATGGACCGAGGCCAGGAAATCGGGGACCGAGGCATAGGCGCCGGTCAGCTGGCTGACGACATAGGGGGAGAAGGGCGCATAGCCCGTCCCCGGCTCGCCGAAGCGATAGCGGGTGCCGCCCGCCAGCGCCTGCTCATAAGCATAGGCGACCACCGCCTTGTTCGTCGCCCAGGCGGGCGACAAGGCCGCGTCGGGGATCGCGTTCAGCCGGGCCAGCCGGTCCTTGCGGCTCGCCACCCAGCGCAGGCGCCCCGCGGCCGAATAGTCGTTGAGGCGCGAGCGCGCGCCGGCGTGGATGCCGGTGTCGAGGCCGAGCTGCGTCGCCGTTTCCGGCATCAGCGCCAGCTCCTCGTCCCAGAACGCGTCCATCAGCCGCCGCATGGCCGTATCGCCCCTGCCGGGCGACGCCGCGCGTCGGACCTGCGCGATCAGCCCGCCATGCGCGGCAAGCGCGGCAACACTGCCGCTGAGAAAGAGCCTGCGGTCCATTCGGTCGATCCTCTCCACTTCCATTGGGCACGCGGCATAGCGCGCGGCGTCAGTTCCCGCGATAGGTCGAATAGCCGAACGGACTGACGACGACGGGCACATGGTAATGCGCCTTCACATCGGTGACGCTGAACGTCAGCGTGATTTCCGGGAAGAACGGTTTGGCCGACGCGTCGGGATAGCGGGTCATGTCGAAGTCGAGGCGATAGACGCCTGGCTCGAACGCGGCCTTCTCATCGAAATGGCGGATGCGGCCGTCGGAATCGGTCATCGACGCGGCGACCCGCTGCCATCGGCCGTCGGCGGCGCGGCGGGAGAGGACGACCGGCACGCCCCGGCCACCGACCCCGCGCGCGAGGTCGAGGACGTGCGTCGAAATGTCCGCCGCCGCGGCGGGTGCGGCGACGAGCGCGGCGGTCAGGGCGAGGGCGAGTTTCTTCATGACGGGTCCTCCGGCTTCGATGATGCCGGTCTGGCGCGTCGCCGGGCCGAGCGCAACGCCCGGCCCCGCGCGTCAGTCGGCGATCAGCGCGGCGGGGTCGCCCAGCAGGTGCCAGACGCCGCCGCCGACCTCGACCGCGGCCGCGACTCCGGCGACCTGTTCCAGCCTCGACGCGGATACCGATGCGCCGCCGAGATCGAGGCGAAGGCGACCGGCGGCAAGGCTCGCGGCCTTCAGATGCGCCGCGCCGCCGATCGCCTCGACGACCGCCGCCGCGGGGCGGACGGCCCGCGCGGACGTGGCCGGAGGGGGCGCTTCCGGCGCGCTTTCACGATCGGTCAGCGCGGCGATCTCGGCACAGATCACGTCGGCAACCGGGCCGACGATCACCTGCACCGTGCCCGCTGAGGGGCGGAGGATCCCCATGGCTCCCAGCGCCTTAAGCGCGGCGTCGTCCACCCGGCCCGGATCGACCACCATCAGGCGCAGGCGCGTCGTGCAGGCACCGAGCGTCAGGATGTTGCCGCCGCCGCCCAGCGCCGCGAGGAAGCGTTGGGCGCGCGGGGCGGCGGGGCCGGCAGCGGAGGCAATCGGTGCCGCGACCGTCTCACGCCCAGGCGTCGCAAGGTTGAAGCGCCGGATCGCGAGATCGAATACGAGGAAGTAGATCGCGAAGAACGCCGCCCCCACCGGCAGCAGCATCAGCGGCCGGGTCGAGGCGGCGAAATTAAGAACATAGTCGAACAGCCCGGCCGAAAAGCCGAAGCCCAGATGGACGCCCAGCAGGTCCATCACAACCATCGCCGCGCCCGTCAGCAGCGCATGCACCACGTAGAGCGCGGGGGCGAGAAACATGAAGCTGAACTCGATCGGCTCGGTCACGCCGGTCAGGAACGAGGTGGCGGCAAGGCTGGCGAGCAGGCCGCCGACTTCCTTGCGCCGTTCGGGCCGGGCGTTGCGATAGATGGCGAGGCACGCGGCGGGCAGGCCGAACATCATGATGGGAAAGAAGCCGCTCATGAATTTGCCCGCGCTCGGATCGCCGGCGAAGAAGCGGCGCAGGTCGCCCGTCGTCCCCTGATAATCGCCAAGCACGAACCAGGCGATGTTGTTGAGGATGTGGTGCAGTCCCGTGACGAGGAGCAGTCGGTTGAGCACCCCGAAGACGAACAGCCCCACCGATCCCGACGCGGTGAGCGCGGTGCCGAGATGGTCGAGCGCGGTGCTGAGCGCGCCATAGCCGAGGCCGATCACGCCCGCGAGCAGCAGGCCCGCGATCCCCGCGACGATCGGTACGAACCGCCGCCCGCCGAAGAAGGAGAGATAGGCGGGAAGGGTGATCCCCGAAAAGCGGTTGTAGAGCTGTCCCGCGGCGATGCCCGCGATCATCCCGATCGGGACGTCGAGCCGCGCGATCGCCTTGGCACGGAACGCGTCGGCGACGGTCGCGGCGACATCGGTCGCCATGCCCGCGGTCGTCGCCGCCGGCACGTCGAGCAGCGCACGCGCGCCGTGAACGGCGACGAGGTAGCAGGTGACCCCCGACAGCGCCGCCGCGCCGTTGCCGTCCCTTGCCAGCCCCGTCGCGACCCCGATCGCGAACAGCAGACCGAGGTTCGAGAACAGCGCATTGCCCGCCGCCGCCAGCAGCGGCACGTCGAGTAGGTCGGGCTGGCCGAGCCGGAGCAGCAGCCCGGCGACGGGCAGCACCGCGATCGGCAGCATGAGCGCGCGGCCGATCGATTGCAGCGCGGCGAGCAGCGTCTTCATGCCGGCAACTCCTGTTGGAAGCGGAGCGCGAGCGCGCGGACCTCCGCAGCGGTGGCGGCGGCAAGGGCCGCGTCGGCGAGTGCGCGGCAGTCGGCGCGTGAGAGGCGACGGATCAGCGCCTTGACCTCCGGCACGCGGTTCGGGGTCGCCGACAGTTCCTCGACCCCGAGTCCGATCAGCAGCGGCACCGCGAGCGGGTCGGAAGCAAGGCCACCGCACAGGCCGACCATGCGCGCGTGGCGTTCGGCCCCCCGCGCGGTCGCGTCGATCAGCGCGAGGACGGCGGGGTGCAGGCCGTCGATCCCGCCCGCAACCGCCGGATTGCCGCGATCCATCGCCAGCGCATATTGGGTGAGATCGTTAGTACCGATCGAGAAGAAGTCGGTGCGCGCGGAAAGTTGCGCGGCGATCATCGCGGCGGCGGGTGTCTCGACCATGATGCCAAGGGGAATCGGCCGCGTTCGCCCGATCCTCGCCGCTTCCGCCATCACCACGGCGCGAACCGCCTCCAGCTCCTCAACGCTGGCGATCATTGGCACCATGATGCGCAGGTCGTGATGCTCGGCCGCGCGCAGGATCGCGGCAACCTGTGTTTCGAGGATGGCGCGGTGGGTCAGGCCGACGCGGATGCCGCGCAGGCCGAGTGCCGGGTTCTCCTCTGTGGCGAAGTCGAGATAGGGTGCGGGCTTGTCGCCGCCGACGTCGAGCAGGCGGACGATCACCGGCCGCCCCGCCATCGCCGCGCCGATCCGGTCGTAAAGCGCGGCCTGTTCCTTGGCATCCGGCGGACTGGCGCGGTCGAGGAACAGGAACTCGGTGCGCAGCAGGCCGCATCCCTCGGCCCCGGCAGCGACCGCCGCCTCGGCATCGGCGAGCGAGCCCAGATTGGCGAATACCTCGACCCGGTGGCCATCGCGGGTGACCGCGGCGTCGGCGGCCGCCGCGACCGCCGCGGCGGCGGCGCGGGCGGCCGCTTCGACCGCGGCGCGCGCTTCGGCGAGGCGTCCGGGTGCGGGCGCGCCTTCGATCGCGCCGGTCGTGCCGTCGAGGATCAGCGCGGCGCCATCCGCGATGCCGCCGATCGCCTCGCCGATCGCGACGACGGCGGGCAGGCCGCGGCCGGCGGCGAGGATGGCGATGTGCGCGGTTGGCCCGCTGCCGCCGACCGCCAGACCGACGACCTCTGTGCCGAGCGCCGCGACCTGCGATGGCAAAAGGTCGTCGGCGATGAGGATCGTGCCGGGCTCAAACCTCAGCACCATGTCGTCGTCGCCCGCAAGGATGCCGAGCACCCGGCGTTCGAGGTCGAGATAATCGTCCGCGCGCTCGGCCAGACGCCGGTCGCCGGTCAGGACGAGGCGCTCCGCCATCGCCCGGCAGCCGCTGCGCCAGCCATGACCGGCCGAGCGGCCGGCGGCGATCTCCGCATCGACGGCGGCAGTGAGGGCGGGATCGTCCAGCATCTCCAGATGCGCGGTCGCGACCGGATTGGTGCCCGCCTCCGCCGCGAGCCGGTCACGCAGCATACCGAGCGCTTTGCCAAGCCATTCCTGTTCGGCTTCGACCCCCATGCCGTCGCGATCGACCGCGCGGTCGGATACGCGCAGCCAGCGGGCATGGCCGACCGCTAGGCCGGGGGAGGCGGGGACGCCGGCGATCGCCCCTTCGGGCAGCGGCAAGCGCGGCGTCGACGCGGTGGCGACTTCGACCCTCTCGCCCATGCCGCCGTGGATCAGCTCGCACAGTGCGGTGACGAGGTGCTCGGCATCGGGGCCGGTCGCGGCGATCTCGATCTCGTCGTCCAGATGCGCGGCAAGGCCCATCAGCTCAACGACGCTGCGCGCATTGGCGCTGAGCTCGCCCTTGGCGATGGTGCAGACCGCTTCGTAGCGGCGCGCATGCTCGCCGATGCGCGCGGCGGGGCGGGCATGGATGCCGTGCGGCAGCGACAGGGTGATGCGGCGGGCGAAGCGGTTGCCTCCCGCGACCGGGTCGGCACCCTCGATCGCCAGCGGACGCAGGTCGAGGAACGCCTCACCGCGCTCGATCCGGCGGCCGGCGATGCGGCTGGCTACCGCGAAGCGATCGCCGTTGACGATGACGATCGGGGTGACGAGCGACGGCGCGGCGAGGGCGATCGCATCCATGTCGAAGCGGATCAGCGGCTCGCCCGCCGTCACGCGCTGGCCGGGCGTTACCAGCAGCTCGAACGGCGCGCCGCCCAGGCTCACCGTGTCGATGCCGATGTGCATCAGCAGTTCGACGCCGGCGGGGCCGCGCATCGTCACCGCATGGCGACCCGCATGGATGCTCAGGACCTCGCCGTCGCAGGGGGCGTGGAGCGTGCCCTCGAGCGGGTCGATCGCGCCGCCGTCGCCCATCATCCGCCCGGCGAACACGCCATCGGGCACGGCATCAAGCGACAGCGCAAGGCCCGAACAGGGGGCGGCGAGCGTGATGAGGTCGGCCATCGTCTCCCTTTCGTTGTCCGTGGGCGTGGCGGCGGTCAGTGGATGCGCTCGCCGCCGATCCAGACGCCGCGCACCCGGTGGTCGGCACCCAGCCAGACGAGATCGGCGCGCCGCCCGGCGGCGATGCTGCCGTGCGTCGCCTCGATTCCCAGGAACGCTGCCGGATTGCCCGACGCCATCGCGCTCGCCCGTTCGACGGGCACGCCGATCGTCAGCGTGTTGACAAGGGCAGTCGCCATGTCGAGGTCGCAGCCAGCCAGCGTCCCGTTCGCATCGACGCACACGCCGTCCTCGACCCGGATCGGCGCGCCGTTCAGCGTGAAGGGGCGGCCGTCGTTGCCGACGCTCGGCATCGCGTCGGTGACGAGCATCATCCGGTCGGCGGGACGCGCGGCGAGCGCGACGCGCAGGACCGCGGGATGCACATGGCGATTGTCGACGATCAGCCCGCAATAGACGTTCGGGTCCTCCAGCGCGGCGCCGACCATCCCCGGCTCGCGGTGGATCAGCGGCGACATCGCGTTGAACAGGTGGGTGATCCCGCGCGCACCCGCCTCGATCGCGGCCCGTGCCTGATCGTAGGTGGCGTTGGTATGGCCGAGCGAGACGATGACCCCCGCCGCGGTCAGCGCGGCGATCGCGTCGGGGTGGTTCCGCTCGGGCGCAAGCGTCACCATCACCTTGCCCGCGCTAGGGCGGGTGAGAAGCGCGATCGCTTCGTCGTCGAGGGGGCGGAAATGCCGCGCGTCGTGGATGCCCTTGCGCTCGGCATTGAGGAACGGCCCCTCGATATGCACGCCGACACAGGCCGGCACGCCGCGTGCGATCGCATCGTCCACCGCATCCAGCGCGGCGGCGACCTGATCGAGCGTGTCGCTGATGAGCGTGGGGAGGAAAGCGGTGGTGCCGAACCGGGCATGCGTCTCGCCGATCCGGGCGATCGTTTCGGGCGTTGGCGCATCGTTGAACAGCGCGCCGCCGCCACCGTTCACCTGCGTATCGATGAAGCCGGGGAGGAGCAGCCCGCCCTCGAGATCGATTGCGGTGCCCTCTGCCGGGTCGAGGCGCTCGATCGCTTCGTCGGCGACCGTCAGCGCGAGCGAGTCGCGGATGCCGGCGGGCGTGACGATGCCGCCATTTTCGAAAGCGAGGCGGGTCATCGCGTCTCGGTCACCTTGCGCAGATGCGGGGGGCTGTCGGGGGCGAGGCCGCGGGTCCGCGCCAGCGCCTCCGCCGCGCGATAGAAGCTCTGGATCATCAGGATCGGCTCGATCACCGGATGCGCGGCGATGGCGGGCAGGGTGCCGCCCGAGCCGCTGGCGTCGGCGAGCAGCGGGCACGCGCCGCGGCCGGCGAAATCGCCCATCGCCGCGCGAACATCGTCGCCGTCATGCCCCGACCCGGCAAAGGCGATGACGGGAAACCTGTCGCCGACGATCGCCATCGGCCCGTGCCGCACCTCGGCGCTGGAAAACGCCTCGGCATGAAGCGCGCAGGTTTCTTTGAGCTTGAGCGCCGCTTCCTGTGCGATGCCGAGGCCATAGCCGCGACCGAGGACGAACAGGTTGGTGGCATCCACCAGCGTGCTCGTCAGCGGGGTCCAATCGAGGTCGAACGCCGCGGCAAGCTGAGCGGGCAACTGATCCAGCGCCTCGCCAAGCGATGCGTCCTTGCCCAGCACCGCGGCAATCTCGGCGATCACGGCGAGCGAGAGGATGAACGACTTGGTAGCGGCGACCGACCGCTCCGGCCCCGCGCCGATCGGAAACAGCCAGTCGGCGCGCGTTGCCATCGGCGAGGCTTCGTCGTTGACGATCACCGCCACCTTCGCACCCGCTGCGCGATAGCGGTCGATCGTCGCGAGCAGGTCGGGACTGCGCCCCGATTGCGAGATCGCGATCAGCAGCACGCCCTCGGCCCGGAGCGGCGCGGCATAGACCGACGCGACCGAAGGGGCGGCCGACGACACGGGCACGCCAACCAGCGTCTCCAGCACGTACTTGGCAAAGGTCGCGGCATGGTCCGACGACCCACGTGCGCAAGTCACGACCGCGGCGGGCTTTACCTCTGCCACATGGCGCGCCAGCGCCGCGGCGGTGGAGGCGTTGCGGGCCAGCGTGTCGGCGACCCGCGCCGACGCCTCGCCCGCCTCGGCCAGCATCAGCGTGCGTGTCGTGTCGGTGATCGTCGCCATCAGATCGCGCTCAGTTCGGCGACGACGTCATAGGCGTCGCCGCGGTAATAGGATTGGGTGAACTCGATCGTCTCGCCATCGGCCGAATAGCCGAGCCGCTCGATGAACAGCCCGGCATGGCCCGTTTCGACCCCCAGGCGCTTGGCCTGTTCGGCGGGGAAGGGGATCGCCCGCAGCCGCTGAAGCGCGCGGACGGGCCGGCACCCCGTCGCCTCGAGCGCGGCGTAGAGCGAATGCTCCACCGCCTCGGCGCTGGGCAGGCAATGGCCGGCGATCGTCGCATATTCCATCGCCATCGGCACGTTGTCGGCATAGCGGACACGCTGGAACCGATAGACGCGCGTGCCGGGCGACAGGCCGAGCGACAGCGACTCCTCGGGCGTGACGCTGCCTTCGGAACGCAGGATCAGCTCGCTGCTCGGCACCCGGCCGCGCGCCTGCATGTCCTCGGAAAAGGAGGAGAGCTTGGAGAAGCTCTTTTCGACGCGCGCGGCGACGAAGGTGCCCGCGCCGCGGCGGCGGACGATCAGCCCCTCGTCAACCAGCCCCTCGATCGCCTTGCGCACGGTGATCCGCGAGATGCCGAACTCGGTCGCCAGGTCGCGTTCGGGCGGGATCGCATCATCCTGCGCCAGCAGCTTGTCGGCGATGGCGGCGCGGATGATCTGCTGGAGCTGGACGTAGAGCGGCGCGCGATTGTCTGGATCGAACTGCCCCACGCGTTCGGAAAAGGTCATCGATTGCCCCCGGCGGCGCCATTCGCACCCTGTTCGACTCGAGTTAGGTTATAAACTGGTATTGTTCAAGTCGCGATCAGTCGATTCGTCATAAATCATGCACGTCGGCGAAATAAAATTACGTCTGTTGGAGGAGAGTCGGTCGGATTGTCCCGTTTAACCCTCTGAAATAGGCAAAACGATCGTCAAAACGACCCGGCTGACATTTTTCCGTAGATTCGACGTTATAAATTGGTCATATCTTATGTGCCGGGTAGCGATACCAATATAGACCATCGTCGCATCCGGGTCGGGCCGGGACGTCGCGGCCGGTTTCGAGGTTGGGGAGCTCTCTTATGCTGATTCGAGCGATTTTGCTGGCCGGTACCGCGATCGTCGCGACGTCTGCGGCCCATGCACAGGATGCCGCCGCGCCGGCCGATGCCGCGCAGCAGGGCAGTTCGGGCGCGCAGGCCGAGGCGCAGGACGGCGACATCGTCGTGACCGGCATCCGCGGCGGCCTTCGCAACGCGATCGCGATCAAGAAGGAAGCGAACGCCGTCGTCGACGTCATCTCGTCGGAGGATATCGGCAAGTTCCCCGACCGCAACGTCGCTGAGTCGCTCTCTCGCGTGCCCGGCGTCAGCATCGACCGCCGCTTCGGTGAGGGTGAGAAGGTGGCGATCCTCGGCACCGACCCGGCGCTCAACCGCCTGCTGCTCGACGGCCACGGCCTCGCCTCGGCCGACTGGGGCGGCAACGACAACGATCCGTCCAGCCGTACCTTCAACTATTCGCTGCTGGCGCCGGAACTGGTCGACCGCCTCGAAGTGTACAAGTCGCCGGAAGCGCGCCTTGAGGATGGCAGCCTCGGCGGCACGGTGATCGTGCGCACGCGCCGTCCGCTGGAGCTGGACGCCAACTCGCTGTTCGCGTCGGGCGGCTACACCTACAACGATCGTTCGGAAAAGGGCAGCATCCGCGGCTCGGGGCTGTACAGCTGGAAGAACGAGGACGAGACGTTCGGCGTCCTCGTCGCCGCGACCTATGACAAGCAGCAGCTGGTCCGCGCGGGCGTCGAA